>NZ_JAAAMH010000024.1 GCF_024105655.1 Aliihoeflea sp. 40Bstr573
GCTGCTGGAGCCTATCGGCAACATCCCGCCGGCCGAAGCCGAGGAACGCTACTACGCCATGCTGGAGCAGCCAGACATGGCAGCGTAACTTAATTCAAACGGCCTCCGGCAAACCCGGGGCGATTCACCCTGTTCGACGTCGCCCCGGACCAGACGAGGCGACGCCCAGCCTTGTCCCGCAAACAGCTTAGAACAGCGCTGGAATACATCGACGCCCATTGTGCGGATGTGTTGCGTCTGAGTGACCTTGCCAGACTTGTCGGAGTTTCGGACACCTATTTCAGCCACGCCTTCAAGGCGGCGACAGGCGTCCCGCCGCATCGGTTCGTCATGCAGGAGCGGATCCGCAAGGCTCAGGCGCTCATGGTCACGCGGCATATCTTGCTCGTCGACGTAGCGGCGCAATGCGGCTTTTCTGACCAAGCGCATTTCAACAGAGTGTTTCGGTCCGTCGCCGGGATGACCCCCGCAGCCTGGCGGCGGGACCAAGGGGCGGCCCAATGAATGATAAATTTGCACCATTTGCCGGACCACGTGTCAGCCTGGAGACAAAATCAGGCAAACTGGTCAAGAATGTTCAATCCAATCGGCTAAAGTAGAGCTAAACGGTCAACTTTGAGGGGCGCGGAACCGAAGCCGCGCGGGGTTGACTGGAGCTCGTTATGACCGACCGTTCGCACTATCGATTGATGCTCGCCGCCGGCGTGGCGACACTTGCCCTTGTGCCGGTGTTCGACGCATCGGCTCAGCAGGCGACCGAACTCGAGGAGATCGTCGTCGAGGGCCAAGGCACGGAAGAGGCAGGCGGCGTCGGACCCGTCACTGGCGTCGTTGCGCGCTCGACGCGTACGGGCATGAAATCGGCGACCGAGATCGAGGCCATTCCGCAAGCGGTCTCCGTCGTGGGGCGCACCGAGATCGACGACATGGGCGCGCAGAATGTCGGCGAGGCGCTGCGCTACACGCCCGGCGCGTTCACGCAGCCCTTCGGCACGGACGCCGACACGAACTGGCTGTTCCTGCGCGGTTTCCAGGCGACGCAGACCGGCGCCTACATGGATGGTCTCCAGCTCTTTGGCTACGCTTTCGGCAGCTTTTACGTCGATACGTTCGGCCTCGAGCGGGTCGAGGTGCTCAAGGGGCCGGCCTCCGTTCTCTACGGCGGCAGCAACCCGGGCGGAATCGTCAACTACGTTTCCAAGCGGCCCGACTTCAGCCGGGAAAAATACGTCGAGAGCGGCATCAACGATGCCGGCAAGGGCTATGTGGGCTTCGACTTCTCCGACCTCGCGAACGAAACCGTTGCCCTGCGGGTCAACGGGCGCGTGCAGGGCGGCAACGGCTACAGCGATTTCCAGGACGGGTGGCGCGGTTTCGTCGCGCCGAGCATCACCGTGCGCCCGGACGAGCTGACCAGCTTCACCGTCTTCGGCAACTACACCCACATCGACGAGACGCACAATGGCGACAGCTTCCTGCCCTACGAAGGCACGGTCGTCGACCGCGTCGTCGGCGGCGTGAACTACGGCCGGATCGATCGCGATGCCAATTTCACCGAGCCGTCGGTCGACTTCTACGAACGCCGCCAGGGCTCGGTCGGCTATGAGCTCGAGCATACGTTCGACAATCAATGGACTGCGCGCTCCAACGCGCGCTTCGGCGTTGCCGACGTCGAGGAGCAGTTTCTCTACGCCAATGGCTACGTCGCCGGCAGCCCGACGCTTCTCGACCGGGTCAACTTCGCCCACCAGACGCGCTCGACCACCTTCCTGATCGACAACCAGATCGAGGGAACGGTCGACACCGGCGCTGTCGAGCACCGCATCCTCGCGGGCGTGAACTACAAGTACTTCAACGTCGATCAGGTGCAGGCCTCGGCTCTGTTCGGCACGACGCCGCCGATCGACGCGTTCAATCCAGTCTACGGATCGCCGCTCACCGACCCGGTGTCCTACACGAACCAGGACCTGACCCAACGCCAGCTCGGCATCTATCTGCAGGACCAGATGCGCTTCGGCGGCGGCTGGATCGCGACGCTGAACGGCCGCTACGACAAGGGCTGGCTCGAAGCTCATGACCGGCCGACCTTCTACGCGCCGACGCAGGACGTGACCCAGAAGCGCAGCGACGGGCAGTTTTCAGGCCGCGCAGGCCTGGCGTACGAATTCGCCAACGGTCTAACGCCCTATGTGAGCGTCGCGAGCTTCTTCAACCCGATCATCGGTACCGACGCGAACGGCGACCTGTTTTCGCCCGAGGACGGCGTCCAGTACGAAGCCGGTGTCAAATACGCGCCGACCTTCATCGATGGCCTCTTCACCCTCTCCGTCTTCGACCTGACACGCGAGAACGTGCCGTCCAATGTCACGGCTTTCACGCAGCTACAGATCGGCGAAGTGCGCTCGCGCGGCTTCGAGGCCGAGGCCAAGGTGAACGTGACCGAGCAGTTCAAGGTGACGGCCGGCCTGACCGCCTACGACATTGAGATCACCGAGGATGCGAACGCCGCGCTGATCGGCAACACCCCTTTCATCGTGCCCGAGGTGCTTGCCTCGGTCTCCGGCGACTACACGTTCCGGGAGGACGGCGCATGGTATGACGGCGTGACGGCGGGTGCCGGCGTGCGCTATGTCGGCTCCTCGTGGGTAGATAACGAGAACTCGTTGAAAGTCCCCTCCGCAACCCTCGTCGACCTCAAGCTGGGCTACGAGAAGGACGACTGGGGCGTGTCGCTCAACGTGACCAACGTGTTCGACGAGACCTATGTGGCGAGCTGCCAGGGAATGGCGGTATGCTCCTATGGCGAGGGACGTTCCTTCAAGCTCAAGGCTCATGCGCGCTGGTGAGGATGGCTGAAAGCGACATTGTGAAACAGGCAGGATTGCTGGCGCTGGAGGAGGTCACCTTCAGCGCCGGTTCTGTTTCAATCCTGCAGCCGGTTTCCCTCGATCTTCATCGCGGCCGGATGACCGGTGTGATCGGCCCGAACGGTTCGGGCAAGAGCTCGATGGTGCGCCTCGTCGCGCGCCAGCAGCAGCCGACCTCCGGCACCATCCGGCTCGACGGACGCCCTCTCGATGGTTTCGGCGACCGTGAGCTGGCGCGGCGGATTGCCTACATGCCTCAGTTCACGCCGCCTGCCGAAGGAATGACGGTGCGCGAACTCGTCGCGCTCGGGCGCTTTCCATGGCATGGCGCGCTCGGCCGATTTTCCCTTGAAGACCGCGAAAAGGTGGACATCGCGCTGGAGCGCACCGAGCTGACCCGTTTTGCCGACCGGCTGATCGACAGCCTTTCCGGCGGCGAGCGCCAGCGTGCCTGGCTGGCGATGATGCTGGCGCAGGACACGGCCTGCCTGATCCTCGACGAGCCGACTTCCGCGCTCGACATCGCTCATCAGGCCGACATGCTGGCGCTCGTGCGCGACCTGACGCGCGAACGCGACCTCGCCGCGCTCATTGTCCTGCACGATGTCAACATGGCCGCCCGCTACTGCGACGAACTCGTGGCGCTGAAAGGCGGCCGGATCGTCGCGCGCGGCGCGCCCGAATCGATCGTCGAGCCCGGGACGCTGGAAGCGCTCTACGGTCTGCGTATGGGCATCCTGCCTCACCCGGCGACGGGACAGCCGCTCAGCTACGTCGCCTGAGCCATGGCGACCGAGCGCCGACTCCCGCTGGCAATGACCCGTCGCGCCTTCATGGCCGCAGGCGCGGCGGCGCTTGCCGCCAGGCGCGCGGACGCGGCCACCCTTCCCCGTCTTGCGATCATCGACTGGGCCCTGCTCGAGACGGCACTGGCGCTGGGCGCGGTGCCGGCTGCAGCCAGCGAACTCATCCAATACCGTTCGCTCGTCGTCGAGCCCGAACTTCCTGGCACGGTCGCCGATCTCGGCCTTCGCGGATCGCCAAGCTTCGAGATGCTGCGCCAGGTCGCACCAGACCTCATCTTGATTTCGCAGTTCTACGACTATCAGCGCCCGCAACTGGAGCGCATCGCACCCGTGCTCAGCCTTCCGGTCTACGAGGCCGGCACTGCGCCTTACGCGCTCGTGGAAGCTTCGACGCTGAGGTTGGGCGAGGCGGTGGGCCTGAGACGCAAGGCGCGCGCCTATGTCGACGACACTGCAAACGAGATCGCGCGGCGGCGTGCAGCGCTTGCGCCGCATCGCGACCGCCCGGTCTTCGTCATCAACCTCGGCGATTCCCGCCATTTTCGTGCATTCGGCGGCGATTCCATGTTTGGGGACGTGGTCGACCGTCTCGGACTCACCAACGCCTGGACCGACACGACGAGCTACAGCGCAGCAGCGCCGGTCGGCATTGAGGCGCTCGCCCGCAGGCCGGAAGCGGGCATCGTCATCGTCGAGCCGTCCCCGCCGGAAGTCGCGCGCGGACTGCCCCGCAATGCCATCTGGAACGCCCTTCCCGCTGTCCGGGACGGCCGCGTCGCGAGCATCGCGCCCGTCAGCCATTTCGGCGGGCTTCCTTCGGCGCGCCGCTTCGCGCGCCTCCTCGAGGCAGCCCTGTCGCACTGGCCGGCATCATGACGTCCAGACGCGTCCTGCTGCCATGGGCCGCAATGGCCGTGCTTGCCGCTGTCCTGTTCGCATGGAAGGTCCGCGACGCCTGGCCTGTAGGCGGCGACCACCTGCAATGGGTCATCCTCCAAAATGCGGTCCTGCCCCGCGCCGCCGTTGCGATCCTGGCAGGCGCGGCGCTTGGGCTGGCCGGCCTTCTGCTCCAGCGCGTGTTGCGCAATGCGCTCGCCGAGCCCTCGACGCTCGGCATTTCGGCGGGCGCGCAGCTTGCAATGGCGCTTGCCACTCTTTTCGCCCCCGCTTTGATGATCTGGTCGGTCGGCTTCGTCGCCTTCACCGGCGGCATCGCCGCCGTCGCGATCATTCTCGCCCTTACCTGGCGGCGCGGGCTCGAACCGGTCTCCGTCGTGTTGGCGGGTATGATGGTGGCGCTGACGGCCAATGCTGCCAGCGCCGCGCTCATCCTCGCCAATGGGGACTATCTGTTCTCGCTCTTCATCTGGGGCGGGGGCTCGCTCGTCCAGCAGAGCTGGGACCCGGCCGTCACCATCGGCTCGCGACTGGCCATCGGCCTTGCGGCAGCGATCCTGCTCCTGCGCCCGCTCGCAATTCTCGGTCTCGACGACGCATCGGCGCGCAGCCTGGGCGTCGCGCTGCACGCCAGCCGCTTCGCCATTGTCGCGCTGGCCGTATGGATCGCGACGACCGTCGTCGCCGCGGTCGGCGTCATCGGTTTCGTGGGCCTCGCCGCGCCCGCGCTCGCGACGCTTTCCGGCGCGCGCACGCTCGGCCAGCGCGTCGTCGCCGCGCCGCTGATCGGCGCGATCCTTCTGTGGCTGACCGATGGCCTGGTGCAGTTGGTCTCGGGTGTCGGCGGGGAGCGCCTGCCAACTGGCGCCGCAACGGCACTTCTCGGCGGCCCCTTGTTACTTTGGATTCTGCCGCGCCTGCGCATGATGGAATGGCCATCCTTGAGCACGCTGATGGCGGCTTCTCGACGTGCGGCCAGACCATCCGCGATTATTGTCATTGCGCTGGTAGCCCTGTTCGGGGCAGCGCTGGCTGCCCTGTTGATCGGCAGCGGTCCCGAAGGATGGAGTGTCGCCACCGGCAGCCTTCTGGCAGACCTGTCGCAATGGCGCGCCCCGCGTATCGTCGTCGCGGCGGCGGCCGGCGCGATGCTTGCCGCTGCGGGGGTGATGGTTCAGCGTCTGACGGGGAACCCGCTGGCAAGTCCCGAGGTGCTCGGCGTGGGAACGGGAGCTGGTGCAGGGCTCACCGCGGTGCTCCTCGTCAACGCCGCCGCAAGCCTGTTCTGGCAGATCGCCGGCGCCGCAGCCGGAGCGCTCGGCGCGCTGTTGCTCATTCTCGGCGTTGCCGCGCGCGGCAAATTCGGCCCGGAGCGTCTGCTTCTGGGCGGCGTGGCGATCGGGGCCGCCGCAAGCGCCGTCATCACCGCTGTCATCGCCATGGGCACCATGACATCCTACACGCTGCTGACCTGGCTGACTGGGTCCACGGCGCAGGCCGATGCGACGCAGGCCTGGACCGCGCTGGCGCTGGCCGTGATGCTCGTCGCTCCTGCGTTCCTGGCCGTGCGCTGGCTCGAGATCCTGCCGCTCGGCGGCGAGACGGCGAAAAGTCTTGGCGTTCCGTTGAAGCGTGCCCGATTCGCCGTCGTGCTGCTCTCCGCGCTGATGACGGCCGCGGCGGCTATGTTCGTCGGCCCGCTCTCCTTCATCGGCCTCATTGCCCCGCACCTGGCGCGCCTTGTCGGCCTCGGCCGCGCGCGCGATCACCTTCTTGGCGCAGTTTTGCTGGGCGCGGCGCTCATGGTGCTGTCGGACTGGCTCGCACGCATGGTCGCCTTCCCCTATCAGCTTCCCGTCGGCCTCTTCGCCTCGCTGATCGGCGGTCCCTATCTCATATACCTGCTGTCAAGCGGTGCTCGCAGCCGCCATTGACGGGGTGAAACCAAGACACCCGCTCCAGCGGCGTTTGCACCACAAGACCGATGCCTGCCAGCCCCACCGCTGCGCCGCAATAGCTTTCTGGAGCCGGCCAGACGCAGGCGAGGCACGGAGCTTTGTATTTCGGACGCCCCGTGAGTTCTTCACCTGAACAAGACTACGGGAATCTTGCAGGATCGAATCATTTGGGCTGTCGTCGAACCGATGATCATCGCTCGGATTCGGGAGTGGCCATACGCTCCCATCACGAGCAGGTCGATGCCATCACGTTCGACGACGTCGGAGATCGCATCTTCCGGCTGCCCGGAGGCGATCTCGGTCGAAGCCTGATGCCCGCCGGCCGCAAGCGTCGCCCGCGCATCTTCCAGTCGTCGCAGACGATCGGCATTTTCGCTGCCCACTGTCAAAAGCCGAATGTCGAGCCCAGCGAAAAGTGGCGCTCGCGCAATGTGATCGACTGCCTTCATCACGCTGGGGCCACCATCATAGGCGATAAGCACCTTCTCGATCGGCCGGAAAGCGCGTGCTGCCACGAAGACCGGCTTGGTCGCCGCGCGGGCCAGGCGTTCGAGATTGGAACCGAGATGAAGCTTTGCGAAATCCGCAGCCTCGCCGCGCTTGCCGATGACGATGCCGTGCGCACCGGATTCGGACTCGGCGACCTCCTCCAGGACATCGCCATGGCGCAGCCGTGAGGTCACTTTCTCGATCCCGGCAGAACGAAGAATTTCTTCGGCGTCTTCGAGGATGGCACGGCCACGCTTCTGCGCCAGTTTGGATCGCTGCTCGTCGAGGCCCGACAATTCTTCCAGCAGGGCCGTACGCGCGCCGAGCGCAATTGAGCCGGACAAGTCAGCACTCGCCGTCTCGCGACGTCCGAGAACATGCAGGAGTTCGACAGGCGTACCAGTGCGGCTGGCGATCCAGGCGGCGTTGTCGCAAACACTTCTTGAATAGATCGAGCCGTCGATCAGGGCGATGAGCTTCTCGGTCATTCGTTTTTCCCCTTTCCTCAGTGCGCCATCAGCTTGTCGAGCGCGCCGGGCTTGTCATGGATGGCCAGGCGGTCGACGATGGTCTCGCTTGCCGCATTCATGCCGACGATCTCGACTTCCGCGCCGTCCCGACGGAATTTCAGCACCGCCATGTCGAGCGCGGCCACGCTGGAAATATCCCAGATATGCGCACGCGAGACGTCGATGGTGACCTTCTCCAAAACCTCCCTGAAATCGAACGCGGCCATGAAATCTTCCGCCGAGACGAAGAAGAGCTGGCCCTCGACGACATAGGTCCGATGACGCCCGTCCGCGCTGAGGCTGGACGACACGCGGAAGAGCTGCGCGATCTTCCAGGCAAAGAAGATGCCCGACAGAAAGACGCCGATCAGCACGCCATAGGCAAGGTTGTGCGTGAAGACGACGGTGACCACCGTCGCCAGCATGACGATGGAGGAGGATCGCGGGTGATCCTTCAGATTGACGATCGACGACCAGGAAAAGGTGCCGATCGAGACCATGATCATGATCGCAACAAGCGCGGCCATCGGAATCCGGCTGACGAGGTCGCCCAGAACCAGGATCATGAAGAGGAGGAAGACGCCGGCGGCGAAGGTCGACAGCCGCCCGCGTCCGCCGGACTTCACGTTGATGATCGACTGACCGATCATCGCACAACCCGCCATTCCGCCGATGAAGCCCGTGGCCGTATTCGCGATGCCTTGGCCGATGCACTCCTGATGACGGTCCGAAGGCGTGTCGGTCAGGTCATCGACGATCTGTGCCGTCATCAGGGATTCGAGCAGGCCGACGACGGCAACCGCCGCCGAATAGGGCAGGATGATCAAAAGTGTCTCGAGGGTCAGCGGAATGTCCGGGATCAGGAAGACCGGAAGCGTGGACGGCAACTCGCCCATATCGCCGACCGTGCGCACGTCGAAGCCGAACAGGATGGCGACCGTGGTCAGAACGATGATGCAGACCAGCGGTGATGGGACCGCCTTGGTCGCATAAGGGAAGAGGTAGATGATCGCGAGCCCGGCAGCGACCATGACATAGGTCAGGTTCGGCACGCCGACGAGTTCGGGTATCTGCGCCATGAAGATCAGGATCGCCAAGGCATTGACGAAGCCTGTCATCACCGAGCGCGAGACGAAGCGCATGACCGAGCCGAGCTTCAGGAAACCGGCGCCGATTTGCAGCAATCCGGCGAGGACGGTCGCAGCCAGCAGATATTCGAGCCCGTGATCGCGCACAAGCGTGACCATGAGGACTGCCGTCGCTGCGGTCGCTGCCGAGATCATGCCGGGGCGGCCGCCGACGAATGCGATCATCACGGCGATCGAGAAAGACGCGTAAAGGCCGATCTTGGGATCGACACCGGCGATGATGGAGAATGCGATGGCTTCGGGAATGAGCGCGAGCGCGACGACGAGCCCGGAGAGCAGGTCTCCGCGCACATTGCCGAACCATTGCGCGCGATAGGCGGACAAGGAGGTCATGAAGTTCCAGATGATGAGAAAACCAAACCAGCGGCCCTGGATATCGAGGGTCGCACCGGGAGGACGGTATTTGATTCAGTTGTCCGGCGGATCGGCGGCCGGAAGAGCCACCCGGAATTGCACCGGGTCCTGATGGATGCCGCTTCTTAGCCCAGGCCTATGCCGCCCTGCAATGGCCTTCGGCGTCGAGTTCGCCGCGAGCGCCAGCACGATGCGGCTTCGGCAGCGTGCGTCCGGGCAGTTCCCTGCTGCCATGAGCGTCGCCGCTTTCCGTGGGAGGCTCAAACCGGGCGCGTCATGGGTCGTGACAGGACGTTTGACCTTTAATGGACCAGTTCATCCACCTTCAGACGCCGGCCCTTGCGGTCGAAGAAATGACCCTCGTTCAGGACACGCCGGTCCTCGCGCAGCCGTTCTTCAAGCGCGCGCAGTTCCTGCCGGGCGATGTCGTTGGATACCGGCCCGGCAAAAAAGGGGCTGAGCGGAAAGAAGGCTGCGCCGTTCCACGGAGCGCCCGAGCCGGCCAGCAATTCGCGAAGCTCGACCCAGTGCGTTTCGTCGCCGATGACGTTCATGAATGTGGAGCGCAGGAGAGTGATCTTCGTCCCGTCGATCACGACCAGAACGACCAGCATGGTAAAATCCCCGCGGCTTCGGTATTCGCCCGACAGCCATGCGTCGAAGCGGTTGGGGCGGTCAGAAGTCGACAAGCTGCGTCTCCGGCATGTAGTGCTCGAACAACACCCAGAAGGGCTTTGCGCGCGCG
Source organism: Aliihoeflea sp. 40Bstr573 (assembly GCF_024105655.1). Lineage (GTDB taxonomy): Bacteria > Pseudomonadota > Alphaproteobacteria > Rhizobiales > Rhizobiaceae > Aliihoeflea. The sequence continues at coordinate 9,774 of NZ_JAAAMH010000024.1, forward strand.
GCAAGATACCACTCTTCAAAAGCGGCGAGCTCCTGCTCGACGTCAGGCGAAGATTTCGCCTCATCCACCGCGGCAGTGCTCTCGCTGGTCGCGCGAAAAGCGGCGGCGGCCACCACGGCGTAGCGATCCAGCACTTCGGTCCGCGCCTCGCTGTCTTCGCGCCAGCCGAGACGGTGGCGCAGCGCGGCGACAGCGGCCGCAACGGCGATTTCAAGCTGTTCGGTCTGCCCCACCGTATCGAACAGAGAGCGCATCACGTTCATTCTGCGATGGGCGAAAGCGCGTGCTTGCGCGAGCGCCGCCAGGCGCGCGTTCATCGTCCGGCGGAATTCGGATTCTTCCCCCTCGCAGGCCTTGGCCGCCTGTTCGAGGCGATTGAGGAAGGGATGGCTGGTTGTCATGAAACCTTCCGGGAAGCTGGCGGAGGAGAGTGGGAGTCGAACCCACCAGGGACCGTCTCACGGCCCCACCCGGATTTGAAGTCCGGACGCCCCACCGGGGACGATTCTCTTCCTTCATCGCTCGTCTCGAGCGGTGCCGGCCCAAACAGGTCGAGCCGGTGAACATTGAGCCGGCGAAGGTCGCCGCGCCGAAGCGTGACGCCGTGCCGATCGAAAAACTCCAGAATCTCAATAGAGACCTTGCGGCCATTTTCCAACCTGTCGCGCAGGTCGGCCGCGGTGCATTCGCCCTTTGCCCTGCTCGTCGCGACGTCTTGCAGAATCGCGACGATTTCGGAGACGACCGGTCGGGCAAAGAAGCTGTCATGCGCGATTTCGTGCACCCGCCCCATGCGGCTCGCGCGCTTCAAAAGCTGGCGCATGCCCGCCTCCGGGACCGCGAACATGGTGGCCAGATCGCGCGTGCGCGGTGGTCGAAAGCGTTGTTCGCCCGACAGGAGCGGTTCGATCTCGTTCCATAGGGCCTCGTCCGCCTCCGACAGCCGCGCGACATGGGCGGCGCGACGGACCCAGGCTCCGTCGAGCGAAATTTCGTCCTGACGCTGCAGGCTCTGCAGGACCAGCCGAAAGACGGGCGCCGGCAGACGCACTTCGCCCATCAAGCGCAGCCGCTCCAGCCCAACGCCCGGATGGTCCGGATTTTCGGCGTGATAGGCGTCGAGATCGGCGAGCAGGCGTTCGCGAAAGCGCAGCCAGCGCGCCGGTGCCATGACGACCGCACCCGTATCGGGCGGAATGCGGATCAGGTCGCCGGCAAGCTTTGCCATCCGTTCCGCACCGATTGCCCGGTCCCGCGCGAAGCCTTCAAGGTCGAGGAAGAAGGGCGACACTTCAAGAAGTGCACGCAAGGCCGCTTGCGGTTCGCTTTTGGCCAGGGCAGCAAGCTGGGCATGGCGCTCGGGCGAGCGACGCCGACGCGCAGGCGCACGCAAGTCCAGGAATCGGCCACCGCCGATCGTGCGCCGTGCGGAGGTGTCGCGGATGACGAAGCGGTCGCCTGCCGCCGCCGCGATCGGACGGTCGAGCACGATCTGGACCAGCGCGCGGCCGCCGGGCGCAATCGGTTCGTCCTGCAACAGAACGATACGCGCCGGCACCTCGCAGGAGGCGTGGTGCAGATGGACAGGGAACCATTGGCCGATCGGCTTCGGTTCGCTGGCAAGAACGGTGAGTTCCGCATCGATGCGCCCAGACGGCGCGTGCAGGACCGGGTCGACGACCATGTCGCCGCGCGCTATCGCATCACGCCCGATCCCGTCACCTGCGAGATTTAGCGCGCAGCGGTCGCCCGCCCGGCCGAACTCGGCCTTCTCGTTCTGAGCGTGGATCGAACGCACGCGCGCCGGCAGGCCGCGAGGGCTGATCACGACCTGATCACCGATGGTTATCCCGCCCGAAAGCACCGTTCCCGTCACGACCGTGCCCGCCCCCTGGATCGTGAAAGCGCGGTCGACCGCGAGCCGGAAGCGGCCCTGTGCACTGCGTCGCCCTACAGCGAGCGCGGCGTCCGCAAGTTCATTTTCGAGGTCTGCAATTCCCTGCCCGGTCGCGCTCGACACGGCGAGCACCTTCGCGCCTTCCAGCGACGTGCCGGCGAGCAGCGCCTCGATTTCGATCTCGACGGCGAGCAGCCGGTCTTCGCCGGCAAGGTCCGCCTTGGTGATCGCGACGATGCCGCGCGAGACGCCGAGCAGATCCAGGATCGCCAGGTGCTCGCGCGTCTGCGGCATCACGCCGTCGTCGGCGGCGACCACCAGAAGAGCGAAGTCGATGCCACCGGCGCCGGCAAGCATGGTGTGGATGAACCGCTCGTGGCCGGGAACGTCAATGAAGCCGATCCGCGCGCCGTTCGCCAATGTGCGATAGGCAAAACCGAGATCGATGGAGATGCCCCGCGCCTTTTCCTCCTTTAGCCGGTCGGTCTCGACGCCGGTCAGCGCACGCACGAGCGACGTCTTGCCGTGGTCGATATGGCCCGCCGTGCCGACGATCACGCCCCACCCTCCTCGGCTAGCGGCCGCGCGGCGCGCTCCCTGGCAGCTTCGCGCTCTTCAGCGGTCAGCGCCGCCGTGGCGGCGGGCACGAAATTCTGCGCCAGCTTCGAGCCGCCATCCCGGGCGCGCAGCAGCCAGGCGAGTGCTGCGACGGGGTCGCGGGTGGTGCCGGCGCCGGTGATATGCGCCGCACCGAGCATCGCCTGCCCGTCGGCATCGCCAAGAAGCGCCGCTTTGCGCCACCACTCGGCAGCCGCCGCCGCATCGCGCTCGACGCCCAGCGCATTGTGAAGAAGGTTGCCGATGCGCGTCATCGACGCCGCCACTCCCTGCGCGGCTGCCCTGCGGGCATAGGCAAGAGCGCCCTCGTAGTCCTCATTGTCGGCGAGCATCCATGAGTACATGTCCTGCGCGGTCGCATCGCCCTGGTCGGCTGCAAGGCGATAAAGTCGCATCGCCTCCGCCTCGTCCTGCGCGACGCCCTCGCCGCGAAAGTGAAGGGTCGCCAGGTTGCGCTGACCGACCGGATCGCCCTGCGCGGCCGAAAGCTTCAGCCATTTCGCGGCAAGTTCCGGATTTTCCTCGATCCCGTAGCCGCCCGAAAAGCAGGCGGCGATGTTGTTTTGCGCCCGCGCGTTGCCCGCCCGCGCCAGCGGCTCCCAGATGGCGAGCGCGGCGGCAAAATCGCCGGCCTTGGCAGCGCGAAGCGCTTCGTCCATCGGATCGAGCCGCGGTTCTGCGGCGCGCCGGAAGCGTTCAAGCCAGCCCATCGGCCAGGCTCCGGAAATTGGCGAGGAAACTAGGCGCATCGTCCAGGCAGCGCAGATCGAGCAACAGCGCGTCATCGGATATCCGGCCGATGACCGGGACGGGAAGCGCGCGCAAGGCGGCCGCCAGTCGGTCGAGCGCCGAGCCGCTGCCGTCGACGGCACGGAATGCGAGCGCCATGGATGCGAGCGTGTCGAGCGGTAGCGCGCCCGATCCGACCTGGCTCGCACATTCGGCCAGCTCGACCGTATATGCCGCTCCGACCACGGAGCGTGCATCCGGCAGGATCGCCGCTGCCATTTGGGCGATGTCTGACTGGCTTCGCGCAAGCAGCCGCAGGGTCGGCAAGCGCTCGGCGAGCCGGTCAGGATCGCGGTAGAGTTTCAGCGTCGCCTCGAGGGCCGCGAGCCGCAGCTTGTCGACGCGCAACGCCCGCTTCATCGGGTTGCGGTTGATGGCGGCGATCAAATCCCTGCGGCCGACGATGAAGCCCGCCTGCGGTCCGCCGAGCAGCTTGTCGCCAGAGAAGGTGACAATGTCCGCCCCCTCCTCGACGGCGGCGCGCACCGTCGGCTCGCGGCGCAGGCCCCAGCGCGCGAGGTTGACCAGCGTGCCGGAGCCGAGGTCGTTGACGAGCGGTACATTCGCCTCGCGAGCCAGCGCCGCGAGCTCGGGCGCCGCGACCTCTTTCGTAAATCCTTCAATGCGATAGTTCGACGTGTGCACCTTCAGAATCAACGAGATGTCGCCCGCGCCGAGCGCTGCCCGGTAGTCCTTCTCGTGCGTGCGGTTCGTGGTGCCGATCTCGACGAGCCGCGCACCGGCACGAGCCATGATATCGGGCATCCGGAACGCGCCGCCGATCTCGATCAGTTCGCCGCGCGAGACGACCGCACCGCCGCCATGCCCTGCGAGCGTGTTGAGGACGATGAGAACGGCGGCGGCATTGTTGTTGACGAGCGTTGCATCCTCCGCGCCGGTCAGTTCGCATACCAGTTCGCGCAGGTGGTCGTCGCGCTCTCCCCGCTTGCCGGTCTCAAGGTCGAATTCGAGCGCGGCGGCATGGCGCATGGCCTGCGTCGCCGCCTCGATCGCGGCTTCCGCAAGAAGCGCCCTGCCAAGATTGGTGTGAAGTACCGTGCCGGTGAGGTTGAAGACTGGCCGCAGCGAGGATTGCGACGCGGATTCCAGTTGTGAAATCGCGAGCGCGGCAACGTCTTCCGCGTCGCGCAGCGGCCGGCCGTCGCGAGCCGCCTGCCGCTCAGCGTCGAGAACGAGGCGGATGTGCGTGGTTGCTTCTGCGCGGCCGAACCGATTGATCGCCGCCTGCCCGGCTGACGATTTCAGCACGGTGTCGACCGAAGGAATGGCGCGGAAGCTTTCGTTCATCGCGGGTCTAGTACCCCAGCAGAAACGGGTTGAACGCACCCCGCCTGAATGGCGTCTCGCGCATCAGAAGATCGATGCCGAGGCTCCCGACATCGTCGGCGAGAGGCTCTAGTGCGGCGTCCTGCTGCTGGTTCAGAATCTTCACATAGCAGCCGCACTCGTCGCAGGTTTCGGCCTTGATCGTGCCCGGCCCGTCCTCGATCTCCTGATAGCGTATGCCCTTGGTCGAGGAACAAATCGCGCACTTGATGCGCACGTGATGCCAGAGCGTCGCACAAAGCGCGCAGGCGCAATAGCGCGTTCCGCCTGCCTGCGGCCAGGCTACGATGACGGAAGCGACTGGTGGCCCCCCGCAGGCGGGACACGCCCCGCTGGCCACCGATTTGAGTTCGCGCTCCGGCAACGCGGAGGCCGCGCGAACGAAATGAAGCTGCAATGCCGCGGCAACATAGGCATGTTCAGCCATCGTCTCGGCGGGAACGGCATCGGCGAGCAGATTGGCCACCATCGCATCGAAGCGTAGCGGATCGGCTTTTTGCACCGAGGCGAGCGCGCTCTTTGCCGCTGCCGGCTTCTCGACAGCTTCGATCTTGCCGAACAGCCGCTCACTCAGCGAGCGGAATTCCTCGTCGGGTCGGAAGGCAGTCCGGTCGAGCGGTGGCATGGAATGATCGAGCGAACGCTTGACCGCATCTGGCTCGGCAATACGAGCCGCCGGGAGTTCCTGTGCGAGCGCCTGTTGAGCGGCGGCGATGCCGGCAAGGAAGCCAAGATAAGGGCCAATACCTTCCGGCTGGGACAACTCCGCGAAGCGCTTGGCGCGTCGTTCGAACAGACGCACCGGGTCCGGCACGCGAGCGGCTGGCGGCGTGCGAACCTCGCCGATCGCGGTAATGTCTCCCTTGACGGGAACTCGACGCGCCATGAAACCTCCACGAGCCGCACGGGCCACGCGGCATTCTAGATGACAGCTCGGCGCATTGTCACGCCGAGCCTGAATTCGCGTTGGGTCAGGCCAAGGGGCCGCGGCCGCGCGGCGCCTTGTCGTCACGCTTGCCATAGGTGGCGAGCGCACGCAGCCACTTGCGGTGATGCCGCCATGCCCAGCCGCCGGACACGCTGCCGCGCGTCATGGCGCGCAAGGTGCCCTCGACCCAGAAGGCGGCATAGACGTGGATGATCCACACGCAGATGATCGCCACCGCCGACATCGAATGGACCAGCATCGCCACGCGAAGCTGCGGGACGGTGAGATACTGCGAGAAGTACCGCTCCCAGACGGCCAGACCCGAGACGATCAGGAACGTGATCAGGATCGACATCGCCCAGAAGACGAATTTCTGGCCTGCGTTGTACTTGCCGACCTCAGGCAGCTTGTCCTCGTCGCCCTTGAGCACGTCGCCGATCTGCGCGGCCCATTGCGCATCTTCCCGGCGCGGCAGGTTCAGCCGGAAGAACCGGATGAATAGGCCCGCAAAGGAAATGAACAGCACCACACCGATCCAGGGATGGATCGCCCGCGTCCACTGGCCGCCGCCGAACAGCGCGGTCAGCCAGTAGAGCGAGGGGTGGAACAGGGCCAGACCGGAGAGCGCCAGCAGGATCAGGCTGATAGCCGTGATCCAGTGATTGACCCGAGCCCACTTCGTATAGCGGTCGACGACGACCTCGCGGCCGACATGCAGCCGGTCACCGCGGTCGATGTCGGCCTTGGTCACCTGCGGAACCGGACGCCCGTGCAGCGTGCTGTCCGTCATGACAGGGTCTCCTCGCTCGGGTCGAGCGGCGCCGCGCCCGGCGCCGCCGAAGTCAGGCGACGCGCCTCCTCGTCATCCTCGACGGTGACGCGGTTGCGACCGGATACTGCCATGTGCAGCACGCCGGCGGCCGCCGCGATGCCCATGACGGCAAGGCCGGCATATCTGGTCACGCCCTTCCATGCCTCGACCAGCGGCGAGATGCGCGGATCGTCCGGCAGCCCGGCATAGATCGACGGCTTGTCGGCGTGATGCAGCACATACATCACATGCGTGCCGCCGACGCCCGGCGGATCGTAGAGCCCTGCATTGGCGTAACCACGAGACTTCAGGTCCTCGATGCGCTCGGCCGCATGCGCCTTCATCTCCTCCTTGGTGCCGAAGACGATCGCCTTGGTCGGGCATGCCTTGGCGCAGGCCGGTCCCTGGCCCACTGCAATCCGGTCGGAGCAGAGCGTGCACTTGTAGGCCCGGTTGTCAACCTTGGAGATGCGGGGAATGTCGAACGGACAACCCTTCACGCAATAGCCGCAGCCGATACAGTTCTCCTTCACGAAATCGACGACGCCATTCGAATACTGCACGATCGCGCCGGGCGCCGGACATGCCTTGAGGCAGCCCGGATCGGCGCAGTGCATGCAGCCGTCCTTGCGGATCAGCCATTCGAGATTGTCCGTCTCCGGGTTCACCCACTCCGTGAACCGCATGAGGGTGAAGGTGTTCGGCGTCAAATCATGCGGATTGTCGTAGACGCCGACATTGATGCCTACCTCTTCGCGCAGGTCGTTCCACTCCAGGCATGCCGACTGGCAGGCCTTGCAGCCGATGCACTTCGACACGTCGATGAGCTTGGCGACCGGCTCGAGCTGGCGGGCAGGCGTCGGAACAGAGGAAGCGGACCGCCGGATGTAATCCTGCGGTCCCATCTGCATGGCGGTATCCGGCGCGACGGGCGGATTGACGTTGATGGTCATGGTCTCTCCTCCCTTATGCCGTTGCCGGGCCGCTGGACGGCTCGATATTGACCAGGAACGCCTTGAATTCCGGCGTTTCGATATTCGCGTCGCCCACGAAGGGGGTCAGCGAATTCGGTCCCATGCCGTTCTTGGCCGCACCCGTGAAGCCCCAGTGGAGCGGGATGCCGACGATGTGGACAGGCTTGCCGTCGCAGATCAGCGGCTGGATGCGCTTGGTGACGACTGCTTTCGCCTGCACCGAGCCGCGCTTGTTCCAGACCCGGCACCAGCCGCCCTTCTCGATGCCCCGCTCCGCCGCGAGCTCTTCCGAGATCTCGACAAAGAATTCGGGCTGGAGAACGGCGTTCACCCAGACATGCTTCGTCCAGTAGTGGAAGTGCTCGGTGAGGCGGTAGGACGTGGCCGCATAGGGGAACTCCTCCGCATCGCCGAACGACTCGCGGTCGCTTTCGAAGACGCGCGCCACCGGATTGCCCCGGATCGCGGGCGCAACCACGTTGACCACGGGCGATTCGAACGGCTCGTAGTGAGCAGGGAACGGCCCGTCACGCATCATGCCGCGGGTAAACAGTCGCGACTGCCCTTCCGGGTTCATGATGAAGGGGCCGACCTCGCGCGGTTTTGCCGTCGGCGGAATGTCGGGCACGTCGTATCCCGTCCATTTCTCGCCGTCCCACTCGATGAGCTTGCGATCGGGGTCCCACGCATTCCCATCCAGATCGGCCGAGGCGCGATTGTAGAGGATGCGCCGGTTGGCCGGCCAGGAGAACGCCCAGTTGAGATAGGCGCCGGTCGCGTCGGGGTCGGAATTGTCCCGTCGCGCCATGTTGTTGCCGTTCTGGTTGAAGCAGCCCGAATAGATCCAGCAGCCGGCGGCCGTGGAGCCGTCGTCGCGCAGCGCGGCGAACCCCGGCACCTGCTGTCCCGCCTCCACCGTGACCTTCGTCGGATCGTTCGGATCGCGCAGCGTCTCGACGGCATAGCCGTTCAATTCGCGGGCAATCTCATCCGCCTTCGGATCGGTCGGGTCGGCATACGGCCAGTGCAGGTTCAGGATCGGGTCGGGGAACTTGCCGCCCTCCTCCTGATAGAGCTGCTTCAGCTTCAGGTGAATCTGCGCCATGATCCAGGTGTCGTGCCTGGCCTGCCCCGGCAGGTTCTGCGCCGGCCAGTGCCACTGGAGCCAGCGACCGGAATTGACCAGCGCTCCTTCGTCCTCGGCAAAGCAGCTCGTGGGGAGCTGGTAGACCTCGGTCTGGATCGACGCCGAGTCCACGTCGTTGAACTCGCCGTGGTTCTCCCAGAAGCGGGCGGTTTCCGTCTCCAGCGGGTCCATGACGACCAGATATTTCAGCTTCGAGAGCGACCGCGTGATCTTGCCCCTGTCAGGGAACGAGAGCAGCGGATTGAAGCCCTGGCAGAAATAGCCGAACATCTGGCCCTGATCCATCATCTCGAAGGCGCGCAGCACGTCGTATGCGGGCAGATCGAGCTTGGGCAGATAGTCGTAGGCGAACTGGTTTTCCGGCGTCGCGGCCGAGCCCCACATGGCCTTCATGAAGGACACGAAGAACTTCGGATAGTTCTGCCAGTAGCTGACCTGATTCGGCCGCAGCGGCTTGAAACCGCGGCTCGAAATGTAGGTCGCGTAGTCGACCTCCCTTTCGGTCGGGATGTTGAGATAGCCCGGGATCAGGTTCGACATCAGGCCGATGTCGGTCAACCCCTGGATGTTGGAGTGCCCGCGCAGCGCATTCATGCCGCCGCCGCGCACGCCGATATTGCCGAGGATGAGCTGCAACATCGCCATGGAGCGAATGTTCTGCGATCCCTTGGAATGCTGCGTCCAGCCGAGCGCATACATCGACGTCATCGTCTTGGTCGGCGTCGAGCATTCCGAGATCATCTCGGCGACCTTCAGGAACTTCTCCCTGGGCGTGCCGCAGATGCGCTCGACCATCTCCGGGGTATAGATGGAGATGTGGTCTTTCAGCAGGTTCCACACGCAGCGCGGATTCTGCAACGTCTCGTCCATGACGACGTAGCCGTCATCGCCGATCTCGTAATCCCAGGTCGCACGGTCGTAGTCGCGCTTATCGGCGTCATAGCCGGTAAACAGGCCGTCCTGGTAGGTGAAGCCTTCCTTGACGATGTAGGCCGCGTTGGTAAACGCGTTGACGTAGTCCCACTGCACCTTGTCGTTGTCGATGCAATACTTGATGACGCCGAGCAGGAACGCGATGTCCGTGCCCTGGCGGATCGGCGCGTAATAGTCCGCGACCGAGGCCGAGCGCGTGTAGCGCGGATCGACGACGATGAGTTTGGCGCCACGGTTGGCCTTCGCCTCCGTAACCCATTTGAAGCCGCACGGATGCGCTTCGGCGGCATTGCCACCCATGATGACGACCAGATCCGTGTTCCGAATGTCGGTCCACGAATTCGTCATTGCACCACGACCGAAAGTTGGGCCCAGACTGGACACCGTGGGGCCGTGTCAGACTCTCGCTTGGTTGTCGAAAGCCACCATGCCGGCCGAACGAACGGCCTTGTAGGTCAGGAACGCGGTCTCGTTGGTCGTGGCCGACGCTGCCAAAAAGCCCGTGGTCGTCCAGCGGTTCACCGGAACGCCATCCATGTTGCGCTCGATGAAATTGGCGTCGCGATCGTCCTTCATGTGACGCGCGATGCCTTCGATCGCCTCGTCCCAGGAAATCTCCTCGAAGGCGTTCGAGCCGGGACGACGAACCTTCGGGTTCATGAGCCGGGTGTCGGACTTGATGAAGTCGAGCAGCGCCGCGCCCTTCGGGCACAGCGTGCCGCGATTGGTCGGGTGATCGACGTCGCCCTCAAGGTGGACCGCTTCGGCCGTGCCCTGCGCGATATCGCCCTTGGAGTAGATGATGACGCCGCACGCCACCGAGCAATAGGGGCACGTGTTGCGCGTTTCCGTGGTGCCGGCGAGCTTGTAGGGCCGCAGGCCCTCGACGAATGCCGCTTCCGCTTCCCCGAAGCCGAAAGCGCCAAGCGTCGTCGCCGCGACACCCGCGCCGGCCCCCTTGAGGAAGCTGCGGCGTGAGATTTCCATATTCATTCGGAACTCTCCTCCATACCCTATGCCGGAATCCCGGATTCATTCTCGGGTGAAATGCTACAGTTCCGCTATAGTTGTGTCAAAGAAGTAAAAACATGAGTGTTTTTGTCATATTAATAACGCGAAGGCGGGGATTTACGCCTTTTCTTGAAGCGGTAAGTTTCTGCTTCGAAAGTGTGAGGCCGAGGAGGTAGAAATGGACGCTGCAAGCGAGAAACCCCGTCTGACAAGTCTTGCGCATGGTGGGGGATGCGGCTGCAAGCTGGCACCCTCTGTTCTTCAAGATTTGTTGAGCGAAATGCCCAAGGCGGGTCCCTATGCCAGTCTGCTGGTCGGAACAGAGACGGCAGACGATGCGGCCGTATGGGATCTCGATGGGACGACCTCGGTCATCGCCACCACCGACTTCTTCATGCCGATGGTCGACGACCCGCATGCCTTCGGCCGCATCGCCGCCACCAACGCGATCTCCGACGTCTACGCCATGGGTGGTCGGCCGATCTTCGCGCTCGCGATTGTCGGCATGCCGATCGACAAGATGGAACCCGCGGACATCAGGCAGATCCTCGCCGGCGGCGCTTCGATCTGCGCGGAGGCGGGCATCCCGGTCGCTGGCGGACATTCCATCGACTGCCCGGAGCCCGTCTACGGCCTCGCGGTAATCGGCACCTGTCCCACGGCGCAGGTCAAGCGCAACTCGATGGCCCGCCCGGGCGACGCGCTGATCCTCACCAAGGGCATCGGCGTCGGCATCTATTCGGCTGCCATCAAGAAGGGTGCGCTCGACCGAACGGGCCTCGACGAGATGATCGCCTCCACCACGCTCCTCAACCGGATCGGAACGGATCTCGCTCTCGACGCTGCCGTTCACTCAATGACCGACGTCACCGGTTTCGGCATCTTGGGCCACGGGCTCGAAATGGCGCGCGGCTCGGGCGTCACGATCAGGCTGGAGCTTGGCGCCCTGCCTCTGCTGGCGCAGGCCGAGGCGCTGTCCCGGGCCGGTTTCGTCACCGGTGCCTCGCATCGCAACTGGAAAAGCTATGGTGATGCGGTGTCGCTGCCGGACGGGCTGGAAGACTGGCGCCGCCACCTTCTGACCGATCCGCAGACCTCGGGCGGGCTGCTCGTCGCCGTGGAGGGGGGACGCGCCGGCGATGTGCTCGCCGACATTCGCGCCGCCGGCTATCCGCTCGCAACGATCATCGGCAAAGTCGAAGCCGGCGAGGCACGGGTGATGGTCAGTTAGCAACGAAATCCGCGCTCGCGTGTTTTTCCGGTCACTAATGTTTGGAGGAATGGCATGAAACGCTCACTGTTCTCGCTGCCGCTCGTCGGCGCCATGATGACGGCGTCGGTCGCCTATGCGCAAACGCCCCCACCCGCTGCCGCCACGCCGCCCGCCGAGCAAACCGAACCGGCAGCGCCCTCAGCCGCGCCGTCCCCGTCCACCGAACAGGACGAAGTCCAGCCCGAGCGCGGCGACTGCGCGGAACCGGCTGGCCAGTCTGCCAGCGATGGCTCGACCGACGATATGCAGGCAGCGCTTGGAACCGAAGAAGCGCCAGATGCCGATGAAGCAGAACAGGCGGATTCTACCGGCGAGGAGGCGTCCGCGGAGGAATCCGAGTCCGAGACCCAGCCCGTCGCCGGAGCGGACGCGGGCACTGCGCCTGGTGGCGCGGGCTCGACGGGCTTCACGGGCGGCCTTGGCGGTTCGAACATCGGTACCAGCCAGTCGGAAGCGCTCGATTCATCTCCCCAGCAGCAGCATCCGCAGGTCGCTTCCGGCCTCGATCCGATCAGCGGGGAGACGGCAGTCGAAGGTCCGCAGGCGCCGGCTGAACTTGACGAGGATGCGGCCATAACCCCGACGGCCCCGAACGAGGATGCGGCCGACTGCTGACCCAGATCAATCGATCGATCAGCTTGACCGCCGCACGCCGTATTGCGATGTGAAGCGCAGGAATTCGCTCTCAGGACGTCTCGGGCGACGTTTGTCGAGAGAACACGAATGCGCCATCGCAATTTTCACAAGCCGGTCCAGGTGCAGATCGGTCGCGTCGACCGCGACCAGGTCGTTACCAACACGCGGCACGCGGCCCTGCTCCTTCTGAAGAACTGGCCGAACCGGGACAGCCCAAAGCGCCGCTCGGCGATGAAAGCTTGCCTGCAGGTCATCCGGGGCGAAAAACCGCCATCCGTTGCCCGACGGGCCTTCATCGCGGCTGCCAGAGACGTGTCCGTCCTGTTGGACGCCTGACACGTCCGTGCGGCTTGGCGGCATGCCGCAAAATCCCGTATCGTCTCCAGCGCGCCGTCTCCGATAGATCCGTTGGCAATCGCTCAGCCGGATTGCCGGACGGCCCTCCCTGCCATAACAGTCACATGAAAATCAGGGAGGATGGAATGGATCTCGGCATCACTGGACGTCATGTGCTCGTTACAGGCGGCTCGAAGGGCATCGGGCTTGCCTGCGCGAAAGCGTTTCGCGACGAAGGCGCCCAGCTAACGATCATTTCGCGCAGTCGAGAGAATCTCGACAAGGCAGCCGCGATTCTCGGTTCGGTCGGGCTCGTCACGGCCGACCTTGCGAATGCCGAGGACGCCGCGCGGGCGGTCGAAGAAGCGGAGCAAGCTGGCGGCCCCATCGACATTCTCGTCAACTCCGCAGGCTCGGCGCGGCGCACGCCGGCCGAAGAACTGTCGCCCGGCCATTATCGCGCCGCGATGGACGCCAAGTTCTTCAGCTACGTCAACGTCATCGATCCTGTGATCAAGCGAATGGCTGCGCGCGGCGCAGGCGCCATCGTCAACGTCATCGGGAATGGCGGCAAGGTCGCATCGCCGATCCACGTCGCCGGCGGCGCGGCCAACGCCGCGTTGATGCTGGCGACGGCTGGTCTTGCGAACGCCTATGCCACGCGCGGCATCCGGGTCGTTGCCGTCAATCCCGGGCTCACCGAAACCGAGCGCGTCGCCGAAGGACTGGAGGCCGACGCCAAGGCACAGGGGATCAGTGTTGAGGAAGCACGCCAGCGCGGCGTTTCCAGGATCGCGCTGGGCCGCTATGCGCGGCCTGAGGAAATCGCCGATGCGGTCGTCTTCCTCGCATCGGGTCGAGCAAGCTACATTTCCGGCGTGTCGATCACCATGGACGGCGTCGCGGTGCCGACGATCATCTAGGCTCCAGCCGATCGACCATGCGCCGCAGCGTGTCGAGCGTATCCTGTATCGCGTCAAGGTCGGCCTGTCCGGCTCCGGTTCGCTCGCCAATCCCATCGTGGAGTCCGCGCAGCCGGGCAAGCCTCAGTTCCTCGTCGCGAATCTGGCGGCGAGCGTCGTCGAGTGCGGCGTTGCACTTGGCGATTTCCTCGGCGAGCCAGCCGGCCTTCGACAAGGCAAGCGTCAGGCGCTTCTCGGCGTCTTGGAGGTCGTTGTCGGGCTCAGAACCGGCACTGTCGATCTGCCGACGGATGTCTTCGAAAGCGTCCTCGTCAATCTCGTCGTGCGCGGCAGCTTCCTGTAGCCGATCCTCACCCGTCAGCCGCGCCATCCAGCCGCCGATGCGGTGCCTTGGCTTTCGACTGCGTTGCGGCGCGGCAGCGAGGATCGTGTCGTCGCCCTTGCCCGACAGAAGCTGCCCGAACCACCTCTTGGGCTCGACATGTTCCCCGGAAAGCTTGCGAAGGAGCGCAGGACGCATGTCGGCGGCCAATTCGCCAGGCAGGGTTTCCGCCGGCATCTCATTGTTTTCGGCCAGAGGCTCGGGTTCGATTGCAGGCTCCACCGACAGCAGCGATGCCGGCGCGCGCTCGACCGCCCTCTCCGGGGTCGGCTCGCCACGTCGAAACCGGTCCGCAAATCGCGCCATTGCCATGTCCTGCCCGTCTCCATGCCGGCAAACCCGCAGTCTGCACCTAAGAAAACCTAAAGCTTCATGGGTAAGAAAGAGTTAACGACACGTGTTGGCCGCCCTGTCATGGTGAACATCTTCTTAAGGACTGTCACTTAACCTTGCGCGCACGGAATGGATGGCGCATCGCGCCTTATCGACGAACGAGGCAGGATGAGCGACGTGGCACTCGGTGGCGCCGGCCAGCCGCAAGGCACTCACGACGACGGCAAGGTCACGATCTTCGACTTCGCCGCGCTGCTGCGCACGCTACGTCGCCGCATATTGTGGATTCTCGTCCCAACCATCGCGTTCCCGGTCATCGCGGCAGCGGCGTCGCTTGCCATGTCGAACTACTATTGGGCAACCGCTCAGGTTCTGGTCGATCCAGAGGGGATGCAGGTTCTCGAAGGCGAACTTTCGGCAAATGGCCGCTCCGAACAGACCGCCCTCATCTACGCACAGAACCAGGCCTATATCATGGGCTCGAACCGGGTCCTGATGGAGGTGGTCGAGCGCGAAGGGCTGGTGACAGACCCGGAATTCGGCGTTCCTCCGCCCGGTTTCATCGCGTCCTTCTTCCCTTCTTCGCCAAGCGCGGTTCCCGCCGACCGCCTGGCGCTGCGCGCGCTGGAGCGCAATTTCAACGTCTCGCTCAACGAGGCGAGCTTCGTCGTTGAAGCTTCCGTCAAGTCGGAGGACCCGCAAAAGGCCGCGCGTCTCGCCAATACCATCGCCGCAATCTATGTGGAGCAGCGCGCCGAAACGCGCGCGGAGGCCGTTGGCCGGGCAGCGGACGGCCTGTCGTCGCAGCTCGACCGGCTTCGCGAGCGTGTCGAGGATGGCGAGCGCGCCGTTCAAGCTTACAAGGTCGCCAACAACATCATCGACGCCGATGGACGGCGTATCGGCGAACAGCGGCTGGCAGACATCACAACGGAGATCACCCGCGTCGGCGCCCGCATTGCGGAAGACGAGGCACTCGCGGCTGAAGTCGAGCGCCTGCGCGCCGATGCAGACCCGGTCAGCTCGGTCGCCGAAACGAACCTGACGCCTGCCATCGTGTCGCTGCGCGCCCGCCTCGCCGAGGCACGGGAGGAAGAGGAAACGCTCGCCTCCTCGCTTGGCGCGCGCCACCCATCCTATCAGCTCGCGCGCACCCGCGCGCAGTCCGTCAGCCGACAGCTCGATGCCGAGCTGGACCGTTTCGCCGCCTCCGTCGGCCAGCGGCTCGCCCGTTCGCGTGCCAACCTTGCCAGCCTGGAAGCACAGCTCCAAGCGGCGGGGGCAACGGTCACTGCCGAGAACCAGTCGAGCGTCGAACTGCGCCAGCTCGAGCGCACGGCCGCTAGCGATCGGCTCGTCTACGAGGCCTTTCTGCTTCGCACACGCCAGCTCTCCGAGCAGGAGCAGGCGGTCAATCCAGAAAACCCGCAGATCATCGCCGCCGCCCTCGCCCCTCTCGAAAAGGCCGGCCCGCCGCGCACGATGATGACCGGCGGCGCGCTTGTCTTTGGCTTCCTGTTCGGTGTCGGCCTCGCCATGCTGCGCGAGCAGTTCGACCAGACAGGGACGCCCGCAACGGCTCGCCGTGGCCTTCCCGCCGGCGCTCCGCCGGTCTTCCGCCTGTCGCGCCCCGCGACCGCTGGCGACGAGATGGCGATGCTCGCGACACGGCGCGAGGCCCCTGTCTTCTTCGACCTTGCCGGCCTGATCGACCGGATGCCGGCGACCGGTTCCGTCGCGTCGGTTGCCATCACCGGCGAGAATGCCGACGACCGCGCCTTCGTCGCGCTCAACACGACAATCGCCGCGTCCAAGGGCGGGCGCAAAGTGCTTTTGGTCGACGCCGGCCAGACCAGCAATCCGCTCACCGCCGCTTTCGGCCTCGAGCGTCATCCCGGCCTCAACGACGTCCAGTCGCTGCGCAGATTCGAGCCCGAATTCGCGCTCACGGTCGATGCAGCCGGCTTCGCCTTCCTGCCGCGCGGCCTGACCGCGATCGGCAGCGGCGAGCCGGCGCAAGATCTCGACCTCGCGCGCTGGGTCGCCGCGTCGGGCAAGGATTTCGACCTGATCGTTGTCGATATGCCAGGCACCGGGCGCATTCGCCATGACGGCGTGATCGCGGTCGGCGAGACCACCGCGGCCGGGTCCGTGCCTGTCATCGCCCGGGTCGTCAGGACCTGAGCGCGATGAGCGATGGCGCCTTTTCGGCGTCCTTCGGGCGCGAGCGCGACAGATCGCTCTGGCTGTTCCTCTTTGCGATGGCAATTGGGGCGATTTGCCTGCGCGTTCTCATCACCAATCCATTGATGAACGAGTTCGTCGAATACACGACGGAAACGGGCGCGATCTACGAGAAGATCCATTTCGGCACCTATGCGCTGCTCGGCGTCGCGGCGATCGTTCCCTTGTTCCGGCCGATCCGGCTCGAGATCTGGGAGGTCGCCCCTTTTCGCGCGTTGCTTTTCTTCGGCTTCTGGGTGCTTGCCATTGCGGTCGGCCTCGTTGCGATCGGGCGCGGTGGGTCGGCAGGCTATCTGATCGATTCCTACGTCGCGGCTGCTGCTGCCGGCCTCGCCCTCTTCATGCTGCCGCTCCAGATGCGCCGGACCGCCGGCCACCTCATACTTGCCATCCTGATGGCCAGTGCGCTCATCGGCATCGGCGAGGTCGCGACCGGGACGCGCTTCCTTCCCTACGACGTCGGGGAACTCGATTTTCGACCGACAGGCCTGATGGGCCATCCGCTCAACCAGGGCCTGATGCTTGCCGCCGGCATCGGCTTTCTGGCCGCGAGCCGTTTCCGCTTGTCGATCAAGTTGCTCGGCGCAGCCCTCCTCCTCATCGGCGCCGCCGCCGCCGGTGCGCGCACCGCGACCATCATGGCCGCCGTCGCAATCTTCGCCTGCCTGATGCTGACCCGCTGGCAAAATGTCGACGCCGCCCGCCAGGCCTCGATGAAGCTGATGGTCCTCGCCTTTGCCGCCATCGCCACCTTGCCGGCTATCGGCCTCCTGATCGGTGCCGGTTTCCTCGATCGGTTCGAGGGCGGGCTGATCGACGAGAGTGCAATGGCGCGGCTCGACGTCTACCGGGTGTTCGAATACGTCTCGTGGGCTGATATTCTTGCAGGCACCGATATCGCCATCATTCAGAAAATCGTCGAGACCCGGATCGACCTTCTCTACATCGAGAGCACGCCGGTCATCCTGATCTTCCAGCTCGGCCTGCCGGGCGCACTTTTCTTCACCGGCCTCGTCGTCTATCTCTTCGCTCACCTCTTGCGGCTCAACGGCCGGGCGGCAGCTATCGGAACCGCGATCTTCTTCATCGTGGCGCTTTCCAACAACCACCTTTCTACAAAGATGGCGACGGTCACCATGGTCGTCGTCATGCTGGTCGCGTTCATGCAACGACCGGTTGTCCGGCGCTGACTTGAACCTTCTTTAAGCCGATCCCTGTATTCGGGAGGCGAGGAATCATCGAAGCGGAGAACAGCGTGCGCCTTCTGGACATTGCGCGCAGTGCCTATGTCGGCAGTCCAATCGGTCTGCGGCGGTCGATCGCGCCTTTGATGGCGATGGTCCCGACCTGGCTCAAGTACGGCAGCGGCTATCGCACATGGCGCGCGGACATCGCCCGTAGCGTCCACGATCCGGCCTTTGTGGATGCCGAGCGCCGCCGCGCCCTGTCCGAACTTCTCGCCATCGCCTCCAAAAGCCCATTCTATCGCGAAATCCTCGGCCGCCATGCGCAGCTGGAACCCCAGGACATCGCGCGCCTACCGGTCGTCACGAAAGAGGACCTCACGGCTGCCGGCGCCGACGCACTTGCCGTGCCGCGCAAGACGCTCGACGCAGGCAACACCAGCGGATCGAACGGCGAAGCGCCCTTCGGCTTTTATCTCGACCGTGACCGCTCTGTGCGCGAGATCGCCTTCATCCACCATGTGTGGAGCCGTTGCGGCTTTCAGGCCGGCGAGCCGCGCGCCATGCTGCGCGACGCCTATCTCTACGGCCGCAAGGGTTTCATCCATGAATGGGAAGGAGCCCTCGGCGAGTTGCGCCTCTCCGTCTTCCCGATGACACCGCAGGACATGGACCTCTACCTCGACCTGATCGATGAGCGCTCCATCCGCTACCTGCACGGTTTTCCTTCGGCCATGGAAATGCTGGCCCGCCACGTGCTGACGACCGGCCGCCAGCTTGGCCAACCGCTCAAGGGCGTTTTCCCGATTTCCGAACCGATCTTCGCACATCAGCGCGAGACGATCCGCGCCGCCTTCGGCGATGCCCCCATCCTGCCGTTTTACGGCATGAGCGAAAAGGCAATCTTCGCCGGCGAAGTCCCGAGCGAGCCGGGCACCTACGAGTGCGAACCGCTCTATGGCATTGCCGAACTCGTCGACGAAACCGGCGCGCCGATCAGCGAGCCCGGCCGAGAGGGGCGGCTCGTCGGCACCTCGTTCGTCACGCGCGGCATGCCCTTCATCCGCTACGATACGGAGGACCGCGCGACGCTCGTGCGCGCCGCCACGCGCGAAAATGGATGGCGGATGCGCATTCGCGACATCACGCCGCGGCGCAAGCCCGCCTGGCTTGTCGCTCGTGACGGACGGCGCATCGTGTCGACCGATTTCACCCCTTCCGACCCGGCCTTCTTCGACGGCGTCAAGGAATTCCAGTTCTATCAGGACACGCCCGGAATCTGCGTGATGAAATACGTGCCGAGCGCGGCCGGGACGAGCGAGCAGGCGCAGGAGATTGTCGCCGCCCTACAGCGCAAGGCCGGCGAAGTCGTCCAGTTCCATCTGGAAAAAGTCGAAACACTCTACGCGAGCAAGAACGGCAAGCGGCCATTCATCGACCAGCACCTGAAAACCTAGGCGGCTCTCCGCACATCTCCCATGATCTCGCGATAGCGCTCGATCAGGCCCGGCACCACCGTCTCGGCAGTATAATTGCGCGCGATCCGCTCCGCGGTGCGGCGCGACAACTGCAACCACCCGCCGCTCGTGATGATGGCGCGCACGGCTTCGGCATAAGCCGCGCCATCCGCGTTGCGGTCAAAAATCCGCCCGCAATCGCCGATGACGGATCGGTTGAAACCGTTGTCGGCGCAAAGCGGCACCAGCCCTTCGGCCATCGCCTCGGTCAGTGCGTTGGAATGCCCCTCCCCGTCATGACGCGTCGGGAATATGAAGAAATGCGCGCCGCGGATCGTTTCACGCACCTGCTCGGCATTCACCGCGCCCCTGAACTCGACTGGCAGGCCGGCCGCCAAGGGTTCCAACCTTTTGGCGTAGTCTGGGGACGCGCGGCCGAGGACCTCAAGCCGGACCTCGAGCCCGCCTGCCGCCAACACCCGCACCGCCTCGATCGCCGTCTCGATGCCTTTTTCCGGCACGATGCGCGCCAGGAAGACGAGCCGGACCGGATCGGACAGTCCACGAGGGGCAAGCCCCTCAGGCCCTTTCGAAACGTAGTTCGGCAGATAGTGAACGGGGGTATTTGTGTAGCGCCGGGCGAAATCCACATATTCCAGCCCTTCTACCGTCACCAGATCGGCATGCCGCAGAAGCTTCGCCTGCATTCGGGCGCCGAGCGCACCCTCTTCCATCTCGTCCATGAAACAGCCCGCCCGGATATCCACGACCAGTTTGCGCCCGCGCGCCTTGGCGTTCATGCAGATCACCGCCTCGGGGAGGATGAAATGGCGGCGCAGGGGCGTGATGTGGAGAATGTCGAACCGTCCCGCCTCGCCCAGGATGCGCGCCGCGGTGCCGGCGAAATTCGAGGCATAGGCCAACGCCTTGCCGGCTGGCGTCGAGCGCTCCGGGGCATAGGGATATTCGGCCACGCTCAGCCCCTGCCCGCGCAAATCGTCAATCAGCCGGCGATTTGCCGATTCATAACCGCCACGCGCCGGCTCGCCCGGCTGGGCGATCGGGCCGCAATAGGCAATGCGTGGCAAGACGGACATGGCGGGCTCCTGCAAATCGCCGCGACCATAGCGGGAAACCATGTCGAGACCGCTAACGCGAGCGAAACGCCGCGCGTGGCACGATCAACCGCTTGGTAACCCAATTGGCCGAAAGGCTGGCCGCGTTCACCATTGCTTGGCCCGTCTCGCTTAGGTTGCAGCCGAAGTCGAACAGGCGCGCGCTCCCTCATGCTGATCCGATCCACGATCATCTATCTGCCGGCAATCCTCTTGCCGCGCATTTCGGCGATCCTGCTTCTGATCGTCATGACGCGGCTCGTCAGCCAGACGGAATACGGCCTGCTGGCCCTCGTCGTCGCCATCGGCGAGATGACAGATGCGGCCGTCTCCAACTGGCTGCGCATCGCGCTCCTGCGCCTTGGCGGCACCGGCACCATTGCGTCCGGTAGCCTCAAGCGCGCCGCCACCGTGCTCGGCGCCACGTCGGTGACCGCGATCCTCGTCGCGATCTTCGCGTCGTTTCTCATCGTGCCGGAACGTGCAAGCGAGTTTGCGCTCGCCGTATCCGCCTACATCGTTGCCGGCAGCGTCTCGCGCCATGCACTGTGCATTCTCCAGATGCAACAACGACGCGTCACATACACGATGATGGAGTTCGCGCGCTCGATCTGCGTCATCGTCCTTCCCATCGCCGCGGTCCTCTTCATTGAACCGACCTTCCTCGCCGCCTCGCTCGCGACCAGCCTCGGGACCCTGCTATGCGGCTTGATCGGCCTGCGCGTCGCCTATTCCAAGGTCGAGCACGGACCTGCGCGCTTTTCCTATTCCGAACTGTTTTCGCTCGGCGTTCCGCTCATCGTCCTGGCCCTGATCAGCTTTGGGCTAGACGCCATCGAACGGCCTCTTTTGAAGCTCTTCCACGATGCGGGCGTCGTGGCCATCTACGCAGCCGCCTATGCGCTGGCACGCCAGCCCATCGACATTCTCGGCAATGCCATCAACCAGGGCGCCTTTCCCGAGATGGTGTCGATCTTCGATACGCGCGGACCCGCGGCCGCAGGCGCCTTCATCGTTCAGCAGCTCAATCTGATCGCGATGCTGATCCTGCCCGCCGGCGCCTTCCTGATGGTCCTCGGCCCGGACATCGTCGGCCTCGTGCTTCCGGCGAGCTACCACGCCGATGCTTCCGCCATGTTCCCGGTGGTTGTCGTCTCGGTCGTGCTCTTCAACTTCAAGGTCTTCGTCTTCGACAACGTCTTCCACGCGCACAAGCGCAACTGGCTACAGTCGGCCTCGCTGCTGCCGGGCGCCGTCATCGGCATCGCGCTCAGCCTCTATCTGATCCCCACCTACGCCGCACTGGGTGCGGCATGGGGCTATCTCGCGGCCTGCGGGATCGGGCTTTTGACCAGCATCGCCATGTCGTCGAGCCTGTTGCGACTGCCTGTCGCGCTCGGTGATCTCGCGCGTGCGCTCACCGTCGCCCTCGGCGTCTTCGTCGCCACCGCCCTCGTTCGGCAATTGACCGCCGACCAATGGGTGCTCGTGCGTCTCGTTCTTGCAGGCGCTGCCGGCGGTATGGCCTTCCTGGCGCTTGTCGCGCTTCTCCACAGGCAGGAAGCGCGCACGCTGATGACCACCTTGCGGCTGAGGCGGGCGTAGCGATGCGGATCGGGCTTTATCTTCCCAGCCTCGAGGGAGGCGGCATCGAACGGCTTTATCTCGGCCTCGCCCGCCAATGGATCGCGCGCGGCCACCTCGTCGAGCTGGCGCTCAACGAGCGGCGCGGCGAACTTCTCGGGGACGTGCCCTCCGGCGTTCGTATCCGTGATCTCGGGGTGCGACGTCAGGCGGCCTCCCTTCCGGCCCTCATCCGCTATCTGCGTACCTCGCGGCCGAACGTGGTCATGGCCGGGCACGATCACAACAACATCATGCTGTGCGCGGCCAGCTTTGCGCGCACGGGCAAGACCCGCATCGTCGCAAGCCAGCACAACACGTTGTCGGCAAACGACACGCGCGGCGCTAAGTTCGGCCCGGTGCCCCTCCTCTACCGCGCCCTGTTCAGCCAGGCCGACGCGATCGTCGCCGTCTCGTCGGGGGTCGCCGACGATCTCGCCTTGACCTGCCACCTGCCGCGCGGACGCATCGACGTGATTCACAACGGCATCGTCCCCGCCGATCTGGCAACGCGCATGGCGGCGCCCGTGGACGACACGCTCTATCGCGAGGGCGTCGCGACGATCCTCGCCATGGGCCGCATGGTCGAACAGAAGGATTTCGCGACGCTTCTGGCAGCGTTCGCGCAGGTGCGGCAATCCCGGCCTGCACGGCTCGTCATTCTCGGCGAAGGACCGCTGCGCCCCGCACTCCAGGCGCAGGCCGATGCGCTCGGCATTGCCGGCGACGTCGCGATGCCCGGCTTTGTCGACACGCCATTTGCGCACCTTGCCCGCGCTTCGCTCTTCGTCCTCTCCTCGCGCCATGAAGGCTTCGGCAATGTCATCGCCGAAGCGCTTGCCTGCGGGACGCCCGTCGTTGCGACCGATTGCAAGCACGGCCCGGCGGAAATCCTGGGTGGCGGTCATTTTGGAACGCTGGTTCCAGTGGGCGACCCGGCGGCCATGGCATCCGCCATCGTCAACGCGCTCGACCACGATCCGGACCACGAGGCGCTTCGCACCCGCGGCGCAGCCTTTTCCGAAGCCGCCTGCGCATCCCGCTATCTCGAACTCTTCCGGCGCATCGTCCCGCGGGGCCTTGCCGAAACCGCTCGCAAGGAGGTCGCATGACCGCTCTACCCAGACAGGACCGATCGACGACGGCCGTCGTCCAGCCGACACCTTCTGCACGCAGCGCCGCCGAGGCGCGTGAACGCGCTGATTCAATCCTCGCCGCCAAGCCCCTGTCGGGAAAAGGCATTCTCATCATCGTCGAGAACCTGCCAGTGCCATTCGACCGGCGCGTCTGGCAGGAGGCGACCACGCTGCAGAAGGCAGGCGCCACGGTCAGTGTCATCTGCCCGACCGGCAAGGGGTTCGACGCCCCTTACGAAACCATCGATGGCATCCACGTCTATCGCCACAAGCTGCCTCTCGATGCCAACGGCGCGCTCGGCTATCTCGCCGAATATTCCGCAGCGCTCTTCTGGGAAACCCTGCTCGCCTTTCGCGTGCTTCGCCGGCACGGCTTCGACGCGATCCACGCCTGCAACCCGCCGGACCTGATCTTCATAGTGGCGGCGCTGTTCAAGCCGTTCGGCAAGAAGTTCATGTTCGACCATCACGACATCAATCCGGAACTCTACGAGGCCAAGTTCGGAAAGCGAGGCTTTTTCTGGCGGCTGATGGTGCTTGCCGAGCGGCTGACATTCGGCCTTGCCGACGTGTCCATCGCGACCAACAACTCCTATCGCAACATCGCCATCGCACGCGGCAAGATGGCGCCCGAAGACGTCTATGTCGTGCGCTCGGGTCCAAATCTCGACAAGCTGCGGCGCGTACCCGCCAACCCTGCCTGGAAAAACGGCCGCGCGCATCTCGTCGGATATGTCGGCGTCATGGGCCAGCAGGAGGGAATCGACCTGCTGCTCGAATCCATCTCGCACCTCGTCCATACGACAGGGCGCACCGACATCCAGTTCTGCCTCGTTGGCGGCGGGCCGGCACTGGAGGAACTCAAGGCGCAGTCGACCGCAATGGGACTGGACGAGTTCGTCACATTCACCGGCCGCGCCAGCGACGAGACGTTGTTCGAGGTGCTGTCGACATCGGATCTTTGCGTCAATCCCGATCGGGTGAACCCGATGAACGACAAGTCGACCATGAACAAGATCCTCGAATACATGGCGTTCGCAAAACCGATCGTGCAGTACGAAGTCGTCGAGGGCCGCTACTCGGCGCAGAGCGCATCGACCTACGCGCGACCCAACGACGCCGTTCACATGGCCGAGCAGATCGAGCTTCTTCTCGCCGATCCGGAACGGCGCGCCGAGATGGGCCGCGTGGGGCGCGCGCGCGTCGAGAACCAGTTCAGCTGGGACCATCAGGTGCCCGCGCTGATCGCTGCATACCGCAAGATCTTCAGGCTCTGAGGCATCGATGTCGCTGAGCTGGTACGTCAATCGCCTGCGCAACATGAGCCCCGGTGAACTCGCCCACCGGGTCTTCGAGAAAAGCCGCAAGCTTTCCTCGAAGACCCGGCACGAAGGCTGGGCGCGGTTCGCTCAGGAAAGCGACGACATTCCGCGCATTCCCGGACTGAACGATGCGGTCCTGCAGGCCTCGCCCGCCGTTCGCGAAGCGCTCGACCGGTCCTGCGCGGCGCTGTTGGGCGGGCGGTTTTCCGCGCTGGGTGTCGCGTGGCCCGAGCGCGCCCTGGACGCGCTCTTTTCTGTCGACATCTGGCGGCTCGACCCCGTTTCCGGCCTTTCCTGGCAAGGTGCGGATGCCTATTGCTTCGACATCGCCTATCGGCATGAAACGCGGCTCGGCGACGTCAAATATGTCTGGGAATTCAACCGCCTCCAGTTTCTCCAGCCACTTGCAGCCAAGCTGGCGCTCGACGACGATGCAGTTGCGCGCCGCGCCATCGAGGACGCTATCGAAAGCTGGTACCGCGCGCACCCGCCCTTTCGCGGGCTCGTCTGGAACTCGGGCATCGAGCTTGCCTTGCGTTCCATTTCGCTCCTCATCGTCTCGAGCGTCTGCGGCTCGCATCTGTCGCCGGATACGATCCGCCGCATCCGCGAGATCCTCGCCGCGCATGCCTTCTGGCTGACGCGCTTTCCCTCTCGCTTCTCGTCCGCCAACAATCACCTCATCGCCGAAGCCGCCGGCGAATATCTCATCGGCATCGCCATGCCCGACCTCGCCGGCGCCGACGCAATGGTGGCAACCGCACGGAGAACTCTCGAAGCTGAGATCGAAAACCAGATTCTCCCGGACGGCGTGCCTGCCGAACAGTCGCCGACCTATGGCGCATTCTCGATCGAGTTCGCGCTTCTAGCCGGACTCGCCGCGCGGCAGATCGACGATCCCTTCGGCCCTGTCTTCGAGGCGCGCCTTCTCGCCTTCGCCAACTGGATCGCCGCCATCTCGTCGGACGGGACCGCACCGGCGATCTGCGACGACGACGAGGGCCGCGTCATCGCCGTGTGTGAACCCGAGCCGCGTTACCCCGCCTCCATCGCCAATGCCGCGATGGCGTTCGCCGGCGTCCCCTCGCCTGTCGCGGCGAGCGAGCCGCATCTGCGCGACGCCGTCTTCGGCGAAGCGGCAGCGAGAGAACCGCAAGTAACCACCGGCGTGACGACGTTCTCTGAAGGCGGCTACAGCGTCCTCGAGGCAAGGATCGCCGGACGCGACGTCAAGCTCGTCATGGACCACGGCCCGCTTGGCTACCTCACCATCGCCGCGCATGGTCATGCCGACGCGCTCTCCATCCTGCTTTCCGTCGACGGCGAACCGGTCCTCGTCGACCCGGGCACCTATCTTTACCATTCGGGTGGCGCGTGGCGCGACTGGTTCCGCTCGACCCGCGCGCACAGCACGCTAACGCTCGCGGGCGCGGACCAGAGCGTCATGTCCGGCGCTTTCAACTGGTCGCACAAGGCCAACGCCCGCCTGATCGAGGCATCCGACACCGCCATCCTCGCCGAGCATAACGGCTATGTCAGACACTTTGGAGCCACCCATCGCCGGCAGGTCAGTCTTACGGATGACGGCTTGCGCATCGAGGATGATGTTTCGGGCAAACCGCAGCCCGTCGAACTCGTCTTCCAGTTCGCCCCTAGCCTCGACATCCGCGTCGACGGCGCTTCGGCGCATGTCGCCAAGGGCGAGACTTCGATCGCGATCCTCACCCTGCCCGACGTCAATTTCACCATTGCCACCGGCAAGGACGCATTCGACGGCGGCTGGGTTTCTCCCTCGTTCGGCATCAAGCGTCCTGCCCCGCGCCTGTCATGGCGCGGTCAATCGGGCAGTCCGCTCGTCACCGAGATCCGCATTCTCCAACGGCCAGGGAGCCGCGCATGACCGATATTGCACCCCGAGCAGCGGCCTTCGCCCCTGCAGATATTCGTGCGCTGACGGTGGCGCCGATCGACACACCATCGGAGTGGAACTCTCTTATGACGAGCGTCCCTCTTCCCCACGTCACTCAGGCCTATGCCTATGGCGCGGGCAAGGCTGCGGCAGGCTGGCATGTGCGCCGCGTGGCCTTCAAGGACGGAAACCGCACCGTCGCTATCTGCCAGTTGCTGGAGAAGCGCTTGGCGGGGCTACGCGTTGCAACGCGCGTCAATCGAGGCCCGCTCTTTCTCCAGGAGCATCCGGGCGACGCCGACGTGGCGTCGACTTTTAACGCCCTACGCCGGGGATGGGGCCGTCTGGGACGTGGTGTCCTGCTCATCGCGCCGGCGTTGCCTGCCGGATCAGAGAGCGAAACGGTCTTGCGCAAATCAGGCTTCAGGCTGCGAAATGCAGTAACGTGGACGTCGGCCCGCGTGGACCTGACCCGCGACGAAGACGCGATCATCGCCAGCTTTGCCCCGAACTTCCGCAACAAGATCCGCAAAGGCGAACGCGCCGGTATCGACGTCGAGATTTCAACATCCGTCGACGCCGTTGAATGGCTGATGGATCGACACAGGACCCACATGCGCGAACTCGGCCTCGATTACGCTGGCGACGCCTTTTATCGAGGTCTTGCCAATGACAGCGAACATGGACTGACCGTCCTGCGGATCATGCAGCAAGGCCAGCCCGTGGCAGGCATCGCACTGGTGCGCGCGGGCAAAATGATGGAGTACAATGTCGGCTGGTATGGTGCCGACGCGCGCCGCCTCAACGCGGGCAATGTCTTGCTCTGGGCCGCCATCCGTGAGGCGAAGCGCCACGGATGCACGACCCTTGACGTCGGCGGCCTGTCGGCGTCGGACGGAGGGTTCTCGCAATTCAAGCGCGGAATGAATGGGCCGGAATATACGCTGGCGGGCGAATGGCTTTCTTTCCTGTAACTTAGCCGAATCTTAAGCGCGCGATGACAGATTGGTGATCGCATTCTTCAGGGGGATTGGCCTTGCGCCTGCTGGACATCGCGCGCAGCGCCTACGTCAAGAGCCCGCCGGGCCTGCGCCGGTCGGTCGCGCCGTTGATTTCCATGATGCCGCTCTCGATGCGCTATGGTGCGGTCTACGAACGCTGGCGCCGCGATATCGCGCGCGCGCGGGTCGATTCCGAATTTTCGACCGCCGCGACCACGGCCGGCTTGCGTGCGCTGGCGAGCGTCGCTGCCCAAGCCAGCCCGCTTCACCGCGCGCGTTTTGCGGCCGCCTTCGGCGCGAATTTCGATGTGCGCCAGATAGAGGTCGAAGACCTCGCCCGCCTGCCCATCTTGACCAAGCGCGACCTGCGCGTAGCGGGCGAAGCGGCGCTCACCCGCCCCGCGAAAAACCTCGTGCGCAACTGCACCAGCGGCTCCAATGGCGAGGAGCCATTCGCGTTTTTCGTCGATCGCGACCGTTCGGTGCGCGAATTCGCATTCGTCAACGATGCCTGGGCACGCGCCGGCTATACGCGCGATCAGGCGCGCTGCGTCCTCAAGGGCTTTCGTATGAAAGGCGCAGAGGATCGCCTGTTTGAATGGGAACCGGCGCTCAATGAATTGCGGCTCAGCGTCTTCCCGATGACCGAGGCCGACGTCGCGCTCTATGTCGACATGATCGACGCGCGCCAGATCCGCTTCCTGCACGGCTATCCGTCGGCCATCGAACTTTTCTGCCGCCAGATGCTGGCGCTGGGGCGCAGCTTCAAGACACCGATCAAGGGCGTTCTGCCAATCTCCGAACCGCTCTACGACCACCAGCGCGCCACGATCCGCAAGGCGCTCGGCGACGTCGCCTTCGCCCCCTTCTACGGCCTCAGCGAAAAGGCGCTTTTCGCCCGCGAGGTCGCCGACGACATCTACGAATTCGAACCGCTCTACGGCCTTGCCGAAATGGTCGACGACGAGGGGGCGCCGGTCACCGAACCCGGCGAGGAAGGCCGCCTCGTCGGCACCGGCTTCATCACGCACGGGACGCCGTTCATCCGCTACGAAACCGAAGACCGCGCGCGCCTCGTCGAGGCGGGCACGCGCGCCAATGGCTGGCGCATGAAGGTCGCGGCCATCTCGCCGCGCCGCAAGCCGGGCTTCTTCATCGGCAAGACTGGCAACCGTATCGTCGCGACAAACTTTCCACCGCAGGACGTGGCGTTCTTCCGTGGCATCAGCGAATTCCAGTTCGCCCAGTCAGAGCCCGGTAAGGCGGTCATCCGCTACGTGGCTGCAAAGGATGGCGTCCCAGCCGACGCGGAACGCATCCGCTCGGCGCTCGAGGCGAAGGCGGACGGCCATTTGACCTTCACGCTGGAACGCGTCGAATGCCTCGCCTGCGGCAGCCAGGGAAAGCGCGCCTTCATCGATCAAAGCCTCGATCTGGCGGCGTACTGAGAACTCCCGCTCCGTGCACTTACCAGTTGATTCCGTCCACCCGTCCTGCGGCTCCGGCCACATTTGGCAATCGCGCCATGTCGAGAAGGACCTGGTCGGGACGCATCGCGGTGACGACAGGCTCGTATTCGGGTGCGCGGTTCGTGGCGACGATGATGTCGGCATGGTCGATGATCTCGTCCAGGGACGACACCATCAGTTGGGTGACGTGCGGGATGGCGTTCATCAGATACGCCTTGTTGGCCCCGACCAGGCGAGCCACCGACACGTTCTTGTCGAAGACGCGCACGTCGCAGCCCTTGCCGATGAGGCGCTCGATCAGTTCCAGATACGGGCTTTCGCGCAGGTCATCGGTTCCGGCCTTGAACGAGAAGCCGAGAAAGCCGACCTTCTTCTTGCCCTCCCGCAAGACCCAGTCGAGCGCGCGCTCGACTTGCTGCTTGTTGGAGGGGATGAGCGAACGCAAGAGCGGCGCCTCGACATCGTTTTCAACCGCGAACGCGTTGATGGCGCGCACGTCCTTTGGCAGGCACGAGCCGCCGAAGGCGAAACCGGGCAAGAGATATGCGTTGGAAATGTTGAGCTTGTCGTCGGCAAAGAAAATCTGCATCAGTTCATGGCTGTCGACGCCCGCGGCCTTGCACACATTGCCGATCTCGTTGCCGAAAGCGACCTTCAGCGCGTGCCAGGTGTTGTCCGTGTACTTCACCAGTTCTGCGACGCGCGGATCGGTGAGGATCAGCTTGCCCGGCAGTCCCCCGTAGAGCGCCTTCAGGCGGTCGCGGGTCTCGTCGTCGCTGGCGCCGATGACAGTCTTGGCCGGATTATCGAAATCGGCGACGGCAGATCCTTCGCGCATGAATTCCGGATTGGACGCAACGCCGAAGCCCTCGCCATTCTTCTTGCCCGAAGTCCTTTCGAGGGCTGGTACGGCGAGCGTTTCCAGCGTGCCGGGCAGGACCGTCGATCGCATGACGACTGAATGGAAGCCTGTTTTCTCTTTGAGCGCCGCACCGATCTGCTCGCAGACCGCCTCGACATGACCCAGGTCGAGCGATCCGTTCTGCTTGGACGGCGTGCCGACGCACAGCAGCGAAATGTCGGAATGCGCGATGGCTTCGGCGGTCGACATCGTGGCGCGCAGGCGGCCTGAGGAAACGTTGGAGGCGACAAGTTCGCCCACATCCTTCTCGATTATCGGGCTCTGGCCTGCATTGACCAGATCAACCTTCGTCTCGCTGACATCGCAGCCAATCACCTCATGACCGCGTTGCGCCAGACACGCAGCACACACAGTGCCGACGTAGCCGAGCCCGAATACCGAAATCCTCATCGCCTTGCTCCGTTCGACCCCATGTTCCCCGGCTGCATCGATGCGCGGGGGAATTGCATGCCTGGTGACTATCATCCGGAGGTAAAGGCCGCCTTATCGCGCCGCAGCAAACTTGCCTGATCGTCTGGGCCGCGAATCTGGGCCGGGCACAGCGATGATGTCAGATTTCGAAAACCGGCGTAATGAACATTTGGGCGAACGCGCGCTGGAAGCGCGGGCCTCTCAAGGGGAAATATCAATACACCCTTCGCTGGACCAACGCCAGGCGCCTTGACTGGGGCCGCCCGAAGCGCGTTTGACGGGAGCAAGACGATGGAGGCACCATGACGATCGACCAGGTATCGCGAAACGAAGTCACGCTCGCCAATTGGCGCGAACATCCATTCAGCACGTTGAGCTTCCAGTCGGTCAGCGAATTCGTTCCCGTCGCCCCAATGACCTCTGCCCGCGACCACGTGAGGGCTGCGGTCGGCAGCGGCGCCATCGATGGCATTGCGTTGCAGATCGACGGCCGCGCCACGACGCTTCCAGACTACCTGCGCGCCTCGTGGACCGACGCCTTCGTGGTGCTGCGAGACGGCAAGGTGATCGCCGACTGGCATGCACCCCATGCCGACCTGAACCGGCCGCACGTCATTTTCTCGATCTCGAAATCCGTGACGGGGATGCTCGCTGGCATCGCGGTCGACGACGGGCTGCTCGACCCCCATGCGCCGATCACCGACTACGTGCCCATGCCCGGTTCCAGCGCCTATGGAAGCGCGCGCGTGCGCGACCTTCTCGACATGACTGTGGATCTCGATTTCGACGAGGAATACACAGACAAGGACAGCGCCTTCGATCGCTATCGCCGGGCCATGCTCTGGAATCCGGAACGGGCCGATGCGACGGCCCAGACGATGGAGCAGTTTCTTGCCACCCTGCCCCCGCGCGGTGCCGCCGACCACGGTAAGCGCTTCTACTATGCCTCGCCTAACACCGATCTTCTCGGCCTCGTCATCGAACGCGCCGTCGGGCGGCGGTATCACGACTATCTCGCCGAGCGCCTCCTCAAGCCGATGGGAATGACCGGCGCGTCCTACGTTACCGTCGACCGCGTCGGCACGGCGCGGGCCGCAGGCGGCATCTGCATCACCGTCGAGGACCTCGCGCGCCTCGGCGATCTTGTGCGCCTTGACGGGCGCAACGCTGCTGATCAACAGATCATTCCAGCCGAATGGATTGCTGACATGCACACCAACGGTAATCGCCAGGCCTGGGTCGATGGCAATTTCGCCGACATGTTCACGAATGGTCGCTATCGGTCCTGCTGGTATCAGGTCGGTGACGGTCGAGGGTCGTTCTGTGGCGTCGGCATCCACGGACAGTGGGTGTGGGTGGACCCTATCAGCCGAATCACCATCGCGAAGACCTCGTCGCGGCCCGATGCCAGCGAAGATTCAGGTACCGCTCGCGAGATCGCGGCGCTGGGCCAGGTCGCGCGGGCCCTGGAATCTGCCTAAATTGACGGCACATCGGTTAACACAACCTTCGCGATCAGGTCGAGTGCATACATGATGCGCATTTTTTGTTGCAGCGACGCAACGAGGTTTTGAGCCACAACATTGGACCCGTATTCAGCAATTGCGCCGACGAAATTTCACGCACAGTTTCCCCAGTGACATGGCGCAGAAGACCGGAGGGGTTGGCGAGCGCGATTTTTTCAAGACATCTTTCTGGGGGTCCAATGAACCTGTTCCGTACTTCGGCAGCCGCCTTTGCAATCGCTGCCGTTTCCACCCTTCCCGCCATCGCCGCCGACGCCATCGTCTATGAAGAGCCGGTCGTTCTGCAAGAAGAAGTTGATCCAGCCCCACTGAACGGGTCCACCTTGAGTTATGGTTTTGACCATGAAGGAGGACCACGATGAGCAACAAACGACACAAGCCGGAAGAGATCGTCACGAAGCTTCGGCAGGTTGAAGTCCTGC
>NZ_JAAAMH010000025.1 GCF_024105655.1 Aliihoeflea sp. 40Bstr573
CAGGACTTCAACCTGCCGAAGCTTCGTGACGATCTCTTCCGGCTTGTGTCGTTTGTTGCTCATCGTGGTCCTCCTTCATGGTCAAAACCATAACTCAAGGTGGACCCGTTCAGTGGGGCTGGATCACCACGCCGTCGATCATCTCATGTCGCCTGGACGCAGGGAAACAGCGAAGATTACGCGTGGAGCACAGAAAACAGCGGATGGAAAAGTCGTCTATCCGCTCGCTACGACCTGATCCGGTGCAATTGACGGAGCAGGACGAATTTCCTCGATGACCATCCTGTCGAGAGGAATGTCGTGCCACTGCGGATAGATGGTTGGTAGCCTTGCGAGAGAATAGCCCACGCCTATGGTGACCGGCTTCGCCGCCATACCGGCGAGTGTTCGGTCGTAGAATCCGCCGCCATAGCCGAGGCGGTAGCCGGCTCCGTCGAAGCCGACCACCGGGGCCACGACGACATTTGGACTCACCGCCTTGCCATTCGTTGGCACTGGTATGTTCCAGACGCCTTTTTCAAGCTTTTCACCCGGTGACCAGGATCTGAATTCAAGGGGTTGTCCCTTCGCTCTTACGACGGGAAGAGCTAGTTGCGCGCCGCGGGAACAAACACTCGCCGACCATCCGCGGAGATCGGGCTCGCCTCGAAACGGCCAGTAGACGCCAACTGTCAGGCCGCTTGCGATCCCGATCTCCTGATCCAGTCGAATGGCAATTCGTCGAGAAGCATCCATGCGAGCGTCTACCGGGATAGCGAGCCTTTGCGTGATCAACTGCGATCGCTTCGCCTTCCTCCACCGCGCCACGTCGATCGCGGTTTGGTCGCTGGAGGCGATCCCCGTATATTCTGGATCGAGTTCATGCATGAAGCACGGTGGCGAAGCATAGGCGGC
This sequence comes from Aliihoeflea sp. 40Bstr573, assembly GCF_024105655.1. Lineage (GTDB taxonomy): Bacteria > Pseudomonadota > Alphaproteobacteria > Rhizobiales > Rhizobiaceae > Aliihoeflea. The sequence goes on from NZ_JAAAMH010000025.1 coordinate 895, forward strand.
GCATTTTCCGTACCCTTTTGTCATCAACGAGTTTCCTTCGAGTGTTGTACCTGCGCCGCTGTTGGCAGGATCCCATGATCCGCGCGTGAGAATATGTGGGGCCATGGCGCTCGTTATAGGTTCCCGCCATCAATCTCCGGTTTGTCGCGCCATCCCAATCTGAATAGGGCAACAAGCGCGACGGCTGCCAGCGTCAACACCTTTCCGGCTTCCAGCACGGCGTAAAGCATGTGATGGGTTGAGGAAGGCATAGGCCGTCCGCCAATCAGCCCTTCGACCCGCGAGTCAAGGATCGGCAGCAGCCACAATGCCTGCACTGCTACGATTGCGACGGTGGTCGCTGTAAAAATGATCTCTGCACGTGGCGCTCTTGGAAAGAAAACCGCAATGCCGAGGAGCGTCGCCAAGCCCCACTCCACCTTCTTAAACACCGGGAAGGTCTGTCGGCCGACTTCTAGCGCAACGGCGAAATCGAGGGATGCAGCGTGAAACTTCGCGAGCGTTGGCAGAAACGAAACGCCAACTATCATTCCCAACCAAACACTGGCTACAAACCCGGCGACTGCATCAGGAAAGGGATCGGTCGAGCGAGGTTTCATATCGCAGTTTCCCTGCCGGTCAGATCAGTGGCTCGTACTGGGGGACAGATAGCGAATTGCAGGCTTCTGGCGAGCGCATTTGACTGCACGATGAACGCAGCCGCTAGATCATCAACGAGCAAATTTGAAGCGTTCCGCAGAAAGATGCTGAGCCAAAGATCGAGATTCCATCCGCGAACCTGCTCAAGCTTGGAACGGGTTACAACCGGGCGCACGTTGTACGCCACGTTCTTGAGCGTCATCACATTTCCGATCTCGGTGATTTTCTCAAGCTGCCATCCAAATTCGCGGCCGAGCGCTTCTTTCAACACCGGTCGCAGGCGGCCACAGCCGCGAACCCGTCGAGAGACTTCGCCAATCACAGCCGACCCATGGACGAAACTGGAAAAGGACGTTTGGAGCCTGGCGACCATCTTCATCAGGAAAATTCCAAACAACAATGCAGCGAAGATGCTAGTGGACCCCACATAATCGCGACGATCTTTGTTGACCGGACCGTGTGCAGCTTAGGTCGCCATCTTGCAGGCATCTGGCCTGAAAGCGGCACGTCGTAGGCGTTTTCCAGCCAGCGGCGACGAGGCGGCTCCGGGCGACTTGACTTTCTTCGCCCAAAAGCCGACGTCTTGGACATGCGCAAGTTCACACGCCACCTTTCTGTTTCTTTCAGGGTATGCCCCATCGCGGGCATCTGACCCCCGGCCAGGTCGCGTCGCGCCCCGGCCGAGGGGCATTGGCTGATCAACGCAATTGCGGCTCAGCCCGAATATGCGGCACCATTTTCCAGTTTAAGAATGTCCGACCCGTTTCCTCGATGGCTGCGGCGGTCGGGCTATAGCAATAAGGGTCCATTACATGGCTCCGACAAAGAACAAGACCCGCAAGCCTGCAATCATTTTGAGCCGCACGGAACACGATCGGCTCTGGAGGCTGGCTGAATCCTTCGCGGACAGAAGCCCCGAGGTGTCCGAGACGTTGCTCCTCGAATTGGAGCGCGCCCGGATCGTCGAGGACGGCCGGATCGCCGATGGGATCGTGCGAATGGGCTCGACCGTTCGCTTCACGAGCGATCTGGGCGAGGACCGTCGTGTCACGCTCGTATTTCCAGGCGAGGCCGACATCGCGCAAGGCAAGATCTCCATCCTAACGCCGATCGGCGTAGCTTTGATCGGCCTCTCGTCGGGCCAGTCCATCGACTGGACCGCGCGCGATGGCCGTACCCACCGTCTCACCGTGCAGGCAGTCGACGCGCTCTCTGTCACGACCGAAGCGTCGGCATTGCCGGAAGCGCAGACCGCGTCATGACCGACGTGATGCCGCCGTGCCGCCTGTCATTGTTCGGAGGTTGCCTGCTCGCAGGATCCTAACCCCTGCGCCGCAGTCCGCGGCCAGGGGATTCTCCAACGCGAAATCAACGTATGCGCTCCGCGGAGCGATGGAGAACTGCGATGACTTTAGATGCCTGCATCCTCACCGCCAAGGACTTCACCATTCTCGAGGTCATGCGCGACCGCTGCCTCGGTACCGACGATCCGCTCAAGCCGATCCTCGACAGGAAGCTCGGCTCGGCGACGGTCATGTTCCGAGAGGACGTGCCGGTAAACGTCGCCACGCTCAGCAGCCGCGTGGCGTTCAGCGTCAACGGGCGCGATTCCGACAGCCGGATCATTTCGCATGATCGGATGCACTCTCCGGTCGGCCTGTTCCTGCCGATTACGACTGCGCGCGGTCTGGCCTTGATGGGACTCAGCGAAGGACAGGAGTTCTCGCTGACGAACAGCGACGGCGAGACAGAGCGCGTCCTGCTTGAAAGGGTGCTTTATCAGCCCGAGGCTGCGAAGCGTGAGAAAGATGCGATCGCTGGCATGCCCGCGGGAATGCCACAAAAGCCGAGCTTGAGGGTCATCCAAGGCTCGCTCCAGGACAGCCCCTGTCTTGTCCCGGTTGGCCGAGACGGATTCGACGACCCTGGCCCTTCGGCCGCCTGAATGCCGCTGCGGCAAGGAAAACGAAAATGACCGAGTACCTCATCCTTGCCGCGGCCGCTTTCCTAGCCGGGATCTTGAACACGGTGGCCGGAGGCGGAACTTTCCTGACCTTCCCTGCGCTCGTCTACACCGGGGTGCCGCCCGTGGCCGCGAACGCGACGAGTGCCGTCGCCGTGTTCCCCGGCTATCTGGGTGGCGCGCTCGGCTTCAGGCAAGAGATTGCCGAATTCGAACGGAGGAGGCTACTGAAGATCGTCGGCGTGACGGCGATCGGCGGTCTTGTCGGCTCGCTTCTGTTGCTCGTGTCGTCGAACGAGGGTTTCACCGTCGTGGTGCCGTTCCTGCTGGCGCTCGCCACGATCGTCTTCGCCTTGGGCTCGCGCATCCAGACCTGGGCCGCCCGCCACAGTCTTGGCAATAGTGACGGGCCTTGGAGCACGCTCATCGTCTCGATCTATGGCGGCTACTTCAACGGAGGATTGGGGATCGTCCTTCTGGCGCTGTTCTCGTTGTGGGGAATGCGCGACATCAACATTATGAACGGGCTGAAGACTGGTCTTTCGTTCGTCCTCTCGGCGATCTCGGTCGCGACTTTTGCCGCCGCTGGCATCGTCGAGTGGCGTCAGGCGATCGTGATGATGATCGCCGCGACGGTCGGTGGCTACGCGGGCGCGCCGGTCGCAAGAGCGCTACCCGCAAAGGTGGTCAAGTTCATCGTCGTCCTGGTCGGCGCGACGATGAGCATCGCGTTCTTCTGGCGAGCATTCGCATGATTGTGGGTTCGTTGATCCGATCAGGCCCTCTGCTGACCCGGGTTCCGCCCCGGCGGCGGGCCTAGCAGCCAGTCCGCCGGGGTGACGACCTTCGCATCCCGACGCCATGTCGGCGACGGCGTCGCACGGCCGTTGCCGGGCTGTCCGGATAACCGTTCAAAGTGCCGGCGACTACGTCGCGGCAGCGTGCGCCTTCATCACGGAGAACCGCATGTCGGATTACAGATCCAGATCGCCAATTCGCAGCCTAATCGCCCTCGGCGTTCATCGATGGCGGCACAGGAAAGCCATCAAGGAACTTGAGGCGCTCAGTGACAGGGAACTTTGGGATATCGGGCTCATCAGAAACGACATTGCAAGGACGGTCAAACGAGGCTCACTCGACAAGTAGCAGTCGTCCAAGGTCCCAGTGGCCGTTTCGCAATTAGATAGAGATGAATACTCCATGGACACGGTCACGACCGTAATCATCGCGACAGGCATCTTCGGATTGATGCTGCTCGCGTTTGCCGTCTATTGACGCAAACAGGTAGCCTGCACGCGGCGTCCATAGCCGCGTGCAGGCCGAATTCACTTGCGCCTCGGCGACACGGACAATCCTGCCGCCAGTTCCGAAATGGAACTGGCCTTTTTCTCCTTCTTCTTGTCCTGCTTGGGCTTACGCGCTTCCCTGTTGCCATTTCTCTTGGCCATAAACAGATCCTTTCCGGCGATGCGCGACGTGCGGATGCCCTGCACCAGCCGCGCTGCTTGAACAAACTTTTCGTTGTTCCCTGGCCTGCCGCGCTCAGCGCAGACGAGCCAGGGCTAGTGGCCGATTTGGGGCCGCTTGCGAAAGCGAAGCCGGATGATCTGTGACAACTTGGTCATACACCCACTGTGCGGAGGCCCGCTCCAAAGTCAAACGTTCATCGATTCCGACCAGAGCTTCGCGAGCGACATAACGTCACCTGCAAAGAGGCAATGCGAACGGCTATGTTGGGGCCATGTGCATGAGGACTTTCATCAAGGTGTCGAGGCTTGCCGGAAAGGGACGCGTTCCCGCCCGGATCAGGCTTCCTCACCCAGAATTCCGCACCTGAGCCTCTCCGGGAACTCTCGACTACATCGCGGTCTACACATGCGGCCAACGCGCCGCATCGATGGAGCGTCATTATGAGATTTTCTCGCGTCCGCGCGATATGTCTTCCCTGCAATCGTTCGGTCCCGAAGTCGGCAAGCAGATGTCCGTGGTGCTTGTCGCCGAGGTTGGAGCCCGCTCACTACCCATTCGCATCCGACACCGCGCCTGCGCGGTCGGCGACCGTACGGCCGCTGCGTCCATGCTGAACGTCGGACCAAGCAAGATCTTCAAAACCGCCCCCATTTTAACCGAGATCGCGGCTCTGCCCTGGCGCATCGGATGCGAGGGTACGCTTGAGATCCTGGTGATGCGCAAAGAGCGGGAGGACAGCTGGGCTATTCCGGCTGAGGTCCGTTCGGACTGGGCGGCGGAAGTTCAGGCGGCCGATCGCGCGGCGTTCCGCGATGCAGGCGTCACCGGCCGGTTCGGACCGGAACCCCTCGGCAGGTATTTCCACAACAGGCGTCGGACATGTGGCGACGAACAAGGCGTCAATGTCGTTGTGTATGGGCTATCCGTTCTGCGCGTACACACCAGTTGGCCCGCCGAGATGAAGGTGATCAGGCACTGGGCGACTCCGGCCGAGGCTGCCGCCCTTGTCGCCGAACCAGGTCTGACGGCCGTGATCGCTGCAATGTCGTCAAGGTCGCCGACAGCACACGGGAATCGCCCATCCAACATCGGCTTGTGCAAGGCAAGTCTTCCCGGGGAGGTCGCCGGGGGTTGCTTCGGCAGCCCAAATCGGTAGGTTCGGCGCATGTCGACCACGCCTGCATTCCTGCCCCCAAAGGGCACGCGCCTGCGCAAAGCAGGACCCTGACCCGGACGCCACCTGATCCCTGGCTCAGCGTCCGGGCCTGCCAGGATTGCATTACCCGATACCGACACTTGCGCCCATAAAGCGGCGCGGTCGTCTGGTCCGACAAGGGCCAGCGTGGAGACAAATCATGGATATCCTTGGCTTCCTGCATCCGCAGGACATCTTCGTGCGCGCCACTGCAGACGCGCGACGCCCACTGCTCAGGGCGATTGCCGCCAATCTTTCGAGCCAGTCAGGCCTATCGGATGACACAGTGCTGACAGGACTCCTTAACCGGGAAAGCCTGGGTTCGACGGGAATCGAGAACGGCATCGCCGTTCCGCATGCCCTTCTAAGAGATCTCTCCAAACCATTCGCGACGCTGGTCGTTCTGGAACGTCCCATATGGTTTCGGGCCCCGGACGATCAGCCCGTCGACGTGGTGCTGGGGATTATTTCGCCATTGGAACTGTCCACCGAATTCACGCGAGCGCTCGCGCGCGTCTGCCGTGTATTGTCGGATCCCGACATCCTTGAAGGCATGCGCCTGGCTTCATCTCCAAACGAGATCATCGCCCGCATCGAAACCGCCTCTGACCATTCCACGAACCAGCTTGCGGGCGGGCTGCCACCGACAGCGCCTGCCGCTCGGACTGCAAAAATGGAGGGCCGGCCATGAACGCCGCCAAGACCGCCGGTCGCTCCAATCTTTGGCGCGACGGGGCGGTGACCGACGAGCACATCGCCGAATCGTTGGATTGCGAAGTCGACACCATCCACGACATCGTGGAAGCGTGGGCCGGCCGTTCATTGACGACGACGTCTGCGGATCCGTCGGCTCGAAGACACGGGCCTCACGGCTGCGTCAAGCTGGCGATCGCCCACGCCCTCGTAACGGTGTGCGGACTGGCCGTGCAAGACGCGGCAGCGGTGACCGCGGGTTGTTGGCAGGTAACGGCATCCTTGCTGAAGGTGCTGGATTTTGCGCCGAAGCCCGAACGACCGGGCTTGGCCACCGTTAAGGCTGCAGGCGACGATATTGCCGTCGATCCTTTCATGTTGTTCGTTCCGCACGCGACAGAGGCGATACCCGTAGCCGCGATAGATGAATACCTCGACATCGCCGACGGCAGACGGGTTTATTGGCGACGGGCGCGGCGGGATCCCTATCTCTTCGCCAGCGAGCTTCATCGGCTCTACACGCTCAATCGGCGTCAAGCCACGCCCGAGGTTCAAGCTGAATACCTCGAGCTACTAGGCCGCCTTCGTGAACCGGCCGATCATATCTGCGAATGGATGGGCTCCGTTTCGTTCGGTCGTTTCCGCTCGGCTCCCGACAGGTTTGCTGAACGCGCACCCGCGATGCTGCAAAGCCCTGTTTGGGGTAGCTCAGAGCCCATTTACGCCGCCTCGTACGCCATGAAGGCTTCCGTCAACGTGTCGCTGGCGGCGCGGTCCATGAAGCGCCGGATCCTGGGCCTTGAAGTGACAGACCCCTTTTCGAGAAGCGTAGCGAGAGAAAGAAGCAAATTATGATGAACACGCCCTACTACCTTGTCGACAAGGCGAAGCTGCTCCGAAATTTGGAACGGATCGCGTACCTGCGAGAGAAGTCCGGCGCGAAGGCACTGCTTGCCCTGAAGTGTTTCGCGACGTGGTCCGTTTTCGACTTCATGGGCCCGTACATGGATGGCACCACCTCGTCGTCGCTGAACGAAGTCAGGCTCGGGCGGACCCGTTTCGGCGGCGAGACCCACGCATACAGCGTCGCCTGGGCCGATCACGAAATCGACGAAGCCGTTGGGCACGCGGACAAGATAATCTTCAACTCCGTCGCGCAGCTGGATCGCTTCAGCCCTCGCGCGGGAGGGATCGCCTGCGGGCTGCGTATCAACCCGGGCATATCCTCGTCTTCATTTGACCTTGCAGATCCGGCTCGACCGTTCAGCCGTCTCGGCGAAAGCGACCCTGGCAGGATCGAAGCCGTCCTGGACCGGATCGACGGGGTCATGATCCACAACAACTGCGAGAACGAAGACTTCGAGCTGTTTTCCCGGATGCTCGACGGGATCGAGGAACGTTTTGGCGAGCTCTTGCGGTACCTGGACTGGGTTAGCCTTGGCGGCGGTATCCATTTCACCGCGGACGGCTACCCCCTGGACGCGCTCTGCGATCGTCTGCGTGCATTTTCCGAGCGCTACGGCGTGCAGGTCTACCTGGAGCCCGGCGAGGCGGCCGTCACCGACTGCACGACCTTGGAAGTTTCCGTGCTCGACACCCTTGTCAACGGCCGGCACCTGGCCGTCGTCGATTCCTCCATCGAGGCCCACATGCTGGACCTGCTCATCTACCGCGAGGAGACGCAAGTTATCCCGAACACCGGTCCGCACGAATACATGGTCTGTGGGAAGTCCTGCCTTGCAGGAGACGTCTTCGGCACGTTCCGGTTCGAAGCTCCGCTGAAGGTCGGCGACCGCATCTCGTTCCAGGACGCGGCCGGCTACACCATGGTCAAGAAGAACTGGTTCAACGGCGTCGCAATGCCATCCATCGCCGTCCGCGAGCTCGACGGTTCGATCCGGAACATCCGCCAGTTCGGCTACGCCGACTACGAAGCGAGCCTTTCGTAAGCTTCCTCCAACCCCAACAACACAAGGAATACCCCCCTCGAAATGAAGCGACATATTCTCATTATCGGCGCTGGCGGCGTCGCGCAGGTCGTCGCGCATAAATGCGCGCAGAACAACGACATCCTCGGCGACATCCACATAGCGTCAAGGACGCTCTCGAAATGCGAGGCCATCGTCGCTACGGTGCGCGATAAAAAGGCTCTCAAAGTGGAAGGCCGGCTGGAACCGCACGAGCTCGACGCCATGGACGTCGCAGCGACGACGGAACTGATCAGAAGGACGGGGGCTGGAATCGTCCTGAACGTGGGCTCCGCCTTCGTTAACATGTCGGTCTTGTCGGCATGCATCGCCACTGGTGCGGCCTATATCGACACAGCCATCCATGAAGATCCGATGAAGGTGTGCGAGACGCCGCCTTGGTACGCGAACTACGAATGGAAACGGCGTGACGAGTGCGCTAGCGCCGGCGTCACCGCGATCCTGGGTGCCGGCTTCGATCCCGGTGTCGTCAACGCATATGCGCGCTTCGCCCGGGACGAGTATTTCGATCGCATCGATTCCATCGACATCATCGACATCAATGCGGGCAGTCACGGCAGGTACTTTGCCACGAACTTCGACCCGGAAATCAATTTCCGCGAGTTCACCGGGCAAGTTTGGTCCTGGCAAGAGGGCGAATGGAAGTCGAACCAGATGTTCGAAATCGGGAAGGACTGGGATCTTCCCGTCGTCGGCCGCCAAACGGCATATTTGACGGGGCATGACGAAGTGCATTCGCTGTCTCAAGTCCTCGGCATACCGAACGTCAGGTTCTGGATGGGATTCGGCGACCGCTACATCAACGTGTTCAACGTTTTGAAGAACCTCGGACTCCTGTCGGAGAAACCCGTCACGACCGCCGAGGGCCTAGAAGTCGTTCCGCTCAAGGTGGTGAAGGCAGTCCTGCCCGACCCGTCGTCCTTGGCGGATGACTATTCGGGCAAGACTTGCATCGGGGACCTGGTCAAGGGCGTCAAGGACGGCCGGGAACGGGAGGTCTTCATCTACAACGTCGCCGACCATGAGCAAGCGTTCGCAGAAGTGGGAAGCCAGGGCATTTCATACACGGCCGGCGTTCCAGCCGTCGCCGCCGCGATCCTGGTAGCCACCGGGCGTTGGGACGTTCGTAAGATGGCAAACGTGGAAGAACTTCCGCCGCGCCCCTTCCTCGGATTGTTGGGGCAACTCGGCCTGTCGAGTCATATCAGCGAGAACGGGGACGACCGCGAACTCTTGTTCCCGTGATGGTGTTTGAGGCAGCGGCCGATGCCGGGGCCAATTGGCGTCGGCCGCTGCCAATCGAACTGACCATGCTCTCAAAAGACGCGAGTTCGGCGGCGTCGATCGAGCGCGGCGACGGCCTCAAGCAGTCCTGCCCTGGTCGGCGACCCGGCAATCTGGGAATCTTTCCATGGCAAATGTCGGAGCTGAGCGTCGATCTTTTTTGACAGCGACACAGAGGCCGTCCATCGACAACTTTCGGACAATCCCGCGTCTGCGACGATTTCGCAGAAGGCTTCGGCCGTCCGCACCGACATGAACAGCACGGCATCCAACTCGCCTCCCAACAATCGGAGCCGAGCCGACTTTGGGAGCGAGCCGGCTTTACTCGTGCGGTAGACCTCGACTTGTTTGCAACGGTACCCTCGCTCGGTCAAACGGGATGCGACGTTGACGGAGACGTAGTGGCCGCTCGCATAGGCAAGAAGCCCGTCGCTTGGTCTCAAACTCGCGTGCACCAGGTCTAGAAGGCTCTCGGCTGTACCAAGCGCGGCTTCCACGCGACGGAAGCCTGCTTTTCTCACTGCGGCGGCGGTTTCGGGACCGACGGCAAAAATCGGCACGTCCGGATCGAGACCGACGAGGGCGGGCACGGCGTTCGCGGACGTGAGGATCACCGCTGACGCCTGTTCGAAAGCTTCCCGATCGTGCCGCGAAGGTTCGACCTTCAACAACGGCGCGATATGGACGACATGCCCCTTAGCCTGCAGTGCTGCAGCCAAGGCAAACGCTTGCTGTCGCGGCCGGGTGAGCAGCAGTCTCAATTGACACCTCCATGCGCCTGCAATCCGCGGTTCAGCTGGTAAAGAAGCTCTGCGTTCCGTGCGCCTCGATCGCTTCGGCAAGCCGCCCTAAAGCATGAACGTAGGCGGCGGTGCGCAGGGTGACACCCTTTTCTCGGCCGACCTCCCAAACCGCCCTGCCTTCGCGCTCCATCATCGTCTGCAGGCGTGGATGGATATCCTCGACTGGCCAGTAGAACCCTTGCCGGTTCTGAACCCACTCCAGATAGGACACCGTAACGCCTCCGGCATTCGCCAAAATGTCGGGGAGCACGACCGTTCCGTTCGCTTCGAGTATCTCGTCCGCCGGAGGGGTGATCGGACCGTTGGCCAGTTCCAACACCAGACTTGCCTTGACCATGGCGGCGTTGTTTTCGTGGATCATGTTTTCGAGTGCCGCGGGGACCAGCAAGTCGCATTCGATCCCCACAAGCTCGTCGGCCGCTAGCCGCTCGTGGCCTCCGTTGCCTGCAGTGCTGGCAACCGGCATTCCGGTTGACTTGGCGTGCGTCAACAGGTCGATGTGCAGACCGGCCGCGGAAAAGACCGCTCCCTGCGAATCCGAAACGGCGACGATCTTGTGCCCGTCCGCTGCGAGCAGCTGCGCGATATGCTGCCCTGCATTGCCAAACCCTTGGATCGCCACGCGCATCGTCTCGCCTAGCTTGAGATCGCCGGCCAAGTGCTTCACGAGGTAATATCCGCCTCGCGCGGTCGCGTCACCGCGTCCGAGCGATCCGCCAAGCGCGATCGGCTTGTCCGTGATCATGGCGGGTTCGTGCTGCCCCACGATCTGGGCGTACTCGTCGGCCATCCAGCCCATGATCATGGAGTTCGTATAGACGTCCGGGGCAGGAATATCCCGGTCCGGCCCGATGATCCGCGCAAACGCTTGGATATAGGCACGCGACAGCCGTTCGAGTTCGGCTTTGGACAAGGTGCGCGGATCGACTTGGACAGCTCCTTTGCCGCCGCCATACGGCAGGTTCATCACCGCGCACTTGAACGTCATCCAGAACGCCAGCGTCTCTACCTCGTCGGCAGTCGATTCGGGATGGAAGCGTATTCCGCCTTTCGTCGGCCCGCGCGTGTCATCGTACCGGCACCGCCAGGCAAGAAACGATTTCCGTGATCCGTCATCCATGCGGATCATCAAGCGTACTTTGGTCGTCTCACGCGCATATTTGAGCTTTTCGATGACGTCGGGGTCGATATTGAGGTGGGCGGCGGCCTCGTCGAGGCGGACCAAGGCTTCGTCGAGCAAGGAGTGTTCGGGCATCATGTCTCTACTTTTTGGTTTAATGACAGCTCATGCTCGCCCGACTTGCCGGGCCTTTCATCGAGCATGGCTAGGCTTCGGTATTCGCGCCTGAAACGGCGACCGAGGCGGACGAGAATCTCGTAGCCGATCGTGCCGGACGCCGAGGCGACATCGTCGACCGTCTGTTCGGAACAGACGATATCGACGAAGGCCCCTTCTCGAAGGGTGCCGGCGCTGTCGGTCGCGTCGACGACGATGCTGTCCATCGACACGCGTCCTATGAACGGCATCGCTGTATCGTGGAAAAAGGCCGACGTGCACGCGGAACGTGGCCATCCGTCGGCGTATCCAAGCGAAATCGTAGCAAGCTTCGAGGGGCGTGCCGTCCGCTTCGTATGCCCGTAACCGACGAAGGTTCCCGTCGGCACATCACGCAGCTGGATCACGCGTGCCGACAGTCCGACGACCTCCTTCATCGGGTTTGGCCTTCCGGGGGTCGGATTGAGCCCGTACAATGCGGCTCCCGGGCGCACGAGATCGAAATGGAAACCGCGTCCGATGAATACTCCCGCCGAGTTTGCGAGAGAGGAACCGGCTTTCTTAGGGAGTACAGACCTGAGCTTGGCGAATTCGCGCCGTTGCCGATCGTTGGCGGAATGCGCGGACTGATCGGCACAGGCGAGATGGCTCATGATCAGTTCGACGGACAGGCCTATGAGGAGCGCCGGATCGGCTGCCAGCATGGCGATGTCGCCAGGCGCTAGACCCAGACGGGTCATTCCAGTGTCGAGCTGCAATGCGATGGGCATGCTGCGGCCAGCCGCTCCAGCGCAGTGCTGCCAAGCCGCGAGCTCTCCTACCGTGTTGACCACCGGTATCAAGACCGACTTCAAGAAATCGTATTCAGTCCCTCGCGGCGTGCCGTTAAGAACGAAAATACGCGAGCTGAAGCCGATTGCCTTTCGGAGTTCAAGACCCTCGTCGAGATGGGCGACGAAAAAGGTTTGGCAGCCGGCCGCCTGCAGCGAGAGCGCGATCTCAGCCGCTCCCAGTCCGTAGGCGTCTGCCTTGACCACCGCCGCGCATTCGGCAGGTTTCGATGCTGCGGACAACAGTCTCCAATTTGACACGACCGCATCGAGGTCGACGGTTAGGATCGCCCCCTCCCGCAAGATGTCGCCCGTCATCGTCGATACCTCGCGGGGCCGAGGTCCGAGACGTCGATGTCCGGAGGCCTGCCGGACAACACGTCCGAAAGCACCCGACCCGAGCCGCATGCCATCGTCCAACCCAGCGTACCGTGGCCGGTGTTGACGAAAAGACCGGAAATTTCGGTGGCTCCGACGATCGGCGGTCCGTCCGGCGTCATCGGACGCAGGCCACACCAGAACGTGGCATTTTCCACGTGGCCCGCGCCGGGGAACAGGTCCGTCACCGAGTGCTCGAGCGGCGCTCGACGCGAACGCGGCAGCGAAAGATCGAAACCGGATATCTCAGCTGTTCCGCCGACGCGGACGCGATCGCCAAGGCGCGTGATGGCGATCTTGTAGGTCTCGTCCATGACCGTCGATACGGGAGCCGCGTCTGCATCGACCAGCCGCATCGTCAGTGAATAGCCCTTGACCGGATAGACCGGAAGACGAATGCCTAGAGGAGCGAGCAGTTCGGGCGAGTAGCTGCCGGCGGCGACGACCACTGCCTCGGCAGCGATGAAACCCTCCGTCGTCATTGCTCCTGCGATCTTGCCTCCGTCACGCACGATTTCGTCGACAGAAACGCCGTACCTGAAATCAACCGCGGCGGATGCGAGCGCCGCAAGCCTTTCGGTAAAGATGCGGCAGTCACCCGTTTCGTCTCCGGGGAGGCGCAAGCCTCCGACGAATTTTTGCGCCACGCGTCCAAGCGCCGGCTCCGCCTGCACGCAGCCTGATCGATCGAGAACTTCGAAGTCGACGCCGAACTGGCGCAAGACGGCTGTGTCGCCGTTGATTCCGTCAAGCTGCTTCTGGCTGCGGAAGAGCTGCAAGGTTCCCTTGGCTCGCTCGTCGTAAGCGATTCCGGTTTTTTCACGAAGCTCCTGGAGGCAGTCGCGACTGTATTCCGCGATCGGTACCATCCGAGCCTTGTTGACCGCGTACCTCGTCGAGGTGCAGTTCGACAGCATTTCCATCAGCCACGACCACATGGCGGGGTCGAACTTTGGTCGGATCGCAAGCGGGCCATGCTTCATCAAGAGCCATTTGGCCGCCTTCAGCGGAACTCCAGGGCCGGCCCACGGCGACGAGTATCCAGGAGAAACTTCCCCGGCATTGGCGTAGCTGGTTTCGAGCGCGGGACCGGGCTGACGGTCGAGCACGATAACTTCGTGCCCCGCTCTGGCCAGATACCAGGCGGTGGTCGCGCCGATGACCCCGCTGCCTATTACGAGAACCCTCATATCCGCACCCGGCGGATACTCGTGAAAGATGCCGCACGGATGCGGTCCAAAATTTCGCTTGTCATCATGCATCTCCGCCAGGCCAGCCGTGGCAGACCCGGAAATCAGAACCGAATGTTAGGCTTGATTGAGTTTCCGGCCCCCGGTCGACGACCTCGCGGCCGCGCCAGGGCTAGATGCACGCGATGAGGGATCCCGCATGGTTCATGAACCGGATGCGGGCTCTCGATAGCTTTCTGTCCGTCGGTCTGGGGAGAGGCACGTCAGATGCTCATGGACAAAGATGCAAACACGCTCAGCATAACGTCACGAACGATCCGATCAATGGCGTCAATGCGGATTTGCAGTTGCTCCAGACCAGAAATAGCACGGCTCCAACTCACGGCTGGCCAAGGTCCAGGGTCCTTTCTCGAACAGCCCCGAACCCCAGCCGCTCCTGCAGGCGTGCTTGCGGAGCAGCAACATCTGCAAGCGTAAGACGATCCAACTCTGCGAAAAAGGCCGCCAATGCTCCACGTAGCGCGCCCGTCAGGCCACAGATACCTGTAAACACGCAACTTGCTGCAGTGTCGTCTCCAAGACAGGCCACCAGCTGTGTGTCAGTCTCGAGCGCGCGAACGACTTGACCCATTCGAACCTCCTCTGCGGGAACAGCAAGTGACAGCCCGCCGCTCCGTCCGCGCGCGGCCTTTACCAGACCCATTCGCACCAGCCGCTGGACGACCTTCATCAGATGGTTGGAGGAGACGCGATGTCGTCGAGCCAGATCATGGATGGTTACCCGCTGTCCGTCCGGCAGTGCTGCCAGCGCGATTAGAACGCGAAGGGCGTAGTCGGTATGTGCGGTGAGACGCATTGCGGGCCTGCTACAAAATGATGCATCTACAATACCTCTTTTTTCATGTAGATGAAGAGGCCGACCGATCAAGGACACGCGAGCGCTAGAAATGCTCCTCGACGAACGACCCACTATCCTGACTGAGGAACTGATCGGGTGCGTCGTACATACCTTTTACGATCGCGTCCGACAGGATCCGATGCTCGGGCCAATCTTCGAGGCCAGACTCAGCGGTCGATGGAATGCACACCTCGACAACATGGTTGCCTTCTGGTCGACCGTTGCGATGCGAAGCGGGCGGTACACTGGTAAGCCTCATGCCGCTCATCAGGGGCTCTCTCTGGAGCACACCCATTTCCTTCGATGGCTCCAGCTGTTCGAGAAGACCGTATCCGAGCTGTGCACGGCCGACGTCGCAGCGTTTCTCATCGATCGAGCACAGCGCATCGCTGAGAGCCTGCAGATCGGCCGGAACATCGGATCGAAAGCGCTTGATTTCCCCGCGCGCTGCGCCGCGAAGAGTCATCCGAAAGTTTGAGACAGAAAGCAGGTAGGACCATGTCTCGCCGAATTGGAATGCATCCCTTGGCAGTCGCTGTGGGAGTCCCTTTGTTTGCGCTCCTCGCAGCGTCACCGGCGCAAGCCCACGTGAAGTGGTTCGCACCATACATTGTGGGTGCTTCTCCAGCTCCTATCGACCAAACTTTGACCAACCTCTGGTTCTGGGCCGCGATCGGCCTTGTCCTCGTCTTCTTCATCGCGACGAGGGCAATTGAACGGGGTACTGTCGGCGAAAGTATCCTCATAGGGATGGACCGGGTTAGCGACCCGCTCTGGAACAGGCTCGACGACTTCATCCGAGTTGTTATCGGTGCCTTCTTCGTCGCCGTTTTTGCAGTCGGCGGGGTCTATCTTACGCCCGACTTGCAGACCCCGGCCGAGTGGGTATCGTGGTTGCAGCTGCTGATCGCCTTCGGGGTATTCTCCCGCAAGACGATGCCACTGTCGGCTGCCGGCATCATCTTGCTATGGGCGCTGGCGCTCCGCGACTATGACTTCTTCCATCTCCTTGACTACCTGGCGCTGGGGGTGGCCGTCGCCGCTTATCTCGTTTTGGCCGCGTCCCGCAATGAAGAATGGCGCAAGCACCGCTTTCAAGTTCTGCGCTGGGGCGTAGCCATTGCCCTGATGTGGTCAAGCCTCGAGAAGTTTGCTTATCCTGACTGGTTCTACCCCCTTGTCGAAGAAAAGCCCTTTCTCACCTTCGGCATGCCGCGCGACGTATTCATTCCGATGGCGGGCGTGGCCGAGTTCACCATGGGCTTTGGCCTGCTGTGGACACCGCTGGTAAGGCGGCTGTCAGCCATCGCGCTGTTCGTTATCTTCAACGCGGCGGTTTACCCCTTCGGACGCATCGATCTCGTCGGTCACGCACTAATCATGGCGATCATTGTCGCGATCGCTGCCGACCATACGCGCGAGTTGCACTTCGTGCCCAAGCTCAAGCAGTCGCTACAAAGCGTCCCTGCCGGGCTGGCGATCGCGCTCGTTTTGTTTGTTGGCAGTTACTGGGGCCTTCATAGCGCATTCTACGGGCCGGAAGGCGCGCCGCAGGAAGTGGCGGAACGGGCGACGCATTCCTATAATCTGGAAAGTCAGCATGGACCGATGGCTTCAGGCGCTATCGCTGATCGACCGGCACCGGAAGTGCGCGTCAGACGCGACGCCAAGTCAGATGCGAAAGATCAACCGGAGGGTCCCGCCGCCGCTGCATATGAGGCGACGATGGCTACAATGCACGGGCCGATGATGAAAGGCATGCGCCACCCTGATCCAGATGTGGCCTTCATGTTGGGCATGATCCCACATCACCAAGGCGCGATCGATATGGCCCGGGTGCAGCTTCAGTTCGGCGCGGACGCTGAAACCAGGTCCTTTGCCGAACATGTCATCGCGGAACAGGAAGCCGAGATTCGGCAGATGGAAGACTGGTTGGTGCGTCGCGGCATCCGCCACGCTCGTTTTGAAAGTCAGCGAGAGCCAGATTGATCAAGAGTGACAACACCTGTGGCGATAAGCGCCCGTGGCAAAACAGCGGTGAGAAGCCCGGCGCTAGTGGACCGCCCTCGCTCTTCCGATAGTAGCTAATCGCGATCTTGGAACATGGGCCAGTCACGCATGATTGGCCGGATGATGGAGTTCGAAGTGATAGAATCCTACACCCCGACCAATAATCCGATGCTGACAGGCATTAAGGGATTGTGCCCACGCTGCCAGCAGGGCTCTCTTTTCAAAGGGTTCCTGGCGATGGCGGAGCAGTGCGAAGTTTGCGGCCTAAGTTATTCGTTTGCCGATCCGGCAGATGGGCCTGCTTTTTTTGCAATCACGATTGCGACAATTCCCGCGTTGGCCTTCGCCGTTTGGCTACAAGCTTCGTTCAACCCCCCGCTTTGGGCGCACGTTATCACTACGTTGCCTCTCATCGTGGTATCCTGCGTCCTGCTGCTTAGGCCGCTGAAAGGGTGGTTGGTCTGCTCGCAGTTCTTTCACAAAGCAGAAGAGGGCTCCATCGATCGGGAGTGGCATGCTGAGCGCTCGCGTCAGCGGGAAACCGAAAAGTAGGGGATCGGCTGGGAGACTATTGTCTCCTTGCGTGATGCCATCGCCGCGGTCTTGGATGGGTATCTGCGCTGACAGATTTCGTGAGCGAACGTCGGCTTTTGCAAGCTCGCAACGAAATGCAGCCATTCCGCTTTCCATCTGTGGACGCCCCATGAGACGCAAGCGGTTTTTTGAAGGTTGGCACGTGGTCGGATGCTGCCATCTGTCCGGCCTCTGATGCAGCACCAGAGGCTGCGGGCCCGTATGGGAGTTCGCGGATCGGATCCATATCACCCACAGCGTGCTCGAGGCACAGTGGAAAGCCCTGGTTTTCCGACCCCGTCTCGCCGACTGTTGCGCCATACCTTCCTTCGACCGACTACGTCTCCGACGACCCCTGGTCCGCCTTGGCTTACGCCGCAACGGCGACCGGAGCTTTGTATTCCTCCTGCTTCAAGAGCAGCGCCCAGATGATGCGCGCCGTCTTGTTGGCCAGTGCGACCGTGACCAGCATGCGTGGCTTTCGAGCCATCATCTGCTCAAGCCACGAACCCGCCGGCGCACCACGTTTGCTCGCCTGCAGGACGACGGCGCTGCACCCGATGATGAGAAGACGTCGTAAGGTTCGCTCGCCCATCTTCGTGATCGACCCCAGCTTTTGCTTGCCCCCAGTCGAGAGCTGACGCGGAGCCAGACCCAGCCAGGCGGCAAAGTCTCTTCCTTTGGTGAACGACTCGGGCGGTGGAGCGAGTGCGGCAATCGCCGTGGCCGTGATCGGGCCCACGCCCGGTATCGTCATCAGTCGCTTGGCAATCGCATCTTCTCGGGCTCGCTGCGCGATTTCTTTATCCAGTTCGCCGATCTTCCCGTTCAATACTTCAAGCAGATCGAGCATCGTTCGGAACATCGGCCTGGCTGCCTCCGGAAGCGATGATCCCATGTCACCATCAAGCAGGTCGCCCAGCACCGCCACATGTGAGGGGCCTTTGGGTGCAACCCAGCCATACTCGGTCAGATGACCCCGAATGGCGTTGATCAACTGGGTGCGCTGCCGCACCAGCAGATCGCGGGTTCGGAACACCAGCGCCGATGCCTGTTGCGCCTCGCTCTTGATCGCGACGAACCGCATGTTCGGTCGCTGCGCAGCTTCACAGATTGCCTCGGCATCGACGGCATCGTTCTTGTTCCGCTTCACTAATCACGAGGTCGCCATAATGCGGAGGAGCGCGGCCTGATCGGCGGATTCTCGCCGTTTTCGGATCGGCTTGCTTTGCATTATTCGGTGCCGAACCTCTGGGGGTCAATCGACCAACAGAGGACCACCAATGCCCGATATCCTTCACGAACTAATTGCCGCACTCAATTCCTCCCTTATCAGTCAGCGATACAGCCCGGTCGTGGTGAGGAACTACTGCACCTACGCATCTGGATTTCTCGATTATCTGGGACAGCAGGGGATCTTGATCTCGAACGTGATCGACGTGCACGTAGAGCAATATCTGCGGCACGCGATCGTAGTGTTCCAGAAACAGCGGGGTCGACGTCCCAGCACACGCTGGCACGAGGTTCCGCGCTCCGGAATTCATGCCTTGTTGCGGCTTGCTCACGGTCAATGGCCGCCACCTATCGAGCCTACCTGCGCGGCCGATGTGGCCCGATTTGCAATTTGCGACGAATACGAAATCTGGCTGCGTGAGGAACGCGGGTTGGCTCGCTCCAGCGTCGCAGCGTTAATGTGGGAAGCCCGGAACTTCCTTGCCTGGCAGATCGATCACGGAAGCGGCGGCTTGGCGGGGCTGAGCGTCGTTGACGTAGACCGTTATATGGATCTGCGCGCGCCGAAACTGACGCGCTGCTCGCTGAAGTCTGTCGCAGAGCGGCTTCGCTCGCTGCTGCGTTATCTCCACATCACGGGTCGCGCCACAATGGACCTGTCAGGGCATGTGATAGCTCCGACGCTTTATGCATACGAAGGAATACCGTCAGTCCTGGGCCGCGACCAGATAGTCGCTGTGCTGGAGAGCGCGAAGAAGGACGGGACATCGGCGGGGCTGCGGGATCATGCGATCCTGCAACTCCTTGCAACATATGGGCTACGGTCTGGAGAAATCCGCAATCTGCGGATCGAGGACATCGACTGGCGGACGGAAGCCATCCATGTTCGCCACCACAAGACGCGAGCCAGCACATCGCTGCCCCTGATGGAGCCGGTCGGCGAAGCGGTGCTTGCTTATCTGCGTTCCGGGCGGCCCATGACGGACGCCAGGGAAATCTTCCTCCGCACACGCGCGCCATATCGCAAGCTCGACAAGCTTTACAGCGTGGTTCGCCGGCGGCTCCGTGACGCTGGCGTCCAACCGCCTGGCAAGTGTGGACCCCATATCTTCCGTCATGCGCGGGCGGTTGAGATGCTGCGGGTCGCGGTGCCTCGAAAGGTCATCGGCGACGTGCTGGGACACCGTTCGACAGGATCGACGGCTCCCTACCTCAAACTCGCCACCGAGGATCTCAGGGCCATCGCGCTTGACGTGCCG
Source organism: Aliihoeflea sp. 40Bstr573 (assembly GCF_024105655.1). Lineage (GTDB taxonomy): Bacteria > Pseudomonadota > Alphaproteobacteria > Rhizobiales > Rhizobiaceae > Aliihoeflea. Next base: position 20,577 of record NZ_JAAAMH010000025.1, read on the forward strand.
GGAACGGAGGTGCTGGCATGACCGCCCGCTGGCCCGATCCCGACCGCGCGATCATTGGCCGCCATGTCGCGAGCCTTGATCTGCGCAGCATGAAAAGCCGAGCCTGTTATCGGCAGGTCTTGCATGGCTTCCAGGATGTCGCCGAACGTTACGATGCACTCGGTCAGGAAGTGCTGCTGGCCTGGCTACGAGAATCAGCCGTTCGCCGGGCGCCATCCACGCTCTTGCACCGCACCCGCATCATTGACCGGTTCCTCGAACGCCTGGTGGAAATCGGCGCGATCGAACGCAATCCCGTCGCCGCTCTGCGCGATGAGTGCAATATCAAGCAGTGCATGCCGGTCTGGCGGGCATTGGCGTCGCGGGATCCGGAACAGGCTCTGGCCGAATTGCGTCAGCCCAGGCCGTTCGGCAGCGTGCTGGGCGAAATGATGGCCGAGCATGTCGCGATGATGCGGCGCAGAGGATACAAATACACGTCGCAGCCCCTGTTGCTCTTGCGGTTCGACCGGTTCCTGCAGTTGCATCCGGGACCGGAAACCGAACCGCTGAGCGCCATGATCGATCGATGGGCGGCAACGAATGTGACGCGTCACCACGCGGAGGAATGTGAAAAGCTCAAGCGCGTCTTTGCGAAAATCCTTCGTCACCGCGACCCGTCGATACCTGTGCGGCGACCAGACCCGAGACCGAGGAAGGAGGCCGCCAGGCAATGGCGAAAGCCCCATATCTACTCGCCTGCCGACGTACGACGGATGCTCGACGTCGCACGTACCTATCCGTCGCCACGGGTGCCGCTTCGACCGCTGAGCATGTACATGATGCTGCTGCTCGCCTATTGCGCAGGCTTGCGGCGCGGCGAGCTTGCCCGCCTCGATCTTGGTGACGTCGACCTGCAGGACGGTACGATAACCATCCGGCGGACCAAGTTCTTCAAGACCCGGATCCTGCCGCTTCCCGACAGCGTTGTAGTCGAGCTTCGCGCCTATATCGATGCGCGGCGGCGTGCCGGTGGATCACAGGACGCGCGCTCCGGCCTGTTCTGGCACGAGCGAGGCGATGGCCATTACACACCGGAAATGATCACGTGGCTGCTCTCCGACGTCATACGCCGAGCGGGGTTGAAGCCATTGCGAGGAAAAACAGGGCCTCGCGTTCATGACCTGCGCCACTCGATGGTCGTGAACAGGATCCTGGAATGGTACCGAACAGGCGTCAACCCGCAGGATCGCCTGCCGTTCCTCGCGACCTATCTCGGTCATAGGGATATCAACTCCACCCTGGTCTACATCACCGTCACGCAGGAACTGCTGCATTACGCAAATGAGCGGTTCCGGGCGGTTGGCGCGCCGTGCCTCAGTCTGGGGCAGGAGGTACGGCGATGAGCAAGGTTGACCGGTTCCCCGACCTGATGCGCGCCTTCTTCTACGAATGGCTGGTCGAGCAGCGCAACGCCTCCATCAATACGGTTCGATCATACCGCGATACCCTGGCGGTTATTGCTCCGGTTCGTCGCCCAGCGCACCGGGAAGAAGGTGGCTATGATCACGCTGGCCGATCTGGCCGCCAACGAGATCGCCGCATTCCTCAGCCACGCCGAACATGACCGTGGCGGTACGATCGGCACGCGCAACTGCCGGCTTGCAGCGATCCGCAGCTTCTTCCACTTCGTGGCCACCAGGGATCCTGGATCGATCGCGCAATGCGTGGAAATCCTCAACATACCGATCAAGCGCGCTCCGGTGTCGGAACCGAGCTATCTGGATCCGGCGGAAGTGACGGCGATCCTGGGTCAGCCAGACCGTTCGACCGTTGAGGGCATGCGGGATCATGCGCTGCTCTCGTTCCTCTACAATAGCGGCGCACGAATACAGGAAGCGCTCGACCTGTGCCCCGAAGCAATCCGGTTCGAAAGCCCGAACTGCGTGCGTCTGACCGGCAAGGGCCGGAAGGAACGTATCTGCCCGCTCTGGCCGGAAACCGTGATGTTGCTGAAGAAACTGCTTGAACGGCAACCACGAGCGCCCGACCAGCGGCTGTTCGTCAACCGCTATGGTGAGCCGCTCAGCGCCTCGGGGGTCCGGTTCAAGCTCGCCGCCTACGTGAAGGCGGCGGCCGAAACCATGCCAACGCTGCGTGCCAAGCATGTAACGCCACACGCCTTCCGGCACGCTGCCGCCGTGCACCTCATCTCGGCCGGCGTCGACGTTACGGTCATCCGAAGCTGGCTCGGGCATGTGAGCCTTGACACGACCAACCACTATGCCAGGGCCAATCTGGAAACGAAACGGAAAGCCCTGGAGAAGGTCACCGCTCCAACCACACCCGGCGGCCAGCCATCCTGGAAGCGCAATGCAAGCGTGCTCGCCTGGCTCGACACGCTCTGAAATAATGCGGAGGAACATGGACAAAAAAGGCGAGAATCCGCCGATCAGGCCGCGCTCCTCCGCATTATGGCGACCTCGTGATTAGTGAAGTTATGACGAGGTGAGCATAATTTAACGAATGGTTTTACGTAAGCCGGAGGGATTAGCTTTACCTCGTGACCCAGTTCCGTGAGTTCGCGGGCCCAGTGGTGCGCACCGCCGCAGGCCTCTAACGCCACCAGACACCGTGGCTGTTTGGCGAAAAACTCAAGCAACTTTGTGCGGCTGATCTTCCGGCTGAAGCGAGCCTGCCCGCTGGCAGCCGCGCCATAGGCGTGAAAAACGTTCTTCGCGATATCAAGCCCGATTGTGGTAACTTCTGACATGGACGCCTCCTCAAGTGGTGTTCAACACCTCCACTTTGGCACATCGATGCCGCCGGGGGGCGTCCACCCCATCACCCCACGATGGCCGGAGCAGCCTGCTCGAAGTCGTGCCGTGAGCGGCCATCCGCGCTCGGTCCGGACGGCCGCTCTGCGTCAGATCTCGGTTCTCTCGGCGAGGAGGAGTGCGTCCTCCACGTCGACGCCAAGGTAGCGCACTGTGTTCTCGATCTTCGAGTGACCGAGCAGGATCTGGATGGCGCGGATATTTCCCGTCGCCCTGTAGATCATCGACGCTTTCGTACGACGAAGCGAGTGGGTGCCGGACTCCTCTGAACGCAGACCGACCGCTGTCACCCATTCATCAACCAGGCGTGCATACTGCCTCGTGCTCATGTGCTTCGTGTGATCGATCCGGCTCGGGAACGCGTAGTTCTCGACCGAGCCTCCGCGTCTTTCGAGCCACGGCAGCAGGCTGGCTCTCACATCGGAGGTGATTTCGAACTGCACCGGCCGCCGCGTCTTTTGCTGGATTACGGTCGAACGGGTTCTGACCTCCGGTCCGGCGACCACATCGCGAATCCTGATCTTGACCAGGTCACATCCGCGAAGCTTGCTGTCGATTGCCAGATCGAACAGCGCCCGGTCTCGAACGCGTCTCTCGCGATCGAGAAAGAAGCGAATTGCCCAGATCTGCTTCTGGGTGAACGGACGCTTTTTGCCGACCTTCTTTCCAGCGTTCCATGCAGCGCGCTCGCGGCTGGCATCATCGTAGATAGAATGGCCCATGTGAGTTCTCCTCGGCCTTGATTGGCCGCGGGAGAAACGTCGTATGAGACTCCTGCAGGAAGGGGGCCGAGTCCGGACGGTCCGCTGTTGGAAGCGCTTGGCGGTTAGCTGCCTTTCCCGCACTGCCCTGTTGGGCAAAGTTTGCTTGGTCAGCGTAGGCCCATTGCGGCCAACAGAATCTGGTGGACGGAAGCCGTAAACGGTCGTAGCCGACCGGCCCCAGCATCAGATGCGACGCCACTGACCCTATCACCACACACTTCACGTCATGTTCGAATTCCGCACGTTGGCGCCGAGGCCTTCGGCGACATACGCACGCAGGAGCAAATTGAGAATCTCAAGATCGTTTTGCACTTCCACCGGATGGCATTTCCTGGCGCCTTCGAGGGCCGCCTTCAGCCATGGGCTCATCCGAGGATGCGCCAGAACCCAGGCGATCCGCTCGTCATTGGTCTGCGGCGCGTCATCAGCTTTCGTCATCGGCCTTTCTCCATCGTCCGGTCATGGGTTGCACAAGGGACAGTGTCCCGGATCGGCCTTCGTCAGCCCGTCGCCGCGCGGCCGGTTCTCACGATGGGGGCATGCGACACAGCCGAAGACGCGATGGCGGACCATGAGGCTTGGCGTGCCGCACCAGTCGCAAGGCAGGCCGGTCTCGACATCGACCTGTCCGTAGCCGGGCATGCCGCAGGCCGGACAGAGCGTGGACAGCCGCTCGGCGAGCGCGGACGCGAGGCGGCCGAGCGTCGCCATCCGGGTCGGGTTCATGTGGGCGCGCATGTCGGTCTGGATCAGCGCCCGGCCGTCCTTCGACTGCGCCTGGGCCGACATGACGGCCAACTCGAGCGCGGTTCTGTCGCGCAGACCCTTGTGGATGTGGCCAACTCCGTTGTCGCTCTCGGCCGGTCTCACGATAAGGGCGTGTGCGGGAAAGCAGAGACGATCGAGGATGGGCGTCAGCTCGTCGCCCGCAGCCACATAGGCGTGGCCGAAGACCGGCGCGTCGTCGATCAGATGCTCGCTAACGACGATGGCGCGCGTGTCGTCGACGAGCACCATGAGCTCGACGCCCCCGGGAACGAACGGAATCTGCGGGTGCGGGCCGTAGCTGCCTTCGCTGGCAAGGCCGATCGGCAGGCCGGTTGCCTCCATGCCCAGCCGCGCCTTGGCGATCGCCGCCTCGCGAATGGTGCCGGCGCGCGGGATCTCGCCGGTGAAGGTGCCGAGCGCGTCGGTGTCGATATCAGGCGCGGACGAGACGAGCAGTCCGAGCCGGTCGCGGAGTACGGGCGCGATTGCTTCTTCCTTTCCGTGCATCGTGGCAAGCACGGCTTTCCCGCCGGCATAGGGTGCCGACCGGTGGCCGGCGGCGGCTGCAAGGGCGACGGGTTCCGGAACGAGGGTCTTCATGCGCTTGCCTGAAGTCGTGGGGCCTCCACCTCCTGTTCGTCCCACGCGAGGTCGCCGGCGTAGCGCCAGGCCATGCGGCCGTCCTCGTCGAGGGCGAAGAGATGCAGCCAGCGATTGTCGAACAGTGCCCGGACATCCGCGTGGCGCTCGAGGATGCCGGCGATCGCCTCGCGCGGGGCCTCGATGACGACGGACAGCCGCAGCGGTTCATGCGCCAGCCGCTCGCCGTCATGAACCGACTGCCAGGGCAGCCCCGCGCGCAAGAGGCCGCCATTGCCTTCGACCACGCCGACGCCGCCGGTGACATTGTGCAGGAGCTTGTTGCCTGCGCCGAAGAGTTCGGGTGCAACCGTCGAGCCGTAATATTGCAGGCTGATCCAGCTCGCGACCACGACCGGCGCGGTCAGGATCAGTTCGAGCACGCCAAAGCTTTCGTCCCGCCGCCAGTCATAGTCGTGCAGAAAGGCGCGGCCGGCCAGATCGCGGCCGGCGGTGCGTCCCCGCGGGGCGGCGACAAAAGCCTTGCAGCCGGCGAGCGCCCATTCGGGCCGTAGCTCGGCCCAATCGCGGGCGCGGCGGGCGATATCGGCCTGCGTCCGGGCGCGGGGCAGGCGCCCGGCCCGCTCGGCGCGGGCAAGGCCGCCCGCGGTCTGGAGCCAGTCTTTGGCCGCTGCCAGGTCCGCGGCGTGGTCCACCGAGGAATGATCGGCGTCGTAGATGGTGACATGGTCGGTCGTCGTGTCGTGGAGGGCCGCCAGAAACAGGGTGTCTTCAGGGACCACGATGCCGCGCGCGACTAGGCCGGTGCGCACGTCGGGCGCGTTGAGCAGCGAGGCGAGCAGCCGGGCATTGACCTCGCCCGAATAGCCGCCGCAGGCCCCGCAATGCAGCGCACTGGCATGCGGGTTGTTGACGACACTGGCGCCGTGGCCGGCGATCAGCACCAACCTCGCGAAACCATCGGTGAGCGACATGGCCCTGAGGACGGTTTCGGCCATCGCGATCCGCTGGTCGAGGCCGATCGTGTCGGCCGGCCGTGGCGCGGGGTCGTTCGGTGCGGCATTGCGGGTGAGCCCCAGCGCGTCGCGCAGAAGCTTGCCGACATAGACCGGCCCCGTCGCCTCGACGAAGGCGAAAGAGGAGATGGCGGCAAGCTTGAAGCGGCCCCAGGCACGCTTGGCACGCGCCGCGATGCGTGCCGCCCGATCCGCGCGCTCGGTCTCAGGCGTCGGCTCTCCAGAGCAGGTGAAGAGACCGGGCCGGAGCAGTACCGGCAGGCGGGCTTCCACCACGTCCGAGCCGAAGCGCCGATGCGCGATCCCCATGCCGAAGAAACCGGCGAAGCCGAGCGTGCTGATGCCGGGATCGAGCGTTTCCAGCGCGCGGCGAAAGACCTCCGAGCGCACGTCGATGCAAAAGGCCATCTGCATGGCGGGACGCGACGAAGCCGGCGCAGTAGACACCGTTGCGGCGAAAAGGGTCCGCAGCTTACTCTGGGCGGCGCGCTCAGCGGCCTCCTGGAGGATCGCATCGACATGATCCTCTGCGCTCGCGGCGACCGGTTCGGCATGGGCGATCACGGCCTCGCGCCATTGCGTGCCGATCTCGTGCTCGTATTGGCTCAGAAGTGCTGCTTCCCAGACGAGACGAATGGTGAGGAGGTCCGTCAGCGTGGCGTCGGCCTCGCCGGTAAGCTCGGCCTGCCAGAGGCGATAGCGCGCGAGCTGCGCCCAGCCGCCTAGGCTTGCCAGCAGGCGGTGGAAGCAGCTTTCCAGCGCCGACTCGGACAGGCCGAGCGTCTCGACGGCGTCGATCAGGGCGGACTCGGCGCTTTCGGGGGTGTCGGCCACGGTGCTGGCGAAGCCGGCGAGACCGATGATCTCCGGGGTCAGGTCATGCATGGCGACGGTGCGCCAGGAGGCATAGGCGCTGCGGCCTTGCGCTGCGGCCCAGAGCGCCTGGCCCTGATCGAAATAGCCTGCCGCCCAGTGGCTGATCCGCTCATCGACCACGGCCTGCCAGTCGATGCCGCTGGCCTCGCTTGCCAATTCGGCGACGGTCGGCAAAGCCCGCGCCTCGGCCGGCTCGACCTGCATCGCCTGCTTGAGCGCGGCGACCGTCTTCGGACGCATCGATGCTGGCGCCGCTCCAAGCGCTTCGGCCAAGTCGTCGTCGGTGAGGTCGCCGCTTTGGTGGCGCTCCCGATACCAGCCGCGCGCCATGGTCAGCCGGATACCGGCCGCCCGCCGCAGCCGCGCCGCGGCTTCGGCCAAAGGCTCGCCCGTCTGGCCGAGGAACGGATTGACAGCGACGCTCGACGCCAGTGGCCAGAGCGGCGGGATGGCGCGCGCCGCGCCATGTGCCGCAGCCAGGATTGCTTCGGGGTCGGGAAGTGAGGTCTTGGGTGCAGTCATCAGCATGGGGGTTTTCCTGATCCTTGAGCGTCACGAGGGCTTGCGGACGGACCAGCCGCCCAGCATGCGATCGAGCATGGCGTTGACATAAAGCCCGTTGGAGAGATGGACCCGCAGGCCCGCCGCAGCGGGATGGCCCGCCCACAGCGGGAACAGCGCCTGCGCGACCGCGACCAGACCGAAGGTGAGGACGGCGAGCGCCATCAAGGTCCATTCGAGCCGGCCAGGCGCGGGCGTCGCCGGCAGCGCGCCCGCCGTCAGCCATTCGGCCGCCGTCTGGAGCGCGAAATAGCCAAGGGCGGCCGCAGTCGCATAAAGCGCCGTCCTCGCCGTCAGGGCGCGCGGTGCGGCATCCGCTAGCCCCTGGGCCAGCAGATAGGCGACGCCGAAGATGAGGATGGCGCCGAGCGCGAGAGCCTGCGGCGATTTGTGCTCGAACCCGAAGCCGAGGCCGAAGGCGGCGCCGATCGTAAAATAGATCGCGAGCGCAATAAGGAAGGCGCGAGCCACCGCGCCACCTTTGGGTATGGCGACCGGTCCGGGCCGGCGGATGGACGCGACCTGCTCGACGGCGCCGCCCGAAGCCAGGAAGGCATGCGCCTTGTAGAGCGAGTGGGCGACGATGTGGAGCAGTGCCAGCGGGAACAGCGCCAGCCCGCACTGCAGGATCATGAACCCCATCTGCGCCACGGTCGACCAGGCGAGCGAGGTCTTGACCGCAGGCTGGGTCAGCATGACGAGCGCGCCGAACAGGGCGGTGAAGCCGCCGACCATCGCCAGCACCGCCAGCACGCCGGGTGCGAGCAGCATCACGTCGGCGAAGCGGATCAGCAGGAAGCCGCCGGCATTGATGACGCCGGCATGGAGGAGCGCCGAGACCGGCGTCGGCGCCTCCATCACCTCGGTCAGCCAGCCATGGGTCGGGAATTGCGCCGATTTCAACAGCGCCGCGAGCGCCAGCAAGCCCGCCGCCGCCGGCGCGTGCCAGGAGAGGTCGGCCGATCTGGCCATGGCGTTGATCGCGGCGATGTCGGTCGTGCCGAAGGCCGTGCTCATCAGCAGCACCGAGCCGGCCAGCGACAAGGCGCCCAGAACCGCGAAGAGCTGCTTCTTGCGCGCCGCGCGCTGCGCCCCGATGCGCTTGGGATAGAAGAGTAGCAGACGGTGGAGCGCAAAGCTTGTCGCGATCCACGCGCCGAGCAGTTGCACGAGATTGCCGGCCTGGACGAGGAGGAGGACTGCGGCAAGCGCCGCGCACAGCCAGCCGGTGAAAGCGCCCTGCCGGGCCTCGCCGTCGAGATAGGTGCGCGAATAGCGCAACACGATCCACCCGACGAAGGAGACGAGCAGCAGCATCGTCACGCTGACGGCGTCGAGCCGCGCGGACAGGCCGATACCAGCCCAGCCGATCAACGCGCTGTCGCCCGAACCCTTCAGCAGCAGGAGAAGCAGCGACCCGGTCGCGACCGTGAGGGCCGACATGGCGGCTCCCTCGGCGACGGCCGCTACGCGCGGCGGCCTTCGACCCGGACGAGAAGACGCGAAAAGCGCGGCGAAAAGCAGGAGTAGCGGTGCGGCGAGCGGAAGTAAATTGAGCGACAAGGCGGTTTCCTTGGGGAGCGGTGGCGACACTCTGCTGCTAACCGAGCCGCAGTCCGAAAGAAAATGCATTGTCTGCTCAATTCCGTTCGTTATTATCGAACGTCATGGCAGCGCTCAACTATCACCATCTGCTGTACTTCCGGGCCGTCGCCCATGATGGCAACCTCACGCGCGCGGCCGCTCGCCTGAACCTGACCCAGTCGGCGCTCTCGGTGCAGATCCGCAAACTTGAAGAGCAACTCGGCCATGCGCTCTTCGACCGGCGCGGACGACAGCTTCATCTGACCGAGGCCGGCCGCATCGCGCTCGACCATGCCGATACGATCTTCGCCACGGGAGAGGAGTTGCTCGGCACGCTTCGGGAGACGGGTACCGCGCGCCAGGCCCTGCGGGTCGGGGCGCTCGCCACGCTGTCGCGTAACTTCCAGATGGAATTTCTGCGGCCCGTTCTCGGCCGGACCGACATCGAGCTCGTCTTGCGCTCCGGCGGCGCTGCCGAACTGTTGCGCGCGCTGGAATCGCTCAACCTCGACGTCGTCCTGATCAACCACGCGCCCGCGCGCGATGTGCTGACGTCCTTCGTCGCGCATCGGATCGCGGAACAGCCGGTCGGCCTCGTCGGCACGCCGTATCGGTTCGGCGGCAAAGCGGGGCTCGCCGACCTCCTGCACGATCATCCCGTCATCGTGCCGACGCTGGAGAGCAACGTGCGCGCCGGCTTCGACGCTCTTGCCGATCGCTTGGGCGTGCGCCCGCAGATCGTCGCGGAGGTCGAGGACATGGCGATGATGCGGCTTCTGGCGCGTGAAGATGTCGGCCTTGCCGTCCTGCCGCCCATCGTCGTCAAGGACGAACTGGCGGCCGGCCTCCTCGTCGAGGGCGACGAGCCCTTGGGGATCACGGAGACCTTCTTCGCGGTAACAATGGAACGGCGCTTTCCGAACCCGGCTTTGCGAACGCTCTTGCAGCAGGCTTGACGCAGAACGGAGTGGTTCAGCTACCCGATGCCGAGAGTCCGTGCTGCATCCTTGGCCCTTTCGGCCAGTTCCTCAAAATGCGCCACCCTCCCGGTCGTCGCCCTGAAATAGACCCCGACTTCGCGGGTCTCGCGCCAGTCGCTCACTTCCAGGAGATGCACTTCTTCCGCGTTGCGGAACTCCGCCCTTGCATAAAGTTCCGGGAACAGGGAACAGCCCATGCCGATCGAGACCATCTGGCGGATCGCGTCCAGGCTGGTGCCGGCATAGTCGTCGACGACCGTCGCACCCGACGCCTCCGCCAGGTGCTGGACGTTCTCCAGAAGACGGTTGCCGCTCCCCAGCGCCAGAAGGCGTTCGCCTGCCAGTTCGTTGACGGCAACGGAACGCCTTTGCGCAAGGCGATGATCGGCAGGGACGCCGAGATAGAGCCGCTCGCTGCCGATCGGGACGAAGGTCAGGGAGGGCTCGCCGCACGACGGGCCGAGGCCGCAATCGAGCGTTCCCTCGGCGACAGCGGTTTCGATCGCGGCCGGGCGATCCTCGACGATGTAAATCTTGAGGTCGGGATATGTCTGGTGCAGGGGCGGCAGGAAGGTCGGCAGGAAGTACGGCCCGAAGCTAGGCGGCGTGCCGAGCCTGACCACGCCGCCCAAGGCTGCGCCGTCCTGCGCCACCGCGTCCATCAGATCATTCATCGCAGCAAGCGTAACGCGCGCTCCGTGCAGAAAGCGTTCTCCGACCGGGGTGATCAGGACCGTTGCCGATGTCCGCTCGAAGAGCTGGATGCCGAGGTTTTCTTCGACGATCCCGATCTGAACGGACAGCGTGGGTTGCGAGACATGGCAGCGCTTGGCGGCCTTGCCGAAATGACCGCATTCGGCAAGGGCGACGACATATTCGAGCTGGCGCAGGGTTGGTCGGAACGGCATGGCTGATAGTTGACGACTATCATGGCGATTTCAACAATCAATTGGCGCAATCGCGAAGGGATATCCAAATCAGCCTCGTGGTCAACAAGGAGGTATCAACATGGACCCGTTCCTGAGCTCGCTGCGCAATCGGCGTGCGCAAATTCAGGCCCGTATCGAGCGCGAGCAGGCGCGTCCCGCGCCTGACAGCCTGAAGCTCTACGGCTTGAAGAAGCTCAAGCTGCGCTTTCGCGAGCAGATCGAGTATCTCGAGCGGCTCAATCGGGAAGGGCAGGCGACAGTCCCCCCCGTAATTCGCCGCAGGTCCTTCACCCCGGCGATGGCGCGGCCGCGGGCGTGAGGGCGCATCCATGCACCTTCAACCGCGCCAGGCGACAAAGCTCAGCCGCGTCGTCGGTTACGGCGGTGTTGCCCTGATCGTCGCATGGTCGCTACTCGCGCTTGCCGCCTATGCCGCCGTCGAGGCGGCAGTCGGCTGGATGGCCGGCATGGACGCTGCCGATGGCTTGATCGCCTGGTTCGCACAGATCGCTGCGCCGCTTGACGGACCGCTGATCGCGATCGTGTGGGTTGTCGGCGTCGCGATCCTGGGCGTTGTGACCGTCCTGATCCGCCGTTTGACTTCGGCCGCAACCTAGCTGGTCTACCGCCGCTGATCCTGTGGGATCGGCGGCGGACATGTTCATTGCCCAAGTCCGGGCCCCTCTGGCGAGAGATGCCGGTCCTCTCGCGATGTCGGACATTTTTTCACCGTGGACGACCGGCCGGAGAGTTCACGTGGAATTTGCATTTCTGTTCGCCGACTGGCTCGGCAAGCCGGTCTGGATGTGGCTCGGCTTTATCTCGATCGTCATCGCGCTGTTGGTCTTCGATCTGGGCGTGCTTCACCGCGACAATCACGAGATCGAGGTGCGCGAAAGCCTGATCCTGTCGTCGATGTACATTACCCTCGGCCTCGCCTTCGGCGGCTGGGTGTGGTGGCAGCTCGGTGCGGAATCCGGAATGAATTATCTGACCGGCTTCGTGGTCGAAAAGACGCTGGCGCTCGACAACGTCTTCGTCATCGCGCTGATCTTCTCGTTCTTTGCCGTACCCCGCAAATACCAGCACCGCGTGCTCTTCTGGGGCATCCTCGGCGTCATTGTCCTGCGTGCCATCATGATCGGCCTCGGCGCGACTCTCGTCTCGCAGTTCTCCTGGGTGCTCTACATCTTCGCCGCATTCCTCGTGATCACCGGCATCAAAATGCTGTGGATCGGCGACAAGGAGCCCGAGATCGGCAACAATCCCGTGGTCGGGTTCCTGCGCCGTCGCTTCAACGTCACCGACGAGCACCACGGCCAGGACTTCTTCGTCAAGAAGCCCGATCCGAAGACCGGCAAGCTCGTCTGGTTCATGACGCCGCTCTTCATGGCGCTCGTGATGGTCGAGATCGCCGACGTGATCTTCGCCGTGGATTCGGTACCGGCGATCTTCGCCATCACGACGGACCCGTTCATCGTCTACACGTCGAACATCTTTGCCATTCTCGGCCTGCGCGCGCTCTACTTCGCGCTCGCTGCGATGATCCACCGCTTCCAGTATCTGAAGCCGGCGCTGGCGATCGTGCTGATCTTCATCGGGTCGAAAATCTTTGTCGCTGACCTGCTCGGTCTCGAAAAGTTCCCCGCCGCGCTCTCGCTTGGCATCACCTTCGCCATCATCGCGTCGGGCGTCATCTGGAGCCTGGTCAAGACGCGGTCGCAGCCGCCGCATGCCGGGCCGGAAGAACTGCCGCGCCCCTGAGGCTCAGCCCCGGCGCTGGACAGTAGTTCAGCGCCAGGGCTGCCGGATGGCGCACTTGGAATTCAATTCGACACGTTCGAACGCAAGGAGTTGAAGCAATGCATGACATGCTGGTCGCCGTGATCACCTTTTTTCTTGTCGAACCGCTTCAGCAGGACATCGCGAGGTCGCTTGCCGATACCCGCGCACCGCAGGAGGTGGTGGCCTCGATCATCGCCTGTGCAACCGAGCACGGACCGCAGATCGTCAAACGCGCCTTGGACGATCTGTGGTGGGCGACATCGAACGCATTCGGCGTCTGGATCGGCTTTGCCGACCCGGCCACGCTTCTCGCCGAAGCTGCACCGGAATGCGCGGCTGCCATCGACGCCGCTCGGCCGTTTCTTGAGCCACAGGAAGGCGCCAGTGGGTAAGCGCAGCGCTTCACCGCGGGCGGAAATTCGTTCGCCGGCCAGCGCCCACGATCAAGGCGGGAACGGAAAAAAGAGCAGCCGACTATGCATAACCTCTCTACGATACTCGATCTATCCATCGTCGGTTTTGCGATGGCTTCCGCATGGCTCTGGTGGGCATCCGGCCGTCACCGGGTCAGGCGGATCACGCGGCGCGAGGAACTGAGCGCCGCAGACATCAATCGTCTGGTCGTCGCCTTGAACCGGTCACAGATGCTCAACACGCGCGCCGCGTTTACGACGGCCTGTGCCGGCGCTCTGGCCGCAATCCGGTTGGCCCTGGACCTTGCATGAGATGCCGGAAAAACAGCACGAGCCTACTCCCGTGACCCGACTTGCAATCTCTCAGAAACGAGAACCGGATCGTCACGTCTCGGCTGTTGACGATGACGCTGTTCCGCTCACCGCGTCGGAAGTGGTCGACGCTTTGCTGGCGGCCTGCGGAGATCGGGATCGCATCGTGATCGGTGACGTTGTCGACCAACTCGGTGCGGCAGGCTTCCCGATGCTGGTTCTGGTCCTCGTGCTGCCAGCGCTTCTTCCGATTCCGGGCCCATACGGCATGGTGTTCGGCACGGCGGTCGCAATCCTCGCCATCCAGATGATCATTGGCCGTCGCAAGCCGTGGCTGCCCGCCGTGCTCACTCGGCGGTCTGTCTCAACCGGAGTGCTGACGAACGCTGGCAAGCGAGCGCGAGGCTGGCTGATTACGATCGAAACTCTGCACGCGCCGGGCCGCTTCGAGTGGCTCGCCAGACAAAAGACCGCCCGCGTCGCAGGTCTGGTCATCCTGCCTCTCTCCATCATGATCGGGCTGCCGATACCCTTCGGCAACGTGCCGCCAGTCGCCGCCATCGCCATGATCGCGTTCGCCTTGATCTTGCGGGATGGGCTTGCACTTATTCTCGCGTTTTTGGCGGCCATCCTGGCAGCAGCATGGGTCGCTTTCGTGTTCTGGTTCGGGGGCGAACTTCTGATCCGGATCTGGCCGCTGTCTGGATGATCGCGAGCAATCCATTCTTGCCCGACGGGGCGAGCGGCGTTAGGCAGCTTCATGGACAGGACGTTTCATCAAGAAGTCGAATCCGCGCTGAAGAGCCTCGCAACCGACCGCAATGGGTTGGCACGCCGGTTGGGATTGGCCGTAGGATCGCTCAGAGCCTGAGAAAATCGCGGCGCGCCGCCCTATGCCCGACTTGTACTCGCCGCTCTGGTGGCCGGGGCTTGATCTGGCGGAAATCCTCGCCTACGAGCGTCGATCCAACCGCCGGTCGTCCAACGTCAACTAGCTCCAAATATCGATCCGCCTGCTCGGCAACATCTCTGCGGCTAGGCGGTCAGGGCGGATCGATATGCCATCCACTACATCGACCTCGACAGGTTCAAGTTCGTCAACGATCCGCTCGGCCATCCGGCGGGGCCCCGCTGTGCGACTGGCCGGCGCCCGCCTTATAAAGCTGTGCGAGGACGAGGGCCTTGTTGCGCGCTTCGACGGCGACGAATTCGTCGGAATGCAAGCGGAGTTCGACAAAATGTCGCCGGAAAGCATGGCGCGCCGCCTCGTCGACCTCTTGTCGCGGACGTACATCATCGAAGGGCGTTCGGTGAATGTCTGAGCCAGCCTCGGCGTGGCCATGGGCGACGCGGGCTCGGATGTTTCCGAAACATCTCGAACGCCGATCTGGCGCTCTATGCGGCCAAACGGGGCGGCCGCGGCTGTCATCGATTTTTTCGATCCATGCATGAAAGACGCGGTGGAGGCGCGCCGGGGCTTGGAAAGCGCCTTGCGCGCCGCGCTGGCGCTTGAGGAGTTCAGTCTTGTCTACCAACCGCAGGTCGACCTTGCGACCGCAACCGTGACGGGCTTCGAAGCTCTGCTTCGGTGGACCCGTTCGGACGGAACGGCGGTGACCCCGGCCAGTTTCATAACGTGGGCCGGGGCAATAGGCCGGATGCCGGCGATCGGCGAATGGGTGCTGCGAACGGCGACGCGCGATGCAGCATCCTAGAACGGAACGCTGTCCGGTCTCGGTCAATATCCCGCCCCTGCAGTTCAAAGATGCAAAGCTTGCCGAAACGGTCCTGTCGGCCGTCGCTTCGTCCGGCCTCGCGCCGTCGCGGCTCGATCTGGAGATCACCGAAGGCACGCTCCTCGACAACTGCCGCCATTAGCGTGAATGACCGCTTCTGGGCGCAGGCAAAGCTGGCATCTACGACCGACATGGAGGCGCATTGTGGTCGAAGTACAGTAGCCTGCTGAACGGCCGCTTTCCCGGCTTGGGGCCCCAGAAGCGGTCGGGTAGCTTGCCACCCCATTCCCGAAGTTGAAGCGCGGCGAGGTCATAATCTGCAGGGAAATCAATTTCCGCCTCGATTGGGGCCGGATGCGGACTGTCCGGTATTGGCGGGTTCCGACAGAAGGCGGCCGTTCTGCAATCGACCCCGTTCTTGCCGTTCAGAGTACCGTCACCGATGGCCGAAACCTGCCGTTCATTCAGTCCAGCATGAGAGCATCCAGGAACGCAGCAGTTGCGCAGTGGCCGAATGTCGTCGACTCCTTTATGGTCTGCCTCATATGCGAATTATCACAAAAAAGATCGTCAGCCGATGGATCCAGCACAATATCGAGCTCGGCACACTTCTCATATTGGCAATCTCCGTTGCAGGCTTCTGGGCCTTTGCCGAGCTGGCTGATGCGGTCGTCCGGGGATCGACAGCCGATCTTGACCGGGACCTTCTGCTTCTTCTGCGGTCCGATGGAAACATCGACCGGCCCACCGGTCCACCATGGCTTGAAGAGGTTTTCCGAGATTTGACAGCAGCGGGAGGCATCGCTGTCATGACGCTCACTACGCTCGCTGTTGCGATCTTCTTTATTCTGCAGCGCAAGTTGGCGTCGACGATCTTTCTTCTAGGCCGTGTGGACGAATTTGATCAAGCATAGGCCGGCCGCGAAACTGACGATGGATCGGTAGTTCCGTGCGGTCTTTTCGCAGCGCAGGGCGACGCGCTTGAAGCGCTTGAGCCGCCCGAAGCCC
>NZ_JAAAMH010000026.1 GCF_024105655.1 Aliihoeflea sp. 40Bstr573
ACAATCAACATCCAAAACACAAATGCCTCCGATGAAACCGGAGGCACTTTGATGACCCCACGTTAAGGGGTCCCGTTTGGACGAAAATCACCCCTTAAACAGGGTCCTCATTCCACGAAAAATCACACTCAGTTCCCGGGTCGGTCGCTGCGGTCAATGCTGACACTGCGATAGCAACCTCATTTCCCTTTCCGGTCCCAGTTGACTGGGATGACTGCGTGGCCTGAGTGAGATCGATAGGCTGCGGTCTGTTGCGGATCACACGCGCCTGGCTCGCTTCGGCGTAGGCATTGTAATGACCTTCGGAGATGTGGTGCTGAACTTCGCTGTTGTCTTCGGGAGACGGGATCGGGCCCGGGACGTTGGCGGAGTCCGGGCCGCGGTCAGCCCGCCACCTCTTTGTCTGGATCGGTCCATAGGAAATTCGCAGGATGAGAAGTTAGTTACCGCGTCGTTTCTCAGAGAAGCCTGAGGCCGACAGGATCATCGCGACAACGACCTATCAGTCGGGATCGGTCGAAGTCGGAAGGGAAGCGATGAAGTGCTCGAGATCCCGGCGCAGGATCAGGGTGCGCTTGCCGAGCTTGCGGACCGGCAAGCGACCTTCCTTGATGATGCAGTAGAGCGTGGACCGACCAATCCCGAGCAAGCGGGCGGTCTGGGCAATCGACAGTGCTGAAGTTTCCTGCATGGCCTTATCTCCATCTGGACCCGAACAATTCCGGGTGGATGCGGAGAAGCTGCCGTGCAGGAAGGCTAGAACCTAATTTCGCAATTTCGCGGCGATCAACTCCCCGCGGAATTTCTCCAGCTGAGCTTTTCTTTCCGGATCGCGCTGCCCTTTGGGTCCCCGTTTGAGATTTGGGTAGTGAGCCCGGTAGAGTTCTCGAACCATGTCTCTCGGAGCAGCTGGCTTCATGGTTCGGATCAAGTTTTCCATTTCATCTTGGGAAAGCGGCGCCAATTCCTGTGGCGTCTTGGCGATCATGCTTTCGACCAGTCGCCTCACGTCTGCCCGAGAGGTGGCACGGGTTGGCACCGGTTCGATGGCCGGCGTGTGTTCTGGCCATCTATCGAGAATGAACGCAGACTGGATTTGGACCTTGCGATATCCGGCGACGTGCATACCAAGGATCGCCCCCTCCCAAGGGTCACCTTCATCCGTTCCGATCAGTCGGTAAGGCAGGTCAGCGTCATTTGCATCGGACGTTGCAGTTAGACGCCAGATCCCGCTGGGTATCGGAACCAACGTCAGGGGCCCATCCTCGAACTGTCCTCGAACGAGTGATTCAGCAATTTCAGAAGGAAGGTCTGCCATTGCCGCAACAAATGTTTCGTTCGCGGTGTCTTCCCGAGCAGGGTACAAGTGCCGAGAAAGCGGCTGGCCACGCTGCGCAATCCAATCGAGCGCCGTCCCTAGACCGATCCAGCCCCTTTGCAGATCCTCGCGCTTTACAGATGGCTCCACGCAGGAACCTTTCGTGTGCACGTCCGCTTCAGAATTGTTAACCATGTGAACGCCTCCAATCGTCTGTTGAAACGGCTCCCGAACCGATACTGGCCGCTCAAAATGAGTTCGCCATCCACTTGTTGCTATTTGGTTGCTGTGACGACAACAATGAACCGAGATGACTTACAAATTTTATTCATATTCAAGATGTTGCAAAATAGCGCGTTAAGGCGCATCCAGCCCTTGAACCAGCGCGTGCGCTGCGGCAGCCATGTCTCGTAGTCGGCGGGCGCCGCCTCGTGCGTCGGCCGCGTGATCATGCCGATCCGATAGCCGAAGCGCGTCAGTCGCAAGCCCAGATCTGCATCCTCTGTGACGTTGTAGGGGTCCCAGCCGCCGACCGCGTCGAGGGCGTCGCGGCGGAAATGCGGCATTAGGTAGCTGACGCATATCAAGCGGACTTCCGCGCCATGTCTGCATGGCGATAATGCGGACTATGACTACGAGAATGGCGCGAACCGACACGTTCGAACACACGATAACCGGCCTGCTCAAGAAGCGGGCCGAGATGTTCGGCGAAGCCGAGCGGATCCGGGATCGGCTTGCCGAGATCAAGAACGATCTCAGTGCGCTGGACAGGGTGCTGGGGACGCTCGGTTACAGCGGTGATCTGGATGCTGCCGTGCCCCGCCAGAAACGCGACGTCATATTCGGGCGCGGCGAGCTGACGCGCGCGATCATGGAAGAGCTCAAGGCATCCTCGCAGGCTGTCGGAAGCCGCGAAATCGCGACGGGCATCATCCAGCTACGCGGCGACGATGCAAGGGATCGAAAATATCTGTCCGATCTCACCAAACGGGTGTCGAAAGCCTTGCGTCAGCAACGCGAGGAAGGGCGGGTGACTTCCGTTAAGGACGACCGCGGGAACACGTTGTGGAAGCGCAGGCAAACAACGGGATCAGGCCTCTAACTCTTCGGGATATGGCGTTGCCAATATCCTTGCCACCGCTCGGATGTCTTCTGGCTCAGGGCCGCGAAGGCGGCAAGCAGGAACTGCGTGCCGTTGTCGGAACGTCTGGTGTCCTCACGCCACGCCATCTCGCGAGCGTACGAATCCAGATATGGTCCCGAGATATGGTGATGCTGGCCGATCTCCGCCCGTCTTATCCGCGAGAAGAACGACTCCGCATGGTTGGTGCAGGCCTTGCCGTCGCTATAGGCTTCCTGATGGTTGATCCGGCGCATCTCGTAGAACATGTGAAGCGGGTCCCATCCCAACGCCTCGTCGGCGTGGATGATGCTGTCCAGCGTGATACGACGCTCGATCTCCGGGACGGATTGAGACTCTTTTCGCACGACGAACGGCAAAGTCCGGCCGCCTCTTTCGCGCATCACGACCACAACACGTCTCTTGCCGTTCTGGTTCTTCGCCAGACGCCTGTCGCGGCGGTTCTCGACGTAATTGCTCGGTTTCACGTATCCACCGAAATAGGCACCGTCGATCTCGACTTCGCCCTGCGCGGTACGGCCGACCGCGTCGACGCCGACGGCTTCCCGGATCTTGTGGCATAGGACGTAGGCCGTCTTGTACTGGACGTCGAGGTCCCGTGACAGCTGGAGGGCCGAATAGCCCTTCGCGGCGTTCACGAACATGGCGATCGCCAACAGGTAGGTCCTGATAGGCAGTTTCCGGTTGGCGAAGATCGTACCCGTCGTCACGCTGAATTGCTTGCCGCAGGCCTGGCATGAGTAGACCTGTCGCGACCGATGTCGATAGACCGCCTGACAAGCGCATCCCGGACAGACGGGGTCGCCATCGGTGTCGCACCACCGAATGAGGCGGAAAGTCTCCCGAGCTTCATCCTCGCTCAAGCGGGCGACCTTGAGGACCGAAAGCGTTCTCGCCTTAGCGGAAAGAAGAAAATGCTGTCCCTGGCCCATACCGCTCGCGCCCTGTTGCCGAGCGCTCCGATATGAGCTCGATCCGGTCGCGGATCAAAGCTAACTTATTGATCTGGTTAAAGTAAGATCCCCTCATCAGGGAGTCTCCGGTTAACGATGATAGCACACGAACGGGCACGCGCTTGACAAGGCCAGCGCGTGCCCGTTATCTGGAGCGAACGACGGGAATCGGACCCGTATTCTCTTAGGTGGGCGACCTAAGTGTTCTGCCTTTGAACTACGTTCGCCATGGTGGAGCACTGAACAGAAAGCGCTGGGATCACATCCCGGCGTTTTCGTTTTTCAGCACCCAAACTTCTCCGGCCTTCTCGATCCGGCCTTCCTTCTTGAGCCGCATGAGTTGCGGCGAGTGGCTTTTCTGCGCGATCTCCCGGCCGAACCTGCGCTTGATCTCTTTCCTCATTTCCGACGGCGTCCGTCCATTCGGCGCGTCCGCCAGCACGGCCATGACCATGTCCTTGATCGTGGCGGGTGAACTCTGCTCTACGGACGGTATCCCCCCTGCCTGCGCTCCAGGCGCTTCGGCAGGCCCCGTCCTTTTCAGGCCGAGCTGCCTTATCCATCCTTTGACCCGCTCCCGTTCGTCTACGAGCGGCCCGAGGTCGCTTTCGATGGCACGGATCTCGGCGTCGAGACGTTCAAGGCGCTCGAACAAAAGCTTCTCGGTTTCGAGAAACCCCGAAATCCGTCGATTTTGCTGGATGTCCCTCTCGAGTTCCATGAAGACCGGTCTACCGGCCGCGCCATGTCTCGTCAATCGTGAATCGATCGCGTGATTCTTAAAAAAGATGTCTTCGGGCTTCTGTGCATGTATAGGACATCGCCGCGGACATCTGTTGACACGCATTTGCTACCTAATACCGCGGAAATGGTTCGACGTCCCGCCAAGCGGTATCAGCGCCTGCCATGAGGCGAGCCGGGGTAGGAGCCCACGGAAGAGCGCGGCATATTCGAACGCGAAGAGGCGCGTCAGCAGCGGTCGCGACCGGGAAATGACCAGCGGCGCCTGCAGGCAGGCAAGGTCGTGCCCGCTGCGACTGAACTGATCGAAGGCCTCGCGAAGCTGCAACGGATGAGGCCGGTCCTCCGCGTCATAGAGCACCACGAATTCGCCCTTGCACTGGGGCAGGGCATAGGCAAGCGCCTTCGGCTTGGTGCGCGGATCGCCGCCCGGTACCACCAGCACCTCGAAGCACGGGTGCAACTCATGCGCAGCAAGCGCCGCCAGTGTCGCCGCATCGTCGCTTTCGCAGATCAGCTTGATCTCGAGTTTGGAGCGCGGCCAGTCGAGTTTGCCAAGTGCGATCAGAAGTTCCGGCACGATCGCCGCCTCGTTCCGCAGCGCGACGAGCACCGAGTAGACAGGCAGCGGCGCGCCTTCGTGCGGCTCGATCCGCGCCAGCTTCCACGGCCTGGCCGACATCGCTGCCGCGAAGCGCAGTAGCACGCAGCAAAGAAAGGCGACGCTGCCGAGGACATGGAAGACATGGGCAAAGAGACTGAGATCGAGCGCCGCAAACGTCAGCAACCCGGCTGTCGCGAGGCCGAGCACGAATCCTTGGCGGCCGGTCAGCACAGTGCGGGAGGACATGGATGGAGCGGCGTCCGCAAGGCCCGAGACAGCTTGGCGCATCAGTGAGACCCGGCTTCGCTCCTGGATCGCCCCCCGCAGGGTCGTCGGAGCAACGATGCATATCCGGCGCCGCAGGTCACCCTTTCCCTCGATCATTCGTACAAGATCTGCCAAGGGGGTGAGGTTGGGCGCGATCAGCAGGAGCGGAAGTACCTGCGAATGATAGGCGACGGGCGGCAGGTCGCCATTTCGCGAAAGCGCCTCGAACCGGATCGCTCTGCGAAGGTCGATCAGCGACGGCTCGACCTGCTCCAGAAACGGTACGTGGAGCATCTGGGCAAGCGCGCGACAGAATTCCGTCTCGGTGATGACCTGGGCCGCAATCAGTTCGGCGGCGATGCTCGTGTCGTTTGCCCGGCATCTGGCCGATGCCGTGGCGATGTCGGCAGGCGAGATGCCCAGCAGTTGGCCCAACCTGCGCCAGGGGGAAGGCCGGCGGCGATCAACGGTCCCTGAGCCGGTTGTGAAGGCTGAAGATCGCGAGGCAGGGCTTTCGCCATCGACGCTGCTGTCCGCTACCCCGTCGAGCATTCCTAAGCCATCCCGGGCACGGCATGGCTGCCCGTTCGGCATATCGACACGATCGTCATGAGGCCCCCGCCCACGTCGTCTAAATGCAAGTTATTGCACGTTAAAGTTTAGATGGCGCTTATGTCCAGTCGAAATGTGCGAGTGGAAAGGCTAGAATATTGCACGATAGTCTAAATCGGGCGTGGATCCCCAGGACTTCGATGTCGGCAATGGCGACCGTTGGAAAGCGGCCTCAGGTGATGTAGCCCAGCCGGATGGCCTCGGCGACCGCCTGCACGCGGTTCACGGCGCCCAGTTTCGACTTGGCGCTGAGCAGATGCTTTTCTGACGTGTGTTCCGAAATGCCGAGAATCTGGGAAATTTCCCATTCCGATTTGCCGAGCGCTGCCCAGCGGATGCATTCGCGCTCGCGCGCAGTCAGTTCGGGGCGAGCACGTTGCGCTATGGCGATTTGCGACAATTGGAGGGCGCGCGTCGCGGTATGTGACGCGGCCAGATGCAGCGTCCCGATCTCGAGCGGATCGATGTCGAGCGTTTCACCGGCGAGAGAAACGAAAACGATGTCGCTCTCGAGCGTGATGATGGGCAAAACGAGTCCCTGCTTGATATTGAACTCGCTGGCCTCGTCGAACATCAGTTGAGCGCGCGGAGAAAGTCCCTGCATTGACCCGGCGCCCCTCCATGGAGCCGGGCGCGGGTCGTGGCGAATGACCTTGGCCAGCGGATCGCAGTCGAAGTAATCTTCGTTGACATAATGGTCCAGCCACTCTTCCGGCCAGGTATACGTCAGCAAATGCGCCTTCTTGGCCTCGGGCCTGAGCCCGCTGTCGGGCAGCGTGCCGACAAGCACGCGATCGAGCCCGTAATGCGAGCTCAGGGCAAGAAATTTGTCCTGGACGGCGTCGATGGAATGAGCGGCTTGCAGGTCGGCTACGAATTGAAGCGTCTCGTCTAGGGAGCGCACGGCCGATGCCCTTTTGAATTCGGTTCCGAACGATAGTATGTGTCCAAAATGGTGTTGCGCAACAACTTTTCCTTGTGGCGGTGCTGTTGCACCTTTTCTGAACCCGAACTTCTTCTTTCCGTCATGTCCGGCGCATAGGCTGGACCAAATCGATTCTGGAGCGATCACATGCCGACAGGTCACATCGTCCGCGCCTATGACGAGGATCTGGCCAGGCTCGGCGCGCGCATAGCGGCCATGGGCGGCCAGGCAGAGCGGCTGGTGGAGCAGGCGGTCGCCGCGCTGGTCAATTCGGATCTGACGCTGGCGCGCCACGTCGTCGATGCCGACAAGGCGCTCGACGAGGCGCATCGGGAGATCGACGAGAAGGCGGTTGCGCTCATCGCCCGTCGTCAGCCGATGGCCGGCGACCTGCGCGAAATCCTCAGCGCCATCCGCATCGCCGCGGATCTGGAGCGCGTCGGCGACATGGGCAAGAACATCGGCAAGCGCGTCAGCGCGATTGCCGAGACACGGCAGCCGCCCCGGCTTTTCCGAGGGCTCGAAGCCCTGTCGGACCTTGCTTTGACGCAACTCAAGGACGTGCTGGATTTATATGCGACGCGTTCTGTCGAGCGCGTGCCGTTCATCCGCGACCGGGACGAACAGATCGACGCGATGTACACGTCGCTCTTCCGCGAGCTCCTGACCTACATGATGGAAGACCCGCGCAACATCACCGCCTGCACGCATCTGCTCTTTTGCGCCAAGAACATCGAGCGCATTGGCGACCATGCCACCAACATCGTCGAGACGGTCTATTTTATCGTGACGGGCGAGCAGCTGCCGCCGGATCGTCCCAAGGAGGACGAGAGCCATCGTGTGGTGATGGACGCCGCGCGGTTCGCGGCGCAGTAAGCACCAGCTCGCGCGTTCGGCAGCCGGACGCAAACGCCTGGTCTCGCACGAATGCGGCTGAGAAAAACGGATGGTTCAGGAGACCGCAGTCGCCGAAATGTCCGCAGCTGGAGAACTCAGCCGCGGCGCCGGCGCTCGGCGACCGGCTGGTAGGCGGCGCGCGCATGATAGGCGCAATAAGGCCCACAATCGCCGACATCGTTGCCGCAGAACGAGAATTCCTCGGCCAACGGATCGCCATTCGGCCATTTGCAGGTCCGTTCCGACAGTTCGATCAGCTTGAGATTGCGCGACAGTGGCACGACGACGCTGCTGAGGCGCGGTGCGGGTGCGGTTTCCGGCTGCGCGTCAAAGCGGGCCTGCAGCGCGGTCGCTCCGATCGTGGTCGTTACCGGACGGCTGGGTCGAGGCGCCTTGGGGGCCGAAGGTGCCGTCTTTTTCGGGCGCGGCGTCGCAGAGGATGCGCGCCCGCGGCCCGACAGCTTCAGTCGGTGCACCTTGCCGATGACCGCGTTGCGGCTGACACCCCCGAGCTGGGTTGCGATCTGGCTGGCGCTGAGCCCCTCCGACCACAGCTTCTTGAGAAGTTCAACCCGCTCGTCGGTCCAGTTCATGGCGACACGCTCCTAAGTGAGGTGCGGAATCCGAATCCGTTCCCGCTCGGGCAACTGCCGAGTGGGCACCGCGTTGAGCTTGGTGATTAGATCCGCCGCACGAAATCTAGTTCTTTATTGGCCCGAAACTACAATATGCGCTGACTCGGTGACAAGAGTCGGCCGGACACACCGATTCTGTTTTTTCGGTTTTCCCCAACTTGGGCGCTTTGCGTGTCGCCGAACTGTCGTGTGGCTCGGGCGCCAAGCGCGCGGATGACGCTGCGTTGCAAAGAATTGACAGCGCGCCCGTGAACGCTGATAAAGACGGGCACAAGCCGCCCTCGAGGCGGATTTTTTGTTTTGATCGCGTCCCCGGATGGAGTGAGGCCATGGGCGGTTCGGCCCTTTTCGAGACCTACAACCGTGCGCCGCTTCGCTTCGAACGCGGCGAGGGCGTGTGGCTCTATACGCAGGACGGTGAACGCTATCTCGATTTCGCGGCCGGCATCGCCGTCAATTCGCTCGGCCACTCGCATCCTCATCTCGTCGAGACGCTGAAGTCGCAGGCCGAGAAGCTGTGGCACGTATCCAACCTCTACGAGGTGCCTGAGCAGACGCGTCTTGGCGAGCGCCTGACCGACGCAACCTTCGCCGACAGGGCGTTCTTCGCCAATTCGGGCGCCGAAGCGCTCGAATGCGCCATCAAGACCGCCCGGCGCTATCACTATGCCAAGGGTCACGCCGGGCGCTACCGCATCATCACTTTCGAGGGCGCTTTCCACGGCCGCACGCTGGCCACCATCGCGGCCGGCGGCCAGCCCAAATATCTCGAAGGTTTCGGCCCGAAGGTGCAGGGCTTCGACCAGGTTCCTTTCGGCGACATCGAGGCTGTCGAGAAGGCGATCACGGAAGAGACCGCCGCCATATTGATCGAGCCGGTGCAGGGAGAGGGCGGCATCCGCCCGATCGAAGCTGACATCCTTGGTCGGCTGCGCGCGCTTTGCGAAAAGAACGGCCTGCTCCTCATCTATGACGAGGTCCAGTGCGGCATCGGCCGCACCGGCAAGCTCTTTGCCTATCAGTGGTCCGGCATCGCGCCCGACATCATGGCGATCGCCAAGGGCATCGGCGGCGGCTTCCCGCTCGCCGCGTGCCTGGCGACCGACGAGGCCGCGA
Source organism: Aliihoeflea sp. 40Bstr573 (assembly GCF_024105655.1). Lineage (GTDB taxonomy): Bacteria > Pseudomonadota > Alphaproteobacteria > Rhizobiales > Rhizobiaceae > Aliihoeflea. Next base: position 9,210 of record NZ_JAAAMH010000026.1, read on the forward strand.
CCGGCATGGTCCCGGGTGTCCACGGCACGACCTTTGGCGGCAACCCGCTCGCCATGGCGGTTGGCAATGCCGTGCTCGACGTCGTCCTCGAAGAGGGATTCCTCGATGAGGTCAGGCGCAAGTCCCTGCTTCTCAAGCAGTCGCTCGCCTCCGTTGTCGACGAGTTTCCGGAGGTCTTCGAGGGGGTGCGCGGGGCAGGCCTCATGCTCGGCCTCAAGTGCCGCATGCCCAATGGCGAGGTGAACCTTGCCTTGAGGGGACGTCACTTCCTTGGCGTCCCGGCGGGCGACAATGTCGTTCGGCTCCTGCCGCCGCTCAACGTCACCGACGAGGAAATCCGCATCGCCGTCGAGGCGATCCGCGACGCCGCATCCGACCTCGCGCTTCCCGCGCGCAGGGCCGGCTCGGCCGCCTGAGAAACGAGACCATGGCTTCAGCATTCCGGCATTTCACCGACCTTTCCGCCATCGCATCGGGCGACCTGCGCGCCATTTTGAATGACGCGCGCGCCCGCAAGACGCGCCTCAAGGCTGGCGAACGCGAGCGACCGCTGGAAGGCAAGGTGCTGGCGATGATCTTCGACAAGCCGTCGACCCGCACCCGTGTCTCCTTCGATGTCGGCATGCGCCAGCTCGGCGGCGAGACGCTGATGCTGACGGGCACGGAAATGCAGCTTGGTCGCTCGGAGACGATCGCCGACACCGCGCGCGTCCTTTCGCGCTACGTCGATGCCATCATGATGCGCACGACGGAGCACGATCGTCTTCTGGAGATGACCGAGCACGCGACGATCCCGGTCATCAATGGCCTGACCGACGACACCCATCCTTGCCAGATCATGGCCGATCTGATGACCTTCGAGGAGCATCGCGGACCCGTCGAGGACAAGCTCCTCGCATGGACGGGTGACGGCAACAACGTGCTGCACTCGCTGGCCGAAGCCTCGGCGCGGTTCAATTTCCGCCTGAACATCGCCGTTCCGGCGGGCAGCGAGCCGGACGCGAAGTTCGTCGACTGGTCGAAGGCGAATGGCGGCCGCATCGAGTTCCACGACAGCGCGGCAGCGGCAGTTGCGGGCGCCGATTGCGTCGTCACGGACACCTGGGTTTCGATGAACCAGGAGCATCGTGCGCGCGGCCACAACGTATTCCAGCCCTATCAGGTCAACGCCGAGCTGATGGCAGGAGCAAAGCCCGATGCTCTCTTCATGCATTGCCTTCCCGCCCATCGCGGCGAAGAGGTGACGGACGAGGTCATCGACGGCCCGAACTCGGTCGTCTTCGACGAGGCGGAGAACCGGCTGCACGCTCAAAAGGCGGTGCTTGCCTGGTGCTTCGGCGCTTGATTGGGCAGAGCCCGGCACATATCTGCCGCGCAACATGGATAGGTCTGGCCTTGCCAGCGGGCGCAGCGCGCGGAGATCGCGTCGGCCCGAGGATAGGAATGTTCCCGTGACAGCACCGCACGCAAAGCTCGGCGATTTCGGTTTCGCCGGTGATGATACCGTCGTTCCGTTTCAGGTGGCCCCGCTCGATGCGCGCGGCCGCGTTGTCCAGCTCGGCCCGATCCTTGATGCGATCCTCGGCCGGCACGACTATCCCGAGCCCGTCGCGCGGCTTCTCGCCGAGGCGATGACGCTGACCGTGCTGCTCGGCACGTCGCTCAAATTCGAAGGCAAGTTCATCCTCCAGACCCGTTCGGACGGGCCGGTGGACATGCTCGTCGCCGACTTCACCACGCCCGGCTCGCTGCGCGCCTACGCCAGCTTCGATGCCGAGCGCGTCGCCGAGGCGAGCGCGGCCGGCGCGGCGACGCCCGCCGACCTCCTTGGCAAAGGCGTTCTGGCGCTGACTATCGACCAGGGGCAGCACATGCAGCGCTACCAGGGCATCGTGCAGCTCGACTCCACCTCGCTCGAGGACGCGGCCCGCACCTATTTCCGCCAGTCGGAGCAGATTCCGACCGAAGTGCGCCTGTCGGTCGCGCGGCAGATGGTCAAGGGCTCGAACGGCTTTGACGGGCACTGGCGTTCCGGCGGGCTGATGTCGCAGTTCCTTCCCGAGGCGCCCGAGCGGCTGCGTCTGCCCGACCTTCCGGGCGGCGACGGCGACAATGGCGAGATCCCCGATCCGACCGATGATGCCTGGGCGGAGGTGCAGGCGCTGGTTTCCACCATCGAGGCGGACGAGCTGATCGATCCGACCGTCGGCCCCGAGCGCCTTCTCTACCGGCTCTTCCACGAGCATGGCGTCCACGTCTTCGAAGGCTCGAACGTGGTGGACGACTGCTCCTGCTCGCGCGACAAAATCCGCGGCATCCTTGACGGCTTCACGGAAGAGGAAATCTCCGACAGCATCGAGGATGGGAAGATCAAGGTCTCCTGCGAGTTCTGCTCGACCCACTACGAGTTCGATCCCGCCGACTTCGTCACGCGGAACTGAACAGGGCAATCAGGTCCTGCCGCTCGTTGTCCTTGCCGCCCGGAAGGGCAGCGAGGCGACGCTCTTTGACGAGATTGCCGGTGAGAATGCTGCGCTTTGGCCATGCACCGATGGCTAAGCCACATTTGCGCCACTTTTGTTAACGTGTGACTTAAAGCTTCATCAATCGTGCGGTTGCAGGATGCCTCGAAGTTCGGCAAGCGGGGGGCAACGCTACCGGATGTACGATGATCATAAGACTGGCAATAATCTGGCTCCTGGTTGCAGGCTTCGCAGCCGGCTTCGCAGAACTCGTCACCTCCGACACGGTCGGACGGAGCGATCGCGCGGGCTCTCCATGCCATGAATGGTCGAACCCGGACTGTTCCGCCCCCGCCATGGGCGCCCCAATGAACTGATTAGCATTGCGGAAACCATAATCTGCCAAGGTCCGCCGTGATACACAGCCGATCGGAACGAGCATGCCCGCACTGTCAGCCGGCCACGAGGAAGAGATCGCAGAGGCCGTCTGCGAGATCGCCGTCCTCCTTGCGCAGGCCATCCATCAGATCGACCCCGACGCCGCGCAGCGAATGAACTTCGCCGCCGGCAAGGCATTCAACCGCCATCTCGGCCAGGACCAGAAGCTCGCTGCCGACCTGATGTACCGCTTCGGCCGCGCTCTGGTCGACCGCTCGCTTTTTCCGGTAGGCGAGGGCGGCGACGAGCAACTCAATTGACGGAGTGACGTTCGCCCGGCAGATCGAGAGAGAAGGCCGGAATGGCGACGTCGAACTCCCGGCCGGTTTCATCGCGCATCCTGTACTCGCCCACCATGAAGCCGGATGCGGTGCCGAGCGGGCAGCCGGACGTGTATTGGAAGCTGTCGCCGGGCTCGAGTTCAGGCTGCTCACCAACGACGCCGGCGCCACGCACCTCCTCGAGCTTGCCAGTGGAATCGGTGATGCGCCAGTGCCGCGATATGAGCTTCACGCCCTGCGTTCCGTGATTGGCAATGGTGACCCGGTAGGCCCAGAAATAGCGGCTGGCTTCCGGCTGCGAACGCTCCTCCAGATAGAAGGGCTCGACGGTGATTTCGATGCCGCGTGTCGTGGTTCGGTACATCAGTTGCGTCCACTGGCTGTCACCGCGCATTAACGCACATTGCCGACATTTCGGTGCATTTGCGGCGAAGTTGAAGCGAAAGTGATGATCGTGTCGGAGTGCTGTGCCGTAATGAGCGCAGCAAAGGAGCGACGCGATGCTGGATGGCTGGGCAAGGACAAGGATCGATCCGGCGCTTGATCGGATAGGTCGATCCCTTGCGCGCCTTGGCATCGGTGCGGATGCGGTGACCGTTCTTGCCTTTCTCCTCGGCATCGCCGCCTTCATCGCCATCGCTTCCGGCTCATACTGGCTCGGCCTTGCGCTCATCCTCATCAGCCGCCTCGGCGACGGCCTCGACGGCGCCGTCGCGCGCCACACGCGAAAGACCGATTTCGGGGGCTATCTCGACATCGTGCTCGACTTCGCGTTCTACGGCCTCGTTCCGCTCGGCTTCGTCCTTGCCGATCCGGCGGTAAATGGGCTGGCCGGCGCCGTCCTGATCTTGTCCTTCTATGTCAACGGTGCAAGCTTCCTCGCCTATTCCGTCATGGCAGAAAGGCGCGGCCTGACGACCGAGGCCCGAGGCGAAAAATCCATCTTCTTCACCACCGGACTGGCGGAGGCGACGGAAACGATCGCCTTCTTCGTCGCCTTCTGCCTGTTGCCGGCATGGTTTCCGGTACTGGCCCTCGTCTTCGCCGGGCTCTGCTTCTACACCGCGCTGTCGCGCATCGTCATCGCCAAAAAGACCTTCGGCTAGATCGCGTCCAACGCCCGGTCGAGGTCCGCCATCAGGTCACCGGCATCTTCCAGTCCCACCGAAAGGCGAACCGTGCCGGGTGTGATCCCCAGGTCGGCGCGCGCCTCTTCCGTCAGGTTTTTGTGCGTGGTCGTCGCCGGATGGGTGATGAGGCTTTTCGCGTCGCCAAGATTGTTGGAAATCCGTACGATCTCCAGCGCGTTCTGGAAGGCGAACGCGCCGGGCTTGCCGCCCTTCGTCTCGAAACAGATGAGCGTCGAGCCGCCGCTCATCTGGCGGGCGATGATCTCGGCCTGCGGATGGTCGGCGCGTCCCGGATAGATCACGCGCGAAACCTTCGGGTGCGCCGCCAGATGATCGGCGATCCGCGCCGCGCTCTCGGTCTGCTGCTTCACCCGGATCGGCAGCGTCTCGAGACCCTTGAGTAGGGTCCACGCGTTGAAGGGCGAGAGCGACGGGCCGGTATGACGGAAATAGTCGTGCAAATTCTCGTCGATCCATTTCTTGTCGGAAAGGATGATCCCGCCGAGGCACCGTCCCTGGCCGTCGATATGCTTCGTCGCGGAATAGACGACGACATGCGCGCCAAGTTCGAGCGGCTTTTGCTGCAAGGGCGTCGCGAAGACGTTGTCGACGACCACTCGCGCGCCGATGCCGTTTGCAATCCTTGCGACGGCCGCGATGTCCACGACTTCGAGCGTCGGATTGGTCGGGCTTTCGAGGAAGAAGAGCTTGGTGTTGGGCCGCACCGCCGCTTCCCACTGGGCAAGGTCACGCCCGTCGACCAGCGTCGACTCGATGCCGTATTTCGGCATCAGCGTTTCCACCACCCATCGGCACGAACCGAACAGCGCGCGCGCCGCGACCACATGGTCGCCCGCCTTGACCGAGCAGAGCAGGGCGGCCGAGATCGCCGCCATGCCAGATGCGGTGGCCCGCGCGTCCTCTGCGCCTTCGAGCGCGCACATGCGCTTTTCGAAGATGTCGACGGTGGGGTTGGCGTAGCGCGAATAGATGAAGCCCGGCTCGTCGCCCTTGAAGCGCGCCTCGGCCGATTCCGAACTGTCGTAGACGAAGCCCTGCGTCAGATACATCGCCTCGGACGTCTCGCCGAACTGCGAGCGCATCGTCGCACCATGCACGAGTTGGGTTGCGGGCTTCCAGTTCTTCTCGTTCGACATAGGCATCATCCAGACACAAAAAAACCGGCCGCGAACAGTCGCGCCGGTCCATACAGCCTTGCGGCCCACGGTCCTTTAGCGACTTGTTTTACGTGGCTGCAAGCCGACCGGCAAATCACCACGGGATAAGGCGGGATCTATAGGCTTTCGTGCCTTGCGTCAATTCGTGACCTGGTTAAACCTCGCCGCCAATCGAGGGCGCCAAGAGGGGTAGGCACCGTGCGTCAGACGGGAATATTGCCGGACCGGCAGATCGGTGAACTGTTCGCCAGCGGCGCGCTGTCCTGCGACCGCGCGCTCGACGCCGACCAGATCCAGCCGGCCAGTCTCGATCTTCGCTTGGGCAAGCGCGCCTATCGTGTGCGCGCCAGCTTCCTGCCCGGTCCGGGAAACCGCGTCGCCGACAAGCTCGAACGCTTCAAGCTGCACGAATTCGACCTTGGAGCCGGCGCGGTTCTGGAGACGGGGTGCGTGTACATCGTGCCGATTCTGGAGACGTTGAGACTGCCGGCGAACATCGCCGCCTCGGCGAACCCGAAGAGCTCGACCGGACGCCTCGACATCTTCACCCGCGTCATGACGGATTTCGGCGCCGAGTTCGACAAGATCCCGGCCGGCTATGATGGCCCGCTCTATCTCGAGATCAGCCCGCGCACCTTCCCGATCGTGGTGCGCACCGGCTCGCGCCTGTCGCAGATCCGCTTCCGGATCGGCAACGCTCTGCTGGACGAGACGGCGCTGCACGAGCTTCACAAGGCCGAAACGCTGGTCGCGGCGGCGAACCCGGACATTTCGGGCGGCGGCATCGCGCTTTCGATCGACCTGACGGGTGACGCGAACGGTCTGATCGGCTATCGCGGCAAGCACCATTCGGCCGTTGTCGACGTCGACAAGCGCGCCGCGCAGGATGTGCTGGATTTCTGGGAGCCGCTCCATGATCGCGGCAGCAAGGAACTCATCCTCGACCCGGACGAGTTCTACATTCTCGTCAGCCAGGAGGCGGTCCATGTCCCGCCCGACCATGCGGCCGAGATGACGCCGTTCGATCCGCTCGTCGGCGAGTTCCGCGTCCACTATGCCGGTTTTTTCGATCCCGGCTTCGGCCATTCGGCCGCCGGCGGCACCGGCAGCCGCGCGGTGCTCGAAGTGCGCAGCCACGAGGTTCCCTTCATCCTCGAACACGGCCAGACGGTCGGCCGCCTCGTCTACGAGCACATGCTGGAGCGCCCGAAGGCGCTCTACGGCGCCGATCTCAAGTCGAACTATCAGGCGCAGGGCCTGAAGCTGTCGAAGCATTTTCGCTAGTCCGCAGCGCCTGGATTTCCGCCCGCAGCGCCCGCACCTCGTGCAGGATCATGTCCTGCTCGTCCTTCATCTGCGAGCGCTCTTCCGATGCGGTCGATTCATGCTCCTCCTGCATGGCCGACACGATGATACCGATGAAGAGGTTGAGAACGGCAAACGAGGTCGTGACGATGAACGGAATGAAAAAGAGCCAGGACCAGGGATAGACCTCCATCACCGGCCGCACGATGCCCATGGACCAGCTTTCCAGCGTCATGATCTGGAAGAGCGTATAGGCGCTTTCGCCGATGGTGCCGAACCATTCGGGAAATGACGCAGCAAAGAGCTTCGTCGCCATCACCGAAGAGACGTAGAAGACCAGCCCAAGCAGAAGCACGATGGAACCCATGCCCGGCAGGGCTGCCACGAGCCCGCCGACGACCCGGCGCAGCGACGGCACGACGCTGACGATCCGAAGCACGCGCAGAATGCGCAACGCGCGCAGGACGGACAGATTGCCGGTCGCCGGCATCAAGGCGATGCCCACCACGATCAAGTCGAAGATGCGCCACGGATCATTGAAGAAGCGGCCGCGATAGACGAACGCACGCGCTGCAAGTTCGGCGACGAAGACCGCCAGCACCACTCGATCGATGAAAATCAAAATGGCGCCGAAGCGGGACATGATGGCCTGCGAGGTTTCCAGTCCCAGCGTGATCGCGTTGACGATAATCAAGATGGTGATGAAAAGTTCGAAGCGGCGCGATTCGATCAGCGTCTGCAAGCGTGTCACGTCGGTCATCCTGAAGGTTGGAAAGTCGGCGCCACAAGTGGGCGAGCCAACGCGGTCCGTCAACGGTCCACAGCTACAAATCACCCTTGACGCGCTCGTGCTGCTCGCAGATTAATGAGCGCGCCGCGGGTGTAGCTCAATGGTAGAGCAGCAGCTTCCCAAGCTGAATACGAGGGTTCGATTCCCTTCACCCGCTCCAGCCGGCTTGAAGCGTCCGTCCTGAATGCGTATGTCCCATCTCGCACCAACGGAGACATCACATGTCGGCAGTGAACCGCTTTCTCGGCGACAGTCCTTTGCGGGTTCTGGTCAAGCTGATCGTGATCTCGTTTCTGGTCGGCATCGTCATGAGCGTGATGGGCTGGTCGCCCTATGACGTCATCTACGGCGTGCGCGATCTCGTCCTCAACATCTACTACATGGGCTTCGACGCCTTCGGCCGCTTCATCGACTATTTCCTCGTGGGCGCCATCATCGTCGTTCCGGCCTTCTTCATCATCCGCCTTCTGAGCTACCGGCGCGGCTGATCAGGCGAACGCAACCGCCGTATCGAACAGGATTGCGTGCCGCGCAGCCAGCGCGTCGATATCGTTCGAATAGCCGCCGCCGATGACCCCGCACACAGGGATGCCCCGCTCCCGGAAGTGACCGATGACGGCGCGGTCCCGCGCGAGGATTCCGTCATCGGAAAGTGCAAGGCGTCCGAGCTTGTCGTCGCCATGCGGGTCGACGCCGGCATTGTAGAAGACGATCTGTGGCCGCGAATAATCGTCCACCAGGGGCAGGATCGCCGTCAACCGGGCAAGATAGGCCTCGTCTTCGACGCCATCGTCGAGCGCAATGTCGAAGTCGGAAACAGCCTTGCGGACCGGGTAGTTCCTGGCCGCATGCATCGAGAAGGTGAAGACCCGGTTCTCGCCCATCAGGATTTCCGCCGTCCCGTCGCCTTGGTGGACGTCGAGATCGACCACCAGCGCCCGCTTGATAGCGCCTTCGGCCAGAAGCGCATGTGCCGCGATGGCGACGTCGTTGAAGGTGCAAAAGCCCGCGCCCTGAGCGTGGCGCGCATGGTGGCTGCCGCCGGCCGCGTTGCAGGCGATGCCGTGGTCGAGCGCCAGCCGCGCGGCAAGCAGCGTCCCGCTGCTTGCAAGCTGCGCGCGCCGCGACACGCGCTCGCTGACCGCAAATCCGATCTCCTTTTCGATCGCCGGCGGAACGGCGCAATCCATCACCTGGCGCACATAGTCGCCCGCATGGGCGCGCGCGAGCGTTTCGAAGCCCGGCAAGTCGGGCACATGCTCGTTGTCCGGACGGGCAACTCCGCGTTCCCGCAGAACCTCGATCAGCCGTGCATACTTGCTCATCGGAAACCGATGATCGGCCGGAAATCGTGCGTCGTAATCGGGGTGGTGAACGATCGGCAGTTTCATCGCGAGACCAGATAGGCTTTGGTTGGCACCGGGAAAGGCGGGCGAATCGCCGCATCGACCTTGAGGATAGCCGCCTTGGACGAACGGACGGACATTTGCGAGCGGCGCTTCACGGTTACGAACGCGATGGTCCTTCGGATCGCCGTTCCGATGACGCTTGCCTATCTGACGACGCCGCTGATCGGCATTGCCGACACGGCGATCGTCGGCCAGCTTGGTGACGCTGCGCTTCTTGGCGGGCTTGCGGCCGGCGCGATTGTCTTCGACGTCGTCTTCGCCACCTTCAACTTCCTGCGCTCGGGCACCACCGGCCTCGTCAGCCAGGCCTACGGCAGCCGCGACCGGGCGGAGGAGCAGGCGATCTTCTGGCGCGCGCTGATCCTCGCGCTTCTCATCGGCGGCACGCTGATCCTGCTCGGGCCGGCGATCGCCGCTATCGGCGCCTGGTTCATCGGGGGCGAGCCGCGCGTCACGGAAGCGCTGCAGACCTATGTGCTGATCCGCCTGTGGTGCGCGCCACTTGCGCTCGGCAACTATGCCATCCTCGGCTACGTGCTCGGCCGGGGCGAGGGCGGCGTCGGCCTCGCGCTGCAATTCGCCATCAACCTCACCAATATCGCATTGTCGGTGTGGCTTGGCCTCTATCTGGGCTGGGGGCTTGAAGGCGTCGCCTGGGGCACGGTGCTCGGCGAGGCGGTGGGCTTTGCCGTGGGCATCGCCGTCCTGACGACGCGCTTTGGCCGGCGCGGTCCGATGCGGCCAGGGGCCTTGCGTGACCTTGCCAAACTCAGGGCCATGCTGGCGCTCAACCGCGACATCATGATCCGCTCCTTCGCGCTTCTGGCCGCCTTCGCGCTCCTTGCGCGGCAGGGCGCGCAACTCGGAACGGTCACGCTCGCTGCCAACGCCGTCCTGATGAATTTCTTCCTTGCGTCGAGCTATTTTCTTGACGGCTTCGCCACCGCCGCCGAGCAGCTTGCCGGCCGCGCCGTCGGCGCGCGCCATCGCCCGGCCTTCGACCGCGCCGTGACACTGACCGCGATCTGGGGTTTCGCGCTCTCCGGTCTTCTGGCGCTCGTCGTCCTTTTCCTTGGCGACCACCTGATCGCGCTCGTAACCACTGCGCCCGAAGTCCGCGATCTCGCATCGACCTACCTGCCATGGGCCGCGCTGACCGCGGTCACTGCGGTTCTCGCATTCCTGATGGACGGTGTCTTTATCGGCGCCACCTGGTCACGCGACATGCGCAACATGATGCTGCTTTCGCTGGCGCTCTACGTCGCGGCGCTCTTTGGGCTCGGGCCGCTCCTCGGCAATCACGGCCTGTGGGCTGCGCTCCACATCTTCCTTGCCGCGCGCGGGCTCAGCCTTCTCGCCGTCCTGCCGCGCCGGGCAGCGCAGACCTTCGGTCAGGGCGTCTGACGAGCCCAGTGGTCGGTGCGGCTGTCGCGAATGTCGCGCAGCGAGGCAAGCCCCTGAGCTTCGGCAAACCGGCTCATGCCGCGCAGGATTTCGCCCGGCAGCGTCGGCCCGGCATAGACCATGCCCGTATAGACCTGCACGAGGTCTGCGCCGGCTGCGATCTTCTCCAACGCCGTCTCGGTCGAATCCACGCCCCCGACGCCGATCAGCGGCAGATGCGGCCCCACAAGACGGCGCATCCGCGCCAGCATGATCGTCGAGCGGGCAAAGAGCGGCCGGCCCGAAACGCCGCCGCTTTCCTGCGCCAGCCGGCTCGTCAGCCCGTCGCGCGAAAGCGTCGTATTGGAGACGATGATGCCGTCGATCCCCTTGCCCGCGACCGTTTCGGCAATGTCCTCAAGGTCGGAATCGCCAAGGTCCGGCGCGATCTTGAGGAAGATCGGCGTCGCCTTGTCGCTCCGCGCGGCCGCGACCGCGCCGAGCAGTTCCTCGAGGCTCGCGCGCGCCTGCAGGTCGCGCAGCCCCGGCGTGTTGGGCGAGGAGATGTTGACGGTCAGGTAGGAGGCGAGGTCGCCAAAGCGCTTGACGCCCAGCACGTAGTCGCCGACCCGGTCTAGGCTGTCCTTGTTCGCCCCGATATTGACGCCGATGATGCCCCTGCGGCCCGCCCGTGCACGCAGTTTCGCCAGCGCCGCGTCATGGCCTTCATTGTTGAAGCCGAGCCGGTTGACGATCGCCTCGTCCTCGACCAGCCGGAAAATGCGCGGCTTGGGATTGCCCGGCTGCGGCTTCGGCGTCACCGTGCCGACTTCGGCAAAGCCGAAGCCGAGCTTCAACAGCGCGTCCGGTACGTCGGCATTCTTGTCGTATCCGGCCGCCATTCCAAGCGGATTGGGGAAGGAAAGCCCGGCGACCTCGACATGAAGCCGCACGTCCGCTGCCGGCTGTGGGCAAAGCGGCACCCCGCTCTTCAGCCCCGCGATCGAAAGCCCGTGCGCGCGCTCGGCATCGAGGCCAAAGAGAAGCTTGCGGCCGATCGTCCGGTACATCTGGTTCATGCCGCCAGCTCGGGAAAGACGTGCCGGCCGTCCGCGCCCAGCGGCAGGGGCAGGGCCCAAAGCGACAGGGCGGGATCGAGCGTGCCGTAGAGATGCGGGAAGAGATCACCGCCGCGCGAGGCTTCGTAACGTAGCGCCGCGCCAAGCGCATCGCCGTCGACGGCCACCAGCAGGAGATCGTCCTGCCCTGTAAAGTGCTTGGCCGCTGTCTCGCGCACCTGGGCACCGGTCGAAAAATGAATGAACCCGTCGGCAAGGTCGACGGGCGCGCCGTCGAAACTGCCGCGTCGCACCGCCTCTTGCCACATTGGCGCCGGGACGATCTTGTAGATAATGCTTGTCATATCCGCGCTATAGCGGTCGGGCGCCTCGATGGAAAGCGCCGCGGCCGCTCATGCCAAGGAGGATTTCATATGCGCCATCTCCTCGTCGCCGCCGCTCTTTTCGGAACACTGACCGTTCCCGCCCTCGCGCAGGAAACCGAACGCTACCGCCTCGAGCGCACCGATACCGGCTTCGTGCGCATGGACACGTCGACCGGCCAGATGTCGGTCTGCGAAGAGCGCTCAGGCCAGCTCGTCTGCCGCACCTCGACTGACGAGCGCGCGGCCTATGAGGAGCGGATCGACGATCTCGAACGTCGCGTCGAGGCGCTGGAGCGACAGGCCGGAGCATCGAACGATGCCACGGATGCGCTGCCCTCGGAGGAGGAGTTCGAGCGCTCGCTCGGCTACATGAAGCGCTTTTTCCAAAATTTCTTCGATATCGTCGAGGACTGGGAAAGGGGCCTTCGCTCGCCGCAGGACGAGCCCGCTCCCGACCGCACCTGACGGTTCAGCGCATGGCGACGTCGTAGACGGTCAGGCCAAACGCGAAGAAGGTCTGGGAGACGACGAACATCGCGCAGGCGACCAACAGGGATACCTGCGCGAAGCGGCCATAGACCTTGCTGAGCACCTTGCCGAAATAGCGCACCGCATGGTCATTTTTCGGCTTCATGCCATCGTCGAGATAGATCCACACTTCCGTGCGGCTTGGCATTTTGTGTTTCGCCGTCTGCGCCTTGAAAACGAGGATCGCCGCCATGACGAGCGTCATGACCGCGCCTGCCCGAAGCGCCCACGCTGGGTCGAAGGAAAAGGCCAGCATCACGATGCCGATCGCCAGCGCGCCGAACATGACGGCGCGGCCGACGCAAAAGACGGCAATCTGCCTTATGGTTTCCATCAGGGCGGTTCCGATTTTGGATGTGCCTTAACGTCATGCCGGCAGGCGGGTTCCTCAAAGGGGCGCGATCTGCACGACTAAAGTCGAATAAAGCACGGCTCGGGAATAAACGGAGTTCACAAAATCCGGCGCATTGCCACAATCGCACTAGCGCCATCCGCACTTCCCGCTAAACTTCGCCCGCGGGCCGGAACAGGGAGGGGTTTTTGGATCAGCGCTATCGCTTCGTCATCGCCGACGATCATCCGCTGTTTCGCGGTGCGCTCAAACAGGCGCTTTCCTCATTCGGGAATGCCAGGATCGAGGAAGTGGGTGATTTCGAAGCCGTGAAGGCCAGCGTCGTCGCCAATGACGACATCGATCTTCTTCTTCTCGATCTGACCATGCCTGGCTCCAGCGGCCTGTCCGGCCTCGTCGCGCTGCGCGGCATCTCCTCCAATTTCCCGATCGTCATCGTTTCCGCGCGTGACGATGCGGAAACTGTCCGGCGCGCGATCGAGCTCGGCGCCTCGGGCTTCATTTCGAAGTCGGCCGGCATGGACCAGATCCGCGGGGCGGTGGAAACCGTGCTCGCCGGCGGCATCGCGCTTCCTGACGGGCTCGAACTCGGGGAGGAGCGGGATGCGGAGGTCTCCGACCTGATCCAGCGCCTGCAATCGCTGACGCCGCAGCAGTCGCGCGTCCTGACCATGTTGGCCGAAGGTCTTCTCAACAAGCAGATCGCCTACGAGCTCGGCGTGTCGGAAGCCACGATCAAGGCGCATGTCTCAGCGATCCTGCAAAAGTTCGGCGTCGACAGCCGCACCCAGGCAGTCATCCGCCTCTCGCGCATCGGCATGGAGCAGCAGGCCAGCGCCTGATCATTCGGCCGCCGACAGCAGTTTTCGATAGCGCGTCAGCATTGTGCGCAGCGCCGCCGGCTTCACCGGCTTTTGCAGCACCGGCACGTCGAGCGCAGTGGCGCGCTCGCGCACGTCGTTCGAGCGGTCGGCGGTCACCAGGATGGCGGGGAGGGCATCGCCCCAGATCTGCCGCGCCCGCGCGATGGCCTGGAAGCCGTCTTCCTGGTCGAGGTGGAAATCGGCGAGGATGACATCCGGCGTTGGCATCGCCGCCGTCAGGCTCGACAAGCGTCCGGCCGTGGTCACGCGGCAGCCCCAGCCTTCGAGCAGCTTGCGCATCCCGTCGAGGATGCGCGGCTCGTTGTCGACGCAAAGAACCGAGACGCTGTCGAGGCGGATGTTGGAGCCGACCTGCGGGCGCACGTCGCTCGCCAGTGCCGCCTGCGGCGCTTCGGTGATGGGCAGCAGCACCGAAAAGCACGATCCCTTCCCCTTGACCGAATGGATGCGGATTTCCAGCCGCAGCACGCGCGCGATGCGGTCGACGATCGAGAGCCCGAGCCCCAGTCCCTGCGCCTCGCGCGCGCCGTCCTGAAGGCGCGTGAATTCGCGGAAGACGGTGTTCAGCTTGTCGCCGTCGATGCCGATGCCGGTATCGTGGACCTGCAGTTCGAGCAGATCGCCGCGCCGCTTGATGCCGACCAGCACCCGGCCCGTGCGCGTATATTTGATCGCGTTGGAGACGAGGTTCTGCACGAGGCGGCGGAAGAGGTTGCGGTCGGTATGGACGGCCAGACCGGTCGAAACGATGCGCAGGTCGAGCTTCTTCTCCTGCGCCAGCGGCTGAAAATCGGTCTGGATCTGCCGCAGCAGTCCGTCGAGACGGAAAGTGGTGTCGACCGGCCGCATCGCGCCGGTATCGAGGCGCGAAATGTCGAGCACGGCGCCGAGGATCGTTTCGACCGAATCGAGCGAGGATTCGATATTGGCGACCCCGTCGCCGACCGGGCTCTGGCCGACGCTTTCGGCAAGCGAGGCGCAATAGAGCCGCGCCGCGTTGAGCGGCTGCAGGATGTCGTGGCCGGCTGCGGCGAGGAACCGCGTCTTGCCGAGATTTGCTTCCTCGGCCAGCATCTGCGCCTGCGCCAGTTCCTCGTTGACGCGGGTCAGCTCGGCAGTCCGCCGCGCGACCCTGTTCTCGAGCGTCTCGTTGACGCGCTTGAGCGCAAGGTCGGCCTCCACGCGCGCCGTGATGTCCGCATAGGTCGCGACCAGCCCGCCGTCAGGCATCGGATTGGACCTGAGTTCGATGATCCGTCCGGTGCTCTTCAATTCGAGCTGCCAGGGAGAGCGAAAGGCCGCTAGGCGGTCGATCGTCTGGTGGATCGTGTCGAACGTGATATCGCCGCGATCGGCCAGATGCCGCAGGATCTCGTCGAGCGAGACGCCGACTCGCCCCATGGAATCCGGCAGGTAGAAGAGCGAGCGGTACTGCCTGTTCCAGCAGATCAGGCGAAAGTCGCGGTCGAAGACGGTGATGCCCTGCTCCATCTGGTCGAGCGCGATCTGCAGCAGGTCGCGATTGTGCTGCAGCGCCTCCGATGCGTCGTCGAGAAGCCGCAGCGCCTCGCGCGGCGAGCGGTCGTGGCGCTGGAAGAGGAGCGACAGGACGAGCCGCGCCGACGAAGAGCCGACCGCGCTCGTCAGAAGCTGCTCGGAAAAGCGGATCACGGCCATGTTGGCCGGCTCCTTGCCGACGAGCGGCTGGCTTTGCTTTGCCTCGAAATTCTGAAACGAGCGTTCCGTCCGCTCGACGCCGAGATAACGTGCGATCGTGTCCTTCAGATCATCGACGGTGACGGCGGTGCGGAACCTGCGGAAGCTCGGCATCGGGCTGGTGTCGCGCGGCACGAACAGCGCCGCCTGGATGCGCTCCAGCGGCTTGGCCGTGCGCGACAGCGAGCCGAGCACGAAAAACAGCGCGTTGACCGAAAGGCTCCACAATACGCCGTGAACGAGCGGCTCGGCATTGGTGCCGAACAGCGATTGGGGGCGCAACGCCTCCAGCCCGAACAGGCCAAACTGGACGATCTGCGTGTCCGGCGAGACAAGCGAGGGCATAAGAAGCGTGTAGCCCCAGATCGTGATACCGGCGACCATGCCGATCACCGCGCCGCGGGCATTTGCCCCGCGCCACACCAGCCCGCCGAAGAAGGCTGGTGCGAACTGCGCGATCGCGGCAAACGAGATCAGCCCGATCGAGGCGAGACGGGTGTTGTTGGTGATCTCGCGATAATAGAGGAACGCCGCGATCAGAACGGCGAAGATCGCCGCGCGCCGGATGTTGAGGATGACCTTCGAAAGATCGTCGCGCTGGACGAGATACTGTTTGGCCATGCCGCGCAGGAAGAGCGGGAGGATCAGATCGTTGGAAATCATGATCGCCAGCGCCACGCTCGCCACGATCACCATTGCCGTGGCCGCCGAGAGCCCGCCGATGAAGGCGAACATCGCCAGCCAGTCCTGGCCGAAGAGAAGCGGCAGCGAGACGACGTAGAGGTCGGCGTTCTGTTCGGGACCGAGCAGAACGATGCCGGCAAAGGCGATGGGGACGACGAAGAGGTTGATGATCACCAGATAGGCCGGAAATAGCCAGGTCGCCGTGCGCAGTTCGCTCTCGGAGCGGTTCTCGACGATGGTGACGTAGAACTGGCGCGGCAGCATGATGATGGCGATGGCGCTCAGGGCCGTCATGGTGATCCAGGTCGACAGCGATGTCTGGAAATCGTAAGCCGCCATGGCGCGGGCGGAATTTCGGACCTCACCGATCAGTTCGCTCGGACCGCCGAAGAAGAAGAACGAGACGGCGATGCCGACCGCCAGGAAAGCCGCAAGCTTGACGATCGATTCGACCGCGACCGCGAGGATCAGTCCGTCCTGATGCTCGGTCGCGTCCGCATGGCGCGTGCCGAACAGGATGGCGAAGACGGCGAGGAGGAATGTGACGATCAGCGAGATGTCGCCGAAGACGAAGTCCATCACCGGCGGCGCGCCGTTGTAGTGCTCGACCATCAGGCTGACGCTGCCGGAGATCGCCTTCAACTGAAGCGCGATGTAGGGAACCGTGCCCACGGCGGCGATCATCGTGGCGATCGAGGCGACGGCAAAGCGCTTGCCATAGCGGGCGGCAAGGAAGTCGGCGATGGATGTGATCTTCTCCGACTTCGCCAGCCGCATGATGCGCCGCAGCAGCGGAAAGCCGAACAGGAACACCATGATCGGCCCGATATAGATGGCGAGGAACTCGAAGCCGCGCTCGCTGGCCAGCCCGACCGAGCCGAAGAACGTCCAGGACGTACAGTAGATCGCCAGGCTGAGCGCGTAGATGTACGGGCGCGCCTTGCCCGACCCGAAGCGCGCGGAATGCCGGTCGCCGAGGCTCGCAATGCCGAACAGCAGCGAGACATAGGCAATGGCGACGATGACGACCACCCAGCCCTGCATGCCCGGTCTTTCCTCCTCCTTGTCCGTTCAGGCAACCACACGGCGTGCCCCCTGTCCATCGAACTTGCGTCTGAGCCAGATGACTGTGGGGCCAGCGAAGATTGCAGCTTATGCGCGCGAAAGCTTCTGCTATCTTCCGCCATGTTGCGGCAACCGGCCGCGGCGTGCGCTCACTCGGCTCCCAGGCGATACGGAGGCTGCCATGATCAAGGAATTTCAGGAATTCATAGCCAGAGGCAATGTGATGGATCTTGCCGTCGGCGTCATTATCGGCGGCGCGTTCGGCCTGATCGTCTCGTCTCTGGTCGACGACATCATCATGCCGGTCGTCGGCGCCATCTTCGGCGGTTTCGACTTTTCGAACTACTTCCTCCCGCTCTCGTCTGAAGTCACCGCCACCACGCTGGCGGCGGCCCGCGAGCAAGGCGCGGTATTCGCCTATGGCAGCTTCATCACGGTCCTGATCAACTTCCTGATCCTCGCCTGGATCATCTTCCTGATCGTCAAGGCGGTGAACAATCTGCGTCGGCGTATGGAGCGCGAGGAAAAGGTCGTCGACGTGCCGCCAGCGCCCCCTGCCGATGTCGCCCTTTTGACCGAGATCCGAGATCTGCTTGCGCGCCGGCCGGTCTGACCCTTGCAGCCCGGCAATCCGGCAGGGCGCTTTCTCAGGGAAACCGAATGTCTCTCGTTGATCACCTGCGCGGCGCAGCCCGGCTTGCGCCCGAAAGCGGCATCGTTGCCGTCGTCAACCATGGCCGAACGAAGCCCGGTCTCATTCCGCTATGGGCAGGCGAGGGCGACAAGCCGACCCCGGACTTTATCCAGAATGCCGCCATCGAGGCGCTCAAGGCGGGCGAGACCTTCTACACCTGGCAGCGCGGCATTCCCGAACTGCGCCACGCGCTCGCGCGCTACCACAAACGCCATTTCGGCTACGACTTCTCTCATGAGGAGTTCATCGTCACCGGCTCGGGCATGCAGGCGATCCAGCTTGCAATCGACGCCGTGGCGGGCGCCGGGGACGAGGTGATCTATCTGCCCCCTTCCTGGCCGAACTTTCCCGCAGCTCTCGGCGTCTCCGGCGCCGTGCCGGTTTCCGTTCCGCTCGTCCATTCGGGCAATGGCTGGGCCTGCGACGTCGACGGCATCGAGGAGGCGATCACGGAAAGGACGAAGGCGATCTTCGTCAACACGCCGTCGAACCCGACCGGCTGGACCGCGGACCGCGAGACCCTGGAGGAAATTCTGGAGATCGCGCGCGAGCGTAACCTGTGGATCATCGCCGACGAGATCTATTCGCTGTTCTACTATGACGGCCCGCGCGCGCCTTCCTTCATGGATGTGATGCGGCCCGATGACCGCATCCTTTTCGTCAACTCGTTCTCCAAGAACTGGGCCATGACCGGCTGGCGCGTCGGCTGGCTGAAAGTCCATCCCGAATTGCAGCAGGTCTTCGAAAACCTGATCCAGTATTCGACCTCGGGCACGCCGGCCTTCCTGCAGAAAGGCGCGGTGGCCGCGCTCGACGAGGGCGACGAGTTCCTGACGTCGGAAATCGCGGCGGCACACATTGCGCGCGACGCGATCGCCCAGCGCCTTCTCGCCACCGGCCGCGTCGACCTGACAGTGCCGCCGGGCGCGTTCTATCTGTTCTTCAGGATCGACGGCATCCGCGACACGAAAAAGGCTGCGTTCGAGATCGTAGACGAGGCGAATGTGGGCCTCGCGCCGGGAACCGCGTTCGGGCCGGGCGGGCAGGAGTTTTTCCGCCTCTGCTTCCACCGCCGCCTCGATCATGTCGAGGAAGCGGCGGATCGGCTGGCGCGCTGGATCTCGAGCCGTTAGCCGCCGGCTTTGGCGGTCACCAGCGAAACCACCCGTCCGGACTGACCGGCCTGCGTCTCCGTGGGCGCGGTCTGGAAGGGGATGCCGAGCGCGGTCCACGTCTCCAGAAGCGCATCCTTCAGCCCCGCGATCAGCGCATCCGAATGGAACGGTGTCGGCGTGATGCGCAGCCGCTCCGTGCCACGTGGTACGGTCGGGTAATTGATCGGCTGGATGTAGACGCCGTGCGTGTCGAGCAGGCGGTCGCTCGCCTGCTTGCAAAGCTCCGGATCGCCGACCAGAAGCGGCACGATATGCGTCGAGGATGGCATGACCGGCAGGCCCGCCGCTTTCAGCGCATCCTTGGCCTGCTGCGCCTGGCGCTGGTGCGCTTCGCGCTCTACCTGGCTTTCCTTCAGGTGCCGGATCGAGGCGGTGGCCGCCGCAGCCAGTGCAGGCGGCAGGGCGGTTGTAAAGATGAAGCCCGGCGCGTAGGAGCGCACGGCGTCGATGACGGCGCGCTTGCCGGTGATGTAGCCGCCCATGACGCCGAACGCCTTGGCGAGCGTTCCCTCGATGATGTCGATGCGGTGTGTGAGGTCTTCGCGCTCGCTGATGCCGCCGCCGCGAGCGCCATACATGCCGACCGCGTGCACCTCGTCGATATAGGTCATCGCGTTGTAGCGCTCGGCCAGATCGCAGATTTCCTTGATCGGCGCGATGTCGCCATCCATCGAATAGACGCTCTCGAAAGCGATCAGCTTTGCGCGCTCGATCGGCGCGGCCTGCAGCAGGCTTTCCAGATGGGCAAGGTCGTTGTGGCGGAAGATTTTCTTTTCCGCACCGGACTTCTTCACGCCCTCGATCATCGAAGCGTGGTTGAGTTCGTCCGAAAGGATCAGGCAATCGGGCAGCAGCTTGGCGATGGTCGAGATCGCCGCCTCGTTTGAAACGAAGCCCGACGTGAAGACGAGGCCGGCTTCCTTGCCGTGCAGGTCTGCGAGCTCGGCCTCGAGTTCAACCAGCGGATGGTTGGTGCCGGAGATATTGCGCGTGCCACCGGCGCCCGAGCCCATGCGGCTGGCCGCGTTCTGCATCGCGCCTATCACGCTCTCATGCTGTCCCATGCCCAGATAGTCGTTGGAGCACCAGACGGTGATCTCGCGCGCTTCGCCGTTCGAGCGCCAGATCGCGCGCGGGAACTCTCCCGCGATGCGCTCGAGATCTGCAAAGACGCGGTAGCGGCGCTCGGCGTGAAGCTGTGCGATCGCCTCGTCGAAAAATCGGTCGTAGTTCATTCCTGGCCCCGTTGTCGCGCGGAACATAGGCTCGCGCCTCGATGGCGTCACACCGACAAATTGCCACGCCCTAGAACGCTTCTAGACTACGCTTTTCAGCCAAAGGGCGCTCACAATTAAGGCTCCGGCTCCTTTTTCGCAAGAACGGCTGCCGGAAGCAGAATGTCGGCCGCTCGGACGAGCCCGGTCACGATCGCCTGCCGCTCTGGCGCGGCCAGCGCCGCGAGCCGGCTGGCGAATGCATCGCCGAGCGGCTCTGGCGCGGCATTGGCCTTGGCTGCGCCGGCGGCGGTCAGCCGGGTGTGCACGATGCGCCGGTCATGGGCGGAGCGATAGCGTTCGATCAGGCCGCGCTCTTCCAGATTGTCGAGGATCGTCACGACGGTAGCCGCGCTGATGTCGGCGTGGGCGGAGAGCGCGGTCGTCGTAACCTCGCCGAGTTCGGCGATCCCCTTCATCAAGACGAGCTGCGCCGCAGTCAGCCCGACAGTTTTCGTCAGCGCCTTCGATTGCAGGTCATGCGCCCGCACGATCCGGCGGATCGCCTTTTCTATCGTCTTCAGGTCGGAGCGAAGGAACTCCCGCAGGCCTTCCGCGTTCGTCCGGACATCAGCCACGACAACCTCATTAATTTGACATCTAATCATTTGACTTATAAATGATCGGAAATCAAAGTTCAATCGACAACGGAGGGTTGGAAAAACAACCGTGTGTGGAATTTGCGGAGAGATCAGGTTCGACGGCGCGCAGCCATCGGCTTTTGCCATTTCGAAGATGATGGATGCCATTGCGCCGCGCGGCCCGGACGGGTCCGGCCTGGTGATGCACAACAATGCCGCGCTCGCCCATCGCCGCCTGTCTATCATCGACCTGTCGCAAAAGGCCCGCCAGCCTATGGTGGACGGCGAGTTGGGTCTGACCATCGCGTTCAACGGCTGCATCTACAACTATCCAGAACTGCGTGCCGAACTCGAAGGCAAGGGCTACAAGTTCTTCTCCACGGGCGACACGGAAGTCATCCTCAAGGCCTATCATGCCTGGGGCGTCGACTGCGTGAAGCGCTTCCTCGGCATGTTCGCCTTCGTCATCCACGAGCGGGACACGGGCCGCGTCGTCGTCGCGCGAGACCGGTTCGGCATCAAACCGCTCTACATCGCCGAGACGCCGCATGCGCTGCGCTTTGCCTCTTCGCTTCCCGCGCTCCTGAAGGCGGGCGACATCGACACCTCGATCGACCGCATCGCGCTTCACCACTATCTCTCCTTCCACGCCGTCGTGCCGCCTCCGCGCACCATCATCAACGGCGTCAAGAAGATGCCGCCGGCGACAATCCGCGTCATCGAGCCGAATGGCGTGCAGAAGGACACGGTCTACTGGCGTCCGCCCTATGAGCGCGACCCGGACTATTCCCTCTCTTCCGATGAGTGGCGCGACCGCGTGCTTGAGGCGCTGCGCGTCGCCGTCAAGCGCCGCATGGTCGCCGACGTGCCGGTCGGCGTGCTCCTCTCCGGCGGCGTCGACTCCTCCGTCATCGTCGGCCTTCTCGCAGAACAGGGCCAGCATGGGCTGATGACCTTCTCGGTCGGTTTCGAGGAGGCGAACGGCGAAAAGGGCGACGAGTTCGTCTATTCGGACCTCATCGCCAAGCATTTCGACACGAAGCATCACAAGATCTTCGTGCCGTCGAGCGAACTGATGGACGCGCTTCCAGGCACGTTTGCCGCAATGTCCGAGCCGATGGTCTCCTATGACAATGTCGGCTTCTACCTCCTGTCGAAGGAGGTCTCGAAGCACATCAAGGTCGTGCAGTCGGGGCAGGGCGCCGACGAGGTCTTCGGCGGCTATCACTGGTATCCGCCGCTGGCGAATTCCAACGACGTCGTCTCCGACTATGCCAAGGTCTTCTTCGACCGCAGCCACGCGAAGATGGCCGAGCATATCAACGCCGAATGGCTGCCCGACCACGATCCGAGCCTCGACCTCGTCTCGCGCCATTTGAGGATGGCGAACGCCGATACGCCCGTCGATGCCGCGCTGCGCCTCGATAGCGAGGTGATGCTCGTCGACGATCCGGTCAAGCGCGTCGACAACATGACCATGGCCTGGGGTCTGGAGGCGCGTGTGCCCTTCCTCGACCACGAACTGGTTGAACTCGCCGCGAAGATCCCGCCCGAGGAAAAGCTGAAGCAGAACGGGAAGGGCGTGCTCAAGGAAGCTGCCCGCAAGGTCATCCCGCACGAGGTGATCGACCGCAAGAAGGGCTACTTCCCGGTTCCGCAGCTCAAATATGTCGACGGTCCCTATCTCGACCTGGTCCGCGACGCGCTGACGTCGCAGGCCGCGAAGGATCGCAACATCTTCCGCGACGACTACCTGCAGCGGCTCTTTGCCAATCCCTCGGATCATATCACGCCCCTCCAGGGCTCGGAACTTTGGCAGGTGGGGCTTCTGGAACTCTGGCTTCAGACCCACGGGATCTGATCATGGCCCGCAGATCAGCGGCCGCCGAGCGCGGCCGCACCGACAAGGCCCTCGGGCATCGCTTGAGAAGGATGCGAAACGAAACGATGAAACCCATCGCGCAGCACGACCCGGCGGCGGACCTGCCCAAATCGAACGCATCCATCGATTGCGGGTGGGGCAGGCTCCATTTCTGCCAGACCTACGAGGGCAACGAAGCGATTGTGGACGCGCTGCGCGAGGAGGGACCCGCGCGGCGCGACATTGCGTTCTACGTCCGCGATCCGCACGTGCTGCTCGCCATGGCTCCGCAGGAAATCTTCCTTGACCCCTCGCACACCTTCCGCCTCGACCTTTCGACCTATCGCTCCGCGCGCAAGCAGCCCAAGGGCTACTTCATTCGCCGCTTGTCGTCGGAGGCCGATGCCGACGCTGTCAATACCATCTACGCCTCGCGCAACATGGTGCCGGTGCGCCCGGACTTTTTCTGGCGCAACCGCGACAGCCGCTCCTTGACCTATCTCGTCGCCGAGGACGAGATCACCGGCGAGATCATCGGCACGGTGACGGGCGTGGACCACAAGCGCCTCTTCAACGATCCCGAAAAAGGCTCCTCGCTCTGGTGCCTGGCGGTCGATCCGCAGGCGCGCCATCCCGGCATCGGCGAGATGCTGGTGCGCCGCCTCGCAGAGCACTTCGCCGCGCGCGGATCGGCTTTCATGGACCTGTCGGTGCTGCACGACAACGATCTGGCGATCGGACTTTACGAGAAGCTCGGCTTCAGGCGCGTTCCGGTCTTCGCCATTAAGCGCAAGAATCCGATCAACGAAAAGCTCTTCGCCTCGCCGCTCGCCGAATACGACGCGCTCAATCCCTATGCGCGGCTGATCGTCGACGAGGCGCGCCGGCGCGGCGTCAATGTCGAGATCACCGATGCCGAGGGCGGCTTCTTTCGCCTCTCCTATGGCGGCCGCTCGGTCCACTGCCGCGAAAGCCTGTCCGAGATGACGTCGGCCGTGGCGATGTCGATCTGCGACGACAAGTCGGTCACCCGCCGCGTCGTCGAAAATGCGGGTCTCGTCGTGCCGGAGCAGATGGTCGCCGGCGACGACGACACTGCCCTTTCCGCCTTCATCGAGAAGCACGGAAAGATCGTCGTGAAGCCGGCGCGCGGCGAGCAGGGCAAGGGCGTGGCCGTCGGCCTCGACAATCTCGACGATGCGAAGGCTGCGATCGCCGTCGCGCGTGACATCTGCGACCGCGTCCTTCTCGAAGCGTGCTTCGAGGGTTCCGACCTTCGCCTCGTCGTCATCGACTTTCGCCTCGTCGCAGCCGCCATGCGCCGGCCGCCCTGCATCGTCGGCGACGGCCAGAACGACATCCGCTCGCTGATCGAGAAGCAGTCGCGCCGTCGCGCGGCAGCCACCGGCGGCGAAAGCACCATCCCGATCGACGCCGAAACCGAACGGTGCCTTGCCGAGAAGGACCTGTCGCTCGACGACGTGCCGAAGGAAGGCGCGGAAATCGTGGTCCGCAAGACGGCCAATCTCCACACCGGTGGATCGATCCACGACGTTACGGCGCAGGTTCACCCAAAGCTCGTCGACGCGGCGATCAAGGCTGCGCGCGCGATCGACATTCCTGTCGTCGGCATCGATTTCATGGTTCATTCGCCCAGCGAGCCGGAATATGTCTTCATCGAGGCCAATGAACGCCCGGGCCTCGCCAATCACGAGCCCCAGCCGACGGCCGAGCGGTTCGTCGATCTCCTCTTCCCGATGTCCGGGCAAAGATCGGCGTCTCAGGCGCTCGGCCGCTAGTCCCAGCAGAGGTTTTCCCTTGAAGATCGACGAAGCCTATCTCGCTCGACAGCTCCACAACCTGCTCTCGATCAACAGCCCGACCGGCTACACCGACCAGATCGTGCGCTATTGCTCCGAGGAGCTCGAACGGCTCGGCCTGACGCCGGAGCTGACGCGCCGCGGTGCGATCCGCGCTGTGCGGCAGGGCTCGCGCCGACGCGGCGCACGCGCGATCATCACCCATCTCGACACGCTCGGCGCGCAGGTCAAGATGGTCAAGGAGAACGGCCGCCTTGAACTCGTGCCCATCGGCAACTGGTCTGCCCGCTTCGCCGAAGGCGCGCGTGTGACGGTCTACACCGAGCAGGGCGCGTATCGCGGCACGATCCTGCCTCTGAAGGCGTCCGGCCACACCTTCAACGAAGGCGTCGACACGCTGCCCATTGGTTGGGAGTTCATCGAGCTTCGCATCGACGCCCGGACGAAGAGCCGCGAGGAAACCCACGCGCTCGGCATCGATGTCGGCGATTTCGTCGCCGTCGATCCCCACCCCGAATTTCTCGACAATGGCTACATCAATTCACGCCATCTCGACGACAAGGCCGGTGTCGCCATCGCTCTCGCCGCGATCAAGGCGTTGGAAGACGAGAAATCCACGACACCCGTCGACATCCATTGGCTCTTCACCATTGCCGAGGAAGTCGGCGTCGGCGCCGCGTCCATCGTCACGCCCGAAATCGCCTCGATGGTCACCATCGACAACGGCACCACGGCACCGGGGCAAAACTCGTCGGAATTCGGTGTCACCATCGCCATGGCGGATCAGGCCGGCCCGTTCGATTATCACCTGACGCGCAAGCTGGTGGATCTGTGCCGCGACAACGGCCTGCAATACCAGAAGGACATCTTCCGCTACTACCGCTCGGATTCGGCCTCCGCCATCGAGGCCGGCCACGATGTGCGCACCGCGCTCGTCGCCTTCGGCGTTGACGCTTCGCACGGCTACGAGCGCATCCATGTCCACGCGTTGATCTCGATCGCCGAACTCGTAGCGCGCTATGTCGCAAGCCCGATCGAGATCGAGCGGGACGTCAGCGAGGTGTCAAGCCTGGAAGGCTTCACCGAGCAGCCGATGGAAGAGGCCGCGCAGCCCGAATTCGATCCGGACATCCACTCCCATGCCGAAGATCAGCGCTGAACGATGATCCGCGTTTGCTTGAGGCCGACGCGCTGGGTCAGCACGAACAGCCGCGCGGCATGTTCGGGGTGGAGGCGAACGCAACCCGCCGATGCCGGCCGTCCGAGCCGGTTCACCTGATAGGTGCCATGGACGGCGTAGTGCCCGTTGTAGAAGATCGCATAGGGCATCGGCGCGTTCTCGTAGCGGCTCGACCGATGGTTCTTCGACAGCCACTTCGCCGACCACTGCCCGGTCGGCGTGATCTTGCCTTTGCGCGCGGTTGAGACCGGCCAGCGATAGATCACCTTGCCATTGTGGCTGACGGTCATCGTCTGGGTGGCGAGACTGACCCTGGCGACCAAGCTTGCCGCATCCGCGGCGCCGGCCGGCAGGATTGCGATGATCGCGGCAACGACAATGGCAGCGAAACTTCTCATGATGTGCCCCTCATGCAACCAGAGCGCTAGGCCGTGTGGACGAATTTGATCAAGCATAGGCCGGCCGCGAAACTGACGATGGATCGGTAGTTCCGTGCGGTCTTTTCGCAGCGCAGGGCGACGCGCTTGAAGCGCTTGAGCCGCCCGAAGCCC
>NZ_JAAAMH010000027.1 GCF_024105655.1 Aliihoeflea sp. 40Bstr573
GGCTCTTCAACAAACTCAAGAACTGGCGGCGCGTCGCCACCCGTTATGACAAAACAAAGGAATCCTATCTCGGCTTCGTCGCCATCGCAGCAGTCAAACTATGGATACCCTTTGTCCACGAGCGCTAGCCGCGAAATGAACTCTTCCGCCTCATCGGCCTGCGCGACCAATCGTCCCGAACCGAGATCGACGACGTTCGCGCGACGTCCAGAATGAAACTGCTTTGTAAGGCGAAAACGCCCTTGCGTCGTTTCGATATCGGCTTCGATCAGCGGGCTGCCGCCACTGTAGGGTTTGAGCGCCTGCACTGCCCCCGGCGTCCCCGTATGAGGCTGAAAGAAGAGTGCGTGGAGGGCATCGAAGCTCGTCGATTTCCCGAATTCGTTGACCGCGCAGAGAACATTGACCCCATCACCGATGTTTTCTACAGCAACGCCGCGATCTGCGAACCGGCGCACGTTGTGAAGGCGCAGCGCGGTCAGTTTCATAAAGCCTCGACCTCGCGGCTGATGGCGAAAAGGCGGTTCAAGGCGTCAGCCGCTACAGCGCGCTCTTGCGCCGAACGCAAGATGTCGGCGCTCTCGGCGCGGAGAATTTCCGCAGCCTGACGCAGTGCACCGCCCTTGTCGATCATGTCGAGGTCTTCCGCTTCGCAGAGGCTGGCAAGGTCTTCGGCCCGGAATTCGAGATGCCCGAATTCGGGCGCGACAGTTTCAACGTTGTTTTCCAGAGCGCTTCGCTGCCCGATCCTCAGCCGTCCGCCGGCGACGATGCGCAGCAAGGTCTGCCGACGCCGTGTGGCAGGCAGGCGATCGCGCAATATCGCCTCGCTATCCTCCTCGCCTAGGAAATCGAGAGCCAACGTCATCCAATCGAAGCTGCCCGTGTCGACCGGGGTAACATTTGGCATCACGCCAGCCCCCGGGATGGTCACGAGAAGCGCGCGCCCAGGCTGACCATGCTTGAAACGATCGGGTTCAGGCGTGCCGCTATACCAGGTACGCGGGTCGATCGACATCTGGCCGTGCCAATCGCCAAGGGCAAGATAATCGAGCCCCGCCCGCTTCGCCCGATCCGGCGCGATGATATCTTCTGCGCCTTCCTCGCCGAAGCTCTGAATCGCGCCATGCGCAAGACCGATCCGAACAATACCCTCTCCGCTGGTGGCCGCATCCATCCAGTCTGTCAGGTCACGGCCCGGGCGGCGGACAGTGCACGGGGCGGGCAGGATGACCATGCCAGGCACGATTTCGAGGGGCACGGCCTCAAGCGCCAAGTTGACGTTGTCCGGAAGATTGCGGCCCATCAAGCTCCACAGTGCGTCGGCGAGAAGTGAATCGTGATTGCCGGGCAGGATCACCCAGGTGTGATCGCCATGACTTGCCATTTCACCGAGCGCCTGACGCACCAGCGCCGGGGTCGGTGTCTCCGTGTCGAACATGTCGCCCGCGATCAGGATGGCGGCGGCTCCAGCGGCCCTCGCCTCAGCAGCCAGGCGGGAAAGTACGACATGTCGCGCTTCACGCAAACGGCCGCGGATGTCCTCGGGCAGATTGCCGAAACGTTTGCCAAGGTGAAGGTCGGAAGTGTGCAGGAATCGGTGCATGGTCAGTTCCGGCTTGCCAGATGCGCCTGCGCCCGCGCAAGAGCCTCGTCAAGGCGCTGGCGCGCCGTCGCCGCCAGTCGTTCCACCCCGAGAACCCGCGCCAACGCCAAGGCGGGGTCTGAGGCATCGAAAATATCGGGGTGGTCCACCACGACCGATGCGAGTTCGGCCAGAGGAATGTCGACGACCGAGCGGCGTGAGTTTTCGTCCCCAGCATCGCGATAGGGAAGAATCTCGACGATTTCTCCCTTGCGCCAGACGAACGTCCCGGTCGTCTCCTGCGTCCTGTCAATGTCGCGCAGGTGCAAGTCGATGCGCTCGCGGATGCGGTTGCCTGTTCGCAGCCAGCCATGTGCACGCGCGATGCGTTGGGCGAGAATGTCCTCGCGTAGCGGGGCCTCGCAGGCGAGCACCGCATCGACCATGCCCTGCAGATTTGAGCGGTAGCCGACTTCGTAAAATCGGTCGGGATCTACCTTGAAGGTCGACAAATCTGTCACGCGGTAGCTGTCCAATGCTGGCAAGCCATTGGAAGGCGCTTCCGATGGGGATGTGGCCGGGCGAAGAGGCGCAGTGTCCTGCTCGTCGACCAGCATCTTGCCTGACGCTGGCTCGTGTTCAGGTTCGTTCAGCGGGCAGGCTTCATCCACGTTCTCGAGCGGTTCGATCTCGTGCCCCATGTCCCAGTGCAGATCGGCCGGCGGACCGCTTTCCGCGCTGCGTTTCTGCCGGCTTTTCTCCAGCAGTTGATTCAGTTCTTCGTCCATTCGCTGTGCCGCGCCGGCGGCATCAAACCACCAGTCGGTCGACCAAACGCGAATGATGTTCCAGCCAAGGCCGCGCAGCACCTGCTCTCGCACCTTGTCGCGGTCGCGCGCCGTCGCCGAACTGTGATACGTCGCACCATCGCACTCCACACCCGCAAGATATGCGCCGGCAAGATCGGGATGTCGCACGCCGATGTCGACACGAAAACCGGATATGCCGACCTGTGGCACGAGTTGCCAGCCTCGCCTTTCGAGTTCTGCGGCGACGGCTTCCTCGAAAGGGGATTCGAGCGCGCCGACAGAACCTTCTTCGACCGCCGGCAGCGCGATCGCGCCACGTTCGGCAAAATCGAGATAGGTCTTTAGATGATGCACGCCGAGCGCCTTGGTGCGACCCGTGTCGATCTGGTCGGCCGTGAAGCCGGAGAAGACGATAAGTTCCTGTCTCGCGCGGGTGATCGCGACATTGAGCCTTCGTTCTCCGCCATCGCGATTGAGCGCGCCGAAATCCATCGTCCGCTTGCCCGCCGCGTCTGCCGTGAAGGTGATCGAGAAGAGGATGACGTCACGCTCGTCCCCTTGCACGTTTTCCAGGTTCTTGACGATTGTTCCCTCGACGCGCTCGTCCGCGAAGAACCACTCGAGCTTTGGCTCCTCGCGTCGTGCCGCGTCGAGCAGATCCTGTATGAGCGCCTGTTGTTGTGCGTTGAAGGTAATGACGCCGAGCGTGGGGCGTTGCCCCTCCTCGAGCGACAGCCACGCGCGCATCCGATCGACGGCTTCGCCTGCAACCGCTTCGGCTTCGATGCGATTCGTCCGACTCTTGCCCCGATCGTAAACGCCCTTGGCAACCGCATGAAGCCGGACGGCCCGGTCTTCGACGCTCGGTGAGGGAAATGTGATCAGTCGGTTCGCGTAGTAGTGGTGGTTGGAAAATGCGATCAGGGATTCGTTGCGGCTGCGATAGTGCCATCGAAGGTCGCGGACGGGGATCCCGGCAGCACGCGCTTCGTCGAGAATGCTTTCGAGATCCTTTTCGTGCTCGACAACCTCCTCGTCATCCTCATTGCGCCCGAAGAAGTTCGTCGGTGGCAGCTGTTTGGGATCACCGACAATGATCGTCTGTGTTGCCCTGGCGATTGCTCCGACCGCATCCCAGGTCGTGATCTGCGAGGCTTCGTCAAAGATCACGACATCGAACAGGGCCTGGTCTGGCGGCAGATATTGGGCGATCGAGAGCGGCGACATCAACATGCACGGCGCAAGTCTGGAAAAGCTTCCCGGCATGGCCGCGATCATCTCGCGGATCGACCGGCTTGGACGCTGCAAATCCATCTGGTGGCGAAGGAGACCAAGCTCAGAGTTGCGCGGAACGCTTTGAACTGACGGCAAGCCATGCGCGACGGCTCTGGCCACACGGCCCGTTGCAGCCGCCCGAACCAGATCATCGATCTGGCGAAAATCCTCGATGGCGTGTTCGTGCTGGAACCGACGAAATTCGCGCAGCACCGGATCGGCGTCGAGCGTCGGTGGCAGCCACCACCGGGCATAGCCGAGCCAGAACGCCGCCCCCGATGCGTCAGGCTGGACCGCCCCCGATTCGATATCGGCAACCAGGGGCCCGAGGCCTCGTGACATCGCCTCCTGCCGGACCTTGCACCACGTCGCCCAGTCGCGCAGAAGTTGGCGCGCGCCAGACAACTCGCGAAGTGCGTTGGGCAAATTCGAGAAGAGCCCCTCCCCTGCCAGCGGATCAGTCCCGCTCAATTCCGTGAACTCGGCGGCGGCGGTTCGAAGCGCGGTCAACTGGTCACAAAAGGCTTGTCCTGCCTGGCGAACCGGCTCGTCGGCTTGCGCCGATGCGAGCGCTGGGGTGATCGCCTGCACGACGCCGCGCAGTTCGTCCGCTGCGCGGCCAAGCCGCATGACACTCTCGCGCACCCCTTTTGCACGGTCGAACTTCTCGCGCACGCTGCCGACGTCGGTATCGAGGCCAGCATAGCCTGTGCGCCGTGACGACAGGGTGCTCGCCGAAACGGCGGCACCATGGCCTTGCATCCTGCGAATTCGGTCGAGATCTGTCTGGGGATCGACCGTTCCACCGGCTGCGTAGCTCTGCAGCAGCTTCTTCACGCGACGCCTGCCGAGCCAGCTTTTCGGCCAGATCGAAGCCGAGGCCTGTCGCCAATCATCCTCAAGCCGCTCGACCGGGATCATCGCGATCCTGTCCCGCGTGAAATTTCCGGCGAGGCCGGCTTCGGCATCGCGGTAGCCGCCGATCGCGCTCTCCAGCTCGGTAAGCGCGCCACGCAACTGGCTGAACTCCCGGTCGAACGCGAACGAATGATCGCTTCCTGCGGTGGCGCAGATCGCCCCGGCAAGCTCGGCAAGACGATCGAGATCGATGATCGCCGGTTCCGGCCCCAGTGGCAGTCCGAGCTGGCGCAAAAGGCCTTCGTGGCTTTTCTGTAAAGCGACGACGCGGTCGCCAAGTTTGTTCGCTGACGCGATCAGCCGCTCTTGCCAGGCGGACGACCAGTCCGCCATGTCGACGAGGGCAAAGGCAGGCCGATGCTCGACGGAACGGTAGACGCGGCCGAGCTCGATCGCCAGCTCATCCATGCCGCGCAACATAGCCTCGTCATGCGCGTCGCATGTCGGCCATTCAAGCACGGGGGCATGGTCCTCTCGACCTCTAAGGGCGGTCCCGAGAGCGACGTAGACCGTCATGCCGTTGCTATACCGTCGGTGCAACGCATCCACATAAGAATTAAGATGATCACGGCGCAGACGCAGCCTTTCATTGACCGCGACCCATTCGCGTTCGTCGAAACGCGTCGTCGATTCCCAAGAGCGCTTGAGCTGGCCCAGGAAGGTCCGCCGGTCCGTCTTGGATGAGTGGAGTTCAAGGCAGTGATCGCCTAGCCCATGCTCGCGAAGTCGACGATAAACGACGTCCAGCGCCGCCGTTTTTTCCGCGACGAATAGCACCGTCTTGCCTGTTGAAAGGCAGTTCGCAATCATGTTTGCGATTGTCTGGCTCTTGCCGGTCCCCGGCGGCCCCACGATGACAAAATCGCGGCCCTCGGCCGCAGCAAGGCTGGCGGCGATCTGGGACGAGTCTGCCGGAAGCAGGGACACGATGTCGGCCGGCGCGTAAGACCGGTCGAGCTCGCGCTCCTCAATGACCGCGGCCCCCTCCCCCGAAAATGCCTGTTCGGGCGTGTCGATCAGATGCTTGACGACGCGGTTCTGGCGCAGTGCGTCGGTTCGTTCGACCAGATCCTTCCACATCAAAAATTTGGCGAAAGAGAAGGTCGAAAGCGCGGTCTCGTCGACCACCTCCATGCCCGGCACGTCGCGCACGGCGTTGCGCATGGCTGCCAAAAGTCGAGGGACATCCACTCCGTTCTCGTCGAGCGGCAGTTCGCCCGAAAACTGTGGCAGTGAAAGGTCGAAATCGCGCTCGAGGAACTGCAGCAGCGTCGCGTTAAATCGTGGCTCGTCTTCGTGGAACCGCAGGCTGAAGCGCGATGAGGCGCTTTTGCGCTCGAGCTTGGCCGGCACGAGCAAAAGCGGCGCACGATAGGTTTTCTCGTCCTGCGGTTTCTTTTTCCAACGCAAGAATCCGACCGCGAGGAAAAGCGTGTTTGCACCTCCTTCGGCAAGGTCGTTCTTGACCTGCCGGTGCAGGTCGATGAGCCGCCCCTCCAATCCTTTTGTGTCAAGCGTCGACGCCAGTTCGTCGCGTTGGAGTGCATCGGTGGCAAACCGACGCTGGAGATCCTCGCCGCGAACCTGGCGGAACAGTTCCGCGTCACGCTCGCCGACCGGGTTCTGCTCGGGCAGAGAGATCAGCCGGATCGCCGCGCCGGCCGCAAGCCTGTCCTCCAGATAGGAGATGTCGGGACACAGGAACGGGATCGTCTTCTTCGTGTCTGGAAAGTTCAAGAGACGGTTGCGAAGCGTGAGGTCGAGCAGCTTTTTCTGCCACCGATCGATCCGGCCGGCTGCCGTCGTCGGCTTCTCCTCAATGAGCTCGGCAGGCAGATCTCCGAGCGCCGGAACCTGCGGGAGCGGCAGCTCCAACGGTTCGTCACCCCCCTCCCCTTCCGATGTCTCTACTGTCGCCCGCTCATGCGAGGCAAGCGGTGTAATGCCGCCGCTCCGTGCGCGCGCGATGTCAATCGCGGCGGTGAACTCGTGCGCGCGGTCTTCCTCCAGCCGCACCCTGATTGCAGCGCTTGCATGTGCAAGGGTCATCGGCGGACGATGGGTGACGCCTGTGGTCTCAAACACCAGCAACTCCCGCGCGGCGAGTGCCTTGCGCACCTCCATCGGGTCCGGCTCGATCGCATTCGCCAAGGTTCGCCGGGTCAACCAGACGCCAACCGCGGCGTGATCGGTAAACAGCAATACGACCGCATTCAGCCCAGCCGCCTCCAATCCGGCGGCAATCAGCAGCGAGGTGTCGAGGCAAGTGGCCAACTTTTGCTCGGCAATGGTCGATGGGCGGCGCACTTTCTGTCCGCGCATCTCGAAGCTTGTCGGAGGCTCGGCGTAGTGAAGTCCAAGTCCAGCCGCAGCAGAATAGACTGCGCCCGTCAACAGGAACGCCCGCTTCGGATCGCCGCTCTGGTAACCGTCGAGCGCAGACGAATGTCCATGAGCGGCGAGCCGCTCGGCGGCGGCGCGCAAGAGCCTCGCCGTGCCCGGATCGTTCGGCATGACGAAGGCCGGCAGCAATTGTGCCATGTCCGCGACCCCGCCCCATTCGTCGCGTGCCAAAAGCCTTACCGAGCGGCGCTCTTCGGCAATCACCCGACCGCGGGCGGATAAGGTCAGCGTGATCTCACCACGTTCCGCTTCGTTGAGATCGGCAAGGTAAACGGCGTCGAGTTCGACCTTGCGATCGGACAGGTTGATGCTGTCGCCGGTCAGGATGCGGTCGAGCGTCCAGACCTTCTGGCGGAGGAAAGGCGGATTCGAAACCAGCCGCAGTTCGCAGGACTCCAGATTTTCCGCGGTGGGGTTGTGGATGGTGATGGAGCGCAGGACCGGAATGGCGTTCTGGTAGGATGCATACGTGAAGCTTCCTGCCAGATCGGCCGCTATCCTGACGCCCATTTCCTGCTCTGCCTGCGGCTTCGTTTCAATCACATCCACGCCTTAACCTCGTCGCCTCCGCTTGGACCTACAACCTTGAGTTCAATACACGACGCCGCCTGCTTGCAAGCTTAACAAGCACACAAAACGTTCGACCACGTCATCGGCGGTGGATTGTTTGATTTTTGACGGCGTTTCTGGCCTCCGTCGGTTCTTGGTCATGGGTTTGTTAAGCTCGAACTTGCACGGCACGTTTCGTCGCTAAAAAGTGCTCGCCTTGTCGTTTAGAGGATGTCGGCGTGTTGCAGTCGCTATCCATCACGTTCCTGAATCAATGCCGCTTCAAAGATTCATAAATTGCGTTGGACCATCCTGGTTCGGGCGTGGTTCCTGTCCGCATGGAACCCTTCGCTCTCACCCGCATCGACCCAAGACGCAATATGGCGCGCTTCTATACCGTCTCCATCGAGCCGTCTCTTTTCAGCGACGTAGCCTTAGTGCGACGATGGGGCCGGATTGGAACACACGGTCGGCAGGCAATTGAGCTTTTCGCTTCCGCTGCCGAAGCTGGGAGACGGCAGGTAAGGATCGAGACTGCCAAGCGGCGCAAAGGCTATTGCTGACAAGTGCGCCAACCTTTAGCCGGCTATTATCCTTGATTTCAAGTAGCGCTCACGCAGCCGTTCAAGCTGCAGTTCGAGACTGAATGCCCCTTTCTTTGCTTCATCTGTTAGATGCCGCAGATAGCCGCCAGGGGAACGGATGGCTTCAACGTTCTCCAGCATTGCAGCAACCACGATGGCTGCGCCGGCCGGCCCGAACCCGAACCTAGCTTCACGCCAAGCGTCAGAAGATATGCCCAGCATGGCCTGCACTGTTTCCGCCGCCTGCAGCAAGTCAGGCCATCCATGAAGACCGCAGCGAGCGTAGGAGGCGATTTGCGGGCATAGTCGTCCAATTTCGGCGACGGACGGCAGTGATGGTATCGTTGGCGCAGTCCTTTTGAGCTGTTCCGGCGCTGGGATGGCCTTGTTAGAGGACGAAAGTGACAGGGGAATCTGGAGGCGCGCGGTAGCGCAATCAATTTTCAGACCATTTTCTATTAAAGTAGACTCTGTGTTTTTGGTCTCTATGTGGCGCTCATTCTGATCTGCATTGCCGCTCGTTTCGACGTGCTTTTTGTCATCTAAATTATTGCAATCGCTAGGTATCAAGAAGCCGTTCTCAATGTCGCGCTGAAGGCCGTGGAAGGCAGCTGCGCGAGCGTTTAGCTGTTCTAGGGTGGCATTTCGCGCCAGTCGGCCCTGCAGTTCGCAGAAACGTGCATCGAGATCGATGAGCTGCTCTCCCCTGCCCTCCGCGCGTAGCATTGCGAGTGTTTTGGCGACGTCGCGTTGCCGAATTGTAACCTCAGCACGAAGTCGGCGAATTTCGCTTAAGCACTTGCGGTGGCGCTCGGCTGCAGCGAATACCAGCGATGCGCGGCCGATAAAAGGTGACAGGTCGAAGCCATAGGCCTGGAGCAGTTGACCGTTGGGATCTCGATCGGCGTAGCGCTTGCCATTGGCGCTGTCGCGCCGGACAATAAAGCCGCATTCAACCAGCGCCGAAAGATGACGGCGCAAGGTTGCCGGCGACATGCCACGTGCGCGTGTCGAAAGCTCAGCATTGGAAGGAAAAACGACTAACGGAGCGCCAGTAGGCAGATACCGACCGGGGTGAAAGCTCGTGAGCGCCTCGAGAACTATTATTGTACGGTCTGAGAGTCCAAAATGCTCGCGTGTTTCCGTTAGCGCTCGCAGTAGCGCCCAGCGGTCGCAACCTTTCGTCGGCCGGGGGTTTGCATTCTGCGCCGCGTCTCCTTCTACAAACCCACGCGAGGCCATGTAGTGGGCGCGCGTCAAAACCTTCCCGCCAAAGGGCGAGACAGCCATCATCGTCATCTCTTCCGCCTTTCTTAAGGCCAAGTCGAAGAGCCCACCGGAGCGTAGTGCCGATGCTTGACATTCGCGCGTGGAAGTGATTCTTTCAGATTGCTACATCGAAAGGGGGCTTCCGGAATGGCGACGTTCTGGGGGCCTTTTTTCTTGTCCGTTTCGTCCTTCTCGTTTCAGTCTCTTTATCTACCCAGCGCGATCGCGGACTGGGATAGAATGCTATCAGTCGCTTGAATTGCGACTGGCAAATTCCTCGGCTAGTTCCGGTAAGCGTTCGGCCACAAAGGATGCAAAGCCAGGCTTGACCGTTTTTTCGAACGCGATGGTTGGGCGCGCGCCGTCTGCGAGAAAAGCGATCCCTTCGCCGCTTCGATCCACGATGCGTACACGCTTTGAGCCGGCTGCTAGGTTGTTCGCCGCATCGAGATGGGCGAGCAACAATGCAAATCGGTCGTCAGAGGCAGCGGCTCGAAACGTCTCACTCAAAGTAAAGCGGTGCGCCGCTTCGACTACCTTAGGCTTAGCAACCAATGCTGCGAGACCCATCCATCGTGGCCGGCCGATCTTGGGCGCAGGTCCAATGGCCGCCGCAAGCTTCGCCGGTATGGCTTCTGCGACATGAAGCAAACGAGTCATCTCCGCCTTGTCGAGGCTGAGCGCTTGCTGGACAGTTGCACGATCGAAACCATGGCGCATTAGCGCGTCGGCGAAATGAGCGCGCTCGATGAAAGATAGGTTCCGGCGTTCGCTATTTTCCTTACCTTGCGCAAGGACCAGCTCCGAGTCGCTCAGGGAACGAACGATCGCACGGACAGGCTGGCCGATCGACGCTGCCGCGCGGATACGTCGATGCCCATACGCAGACTGGTAGCGTCCCGGAACGTCCGGGTGCGGCCGCAGCAGCACTGGAACCTGCTGGCCTGTTTCCCGCATGCTTTCCACTAGAGCCTCGAAAGCTTCATCCTGCGGATCGACCAATCTGTCGCGTACCGGCGAGGGGTCTATCAACGCTGGCTCTACCGCAACTACACGCTCGCCGCGTTCTAGTTCCTCGCGCAGCGCGCGGGCGTCCTCCATCTCGCGCGTCACTCGCGTCAACGTCAGGCCCATTGCCTTTACCGCGCCAGACGCTGCGCGTGTAGGGGAGGGCTTGTCCGTGGCCGTAGTCGGTGGCGCATCTACAGGATCTACGTTTTGCGGGTCGCTGGACGCCCCGGGGTACTGCGTCTCACCGCCGAATAGCGCTTTCAAATGATCTTTACGCTTGCTCACGGCTGCGCCCCTGTTCTGCCCCAGGCTGCGAGCATCAGGTCCTCGATCTCCGCGTTGACAGCTGTCAACGATTCCATTGCACGGTCATAGGTGGCACGAGTAAAGGAGTCTCGACTGACTTCGTACAGGGTTTGTTTCGTCAAACCGGCATCAGAGATCGCAGTTGACTTCACCATAGGCGCTGTAAGAACGCGCTCGCCAAACTGAGCGCGTAGAAAACCAACGATCTGCGTTTGCGGGCCATCGTTCGGCTCGTAGCGGGTGATCAAATAGCGCAGAAAGTCGAAGTTGAGCTCACCGCCTGCTTCGCGCACAACTGAAAGAAGGTCTGAAGCCATGTAAAGGAACTGTGACATCGACGCGATGTCGAGCATTTGCGGATGAACCGTCACAACAACCGAGGTTGCCGCACATAAAGCGGATAGGGTGAGGAAGCCCAACTGCGGCGGGCAATCGATGACGACAACATCGTAATTACCACTAACCGCGGCGAGGGCGCTCTGAATGCGCGCAAAGAAGAAGCCGTCGGCACTGGATTCTCCGCGATCGGCCAGCATGCGTGGCGTCGTATGCTCAAATTCGTGTAGTTCCAAATTGCCTGGCACCAAATCCAGCCCGTCAAAATAGGTGGGCTGGATGATCTCTGAGAGCGGGCGACGTTCCTCATCGTAGCGAATGGCGCCATAGAGCGTGTCATTTGCCGAGAGGTCGATCTCTGGCTGATAGCCAAACAGTGCAGACATCGAGGCTTGAGGATCGAGGTCGACTGCAAGGACGCGATAGCCCGCTAAGGCAAGGTATTGTGCCAGATGCGTGGAGGAGGTCGTCTTCCCGGAGCCACCCTTAAAATTTGTCACCGCAATTACTTGGAGATGCTCCGTCGCCGAATCGCGCCATTTCAGGTAACTGCGCCCCTTGGAAGCATTCCGCTTTGTCAGCGCCTGCTCTGCCAAATGGTGGCGCAGTGCATTAATGTTTGCGAGTGTGTAGGAGCGTCTGCCGCCTGGGCCTGTTTCTGGCTGTGGGCCTTCGCCGTTTATCGACAACTGGCGAAGGTATCCATCCGACACACCGATCAGTCGTGCAGCCTCGCCGGAGGTAAAGGACCTCAAAGTCTTCTGAGCAAGGGGCGGAAACAGCCGATCGCGCAATCCCCTGAGTTGTTGAGACAACAACCTCGCATCGGCGGCGATGGCTTCATCAGCGCCTTGCAATACATTATGCGGATTGGCTATTGCCATGTTCCCTCACCGTTGTTGACAGGTGTCAACGCCCAGCGGCCAGTGTGGCGCGATTCGGGCGATCTTCGCAAATTTCGTCGCAATTCTCCCGTTTCTCCGGCTTCTCGCTCTATATACAGCAAGACACGCGAGTTACGGCAAAGGAAGAGTTCGGCAGCAAAAGCCGTATCAAGATGAGACCACGGCAAGTCGGCGTCAAGGAATTTATCCTTAACAAGGAGTTAACGACTAGCGCCTACGCATCGTCAAGGTGCGCGGCCAAACCATGCCTGCCGAAGGATCAGTTGTCGTGGCGCTAATTCCAGATTGCTTGCGCCAGGAAGGGGAGGGGCCTTTTTTTACTCCCTACAGCCCGGACGCTCTGGTGAGATTGACGCGAAAGCGGTCGCGGCGCCGCTGATATTTGCGCGTCATTTGCGCCGACGCATGCCCGAGCTGCTTTTGCACGTAGCGCTCGTCGACCTCGGCCGAGGACGCCAGGCCGGCGCGCAGCGAATGGCCCGCAAACAGCTTTTCGCGCTGGCCTTCCGGCAGATCCCCGCGAACACCGGCGGAGAGGGCGGTCCGCTTGACCAGGCGGGCGACCTCCTGGTCGTGTAGCCGATCTGCGCCGACCTTCTTCCCCTGCCCGGTGACGCGTCGGAACAGTGGGCCATGCGCGATACGCCCGAACTTCAGCCATGTTTCCAACGCGACGACAGGGCAGGTGGTATCCGACGAGCCGCGCCCCACTTCCACTTCCCGCCAGCCGGTCTTGCCGCGCAGCGTGACCAGCAGCCCCTTGTCCGGAAAAAAATCGACCCAGCCCGAAGAATCCTCGGTCTGGTCGCGGCCGACGTCCAGTCCGACGATTTCGGAACGGCGCAAGCCGCCGGCAAAGCCGAGGAGAAGCATGGCGCGGTCGCGCAGACCGCGCAGGGTGCCGCGATCGAGCGTTTCCAGCATGGCGATCAGCTCTTTTGGGAGGATTGCTTCCTTCTGCCGCGGCGGGGCGGCGTGCTTGTTGCGGATGCCGGCCATCACCGTGGCGATATGCCGGTCCTTTCGGTCGAGGGTGAAGCCGCGCTGAGAGTAATTCCACGATAGTGACGACAGACGCCGCTCGATCGTGGACACGGAGTTCGGTTTCCTGTCACCGCTCACCGTGCCGGCTGCACAGGCGGTGATGTAGAGGCCGATCGTCTGCGGCGGCGCGGGCATGATCGAAAGACCCTGGCGCCGGCACCAACTCGCAAAATGCTTCCAGTCGGAGGCGTAGGCGCGCCGCGTATTGGCCGAACTCGCGGCCTCGATATAGCCGCGCGCCCGATCGGCAAGGTGCTCAAGGTGGCCGGAAAGCCGATGCGGTTCTTCTGTTGCCACCGGAAGGGGAGGGGAGGGGGCTTGCGCCGGTTCTCCGGTGCGCCCCATCTCCATGACCACATCGATGATGTCGGGAAGATCGTCGTCGTCTGGAAACATGTGGCGATGCCCTCACTGTGAGTATTCAATGCGTACATACTTGAAACCATGGACCAGCTGATGTATCTATCCCGTGGAGGCAATTCCGGGATTGAGGCCATGGCGCGCGCAGCCCTCGACGATACCGACCGCATGAACATCCGCGTGAAGCCGGAGGTGAAGGCGCGCCTGATGCGGGCCGCGGCGCTCCGCCATACGGATCTCACCAATTTCGTGACCCAATCGGCGCTGCGCGCGGCGGAAACAATCATTGCCGAGGCTGACGCCATAAAGGTGTCGGAGCGGGATTTTGACCGCATCTTAAAACTTCTGGACAATCCGCCGAGGCCGAATGCGAAGCTGCGTGCGGCGGCGGCAGCACTGCCAAAAGCCCTGTGAGCCTTCCTCCCTGGCATGAGGAGGCGATCGCCCGATCGCACGACCGCAAAACCTTTGACTGTGGCGATGACGAGATAAACGCCTTCCTGCAGCGCTTTGCGCGGCAGGGGCACGAGCAGAACGCGGCGAAGACTTTTTGCGCGATTTGTGATGATCAGCCGGGGCGAATTCTCGGCTTCTATAGTCTGGCTCCTGCCTCGGTCGAGCATGACGCGGTGCCTGTCGAAATGACGAAGGGAATGGCCCGCCATAATGTGCCAGGCTTCCTTCTGGCTCGGCTTGCCGTTGACAAATCGGTTGCGGGCAGGGGGCTCGGTGGCCAATTGCTGCTGGCGGCAGCGCTGCGCTGCATTCGTGTCACCGAGGAGGTCGGCGGCGTCTTGATGATCATCGACGCCAAGGGCGAGCCGGCCGCAAACTGGTATGCGAGCTATGGCGCCGAGCCCCTGCAGGATCGCCCGCTGAGTCTTGTTTTGCCACTGGCGACGTTTGTCGAAACGCTGAAGGCCAGCGGGCACCTCTGACCAACCGCTGTTGGCCGACACCGGCGCCGCGGAACCATCCTTGGCTGGCCCCGTGCCGCGCGACGGTCCGGAGGCTCGCGCGCGGCGATATTCGGGCTTCTGCTCGACGTTTCGGGCCATTCTTTATATAAAGAGCAAAACGACTGATAAGGCAACATTATCAGTCATTTCAAATTGGCGACAAGCGCGGCTGTTTCGCGCATTGCAACTTGCAGAAAGCGCCGCCATGATTCATCCTTTCTCGCGATGATTCTGCGTCACAAATCCTCTCCACGCCATACCAGCGCGCTCACCGGCGCCGCAGCGGCCGCTCCGGTATCGACGGTGCCGACCTGGATGCGCCGCGCCGTCCCGGATCCGCAAAGCCTTGCGGGCAAAGACATTGAAGACATGGCGCTCGTTGCCGGCGCCGCCATCGGCGCGCTCGATGCGGTGGTCCGCCGGCAGGAGCGGTGGTCCGGCGCCTGGCGGCAGCGCCTGGCGCTTGTCGCGGCCGCGGTAACGGCGAAACAGGCCGGCCGCGTCGAGGATGAACGCGCGTTGCGTGATACGTTTGTCTTCAGCGGCCCCGGCGATTGTTTGTCCGAGTCTACGACCCTCGGCCCCGCCGGGCTTTTTCTGCTCGCCTGGCGTCGGCTGGCTACCTGGCCCGCGGTCGAACTGCTGACGAAGAAAAACCTCGCCGCCGTCCTGGAAGAGTTCGGCTACGCTCCGGATGATGCGGTGGTCAGCGATCTGGCGGACGACCTTCAACAGCTCTCCGCCAGTCCCGGGACGGTCGGGATCCTGACTGGGGCGTTCATGACCGCCGAACGACATGGCTTCGGGCGCGCCGTCGGAGCCTGGCTCGCCGACGCGCTGCTGGCGCAGCGGTTGGGCTGGAGCCATGCTTTGCCGCTGCTTGGAATCGAGCTGGCCTTGGGTACAAGCGCCCGCCCGCGTCGATCGACAGGCAGTTCCGTGGCCACAAACGTTGAGATAGGATCTGAGAGTGTCAAAAGTCTCCTTGCTGCGCAGGCGCGGACCGCGTTGCGGGCGATCGACCTGTCTACCGAGCTCGGCCGTCGCGCGGAAAAACTGCTCGCCATCGCGCCGAAACTCAGAGCCAGGGGAGCAGACGCGGTCGTCGAAAGGCTTCTGTCAGGCGATGCAATGGTCGCTTCCGACAATGTCGGCGGGATGAGCGATCGCGGTCTGCGCCGCCTGTTCGACCGGCTGGTCGATCTCGGCGCCGTGCGCGAACTGACCGGTCGCACCGCGTTCCGCATCTACGGGCTGTGACGACCATGGCGCAGGCAACGCGCAGGCGAGGGGGGAGCCGGTCAGATGAGCATCGATCCGGCGAACGGCGATCTGCCGATCATTTGTTCGACCGGGAGCTCGATCACCTGCCGCCGGAGGCACGCTGGCGCGAATGGATGCATCGCGTCGAGGCGACAATTTTTGCGGCCAGCGAGCCCGTCGATCGCGAGGCGCTGGCACGCGTCGTCGGAAAAAGCTGCAGCATCGATCTCTTGATCGACGATATCCGCGAGGAGTTGCGCGGCCGGCCCTATGACCTTGTTTCCGTCGCCGGCGGTTGGAAACACCTGACGCGGCCCGCCTACGCCGACGCCATCCGCGCCGCGGTCGGCAGCAATGAGAAGGCAAACCTGACGCAGTCCGAAGTGCTGGTGCTGATGTGCGTCGCCTATTTCCAGCCGATCACGCGCGGAGAACTGTCGACGTTCTTCGGTAAGGAAGTTTCGCGCGACCTGATCGGCCATTTGCGCGGCGCGAAACTGATCGCCTCCGGTCCGCGCAGCCCGACGCCCGGCGCGCCGTACACCTACGTTACGACCAAAGAGTTCCTGCTGGCGTTCGGACTCGACACGTTGCGTGATTTGCCGGATTTCGAGGCGCTCGAGGACGCCGGGCTGCTGTCGAAGGACAAGCTGCTGGCGGGAGATATTCCGGTCGGGTTGGCGAGCGGAGAGGAAGACGGTGAGAACGAGAGTGCTGTGGGCTATAGTGAAGAGGCACGATTGGACCAGACGAGCTCGGAATGAACGGAGTGGATCAGCTTAGGCCGGTTGAACTGAAAGTGGTGGACGAGCTGTTCGGAATGGGTTCCGGCTATGTGCTCGATTTCACCAATGCGACGTTCGACGACTTCTTTCTTCGCGAAGTCGGCGTTGACATCTATGACGACGCCTATGCCCAAGGGGCCGGTAGCAAGGGGAAGCGTATGCGTGCCTTTTTCACTGTCGGCCAGCCTCGCGCCATCGTGCGCGCGCTCACTTCTCTGTGGGAGTATCGGGAAGCAGCACGCATCGGCCGCGGCGACACGGAGACTGTCATCAATGCCCGGAGTCGCCTCAGCGCGATTGTCGAGCGATTGGGTGGCGCGCCATTGCCGTCCTTCGACCTTGACGATGTCTCACCCCGGTCGGGCCCTTCCTCCGTGCATAGCGCTCCCGACCATATCGCCCTGGATCGTCTCGAAAACGACTTCTTGGCGCTGCACGGCATGTCGGATGAACCTCAGGCGCGAGGCTATCATTTCGAGCGGCTTCTCACCGCCGTGTTCAACGCCTGGCACATGGATGCAAAGGGAGGGTTTCGCCTGACCGGGGAGCAGATAGACGGCTCGTTCCAGCACGGCGGCACCACATATCTGCTCGAAGCAAAGTGGCACCGTGCGAAGACCGATGCGGAGAAGCTGCACGCCTTACTGGGGATAGATTAAAAAAGGAGACGACCATGTCCGCCGCCGAAGCGTTCACACTGACCGAGGCCGGCTACGTTCTCAATCGGTCAACTACCGCGCTCAACAAGGCCGTCGATACCGGTGCTATTCGCGCGCGCAAGCGCCGGGTCGGCACCGCCGTCCAGCGCCTGCTTGGACCCGCTGAGATGCGCTTCCTCCTAGTTGCCGACCGGCTCGAAAAAGATCTGACGCCCGCCGGACGGCGGCGCCTCTACGAGGCGATCCGTCAGCTTTCGGCTGATGCCAACCGCGTTACGCTTGGAGAGCTCGTGCTCGATCTTGGCAAAGTCGATGCCGACCTCAAAGGTCGGCTTCGACGCCTCGAGGAGCTCCGCCGATGGGTGGAGGCCGACGACGGAGGCGACCCGCTTATAAAGGGCACTACCATTCCCGTTCACATGGTGGCGGCCTTGGCCCGCACGCAGTCTGTAGCTGAGATCGTGGCAGACTTTCCATCGCTGACTCCCGAGCAGGTGGAATCCGCGATCGAATATGCGAAGGCCTATCCCAAGCGCGGACGGCCCTATCCCGCCCGGAGCCTGAAGCGCGCGCTCGCTGAATTGGCCGACCTTGGCGCATTCGATGACGAAGCACTGACGACCGAGGTCGCGCCGCGCAGGATTCCGTGACCGCCTATCTGATCGATGAGAATGTACTCCGCGAATTCGGCGCGCGGGGCAATGCGAATGTGCGCAAATGGCTCGCCACCGTCGACGATGCGGATCTGAGGCTGAGCGTCGCGACCCTGTTCGAGAAGCGCCGCGGCGCGGAAGCGCTGAAGCGTCGTGACTCGCTGAGGTCGGCGGAGTTGCTCAAGGCTATCGCGGCCGCCGAAAAAGCCTTTGCCGACCGCATCATTCCCGTCGACCCCCGGTCGTCGAGGAATGGACGCGAGTGCTTGGCGCCAAAAATAAGGACCAGTGGGACATGGCGCTCGCCGCGACTGCGCGGGTTCACGGTCTCGTCCTAGTGACCCGCAACACCAAGGATTTCGAGGGCCGCGGCGTGCGCCTGCTTGATCCATTCCGTGATCCTCCGGTGCAGATCGAGCCGTGATACGCATCGCCGCATAACGGTTCGATGGTTTGTGCGGCAATTAGCAGTGTATCATCTTTGTTCCTTTCGTTGTCGTTTTTGAACAGCTATGCGGTCATTGGGTTTTATGACGCGCAGAAAGCCCGCCAAACGGAAAATGTCATCGCCCTCGCGAACATCGCAAAGAGGGTTGACCCCTCGCCATTTGTATCGTATGTTGTAATAGTGT
The DNA here is from genome assembly GCF_024105655.1 of Aliihoeflea sp. 40Bstr573. Classification (GTDB taxonomy): domain Bacteria; phylum Pseudomonadota; class Alphaproteobacteria; order Rhizobiales; family Rhizobiaceae; genus Aliihoeflea. The sequence goes on from NZ_JAAAMH010000027.1 coordinate 18,306, forward strand.
TTCGATATAAGAAACATAAGGGAGGAGTTACCATGAACATTCGCAGCGGCATCATTGCCGCCATTGCCCTGTTGCTGCCGGCCACGGCCTTCGCGCAGGACGTCACCCTGAAGTTCGGCCATGCCGCGACCTCGAAGCACCTGTTCCAGGACGGGCTTGTGATGTTCGCCGACAAGGTCGCGGCCGAGACCGGCGGCAAGGTCAAGATCGAGGTCTACGGCGACCGCCAGCTCGGCGACGACAAGCAGCTGCTGGAGGGCATTCAGCTCGGCACGATCGACGGCGCGCTCGTTTCGGTGCCGACGATGCCGCTGGTGCTGAACTCGCCGGTCTTCGATTCGCTGCAGCTGCCGTTCCTGGTGCCCAGCTACGACAAGATGGCGGAGGTCCTGTCGTCGGACGTCGGCCAGAAGCTGCTGGATTCGCTCGCGACCAGCAACATCAAGGGCCTCGGCTACATCGAGGCCGGCCAGCGTCATTTCCTGTCGCGCACCAAGGCGGTGAAGACCGTCGCCGACTTCGCGGGCCTCAAGACCCGCATCGTTCCCACCCCGCTGCACAAGGCGATCTGGGAAGCCGTCGGCACGGCCCCGATCGGCATGGCCTTCGGCGAGGTCTTCTCGGCGCTCGAGACCGGCACGATCGACGCGGTCGAGATCAACCTCTCATCGGCCTTCGCCGAGAGCTATTTCGAGGCGGCCAAAAACGCGACGCTTACCGGCCACTACTTCTGGCCGGGCGTGCTGATGATGGGCTCGGCCAAGTTCGATACCCTCACCGACGAGCAGAAGAAGGCGATCGTCGAGGCCGGCCACGAGGTCATCGCCGAGCATTACGCGCTCGCCCGCGACCAGGAGGCCGAGATCGCCAAGAAGCTCGAGGAGAAGGGCGTCACGGTCTCGAAACTCGAGGACCTCGCCGAGATGCAGGCGAAGACCAAGCCCGTGCTCGACGCATGGGTCGCCAAGGATCCGCTGATCCAGGAATTCGTCGGCGCGGTCCAGAAGACCAACTGATTTTCCCGGGGCGGCGCCATCCCGGCTGCCGCCCCGTCCCGACCGCTTTTCCGCACCGTGCCTTGCGGCGGCCTTCCGGCCGCGACGGCGGAGGCATGCCGATGACGGGGCTGATCCATGCTCGCTTTGCGACGCTATTTCGACGCGGTGGTGTCCACGATCCTGATCTGGATGCTGATCGTGCTTCTCGCGGTGATGACGCTGCAAATCGTGCTGCGGTACGGCTTCTCCACCTCGCTGATCTGGGCCGAGGAAATCTGCCGTTACCTGCTGGTCTGGGTCTCGTTCCTGGCGGCCGTGCTCGCTTATGAGCGGGGCGAGATCGCCAGCGTGCCGATGCTGCGCGATGCGCTGCCGCCCAATGCCGGCCTGGTGCTCGCGATCGTCGCCAACCTGCTCGGCATCGTGCTGCTGTCGGTGCTGGTCTGGTACGGCTTCGTCTATGCGAACCGGCTTGGCTCCTCGCCGATCCCGGCGATGAAGTTCCTGCTCGGCGACCTGTTCGGCCCGGATTTCCCGGTCCCCAGGGTCTATTGGGTCTACATCGCTCTGCCGGCCGGGCTCGCGCTGTTCGCGCTGCGGCTCGCCATGGACATCGTCCTCTATGCCCGCATGATCGGCACCGGCGCGCGCGCCTCCGACCTCAGGCTCGCAACCGGGATCGAGGCGCACTGATGATCCTCTATCTCGCCATCTTCTTCGCGGCGCTGATCATCGGCATGCCGGTGGCGCTTGGTCTCGGCATGGCCTCGCTGGTCTACCTGCTGATCGAGGGCCACGGACACCTGCTGGTCGCCTTCCCGCAACGCATGATCGCCGGCATCGACAGCTTCCTGCTGTTGACGATCCCGTTCTTCATCCTCGCCGGAAATCTAATGAGCGCGGCCAATCTGACCGGACACATCGTTCGTGCGGCGCAGTTCCTTGTCGGGCGGATCAAGGGTGGGCTGGCCGTGGTTAATGTTCTGTCCAACCTTCTCATGTCGGGGTCGAGCGGCGCAGCGACTTCGGAAGCCGCCGCCGTCGGGGGTATCATGATCCCCCCGATGAAGCGCGACGGCTACGATCCTGCTTATTCCGCCGCCTTGACGGCGGCCGGCTCGCTGCTCGGGCCGCTGATCCCGCCGTCCCTCCCGCTGATCCTGTTTGGCGTGCTCAGCGGAACGTCAATCGGCGACCTCTTCCTGGGTGGCATCCTGCCCGGTCTCATCCTCAGCGGCCTCTTGACCGGCTATGCCCTCTGGAAGGGGCGAAAGGAAAACCATCCTATGTCGTCCGCGGTCCCGGCCGAAGAACGTCGCGGCCTGCTGGTCGCCGCGGCGCCAGCCGTCTTCCTGCCGATCCTGATCGTTGTCGGTATCCGGACCGGCATCTTCACGCCTACCGAAGCCGCCGGTGTGGCGTGCATCTATGCCTTGGCCATCGGGCTTTTCGTCTACCGTTCTTTGTCGTGGCAGAAGCTCAAGCGGTGCTTCTACGACACCGCGACGATGTCGTCCGGCGTTATGCTGGTCGTCGCCATGGCGAGCATGACAGGCTTTGTGCTGGGCATCGAAAGCCTGCCGCAGAAGGTCGCCGCCCTGATCCTGGGCGTGTCTGAAAACCCGGCGATCCTTATCATCCTGCTCAACGTCATACTCCTCATCCTCGGCCTGTTTCTCGAGCCGCTGGCGGCAATGGTTCTGATCATGCCGGTGCTCAACGCGCTGGCGCCGACCATCGGCATGGATCCTGTGCAGATGGGCGTCATGGTGGTCCTGAACCTCATGATCGGCATGATAACGCCGCCCGTCGGACTGGTGCTGTTCATCGTCTCCTCGATCGCTCGCAGCCCGCTGCAGGCGGTGACGCGGGCTGCGCTTCCGATGCTTGGGTTGTGTATCCTCCTGCTTCTCATGGTCGCCGCGATCCCGGGCCTCTCGCTCTGGATTCCAGGCCTGTTCAAGTGAGGATGAGATGACGGTAGAGCTCGACAAATCGGTCAACCAGTCCACCCAGATGGCCTTCATGATCATCGAGGTGATGGCGGAGATCGGCCAGCCCGTGGGCCTGTCCGACCTCGCGCGCCGGATCGGCGTGTCGAAGGTGCGCGTCTTCCGCTTCCTGCGCACGCTGCTCTCGCTCGGCTATGTGCTGCAGGACCCGGAGACCGAGAAATACCGGCTCTCCTACAAGCTTTATCATCTCGGCCAGGCTCTGGCCGACTCGACCGACATCCTGCGCGAGGCGCGGCCCGTCATGGTCGAGCTGCGCGACGCCACCGGCTTCACGGTCTCCTTCTCGCAGATGGAGCAGGGCGGCATGCGCATCCTCGACATGGTGCGCACCGAGCAGCCGGTGGTGATCGTCACCCGCCCGGGCGCGCTGCTTGACTTCCATGCCTCGGCGCAAGGCAAGATCGCGCTCGCCTTCGGCGGCGCGAAGCTCGCCGGCACCGCGCTTCGCCAATGGACCAGCGAGACGTCGGCCGACCGTTCCGCCGTCGAGGCGGAGGTGTCCGAGGTGCGGACACGGGGTTGGGCCGATGCGCCGAACCAGACCCTGCAGGGCGTCACCGCCGTCTCCGCGCCCGTCTTCGACATGACCGGCGATTTCGTCGCCACGCTGACGATCGCCGGACCCACCAACACCATCGGGACGCCGCCCGACCCTCGCTACGTCGAGGCGCTGACGGCAGCGGCCCGCAAGATCTCCCGGAATCTAGGCAATACGGATCAGATGACATGACCAGATATTCCCTCGCCGTCGACATCGGAGGCACGTTCACCGATGCCGTCCTTCTCGCCGACGACGGCCGCACCTTCGTCGACAAGACGCTGACCACCCACGGCAACCTGCTCGAAGGCTTCTTCCGCGGCGTCGATCTGGTCATGGGCCGCGCCGGCATCGCACCGCCGGACGTCGACGACGTGGTCGTCCACGCCACCACGGTCGTCACCAACGCGCTGATCGAACGCAAGGGGCCGCCGGTCGGGCTGATCCTGACCAAGGGCTTCACCGACATCCTCTACATTCGCGACGAGCATCGCTACGACATGTACGATCCGCAGATCGAGTTCGCCGAGCCGCTGATCCCGCGCGAGCGCACCTGGGCGCTGGACGAGCGCGTGCTTGCCGACGGCTCGGTCGAGAAGACGGCGAAGGAAGCCGAGATCGCGGCCATCGCCCGCGACTGCAAGGCGCGCGGCATCCAGTCGGTCGCCGTCAGCCTGATCAACGCCTATCGCAACGGCGTCAACGAGGCGTTGGTCGCCGAGGTCTTCGCCCGCGAGGCACCCCAGATCTTCGTGTCGCTCTCGTCCGAGATCGCGCCGCAGATGCGCGAATACCTGCGCACCTCGACCGTCGCGATCAACGCCTACACCGTGCCGATCACGCGGCCCTATCTCGACGCGCTGATCAAGGAGCTCGACCGCCAGGGCTTCTCGCAGCAGCCGCTGATCATGCTCTCCAACGGCGGCGTCATCGGCGCCGGCCGCGCCGGCACGCTGCCGGTGCGCATGATCGAGAGCGGCCCCGCCGCCGGCGCACTGGTCGCCTGCTACTTCGCGCGCATGTCCGGCCTGCCGGACCTGATCTCCTTCGACATGGGCGGCACCACGGCCAAGGCCTGCATGATCCAGAACCATGAGCCGCTCGTGACGGGCACCTTCGAGGTCGACCGCCGCTACCGCTTCAAGCCGGGCTCGGGCATGCCGATCACCGTGCCGTCGATCGACATGATCGAGATCGGCGCCGGCGGCGGCTCGATCGCCTGGGTCGACGATCTCGGCCTGCTGCGCACGGGCCCGGAAAGCGCGGGTTCGATCCCGGGCCCGGTCAGCTACGGCCGCGGCGGCAAGGAGCCCTGCGTCACCGACGCCGACGTGGTGCTCGGCATCCTCGATCCCGACCGCTTCCTCGGCGGCGACATGAAGCTCGACGCAGCCGGCGCTCGCGCCGCCGTCGGCAAGCTCGGCGTGAAGATCGGGCTCAGCCCCGAACAGACCGCCTGGGGCATCTACGAGGTCGTCTGCGAGCAGATGGCGGCGGCCGCCCGCACCCACGCCACCGATCGCGGCGTCGACTATCGCGGCCTGCCGATGCTGGCCTTCGGCGGCGCGGGCCCCGTGCACGCCTGCCTCGTCGCCGACCTGATCGAGTCGAAGCAGGTGATCTACCCGCCCCTGGCCTCCGTGCTGTCGGCCTTCGGCACGCTGGTCACGCCGGCGCAGATCGACCTGGTGCGCAGCCAGCTCGGCCTGATCGACCGGCTCGACCCGGCCGGGGCCCGCGAGCTCGTCGGCCAGATGACGACCGAAGGCACGGCGGCGCTGACCGAAGCCGGCCTCGCACCGTCCGACATCGCCTTCGTCTTCGGCGCCGATCTGCGCTATTTCGGCCAGCAGTCGGAGTTGCGCATCGAGCTGCCGTTCGACCCCCGCGAGACGCTCGATGCCGGCGCCATGCGGGCGATCTTCGATCGCGAATATGTCGCGCAATACGGGCTGAAGCTCGACATGCCGCTGGAGCTGGTCAACTGGCACGTCACCGCGCGCGGCAGCCTGCCGGACCGTGCCGCCGCGACCGTCGCCAAGGGGGGCAGCCGCCCGGTGCCGCGCAGCCGCATCGTCCACTTCCGCGGCAAGCCGGTGGAGACCGCTGTCTACGCCCGCACCGAGCTGATGGTGGACGACGTTATAGCCGGTCCGGTCATCGTCGAGGAACGCGAGACCACCATCTTCGTACTGCCCGGCTGGACGATCCGACTGCACGCAAACGGCAGCCTGATTGCCGACAAGATGACGGAGCACTGAACATGGACGGCGTAGAACTCCAGATCCTCTGGTCGAACATGATCGGGATCGTATCGGAACAGGCGCGCGCGCTGCAGCGCATCGCCTTTTCGCCGATCGTGCGCGAGGCGGGCGATCTCGCCAACGGCCTGTTCGATGCCCGCGCCCGCATGATGGCGCAGGCCGTCACCGGCACGCCCGGCCACATCAACTCGCTCGCCGCCGCCGCCGCCAACCTGCTGAAGCACGTCGACGCTTCGAGCCTGAAGCCCGGCGACGTGCTGATCACCAACGATCCGTGGATGTCGGCCGGCCACTTCTTCGACATCACCGTTCTCTCGCCGATCTTCCGCGGCGAGAAGCTGATCGGCTATGCCGGCTCGACCATCCACCACACCGACATCGGAGGTTACGGCATCGGCTCCGGCGCGCGCGATATCCATGAGGAAGGCCTCTGGATCCCCGTGCTCAAGCTCTACGAGGCGGGCATGCGCAACGAGACGCTGTTCGCGATGATCACCCGCAACGTCCGCACACCTGACGCGCTGCTCGGCGACCTCGGCGCTCAGGTCTCCTCCGGCCTCATCGCCTCGCAGCGCCTCAACGCGCTCTGCGACCGCTACGGGCTGGACGACATCGAGGCGCTCTCCGACGAGATCATCGCGCGTTCGGAGAACGCGACGCGGGATTCGATCCGCACCCTGCCGGGCGGCACCTTCCACGGCGAATCGACCTTCGACGTGCCCGGCGGCGACCGGGTCACGCTGAAGACCGCGGTCACCATCGACAACAAGGCGGGCGAAATCACGGTCGACTTCACCGGCTCGTCGGGACGCAGCCCGCGCGGCATCAACGTCGTGCCGGCCTATACGCAGGCCTATGCGACCTTCGCGATCCGCTCGACGCTCAATCCGGACCTGCCGAACAATGCCGGCTCGCTGGCGCCGATCAAACTCAAGCTCCCGGACAACTGCATCGTCAACGCGACTTACCCGTCGCCCGTGAATGCGCGCCACGTGGTCGGCATGTATGTACCGTTCCCGATCCTCAACGCCCTGGCGCAGGTGGTGCCGGACAAGGTGGTGGCCGAGGGCTCCGGCGCGGTGTGGACCGTGCAGATCCAGGGCCAGGACGAGGAAGGACGTCCCTTCACCTCGTCGATGTTCAACTATTCCGGCGGCATGGGCGCGCGTGCCGGCAAGCCCGGCATCTCGGCGGTCTGCTACCCGACCGGCGTGTCGGCGGTCCCGGTCGAGGTGCTGGAGGCGGCCTATCCGATCGTCTTCACCTGCAAGGAGCTCGAGCGCGGCTCCGGCGGCGCGGGCCTGCAGCCGGGCGGCGACGGTCAGCGCATCGGCTTTCGCATGCGCACCACGCAGCCCTGGCTGCTGAACACCGTTCCCAGCCGCCTCAGCGAGGCGCCGCAGGGTCTAGACGGCGGCGCGCCGGGCCGCGCCGGCCAGTTCCTCGTCAACGGCAAGCCGGTCGTGCTTTCGGGCAAGACCGACATGAAGGCCGGCGATGAGATCACCATGATCACACCTGGCGGCGGCGGCTTCGGTGTGCTGAAGGCGGCCAAGGTCGCCTGACGGATTTCAGACAAGGAGGACGAGATGAGTGAACTGCAACCCTTCCGTATGCCGGTCAAATGGGAAGACCTGCCGCGCTTCCCGGTGCGCGAGCATATCAGCCGGGCCGGCTTTCGCGGCGAGGACGTGCTGCTGGTCATGAACTGGCTGGAAAAGGGCATGACGCTCGGCATGCACAAGCATCCCTTCGAACAGATCGCCGTGATCCTGACCGGCCGCATGCGCTGGACGGTCGGCGACGAGACCTTCGAGTTCGGCGCCGGCGAGGTGCTGCGCGTGCCGCCCGACGTGATGCACGGCGGCATCCCGATCTCGGACGAGGTCGTGATGAATCTCGACATCTTCTGCCCGATCCGAAAGGATTATCTCGAGATCGTCGACCACCAGGCCGCCGACTTCCCGCCCGTGGAGAGCTGAGATGGGCTTTCCCGCGGTCCATGCCGACCTCGCCCTGGCCATCCGCCGCGGCGCGCTGCACCTGTCGACCTTCTGCCAGTTGCCCGATCCCAACGCGATCGAGGCGCTGGCAAAGACGAAGCTCGATTCCTTCATCCTCGACATGCAGCACGGCATGTTCGACGAGGCCGCCGTCGTCGCAAGCGTTGCCGCCGCCGCGCTGGAGGGCAAGCCGGCTTTCGTGCGTCTGCCGGTCGATTGCGGCGGGCTCGCGTCGCGGGTCCTCGACTTCGGCGCGATCGGCGTCGTCTGCCCGATGGTCAACACGGTGGCGGACGCGGAACGGCTGGTGTCATATACGAAGTTCCCGCCGGTCGGCTTCCGCAGCTGGGGACCGCGCCGCGCGATCCCGATATCTGGCCTGAACGGCCCTGGCTACCTCGCCAAGGCCAATGAGCTGAACCTTGCGATCGCCATGATCGAGACCCGGCAGGCGCTGGACAATCTCGACGCGATCCTCGCAGTGCCCGGCATCGACGGTGTTTTCGTCGGTCCGTCGGACCTGTCGGTGTCACTGTCGAACGGCGCCACGCTGGACAGCGCGGACGTGGCGCCCGCCCTCGACCACGTGGCGGCGTGCGCGAAAGCGGCGGGCAAGTTCGCCGGCATCTTCGCCATCAGCCCGGCCTATGCGAACGACTGCGTCGCGAAGGGCTACTCCTTCATCGCGCTGATGCAGGATGCGATGTTCATGCAGCAGGCCGCCGACGCCGCCGCCGCCTCCGTGCGGGGCAAGGCGGCATGACGCGCCCGGTCATCCTGACCGCCTGCATCAACGGCGGACGGCCCGATGCGGCGGAGCTCAACCCGAACCTGCCGGTGAGCCCTGAAGCCATCGCCGGGGCGGTCGCCGAGGCGGCGGAGCTGGGTGCGGCGGTGGCCCACATCCACGTCCGCGATCCGGCAACGGGCCTGCCCTCCAACGGTATCGGCCTCTGGCGCGAGACCGTGGGCCTGATCCGCGCAGCCGGCACGGACATTCTCCTTAACCTCAGCGCGTCGATGGACGGGCTGCTGGCGCTTGACGACGCGGCGGGCTTCGCGCCGGCCGAAGGTACCACTCTGCGTCCGGCGGCGGGGAGGGCGGACCATGTGCTGACGCTCAGGCCGGAAATCGGCACGATCGACTGCGGCACCTTCGCGCTCGGAGAGGCGATCCACGTGGCGCGTATGGGCGACCTGCGCGAGATGGCGCGGCTCTACGGCGAGAAGGGCATCCGCGCCGAGGTCGAATGCTTCGATTTCGGCCATCTGGAGGTCGCACGAAAGCTCGCGGCGGAGGGTGCGTTCGGCCCGACGCCCTTCATGCAGATCTGCCTCGGCACCGGCTATGGCGGCGCGCCCGCGACGCCGGCGGCACTTGCCGCGATGCGCGAACGCATTCCCGACGGCGCAGTCTGGGCCGCCTTCGCGGCCGGCGAGGACAATCTCTGGGTTATGCGCGAGGCGGTCGAGCGCGGCGGCCATGTGCGCGCCGGGCTGGAGGATGCGCTGTTCGATGCGGCCGGCAAGCCGACCAGCAATGCCGCGCTGCTCTCGTCCGCCTTGGAGACCATGCGCTCCGCGGGCGGCCGCCCCGCGACGCCGGCCGAGGCGCGAGCCATCCTCGGTTTGCCCGCCCGGACCTGACCGCGCGTGACGGTCGGCTCAACCGCGGGCGGCAACCGCCGGGCACGAGGAGGGAGGAAGATATGAATCCAGCACGCTGGCTCGAACGCGCCGCCTTGCTCTGGCCCGACCGGCCGGCGTTGTTCAGGGGCGCGGAACCGGTTCTCGACTATGCCGGCTTCAACGTCCGCGCCGGATCGCTGGCCGCCGGGCTTGCGGCGGCAGGCATAGCGCCGGGCGACCGCGCCGCCCTCTTCCTCGCCAACCGCACCGACTATCTCGTCGCCATGCAGGCGGTCTGGCGCATCGGCGCGGTGGCGGTGCCGGTCAACGCCAAGCTGCACGAGAAGGAAGCCGCTTACATCCTCGGCCATTCCGGCGCGGCGCTCTGCTTCACCGACGCCGACCATGCCGGCGACCTCGCGGCACTGGCGCCCGAAACGCGCATCGTGGATATGGACGGACCCGACTTCGCCGCACTCATCTCCGACGCTCCTGCGCCGCCGCTCCATCCGACCGCCCAGAACGACCTCGTCTGGCTGTTCTACACCTCCGGCACGACCGGCCGGCCAAAGGGCGTGATGCTGACGCCGGCCAACATCCAGGCGATGATCATGAGCTATTTCGCCGATGTCGATGCGGCCGTGGCCGGCGATGCCAAGGTCTACGCCGCACCCATGTCGCATGGGGCCGGCCTCTACCAGTTCATCTATCTCATCTGCGGTGCGCGCCACGTCGCGCCGGCTTCCGGCGGCTTCGACAGCGACGAGATCCTCGACCTCGCCGGACAGCTCAACCGGCTCTGCTTCTTCGCCGCCCCCACCATGGTCCGCCGCCTGGTCGCTGCCGCGAAGGCGCGGAGCCATCGAGGCGAGGGCATCCGCACGATCGTCTATGGCGGTGGGCCGATGTATCTCGCCGACATCCGCGACGCGATGGACCAGTTCGGCCCTCGCTTCGCCCAGATCTACGGCCAGGGCGAGACGCCGATGACGATCACCGCTCTGACCCGTGCCGCCCATGTCGAGGCAATGGAAGCCGGATGGGATGACGCAATGCACGCGCGCCGCCTTGCCTCGGTCGGCGTCGCCCAGGCAGGCAGCGAGTTCGCCGTGCTTGGACCTGACGAGAAGCCGCTTCCGCCCGGCGAGATCGGCGAGATCGCCGTGCGCGGGCCGTCGGTGATGAAGGGCTACTGGAACGACCCGGCCGCGACCGCCTCCGCCATCCGCGACGGCTGGCTGCATACGGGCGACATGGGCGCGATGGACGAGGCCGGTTTCCTCACCCTGCACGACCGCTCCAAGGACGTGATCATCTCCGGCGGCACCAACATCTATCCGCGAGAGGTCGAGGAAGCGCTGTTGACGCATCCGGTCGTGGCGCAGGTCTCGGTCATCGGCCGGCCCGATCCCGAATGGGGCGAGATCGTCGTCGCCTGCGTCGTGCTGGAGCCGGGCACCACCGCTGACGTGAAGACGCTCGATGCCCACTGTCTGACCCAGATTGCCCGCTTCAAGCGGCCGAAGGACTATGTCTGGCTCGAGGACCTGCCGAAGAACGCCTACGGCAAGGTGCTGAAGACCGAACTGCGCGCGCAACATGGCCTGGCAGGGGGCGTCGCTGCCTTTGATTTAGGTCATCGATAATTTCGACATGCGCTGGACCTTAAAGTCAGCGCTGCGGCTCTCTCGTCAGGTAATGACGGTTTGAGAAGCGATGCAAGGATCTCCTCAGCATGAGAGAAGGGCTGTCGAGACGAGGCAAGACCCTATGCGACAGTAAGACTTGCCGGATAAGCTTGACTCAATTCTATGACTTGACCAGCTCTGCCTTATGGGCGGTGAGGAAGTGACGGACCGACTGCCCGGGCGTTCCGGTCAGCGTCTTCAGGTCGTCGCCGGCCACGGACAGATGCCCTTGCACGATCGCCTCGTCGAATGACACGAAGACTCGCGCCACGAATTCAGGCAGGCCATTGCCGACCATCGCCTGCACCAGATCCTCGGCCGGCAGCGGGACATAGGGGATCTGCTTGCCGGAAAGTTCCGACAGGATCGCCGCCACTTCGGCCTGGCTGACCCCCTCCGGCCCGGTGATATCCAGCGTCTGCCGGCCCGACGCATACATCAGCGCGTCAGCCGCGGCGCGGGCGCAGTCAGCGCGGGTGACATAGCCGGTCACGCCATCGCCCGCGGCTGCGAAGTGCTGGCCGATTGCGATGCTTTGAGCGCCGGCCATCACCAGCAGGTCGGCATACAGATTGTTGCGCAGGATCGTATGGTCGATCCCCGTTGCGGCAATCTGTCTCTCCGTCTCGGCATGGTCGGGGGCAAAGCTGATCGGGCTGTCCGCCCCGGGGTTGATGAGCGACGTATAGACGATGTGGGTCACGCCCGCCGCCTGCGCTGCCGCCACCGCATTCTTGTGCGCGGCCAGCCGTGCCCCCGGCGTCAGATCGTCGGTCGAGATGATCAGGATCCGCCGCCCTCCAGCAAATGCCGAGCCCAGCGATCCGGAGTCGTTGAAATCGCCCTTGCGGACGTCCACGCCCCGGGCCTGTAGATCGTCCAGCTTGTCGGGGCTGCGTGTCATGGCGATGATCGGGCCGACCTTCCCCTCGATCAGTCGATCAATCACCTGCCGGCCCAGCTGGCCCGAGGCGCCGGTGACGATGAAGGGACCGTTCTGCGCGGATGTCATGGTATTTTCCTTTCTGTTGGATAGCCGAGGGAAGACCCTTCAGCCATGCATGTGGACTGGTGCGGGATTGCCCAACTTGCCACGGGCGAATTCCCAGCTGACGTTGAGAAGTTGCAGCATCACCTCGGCCGCGTCGCGCGGGGCGAAGGCCATGACCGCCGTTGCCGGGATGTAACCCAGCCGAGCCATCGGATGCGGCTCGCCCCAGCCCCTTGCGATCACCTTGTCGACCACCGGCAGCGGCAGCATCAGATGCGCCGAGCCGTCATAGGCGGGGTGCAGATGGGCAAATTCCCGCCCGATCATGAATGCCTCGGACGGGCCACAGGCGTGAGCCTTCGGCAAGACCAGTGCCTCGGCGCCCGGCACGGAGATGCCCGAAGGGCGGCGCTCGACAAAGGGCAGTTCGAACGCCCGGCGCTTGAACAACGCATGCACCGTTGCCGAAGAATTCTGCGTAACCTGTTCGTGTGGCGCACAGTCCGTGGTTTGCGGGCGGAGTCCGTCGCGAGGGGGCAGCTCGAAACTCATCCCGTCAGCCAAACCGGAAAGCGCTTTCGACCGCGCCCATGACATGATCCTCCAGCGTCTTGACGCCGCGATCCGCCAAGGCGGCGCCTGCGACCACATGCAACGGGATCAGGTGTTCCTCGCGCGGGTTGGCCTCGCGCGCGCCGGGCGCCTGCGACCAGGCGGCGAGCATCGCGTCACGCCGCACGGGATCGTCCTGCGTGGCGGCATCGGTCAGCCAGCGGTCGAAGTCGGCGCCGGCCGCCGGGCCTTGCGTCCCGCCGCGCATGGCCCGCATCATGACCGCCATGTTGTGATAGGTGTTGCCCGAACCGACGATCAGCACGCCAGCATCACGCAAGGGCGCCAGCGCGCGCCCCGCCGCAAGATGGGCCTGCGGGTCGAGATCGGCGCGAAGGCTCAGTTGAACGGTGGGTATGTCGGCGGCCGGAAAGGCCACCTTCAGAGGCACGAAGACCCCGTGATCATAACCGCGCGCCGGGTCGGCCGCGGTCTCGAATCCCGCATCCCCGAGCAACTGACGCACCCGCCCCGCCAGCGCCGGATCTCCGGGCGCCGGCCAGGTCAGCTTATAGGTGTGCGGCGGAAAGCCGTTGTAGTCGAACAGAAGCGGCGGCATAGGGTTGGTCTGCACGGTGAATACCGGCGCTTCCCAATGGCCCGAGATCACCAGCAGCGCGTTCGGCCGGGCGCGCAGGGTTGCCGGCAGATCCTCGAGAAAGCGGCGCTGCCTGTCCCATGTGTCGGGCGGGTCCCAGTCCATGAAGAAGCAGGGACCGCCCCTGTGGGGCACGAAGACCGCAGGTTGTCTGTCCGCCATGTCTGGCACCCTTCCTGCCGCTCGCTCACGCCGCGGTGGCAGCCGCCGCTGGCGCATAGGCCGACTTGACCTCCCGCACGCGGTTCGCGGTCAGCCACGAGACGACAAGCAGAACTAAGGCCACAAGCGCAGGCGGCCAGCCGGGATCGCCCGCGCCGATGTGGGCGCTCACGGCGAGCAGGAGATGAAAGAACATCGCCGCATAAGCCCAGTCGGCGAGCATTGCCGAGGGACGCCAAAGGATGACTACCGCGCCTACGATCTTGAGGATCGCCAGCGGCCAGATAATGTAGGTGGGATAGCCCAGAACCTCGCGATACATGCCCGCGACCATGTCGTGGGACGAGATGTAGAAGGCCGCCCCGCCCAGATAGACCAGCGCGACGAGGCCGGTGGCGATCCAGTAGACATATCTTGCCGTCTTGCCGGTCATTTCCCTTCTCCCTGCTTGCGCCTGGTTCCAACTCGGCTTGCCATAGTAAGGTTTTCGCCGTAAGTTTAGTTAAAGCTGCTATGTCCTTTGGTAAAGTAGGCACTTTCAAGTAACTACTCGATGTCGAGGCCCACATGAAAGCCGAGCTGCCCCGCAGCTGTCCGATGGAAGGACTGTTGCGCCTCATCACCGGCCAATGGACGATCTACATCCTGTGGGTTCTGGCCGAACACGGGGACCGGCGCTTTGGCGCGATCAAGCGACTTGTGCCCGGCATTTCGACGCGGATGCTGACCGAACGGCTCCGGATGCTTGAGCATGCAGGGGTCGTCTGGCGCGAACAGGCCATGACCATACCGCCCGCCGTGACCTATGGGCTGACCGATCGCGGCCTGGAACTGCGCGGTGTCCTCGACACTCTGGGCGGCATTGCCCGCCGCTGGGACGCCGAGGGTGCCTTTGCCGATGCCGAGTGACTAGATGTAAGCTTTCTGAAGGTTGTCCATTCGACCAACCGGGGAGACCGGGGCTACCGGGTTTCAGCAACCCGCGAGGGTCCGAATGAACATCCACAAGAGCGCCAGTCCGACGCGGTTGCGTCGAGGAGAACTGGCGCTATCGGTAATTGAAGGTCCGCTTCCCCAAAGCGCAGGCTGCGCGGACATTTTAGTGTGTCAGGGCAGATCGTGGCGTGCTGGCTCGAGCGCTTCACGGTTGAAGGGCGTGCGGGCCAGGGTCGATCGATCGTCACGGCCCAGAGTGATGCCGGGCAGGACCGATCCCGCGATTGCCGACCGCTTCGCGGCCGCTTAATCTTCGATGTTGTCTCCGGCGTCCAGATGCGCGGTAACTGCTGTTTTCATGCCACGGCCTTGAGTGGGGCCGGGGCATAGACTACGTGTTTAATCCCGCAGTGTAATGGCGTATCTTTGTCGCCGTCAGAGAGGGATTGACCTGCGATCCCAATCTCCTCCGGTTTGAGGGAGAGTCCTGAGTTTCGTTTTAGGCCTCATGCGGCCTGTTTTCCAGCGTGGATTTCGTTACGAACTCGGCCGGCGGCATATTGCCTAGTGCCGAGTGTGGTCGTCGATGGTTGTACAACACCACGACCTCATGCGAAACACCTAGAGTAGTACTGCTTTCACCCAGCGCAAAGGTCGTCACGCCAGTCACGCCTGCGCGGATGTCAGGTTAATGGCACTTGCCAGTGGCCGCGTGGCATTCAACGCGATATCAGCACCGGCATGGTTGTGCCCGTTAGAATTACACGTGTGACACTGCCGAACAGCAACTGTCTGGAGCGGCTGTGACTGTGACCGCCCATGACGATCAGGTCTGCCCCGGCGGTGCTGGCCGCGCTCAGAACCACGTCGGCGACCGGGGTGCCGTTGGAACGGAGTTGCTCCACCTCGACCTGAGCCCCGTGTCGCGCCAGGTGGCGGGCAATGTTCGCTCCAGGCTCTTCGCCGTGACGGTCTGCATTCGAGTCCGCATCGACAATCAGGATCTTGACGGACCGGGCCATCGACAACAGCGGCAATGCATCGGTGGTCGCCCGCCGCGCCTCCTTGCTGGCATTCCAGGCTACGACGATGCGATCGCCGATCTTGTCTGCTCTCCATGCGTTCGGCACGACCAGCACCGGGACGCTGCTGGCCAGCAGCAGATGGTCGGGCAGCCAGTTTTGCGGGAGACCGTGGGGCTCAGTCTGGCCGACAATCGCAAGGTCGGCATAGAGGGAGTTGAGCATGACATTCTGGTCGACCTCGCTGTTGAGGATGAGCCTGAGCTCCGCTTGAATGTCGTGGCGTCTCGCTAGGTCGGCGAACTGCCTGCCGACCTCGAGAACGGACCGCTCCTCTTTCTCTCGACGATGCTCTGCCACTGAGCGAATTGATTCGCCGCGCGCGTATCCATCGTGAGAGTGACCGACAGACGGCACGACATAGACGCCGATCAGATGTGCTGCATATCGTTGAGCCAGGTCGGCCGCGATGCGAAGGCGGTGGAGGCTCGATGGCGCCGTATCGGCAAACACCACAATATCCTTGAACGCCATTTCGACTATCCTTCGCCTGTTTCCATCTGGGCTATGAGCAGGCTGCATCCGATCTGTTCGAGAAGATTGGCGCCGACCGAGCCGCGCCACCACTTTGCAAGACTGCTCTGGTGGCGCTGACCGACGAGCCCCGAGCCGGGCCGCCGGGAAAAGCCCATCGACTCTAATCGCTGGACGCCTTCGGTCAGGACTTCGCGATATGTGTCATGCTGATGTTCAAGCGCCCCCGGGAGGCACCCTCGGCCATGACAAATCCCCTCGACAGATCGACAACGGCAAGCAGGAAGACCTCCACGCCGCATAGCCGCGCCGGCTTTGCGCCCTCCCGCAAGGCGAGCCGTCCCTCGACCGAGCCGTCATAGGCCAGCAGAACTTTTCCATACATCGCACGTCTCCATCCCAGCGGAATTGCCATAGGGTCCATCGAGGAATATCGATAGCATCCTAGGCTGTGTGGACGAATTGACTCAGGTACAGGTTTTGGGGTTCCGCGGATGAATCCGGCCTGATTCATAGGTTGCCGACTGATTTGGGAGGTCGGCGATGTCCACAAAGATGACGGATACGGATTG
>NZ_JAAAMH010000028.1 GCF_024105655.1 Aliihoeflea sp. 40Bstr573
AGGTCTTCATCCCAGCCTTCGCCGCGCGGACGGCCCTGCAAACCCAACCAGCGATGCCGCCCGCGCTGGCAACAAGACCGTCAATGCACTAACATTCCAGCCGGACCCGTCAGTGGGGGCTGATCATCAGCATGGCCGCACTTTGCGCCTTCGCGGCCGCAAGTTCGGCAGCCTCCTTCTTCGCCGGCGTCGATGAATCCGTCCAGTATGTCTATCACGAGACCCAGCACGACAAGCTGACCGGCCTGCCCGGCCGCCAGGCGATGATGGCGCGCATCCGCGAGGCTGCGCACAGAACGCGCTCAACCGGCGCACCGGTGTTTTTGATCGACATCGACATCAACCGCTTCAAGACCATCAACGATGCGATCGGCTATTCCAACGGCGACGAACTGATCCGCGTCTTCGCCGAGCGCCTGGCCGAGGTCGTGCCGGCCGGCACGGAGACCGGCCGTATCGGCGCGGGCGAGTTCGCGCTCATCTATCGCGATGAAACCGGGGCGGAACGCGTCGACCTGTTCGTCGAGCGCCTGCTCGAACAGATGACCAGGCCCTACCAGCTGGCGACGCACCTGCAGTCGATCAGCCTGTCGATCGGTATCGTCTCGCTGCCGAAGGACGGATACGAGCCAGTCCGGCTGCTGCGGCTCTCGAATCTCGCGCTGCAGCACGCCCGCACGTCCGGCGTCGGCGGGTGGGCGGTGTTTCATCCCGAGATGGGCGAGGTCGCCGACTACCGCCAGTGGATCGAGTCCGAGCTCAACGGCGCCTTCGAGCGCGGCGAGTTCTCGCTGCACTACCAGCCGCAGCACGATCTTTCAACCGGCCGGATCGTCGGTTACGAGGCGCTGATGCGCTGGAACCACCCGGCACGCGGCATGATCCCGCCGGCCGAATTCATCCCCATCGCCGAGGAGACGGGCATGATCGCGCCGATCGGCGCCTGGGCGCTCAGGCAGGCCTGCCTCGACGCGCGCCGCCTGCCGCAGGAGTGCTTCGTCGCGGTCAACATCTCCGCCGTCCAGTTCATGACGCGCGATTTCATCGCCGAAGTGGCGGCGACGGTCGAGGAGACCGGCATCGACCCGTCCCGGCTCGAGCTGGAGATCACCGAAACCGCCATGATGCAGGACCGGGAACGCGCGGCGGCGATCCTGAAGGACCTGACCGCGATGGGCCTGACCGTCGCGGTCGACGATTTCGGTACCGGCTATTCGAATCTCAGCTACCTGATCGACTTCTCGTTCCACAAGCTCAAGATCGACCAGTCCTTCATCCAGCGGCTCGAAACCGACGCGAGCACCGGCGCGGTGGTCTCGACCATCGTCGGCCTGTCGCGCGCGCTCGGCGTCAACACGATTGCCGAAGGCGTTGAGACGGAACATCAGGCGACGCTGCTGCGCGCGGCAGGATGCCACATCGTGCAGGGCTATTATTACGGCCATCCCGCACCGTTGCCCGTCGAGGACAAACCGCGGCTGCGCGCCGTTGGCTGATCACTTCCGTGCCCAGAGCACCTTGAAGCCGCTCTCACGCGCAACGAGGCCGCTTGCCCCGAAGGTTTGCGCCAGCGTCGCCTCGTAAGGCAGGTGGACATTGGCGACGAGAAGAAGCCGGCCGCCGGGCTTCAGGAGCCGCCACGCGCCCGCGATCATCGCCCGGCCGACATCTGGATCGCCACTTCGCCCCGTGTGGAATGGCGGGTTCATGACCACTGCGTCGTAGCGCTCGCGCGGGTCTTCCGCGGCTGCGTCCAGCCAGCGTGTGGTGCTGAGCATCGCGCTGGCGAGACGCTTCATGTTCGCCTGCGCCGCCTTTGCTGCCGCATGGCTCGCCTCGTAGAGATCGATCCGCTTCACCTTCGCACAGCGCGCGGCGGTCTCGACCGAGAGATACCCCCACCCCGCCCCCAGATCGGCGACCGCTCCATGAAGGTCCATCGGCAGATGGTGTGCGAGAAGCGCCGAGCCGGGGTCGACCCGATCGGCAGAGAACATGCCGGGTCTGGTCTCGAAACGCCCGTCGACGAGCATCGTGTCCAGTTCCTCGGCCGGCGCACCGTCGGCACGAAGCCAGAAGACGTTGCCGTGGTGCTTGGCGGCCTGTCCCTCGATCTCGAAGCGGTCCTTCAGTCGCTTGCGCAAGCTGTCGGCGCCGTCAGTCTTGAAGCCTGCAACGACCACGAGACCGCCTTGCGCCACGCGCGCATTGGCCTCCAGGACGTGCTGCTCGTTCATCTGCCGATGCCGCCCGCAAAGAACCAGCGCCATTGCGTAGTCCTTGCCCTCGATTTCTGGCGTCACGCGGCAGCCTCCACGCTCCAGCTTGAGGAATTCGGGCCTGAAATCCTGCACCGCGTCGACGTTGACGGCCTTGAGGGCGTGCACGAGACCCTCCGTTCCGTTCAGCGCGAGAACGCTTCCGGTTTCAGGCAGGTCGAGCATTCCCGTCTCGAATGGATGCAGCAGCGTCTTGGTCGCGTCGCTCATGGCAAGTCCCACAAAAAAACGGGCGCGAAGATCGCGCCCGTTCCATATCAGTTGTCGACGAGGATCAGGCGTCAGCCTCTTCGGCGTCCGCCGACTTCTTCTCGCGGACGATTTCCTTGCCGGTTTCCTGGTCGACGACCTTCATCGACAGGCGGACCTTGCCGCGCTCGTCGAAGCCGAGAAGCTTGACCCAGACCTTCTGGCCCTCCTTGACGACATCGCCCGTCTTGGCAACGCGATCGGCGGCGAGCTGGCTGATGTGAACCAGGCCGTCTTTCGGGCCGAAGAAGTTCACGAAGGCACCGAAATCGGCAACCTTGACGACCGTGCCCTCATAGATCTCGCCGACTTCCGGCTCGGCCACGATGGTGTGGATCCACTTGCGGGCGGCCTCGATCTCCTTCGCGTTCGACGAAGCGATCTTCACCGTGCCGTCGTCCTCGATGTTGATCTTGGCGCCGGTCTTTTCGACGATCTCGCGGATGACCTTGCCGCCCGAGCCGATCACGTCGCGGATCTTGTCGGTCGGGATGTTCATCACTTCGATGCGCGGTGCGAACTCACCGAGTTCCGAACGGCCCTCGGAGATCGCGTTCGCCATCTCGCCGAGAATGTGGATGCGACCGTCCTTGGCCTGGCCGAGCGCGATCTTCATGATCTCCTCGGTGATGCCCTCGATCTTGATGTCCATCTGCAGCGAGGTGATGCCGCCTTCGGTGCCGGCCACCTTGAAGTCCATGTCGCCGAGGTGGTCCTCGTCGCCCAGGATGTCGGAGAGAACCGCGAAGCGTTCGTCTTCCTTGATCAGGCCCATGGCGATGCCGGCCACCGGCTTGGCGAGCGGAACGCCCGCATCCATCAGTGCCAGCGAGGTGCCGCACACGGTCGCCATCGAGGACGACCCGTTCGACTCGGTGATCTCCGAAACGACACGCAGCGTATAGGGGAAGGCATCCTTTTCCGGCAGCATCGGGCGGATTGCGCGCCAGGCGAGCTTGCCGTGGCCGATCTCGCGACGGCCGGGCGAGCCCATGCGGCCAGTCTCACCCACCGAATAGGGCGGGAAATTGTAGTGGAGGAGGAAGGTCTCCTTGTAGGTGCCGGTCAAGGCGTCGACGAACTGCTCATCTTCGCCGGTGCCCAGCGTGGCAACCACGATCGCCTGCGTCTCGCCGCGGGTGAACAGTGCCGAGCCGTGCGTGCGCGGCAGGATACCGACTTCGGAGACGATCGGGCGGACCGTGGAGAGGTCGCGGCCGTCGATGCGGCTCTTAGTGTCGAGGATGTTCCAGCGAACGATCTTCGCCTGAAGCGACTTGAACACCGTACCGATCTGCTCGGACGTGTACTTGGCTTCCTCGCCCTCGGCCGGCGTGAAGTGCGCCTTGACCTTCGCCTTGACGGCGTCGACGGCTGCGTAGCGCTTCTGCTTGTCGGTGTTCTTGTAGGCCTCGCGCAATTCGCCCTCGACGAGACCGAGCATCTCGCTTTCAAGCGCCGAATAATCGGCGGGCACGAAATCGCGCGGCTCCTTGGCGGCAACCTCGGCCAGCTTGATGATCGCATCGATCACCGGCTGGAAACCGCGGTGGCCGAACATGACGGCGCCGAGCATGGTCTCTTCGTCGAGTTCCTTGGCTTCCGACTCGACCATCAGGACGGCGTCGCCCGTGCCGGCAACGACAAGGTCGAGCTTGGACTCGGGCATCTCGTCAACATGCGGGTTGAGAACGTATTCACCGTTGATGTAGCCGACGCGCGCGCCGCCGATCGGACCCATGAAGGGCACGCCCGAAAGCGTCAGGGCAGCCGAGGTCGCCACGATCGACAGAATGTCCGGATCGTTCTCGAGGTCATGCTGCATGACGGTGACGACGACCTGCGTGTCGTTCTTGTAGCCGTCTGCGAAAAGCGGACGGATCGGGCGGTCGATCAGGCGGGAAACCAGCGTTTCCTTTTCGCTCGGCCGGCCTTCGCGCTTGAAGAAGCCGCCGGGAATCTTGCCGGCTGCGTAGGTCTTTTCCTGGTAGTTCACGGTCAGCGGAAAGAAGTCGAAGCCCGGCTTCGGCTCCTTGGCCGAGACGACGGTCGCCAGAACGACGGTCTCGCCATAGGTCGCCAGAACGGCGCCGTCTGCC
The DNA here is from genome assembly GCF_024105655.1 of Aliihoeflea sp. 40Bstr573. Lineage (GTDB taxonomy): Bacteria > Pseudomonadota > Alphaproteobacteria > Rhizobiales > Rhizobiaceae > Aliihoeflea. The sequence continues at coordinate 4,628 of NZ_JAAAMH010000028.1, forward strand.
TGGCGGGCGATCTTGCCCGTTTCCAGAACGAGCGGGCGACCGCCCCACTCGATTTCCACACGGTGGTGATTGAACATCTAGTTGTCCTTTCCTGGACCCTTGCGTCGGCGGCCTGTGCCTGCCGCGCCCTGGTCTCTTCTTGGCGGGACGAGCCACGGGCAAGACAACGGGAGGCTCTTCGTCTGCGCCTGACGGCGCGAGCATCCTGCAATCCTGCCCCATGACCGATCCCATGGAGCGTCCCGGCCGTCATGGCCTTTTGGACGTGTCGGGCACCGTGCCCGAATGCGAAAATCGGCGGGAGCGCAAGCGATCCCGCCGAAAACTGTTAGCGGCGCAGGCCGATCTTTTCGATAAGCGTCTGGTAGCGGCTTTCGTCCTTGCCCTTGAGGTAGTCAAGGAGGTGACGGCGCTGCGAAACCAAGGCCAGCAGACCACGGCGGGAATGGTTGTCCTTCTTGTGGTCCTTGAAGTGTTCGGTCAGGTTCTTGATCCGCTCGGAGAGGAGCGCGACCTGGACTTCCGGGGAACCGGTATCGCCCTTCTTGGTCGCGAATTCGGTGAGCAGTTCCTGCTTGCGTTCAGCGGTGATCGACATCGCATGCTTCCTTTCGATTGGGAGGAACGGGGTCGCCCACGGCCGGGATGTCGTCCAGCGGGGGCCGATGGTCGCGGCAGCGGGGCTGCGGCGATGGCGCGCATATAGTCCATATGCGCCGACATTGCCAGCTAATTCAGCAAAGCCCGCATCAGCCGCCGAAGCGGCGCTCGGCCTTCATCGCGTCCGGATCGGGCAGAAGCTTCTCAACCGGCATGGTGAAGCGGCAGTGCAAGCCGTCAGGGGCGATCTCGCGCTCGATGACCGCATCGAGCGTGCCGCCGAGCATGCGCTCGATCACTTCGGTGCCGAAGCCCCTGCCCTCCTCGGTCTTTTCCAGTTTCGAGACGGTCTCGCGCCAGTCGATCACCAGCACGCCTTCGGCGATGCTCCAGTCGACGGAGAGCTGGCCGCTGGTCGTCGAGAACGCGCCGTATTTCGATGCGTTCGTCGCCAGTTCGTGAACCGCGAGGCCGATCGTCTGCGCGGCCTGGTTGGAAAGGCGAAAGCGCGGCCCGTTCATCTGCAGCCGCGCCGTGTCGCCCGGTCTGAACGGCTCGATCTGCGCTTCGAGCAGTTCGCGCAATTCCACGCCCGCGACGCCGCCGGCGATCAGCAGGTCCGTCGAGCGCGCCAGCCCCTGCACGCGTTTCTGGAACGAATCCTGGAAAGCGTCGAAATCGGGCGCGTGGCGCGCCGTCTGCTTGGCGATGGAGGAGACCACGGTCAGCTGGTTCTTCGAGCGGTGCGCGACCTCGCGCATCAGGAAGCGGATTTCGCCTTCTGCCTCCTGCCGGTCGTGCGAGGCTTCGGCGAGCGCGGCGGAGACGGTCGCGATCTCGGCGATCTTGTAGGGCTTGGCAGAAACGGCTTCACCGGCACCGAGCCGACGCGCGTCGGCGGCCAGCTCGCGCACCGGGCGCGTTACCTGCCGGGCCAGGAGCCAGGCGCACAGCGCACTGAGGGCAGCAAGCAATATCCCGCCAAAGGCAAAAATCTGGAGCGCCCGCACCAACGGCGCGGCGACGACCTCGGTTGGCGACCAGACGACGACCTGCCATCCGCTCAGCCGCGAGTTGACGGTAAAGGTTTCGTAGTCCGCGCCGTCGACGGTCAGCGCCTGCCGCGAGGGGGCGTCGGGCAGCCTTCCGGTTGGCCAAAGGAAGAAGGGCTTGCCGATTTCGGCGGACATGAAGGTCGTCGCGACGACTATGCCATTCCCATCGACGACGGACGCATTCCATCCCCCGCGCAGGTTCTGCCCCGCGATCAGATTGGTGAGGTCCTCGGCGTTCTGCGTCAGGATGAGAACGCGTCGGGCGTCGCGCTGCTGCCAGGGCACCAGGACATTGAAGACCCATTTTTCAGCAACTTCACCGTAAAAGGCGTTCGAGATGACGGTGTTGCCCGTGGAAAGGGCGAGCTGCGCAGGCTGGGGATCGGAGGTTGCGCCGAGCGCCGTGCCGTAGTCCACGCGTGTGTTGATGAGCTGCTGCAGATTTTCATCGAGCAGAATGAAGTAGGAGTGTGTGTCGTCCAGGGCTTTCCTGGCACGGTCGTAGAAGTCACTCAGATCGTTCGCGTCAAGGGAGCGCGAGCCAGACAGGACGCGCAGCGTCGTCGTCATGCCGGCAAGTTCGCGGTCGATCGTTTCGACGATCGAGCCCGCCGTCGCTTCGGCGAGTGTCGTCAGGACGTCCTGCTGGGCGCGGTTGTTGCGTTCGAGAAGAACGGCAGTGAACAGCAGCGTCGGCACGAGCGCTACCGCGACGAGCGCGCCAAGATAGGCTCCGATCGGCAGGGGCCAGGAGAAAATGCGGCTGCGCGGCGTCTCGGCAAGCTGGTCGGATGCACCGTCGCTCAATTCTTCCCCCGGGCCCGCGAGCGATTCGAGCTCGTCAATTCTCTAGGTTAGCGCATGTCACGGAACGCGCCCCAACATTTGATATATGATGTCCGCGCTGCGGAATCATTCATCAATCGCTAAAGTTCAATTGGGGCAGAAAACCGGACGGCGCGGAGCTTAGCCGACGAATACACGCTTCGGCTTGAACATTCCCGCCTCGATCATGCCGATCGCGACAAGCTTGCCACGCGAGGTCGCGCAGGCTTCGTCAGCCTCGAGCGGTGCGTCGCGGCCACGGATGATCACCGGATTGCCGAGCCGGATGCGCGCGGCTGCATCGTCGGTCAGCGCCACTTGCGGAAGGCAGTCGAGTGCGGCACCGGTGTCGACGAGCAGAGCGTCGAGCGCCTTTAATTGCGCACCTTCAGGCCGGCCAGGCGCCTCGCCCTCGGCCAGTTCCGGCGCGTTGGAGGCGACCGCCTCTTCAAGTTGGGCGAGCGTGACCAGATCCTCGGCGGTGAAGGGGTCGACTTCCGTGCGCCGCAGCGTCGAGATGTGGCCGTAGCAGCCGAGATCGCGGCCCATGTCGCGCGCCAGCGAACGGACATAGGTGCCCTTGCCGCATTCGATTTCGAACACCGCGCTGTCGTCGCCATGCTCGATCAGGTCGAAGCGGCCGATCTCCACCTCGCGGGCGGGAATGTCGACGGTCTCTCCGTCGCGGGCAAGGTCATAGGCGCGCTCGCCGGCGATCTTGATGGCGGAGAACTGCGGCGGCGTCTGCATGATGACGCCGGTATAGTTCGGCATGATCGCGCGGATGTCGGCCTCGGTCGGCCGCGTGTCGGAGCGCTTGGTGACCTCGCCTTCGAGGTCGTCGGTTGCGCGCTCCTCTCCCCAAGCCACGGTAAAGCGATACACCTTCGCGCCGTCCTGCACGTACGGCACGGTCTTGGTCGCCTCTCCAAGTGCGATCGGCAGCATGCCGGAAGCCAGCGGGTCGAGCGTGCCGGCATGGCCGGCCTTTTCGGCGTTGAACAGCCACTTGACTTTCGAAACCGCATCGGTGGAGCCCATGCCCACCGGCTTGTCGAGGATCAGCCAGCCGGAAACCGGACGTCCCTTCTTCTTGCCGCGCCGCGCCATTTTCAGGTCCTGTCCTCGTCTTCGTCGTCCAGATCGCGCACGACTTCCGGCGAACGGAGCAGCGCGTCGATCTTGGCGAAATTGTCGTAACTGGTGTCGAGCCGGAACCGGAATTCGGGCATGTACTTCATCTGTCTCAGCGCGCCGGAAACGCGTCCGCGAATGAATTTCGCGTGCCTTGCCAGCGCCTTGATGACGGCCTGAGAGTCCTTGGCGCCAAGCGGCGATACGAACGCCGTCGCGATCTTCAGGTCGGGCGACATGCGCACTTCCGAGATCGAGATCACTGTGCCTTCGATCACGTCGTCGCGCACCTCGCCGCGCTGGATGACATCGGCGAGCGCATGGCGAACCTGTTCGCCAATGCGAAGCTGGCGCTGGGACGGTCCGTCCGAAGCGAAGCGGGACATGGGAATACCTCAATCTCGCGCGCACGGGGTCAAACCGCCGCGACTTCACTCAAACGAAGACGACGGCAGGGATCTGCCGCCGCTTCCGTTTCCGGTAAACGCCCCCTTTAAAGGGTGCGCGTGATCATCTCGACGCGGAAGCACTCGATGACGTCGCCGGCACGAATGTCCTCGTAGTTCTCGAAGGCCATGCCGCATTCCTGGCCGACCGGCACTTCGGACACTTCGTCCTTGAAGCGCTTCAGCGTCTTCAGCTTGCCTTCGTGGATGACGACATTGTCGCGCACCAGGCGAACGCCCGCGCCGCGCTCCATCTTGCCTTCCGTGACACGGCAGCCCGCCACCTTGCCGACCTTGGTGATGTTGAACACTTCGAGGATCTCGGCATTGCCGAGGAAGGTCTCGCGGCGTTCGGGCGACAGGAGGCCGGACATGGCGGCTTTGATGTCGTCCACAAGGTCGTAGATGATGTTGTAGTAACGGATCTCGATGCCGGCCTGGGCAGCTGCTTCACGCGCCTGCTTGTTGGCGCGCACGTCGAAGCCGATGATGACGGCGCCCGAGGTCTCGGCCAGCGATACGTCGCTCTCGGTGATCGCGCCGGCGCCCGAATGGACGATGCGCGCACGCACTTCGTCCGTGCCCAGCTTGTCGAGCGCGGAAACGATCGCTTCGATCGAGCCTTGGACGTCGCCTTTGATGACCAGCGGGAATTCCTTGAGCCCGGAGGTCTGGAGCTGCGACATCATCTGTTCCAGCGAGCCGCGCTGGCCAGCCTGGCGTGCCACTGCCTTTTCGCGCGCAAGCCGCTGGCGATACTCGGCGATCTCGCGCGCCTTGCCTTCGTTTTCGACCACGGCGAAGCGGTCACCGGCCTGCGGCGTACCCTGCAGACCCAGCACCTCGACCGGCAACGCCGGCCCGGCTTCCTTGATCTGGTCGCCCTTGTCATTGACCAGGGCGCGCACGCGGCCCCACTCGTTGCCGGTGACGATGATGTCGCCGATCTTGAGCGTTCCGGCCTGGACGAGCACGGTCGCAACCGAGCCGCGGCCCTTGTCGAGCTTCGCCTCGATGACGACGCCCTCGGCCGTGCGGTCCGGATTGGCTTTGAGGTCGAGAATTTCGGCCTGGAGCAGGATCGCATCGAGCAGCTTGTCGAGATTGGCGCCCGACTTGGCCGACACTTCGACGTCGAGCACTTCACCGCCGAGCGATTCCACGAAGACTTCGTGCTGCAGAAGCTGGGTCCGCACCTTTTGTGCATCGGCCTGCGGCTTGTCGATCTTGTTGATCGCCACGATGATCGGAACACCAGCGGCCTTGGCGTGGCTGATGGACTCGATCGTCTGCGGCATGACGCTGTCGTCGGCCGCCACCACGAGGATCGCGATGTCGGTCGCCTGGGCGCCGCGGGCACGCATTGCCGTGAAGGCGGCGTGGCCCGGCGTATCGATGAAGGTGATCTTCTGACCGTCCTGCTCGACCTGATAGGCGCCGATGTGCTGGGTGATACCGCCGGCTTCGCCAGAAACCACGTTTGCCTTGCGGATCGCATCCAGAAGCGAGGTCTTGCCGTGATCGACGTGACCCATGATCGTGACGACCGGCGGACGCGACTTCAGGTCCTCGGCATTGTCGGCAATGTCGAACATGCCGGTCTCGACGTCTGACTCGGACACGCGGCGAACCGTGTGACCGAATTCTGACGCGACGAGCTCCGCCGTGTCGGCATCGATGATGTCGCCGGGCTTCATGATCTGGCCCTGCTTCATGAAATACTTGACCACATCCACGGCACGCTCGGCCATACGCTGGGCGAGTTCCTGGATGGTGATCGTTTCGGGAAGGATGACCTCACGGGCAATCTTTTCGCGCGGCTCCTGCATCTGGGCGCGCTTGAACTTCTCCTGGCGACGACGCATCGAGGACAGCGATCGGCCACGCGCATCGCTTTCACCCGAGGTCGCAGCGGAAAGCGTCAGCTTGCCGCGGCGGCGGTCGTCGTCGGTGCGCGGCTTGGCGGGACGCGGCGCCTCGACGGCAGCCTTGACCGGGCCGCGCTTGACAGCCGTAGCCGGACGGGCCTTGGCACGCGAAGCCGCCTCCTCCTCTTCGGCAACGGCCGGAGCGGCCGGGGCGCGGCGACGGGCTTCCTCTTCGGCGCGGCGGCGCGATTCCGCCTCGGACTGGAGCCGGGCTTCCTCTTCGGCCTGACGGCGCGCGGATTCTTCACGCTCCTTGGCGCGGCGCGCATCTTCCTCGGCTCGGCGCTTGGCGTCCTCGACCGCGCGCAGACGCTCTTCCTGCTCGCGAACACGGGCGCCTTCCAGCGCGCGGCGGCGGGCATCCATCTCACCGCTGGACAGCGAGTTTAGGACCATGCCCGAACCGCGATTGCCAACGGGACGTGGCGCGGGGCGCTGGGCCTGCTGCGATGGCGCGGGGCGCGGGGCCTGCTGCGATGGCGCGGAACGCTGGGGCTGCTGCGCTGGCGCCGAACGCTGGGCCTGCGGCTGCGGCGCGCGTACGACCGGCTCGATCACCGGATCGGGCGCAGCCTGGACGGGCGCTGCCGGCTTCGGTGCGGGAGTCGGATTGGGATTGGGCGCGGCAGCAGGCGCAGCGGCGGCAGCGGCAGGCGCCTCCGGCTTGTCTCCTGGCATGGAGAACTTACGCTTCTTGGTCTCGACAACGACGGACTTGGTGCGGCCGTGCGAGAAATTCTGGCGCACGGTTCCCTGCTCCACGCCGGGGCGCTTCAGCGTCAAGGTCTTCTTGGTGTTGACGCTCAACGTCTTGTCGTCACCCGATTTCGTATCACTCATTCCGTATCCTCTGCGGCCTCACTGTGGTCCACGACCGCCGCATTCGCATTCCGCTCGTCCGGGGTTCCGCCCCGATATCGGTCAAGCGCACCCACGCGCTTTGCCGCCGCCTTGCCGGCATCCAAGCCGAGCACGGCAGCATGTATCACATTTGCCCCCCCCAATGCCAAACCCAATTCGGCCTGCGAAAAGAGTTTGTAGGCGGGGATGTCCGGCCCTCCCAGATGCACTACTGAGCGCCGCGCCTGGGTAATCTTGCGCACGCCGTCCTCCGACCCTTCGCGGGCGTGAAGGACGAGCTTTGCCTTGCCGCTGCGCACTGCGGCCTCAACCTTCGCGGCGCCGAGCACCAGTTGCCCGGCCTTGCGCGCCAGCCCGATCGCGCCAAGGGCCTGCTGCGCGAGCAGCCGGTCGACAAGGTCACCGAGGTCCGGCGAAACCGTGACCTTCTCCTTCAGGGCGCGGGCGAAGAGGTTCTTCGCCACCGCCTTGTCGACAACGGATCGCTCACCGGTCACCCAGCAGCCGCGTCCAGGCAGATTGCGCTTGAGATCGGGAACGACGCCCATGTCGGGACCGGCCACGAAGCGGATCAAGCCGTCCGGCGACCCACCCTGCCTCGTCACTATACATGTGCGTTCGCTCGCAGCGTTCAAGTGCGTATCAGCTCCTTGGCGCCCGATCAGGCGCCCTCGGTCTCGTCTTCGGCTTCAGTCTCGGCCGCAAGATCGTCCTCGGTGATCCAGCCAGCCTTGAGGCGGGCGGCAACGACCATCTGCTCGGCATCGGCGCGGGTGACGCCGAAGGGCGACAGCACGCCCTCGAACATCTTCGTCTCGCCGTCCTTGCGCTCCTTCCAGCCGACGAGATCGTCGACGGCGTAGCCGGCGAAGTCCTCGATCGACTTGACGTCGTCTTCGCCGACGGCGACCAGCATCGCAGTCGTCATTCCGGGGATTTCGCGCAGCTCGTCGCCCACGCCGAGTGCGCGGCGCTTCTCGTCATGCTCGCTCTCGATCCGATCGAGATGCTCGCGCGCACGCTCCTGGATTTCGGAAGCGGTGTCCTCGTCGAAGCCATCGATCGACGCGATTTCGTCGCTGTCGACATAGGCGACCTCCTCGACCGAGCTGAAGCCTTCCGAGGCCAGCACCTGGCCGACCATCTCGTCGACGTTGAGGGCGTCCATGAACAGGTTCGAACGCTCGACGAATTCCTTCTGACGGCGCTGCGATTCCTCTTCCTCGGTCAGGATATCGATGTCCCAGCCGGTAAGTTGCGAGGCAAGACGCACGTTCTGGCCGCGGCGGCCGATGGCCAGCGAAAGCTGGTCGTCCGGCACCACGACCTCGATGCGCTCGGCATCTTCGTCCAGAACCACCTTGGCGACTTCGGCCGGCTGCAGCGCGTTGACGATGAACGCGGCCGCGTCTTGGCTCCACGGAATGATGTCGATCTTCTCGCCCTGAAGCTCGCCGACGACGGCCTGCACGCGCGAACCGCGCATACCGACGCAGGCGCCGACCGGATCGATCGACGAATCCCGCGAGATGACCGCGATCTTGGCGCGCGAGCCCGGGTCACGGGCGACCGACTTGATCTCGATGATGCCGTCGTAGATTTCCGGCACTTCCATGGTGAAGAGCTTGGCCATGAACTGCGGATGGGTGCGCGACAGGAAGATCTGCGGACCACGCTGCTCGCGGCGCACGTCGTAGACATAGGCGCGTACACGGTCGCCATATTTGTAGTTCTCGCGCGGGATCAGTTCGTCGCGGCGGATGATGGCCTCGCCGCGCCCCAGATCGACGATGACATTTCCGTATTCGACGCGCTTGACCGAGCCATTGACGATTTCGCCGACACGGTCCTTGTATTCGTCATACTGGCGGTCGCGCTCGGCTTCGCGGACCTTCTGGACGATGACCTGCTTGGCCGACTGGGCGGCGATGCGGCCGAAATCCATCGGCGGGAGCTGCTCGGCGATGAAGTCGCCGACCTGCGCGTCCGGATTGCGGTGGCGTGCGTCCTCGATCGAAATCTCGCGGGCATATTCCTCGACCGTGTCGACCACTTCGAGCAGGCGCTGCAGCTTCATCTCGCCGGTCGTCGGGTTGATGTCGGCGCGGATGTTGGTCTCCTGGCCGTAGCGCGAACGCGCGGCCTTCTGGATGGCATCGGCCATTGCGGCGATGACGATCTGCTTGTCGATCGACTTTTCGCGGGCGACGGCGTCGGCGATCTGCAGAAGCTCGAGCCTGTTTGCACTCACTGCCATGGTAAGTCTCCTTGGGCACTTTGCCTGCGCAGCGCGCCAGGCATCCGTCTCAATCAGTTGTCGTTGTCGGCGTCGGGTCCGTCGCCTTCGAATTCCACGTCGTCATCGAGCTTGCGGGCCTTCTTGGCGGCCTTGTCCCGCTTCAGCGTCTCGCGGATCAGATCGTCCGTCAGGATCAGCTTGGCGTCGGCGAGCGCGTCGTAGGGAATGCGCGCGACCGGTTCCTCGCCATAGCTGAGTTGATCGCTCTCGATCGTGATGCCGTCCTCGCCCGCCTCGATGATCTTGCCCTTGAAGCGCTTGCGCCCGGCGACCATCAGGCTGGTCTCGACCTTCGCCAGATGCCCCTTGGCATGGACGAAGTCGGACTTGCGCACCATCGGCCGGTCGATGCCCGGCGACGACACTTCCAGATGATAGGCCTTTTCGATCGGATCCTCCACATCGAGAACCGGCGAGACCGCGCGGCTGACCTCCTCGCAGTCCTCGACCGTCATCGTGCCGTCGAAGCGCTCGGCCATGATCTGCAGCGTCAGCCCGTTCTGGCCCGACAGGCGCACGCGCACGAGTTGGTAGCCCATGGAGCGCATCACGGGCTCGATGATCTGTGCGATGCGCGCGTCGATACCCGTCTCGCGGATGATGCGGTCGTCGCCCGAAGGTTTGGAAGTGCCGATTTCGCTCAAGTAAGTGACCCTGATCGCGCGGCCGGTAACAAAAAAGAGCGGGACCGGGTGGACCCACTCTTTGCCATACCGACCAAGAATTTGACGTTCCTATACGCCAACCGGCCCGCCCGATCAAGAGTGCGAATGTCCCTCCATTCCTGCATGGCTACCCTGTCGAAGCGACATTGGCGAGATCGCTGCGGCGCACCTATCTTTGCTGCATCGCACAATTCCGCAGAGGATTGCAGCCATGTCCCGTTCGTTCAAGCGCAGCGCTTCCAGCATTTTCGGCATCTTGCGCAGCGCGATCGCCGTGTCCGCCGCCGCCGAGGCCGGTCGTCCAGCGAAATCCGGCGACCTTGCCCGTCTTGGCATCGACCCGGAGCAGTTCCGCGCCATCGAGCGCCGCTGATCAGAGCCGCCTGAACGTCAGGTAGCAGGGCGTGCGCCCCTCACGGATCGCCTTCGCCTCATAACGCGTTCCAGGCCAACCATCATAGGGCATGCGCCAGTCGTCCGGTCCCGCGGCCTGCCATTCGAAATCACCATGTGCGCGGCAGTGCGCGAGCGTCCAGTTGACATAGTGCGGAATGTCCGAGGCAAACCGGAACCGCCCGCCCGGCTGCAGGACACGCGCGAAGCGGTCGAGATTGACCGGGCTGACGAAGCGCCGCTTCCAGTGCCGCTTCTTCGTCCAGGGATCGGGATAGAGAAGATCGATCCCTGCCAGAGACGCGGACGGCAGCCAGTCGAGGAGTTCGGCGGCGTCGTCGTCATGCACCCGCACGTTGGCAAGCGGCCCCGCGTCGAACTGCGAGACGAACTTGGCCATGCCGTTGACGAAGGGCTCCACGCCGATGAAGCCTGTACGGGGAAAGCGCGATGCCTCGTGATGGAAGTGTTCGCCGCCGCCGAAGCCGATTTCCAGCCGCACCTCCTCGACCGTCCCTGAGAAGAGCGTGCGCAGATCGCCGGGCGCCGGCGTCTTTAGGTCCAGCTTGAGCCTCGGCAGGTGGGTCGCCATCTGCCCCACCTGCTTCGGGCTCATCGTCTTGCCGTGCCGGCGGCCGAAGAAGGCTTCCGTCGCCCGCTCTCCCCAGACATGTTTCGACATTTTCAGGCGGCGACCGCTTGCCGGAGAGACTTAACGAGATCCGTCTTTTCCCAGGAGAACGAACCGTCGCGCCCGGCCTTGCGGCCGAAATGACCATAGGCGGCCGTGCGCGCATAGATCGGCTTGTTCAGGTCGAGATGCCGGCGGATGCCCGACGGCGACAGGTCCATGACCTCGCGGAGCGCCTTTTCCACCACCTCTTCGGCGACCGTGCCGGTGCCGTGCAGGTCGACATAGACCGACAGCGGCTGCGCGACGCCGATCGCGTAGGCAAGCTGGATGGTGCAGCGGTCGGCAAGCTTGGCCGCGACGACGTTCTTGGCGAGGTAGCGCGCGGCATAGGCCGCCGAGCGGTCGACCTTGGTGGTATCCTTGCCCGAGAACGCGCCGCCGCCATGCGGGGCCGCGCCGCCATAGGTGTCGACGATGATCTTGCGGCCGGTCAGGCCAGCATCGCCGTCCGGTCCGCCGATGACGAACTTGCCTGTCGGGTTGATGTACCAGTTGCAATCATCGGAGATCGACAGCCCGCCCGAGGACAGTGCTTCGCGGATATAGGGCTCGACAACCTGGCGCACCTTCTTATTGTCCCAGTCGGGATCGATGTGCTGGGTCGAAAGCACGATCTGCGTCGCTTCCTTCGGCTGGCCATCCACATAGCGCACCGTGACCTGGCTCTTGGCATCGGGTCCAAGCTTGGCAACGTCCCCGTCGCCGTTCTTGCGGGCATCGGCCAGGAGTTCGAGAATCTTGTGGCTGTAGTAGATCGGCGCCGGCATCAGGTCCGGCGTCTCGCGGCAGGCATAGCCGAACATGATGCCCTGGTCGCCCGCGCCCTCTTCGCCCTGCTTGTCGGAAGCACTGTCGACGCCCTGCGCGATATGCGCCGACTGGCCGTGCAGCAGCACGTCGATCTTCGCCGTCTTCCAGTGAAATCCTTCCTGCTCGTAACCGATCGCGCGGATGGCCTTGCGCGCCACGGACTTGAACTTGGCTGGATTGACCAGCGGATTTCCGGCGGCATCCTTCATCAAGTCGCCGTCCTTCGTCTTCTTCAAGAGCGAATCGGGCACGCGGACCTCGCCGGCGATGACCACGCGATTGGTGGTGGCGAGCGTCTCGCAGGCAACGCGAACCTTCCACGCGTCCATCTGCGGCTTGCCGCTGCCATTCTTCTTGGCCGCCTCGCGGTAGACCAGGTCGACGATCTCGTCGGAAATGCGGTCGCACACCTTGTCGGGGTGGCCTTCGGAAACGGATTCGGAGGTGAAGATGTAGTTCTGGCGCAAGGTCGGGTGTCCCCTCTGGAAAGCGCACTGCCCGAGCGGCAGGCGGAAAACGTGTAGCCAAGCGCGGAACGCCCGGTCAAGCCATGCTCGACCGAAGCCAACAAATCGGCGCGGCGATCTTCTTTACGACGGCTCGTCGTCTTCGGATGCGAGCGACTTCACCAGATCGATAATCCGGCGCCTAACCTTTGGATCGCTGATCTTGATGAAGGCACGGGTTAGTTGGAGACCTTCGGAACTGTTCAGGAAATCGACCACATAGGCCGAGCCGTCATCTTCGGCAAAGCCCCTTCGGTTGTCGCCCTGTCCTGGCGCATCCTCGAAGAAGTAGGAAACCGGGACGTTCATGACAGAGGAGATCGCCTGGAGGCGGCTTGCCCCGACACGATTCGTGCCCTTCTCGTACTTCTGGATCTGCTGGAAGGTGATACCGAGCATTTCGCCCAGCTTTTCCTGGCTCATGCCCAGCATGTTCCGTCGCAGCCTGACCCGACTGCCGACGTGAATGTCGATCGGGTTCGGTTTCTTCTTGTTGGTTATCATGTCGTTAGCCCATTGGAGCAGGCCATTGTCGTTGAGCTTTGCGCTTCTGGCCGCGTGCCGTGCGAGCGCCCCAAGGCCCGTCCGACGCTAGATCGCGGTTTCGTGACTATCAGTCGCTAATATATGCGTGTCAATTGAGGGGATTGCGCGACCTGAGGTTGTTCATCGTGGCAGCGATGCCAATCACGATGAGGATCATCCACCCTGCGACGCCCGCGCGAAAAGGCGGCACGAGAGCGTCGGCGGAAGTCATCGGCACCTTGACGTCCAGCGCGCCGACGGCATCCAGCGCCAGACCGTCGATGACACGGCCATATCCGTCGACCGCTGCGGAAATGCCATTGTTCGCAGCGCGCACGAGCGGCAGGCCCGACTCGACGGCACGGAACTGCGCCTGCCGGAAGTGCTGATACGGTCCGGGCGTGTCGCCGAACCAGGCATCGTTGGTTACGTTGACGAGCAGCCGCGCATCCGTGCTGCCGCGTGGCGCGATGCCGGGAAAGATCACTTCGTAACAGATGAACGGCAGCCCCGAGATCCCATTGCCGAGATCGAGCGGGCGGCGCGTCGTACCCGCGGAGAAGCCGCCGATATTCTGCGCCAGTTGCCGAAGACCGAAGCGCGACAGGAAATCCTGGAAGGGCAGATACTCGCCGAAGGGAACCAGCCGCACCTTGTCGAAAGCATCGACGATCTCGCCCGACCCGTCGATAACGACGATGGAATTGTAGTAATCGGCTCCGCCTTCGCTGCCTGCCCGCGCACGCACGATGCCGGCCAGCAGCCGCTGGTCGTCGTTGATGGCGGCGCCGAGCGCGGCCAGCGCGTCCGGCCGGTCACTGAAAAGAAAAGGCACCGACGTTTCCGGCCAGATGATCACGTCAGGCGCCGCATCCCCCTGCTCCACCGGCCGGGTCGTCAGGTCGAGATGGGCCTGAAAGATGCGGTCACGCTCGGCCATGTCCCATTTCTGGCTCTGCAGAATGGAAGGCTGGATGACGCGGATCGCGACGGTCTCAGCGCCGTCCGTGGCTTCGGCCCGTGACAGGCGCATCGCACCATAGCCGAGATGCAACGCGACGAGACCGATGCCGAGCATCACACCGAGCTTCAGATGATCGCGGCCTGCCAGCAGAGCCGGCAATGAAAACACGAAGACGGCAAGCACATTCATGCCGACCGCGCCGAGAACCACAAGCGACTGCATGGCGACCGGCACGGGCATCGCCGCATAGCCGACCGCATTCCATGGAAAGCCGGTGAAGAGAACCGAGCGCAACCATTCCGCAAGAGCGAAAGCGACCGCGAGCGCAGCGATGCGTCCGATGTCGTCGCTCCAGGCGACCTTCGCCAGGGCGGCCGCGAATGCGTAGAAGAACGCAAGTAACGCAGGCAGCCCGATGATGGCGAGTGGCAGCGCCCAGGCGAAGAGATCGGCCTCGACGAGCAGCGCGTTGCCGGTCCACCAGAGACCGACGAGAAAATAGCCGAAGCCGAACAGCCAGCCGACCCAAAATGCCGGTCCGAGGCGGCGCAGCCCTCGGCGTTCGGGCGCGGCGACCGCTCCGTCGAGCAGCCAGACGAGCACCGGAAAAGCAATGAAGGCGGCGAGAGGAAAGTCGAAGGGCGCCTGCGACAGGCTTGCCAGCGCGCCCGCGGCCAATGCTGCCAGCGCCCTGCCGGCGCCCGACAGGAGAATTATCTTGCCCGCAAGGCGCTCCATTCACCCGTCCGCTGCCAGAATCAGACCCCGCACCTCTTTAGCAAAGGCGCGGGGGCTTTCCAAACGGAGGATCAATTTGCGGTTTGGCGCACCTGCCGGCGGCGGCGATCCGGGACCCGGCTCTGGACGATGCGCACGCGCTTGACCCGACGCGGATCGGCATCGAGCACGTGAAACTCGAAGCCGGGGATCGCCTGCACGACCTCGCCGCGGGCTGGCACGCGGCCCAGCGCGTTGAAGATCATGCCGCCAATCGTGTCGACATATTCGCCATGCTCGCCGGCCGAGAAAGCGTCGCCGATCTTCTTGGCGACGTCGTCGATCTCGGCCTTGGCGTCGACGATGAACACCCCGTCGCCGGCCTGCGTGATCATGGCCTCGTCGTCGTCATGCTCGTCCTCGATGTCGCCGACGACCATTTCGACGATGTCCTCCAGCGAGACGAGGCCGTCCGTGCCGCCATATTCGTCGATGACGAGGGCCATCTGCAGCCGCTCGGCCTGCATCCGCGCCATCAGGTCGGAGGCCTGCATCGACGGCGGAACGAAGAGAAGCTTTCTGACGAGGCTCAATTCGCCGATGCTCTTGCCCAGGTCGACGTTGGAAAGGTCCAGCGTCGCGGCATCGAGCGGCTTCTTCGTGGCACGCGATCGCTTTTGCCCCGCCGTGCGGGTGATGTGGGCGATCACGTCGCGGATGTGGACCATGCCGCGCGGATCATCCAGCGTCTCGCCATAAACGGGCATGCGCGAATGCCCGAGTCGCTCGAACGTGACCATCAGGTCGCCGAGCGTCGTCGTGATCTCGACCGCCTGGATGTCGGCGCGCGGAATCATGACGTCCTCGACGCGCAACTCGCGCAATCGCAGGATATTTTTGAGCATCGCCCGCTCGCCTGGCGAGAAGCCGGCCGAGTCAAGCGAATGCTCATCCAGCGCGTCGGCGAGATCCTCGCGGATCGACGAGCCGTTCCTGGGCCGGAAGAGCCCCGAGAGCCTGTGGAGGAAGGTGGAGGACTTGCCGGCTGTGCCAGCGGTCCTACTCTGGCCGTCCGAACCTTCGTCGGAGCCGCCTGCTTCTGCCCGTTCGGGTGAAGCCTCAATCTGCGTTTGTTCGTTCATTGTCCCTAAGGCCGTGTTGGCCCTACCAGTTAGACATACGGGTCGGGAATGGCAAGACGCGCGAGCATCCGGCGTTCCAGTCCCTCCATTTCCTCCGCATCTTCGTCGTTTTCATGGTCGTAGCCAAGAAGATGCAAAAGCCCATGGACGATGAGATGGGTCAGATGGTGCGCGAAAGGCTTGCCTTCCAGTACCGCTTCCTTCGAGACCGTCTCGCTGGCGAGGATAATGTCTCCAAGCATCGGCGGCAACGGGTCGCCCGGCGCAATCTCGAAAGCCGGGAAAGAGAGGACGTTCGTCGCCTTGTCCTTGCCGCGCCAGTCGCGGTTGAGAACGCGGATCGAGGGGTTGTCGGTGAAAAGGAGACTGAGTTCGGACGCCGGATCGGCGATCGCGAGTTCCGCGAAGACGGCGCTTACCGCCTTTTCGGCATGGCCGCGCAGTTCCTCTTCGACCGGCCAGTCGCCGGCTTCCACCGCGATGTCGATCTCGATCATGTGCGTCAGATGTTCGCCGCGCCCCGGCCCGGCATGCCCGCGCCCTCGCGGTCGTAGGCGCGCACGATCTCGGCGACGAGTGGGTGGCGCACGACGTCCACATCGTTGAAGCGGCAGGTGACGATGCCCGGCACATCGGCAAGGACGCGCAGCGCCTCGACCAAGCCCGACCTGGTGTTGGGCGGCAGGTCGATCTGGCTCGGATCCCCGGTCACGATCATGCGCCCGCCCTCGCCAAGGCGGGTCAGGAACATCTTCATCTGCATGTGCGTAGTGTTCTGCGCCTCATCGAGGATGATCGCGGCGTTGCGCAGCGTGCGTCCGCGCATGAAGGCGAGCGGCGCGATCTCGATGACCTCGGCAGCGATCGCCCGTTCGACCTTATCGGCCGGCATCATGTCGTAGAGCGCGTCGTAAAGCGGGCGCAGATAGGGGTCCACCTTCTCCTTCATATCACCTGGCAGGAAGCCGAGCCGCTCGCCCGCCTCCACCGCTGGCCGCGACAGGATGATGCGCTCCACCGCGCCGCGCTCGAGCAGCATCGCAGCGTGAGCGACCGCGAGATAGGTCTTGCCGGTGCCGGCCGGGCCGATGCCGAAGACGAGCTCGGACCGCTCCAGCGCGCGCATATAGGCATCCTGATTGACTGAGCGCGCATAGATCGTGCGCTTGCGCGTCGCGATCTGGGCGGCCGCCATCTTGCCCTTGCGCTCGAGGGTCGGCAGCGTCAGCTGGTCGTCGGCCGCGATCGAGATGCGGATCGCGCCGTCGACCTCGGACGGCGATACGTCGTGGCCCTTCTGCAGGAGGCCGTAGAGATAGTCCAGCGCGCGGCGCGCCTGTTCGGCCGCGCCCGGTTCGCCGCGGATCGAGAGCTGGTTGCCCTTGGAGCGGATGTCGAGGCCGAGCTTCTGCTCGATGCGCGCGAGGTTCTCGTCGAACTGACCGTAAAGCGCGGAGGCAAGTCCGTTGTTGTCGAAGGTGAGTACGATATGCGCCATGTCCGACGCCCCCTGGGGGCCGGGCTTCAGTTCCGGTGCGACGCTCAATCGGCTCTCCTCATTGGTGCCTGACCTCAAACCGGCTCGGCAAACAGGCTGTTGCGGCCGGCGCTCAATACCTTCACCCGGACAATGTCGCCGATTCGGCCGACGGTTTCATCAAGAATTACCGGTTGCAGCCAGGGCGAGCGTCCGACGATCTGTCCCTCGCGCCGTCCCGGCTTCTCGATCAGCGTGTCTATCACCATCCCGATGCGGCTTTGCGTGAAGGCTTCGAGCTGATTTGTCAGCAAAGACTGCAGTTCCTGCAGCCTTTCGTCCTTCACACGCTCCTCGACATGGAACTTCATGTCCGCGCCCGGTGTTCCCGGCCGCGGCGAATATTTGAACGAGAAAGCCTGTGCATAATCCACTTCGCGCACCAGCTTCATCGTCGCCTCAAAGTCCTCGTCGGTCTCGCCAGGGAAGCCGACGATGAAATCGCCCGACATCGCGATGTCCCCGCGCACGCCGCGAATGCGTTCGACCAACCGCAGATAGTCGTCGGCCGTGTGCTTGCGGTTCATCGCCTTCAAGATGCGGTCCGAGCCCGACTGAACCGGCAGATGGAGATAAGGCATCAATTGTTCAAGGTCGCGATGCGCGGCGATCAGAGCGTCGTCCATGTCGCGCGGGTGGCTCGTCGTGTAGCGAAGCCGTGCCAGCCCCGGAATTTCCGCCAGCCGGAACAGCAATTCGCCGAGCCCCCACTCCCGGCCCTCCGCGCCCTCGCCGTGCCAGGCATTGACGTTCTGGCCGAGCAGCGTGATTTCGCGCACGCCGCCTTCGACCAGACGCTCCGCCTCGGCCACGATCTGGGCAACGGGACGCGAGATTTCCGAACCGCGCGTATAGGGCACCACGCAAAAGGTGCAGAACTTGTCGCAGCCTTCTTGTACGGTGAGGAAGGCCGTCACGCCGCGCGACCTGACCACTGTCGTCTTCGGCTGCGGCAAATGCTCGAACTTGTCCTCCAGCGCATATTCGGTCTCGACGACCTTCGCCCCTTCCCGTGCCTTCTTCACCACGGCCGGCAGGCGGTGATAGGTCTGCGGGCCAACCACGAGGTCGACCGCCGGCGCCCGGCGCAGGATCTCGTCGCCTTCGGCCTGAGCCACGCAGCCCGTCACGCCGATCACCATTTGGCGACCTTGAGCGGCGCGCTCGTTCTTCAGGTCGCGGATGCGGCCGAGTTCCGAATAGACCTTCTCGGCCGCCTTCTCGCGGATATGGCAGGTGTTGAGCAGCACCAGATCGGCGTCCTCGATCGTCTCCGTCGGCTGGTACCCGTCGGCGGCCAGCGCATCGGACATGCGCTGACTGTCGTAAACGTTCATCTGGCAACCATAGGTCTT
The DNA here is from genome assembly GCF_024105655.1 of Aliihoeflea sp. 40Bstr573. GTDB lineage: Bacteria > Pseudomonadota > Alphaproteobacteria > Rhizobiales > Rhizobiaceae > Aliihoeflea. Next base: position 23,084 of record NZ_JAAAMH010000028.1, read on the forward strand.
GACGAAGACCTTCCGGGTCTCGGCCGAGCCTGTCCCTTCGCGCGCGATCATGTCTGTCTGTTCCATGCGGCGAGCCTCTAGCGCCTTTTCGCGCCGAAGGACAGTGCGCGCGTCATCACAGCTTCGCGCCGCGCCTCACGCCGGTCACGAGATCGCGGATCGCAGCTTCCGAGCGCGCCGAAACCTGCTTGCGGTTCGCACCAACGAAACTGATCGGCTCGCCGAAACGGACCTCCACGTCGACGGGTCCACTTTCGAGAATGCGCAGGAGGTGCGGCACCAACTCCTCGTCACCGATCCAGGCATAGCGTGCGCGATGCCGTCGGCCCATCGCCATGCCGTGCAGCCGCGAATAGAACAGCGCCGCCGGCTGCACCGCGAATGCCGCGTCGGAAAGCTGTGCCGCCGCGCCGAAGAGCGTCGACTTGAACGGCAACAGGCGGTTGCCGCAGGCGGTCGTGCCTTCCGCGAACAGCACCAGCGGATCGCCTGATTTCAGCGTTTCGGCCACCTCGCGCGTCTGGTGGCCGGAGCGATGCCTGGCCTCGCGCTCGACGAAGACCGAATTTTGCGAGCGGAAGAGCCGGCCGAGCACCGGCCAGCCCGCGACCTCGGCTTTGGCAATGAAGTTTACCGGCGCGATCGAGCCGAGCACCATGATGTCCGTCCACGACACATGGTTGGCGGCGATCAGAAGCGGCCGCTGCGTCGAGAGGTTTCCCCGCACGTGGACGCGAATCCCGAGGAGCGCCAGCACCATCTTGTGCCATAAGAGCGCCGCGCGGCGCGGATTGCCGATCCCGCTCGCCTTCATCGCCGCCTGCCATGCAACCAGCACCACTGTACCGAATGCGAAACCGATCAGGGCAATGGCGAGCTTCGCCTTGGCGAGCATGGTTCAGTGCAGGTCGCGGCGCATGACGATCGCGCCCGTGCGCCCGCCGCCCGGCTGCTTGTAGTAGTCCGGCCGCCTGCCGACCTGGATAAAGCCGAGACGACGATAAAGCGCGATCGCCGGCGCATTGGTTTCGTCGACCTCGAGAAAAAGCGAGGCGGTGCGCGCTGCATGAAGCGCGCGCAGCACAGCATCCATCAAGCTGCGTCCGAGACCCAGACGTCGCGCCGAGCGCGCGACCGCGACGGTCAGGATTTCCGCTTCGTCGGCTGCCTGCCGCACCAGCACGAAGCCGACCGGACCGAGCTGCCGCTTGCCGACTTCGCGCGCGGCGAAGCCGAAGACATTTCCCTGCGCGAGAAGATCGGCGAACTCGTCTTCCGACCACGGCCGGATGAAATCTTCCTCATGAATGCGCGGCAGAGCCGAAGCATCCTCGATTTCCAGTGGTTCTATGGCAAACTCGCGCGGGGTCGACCAGAACGGCACCCTCATGACACCGCCTTGCGCGCGACCGCGAAACCCTCGTTCACCTTGGCATCGGCCGAGCGCAGATAGAGCGGCGTCGGGCGCGTGCCTGAATCCGCACTGGCCAGACCGAGCGAGGCATAGGCCGCGATGTCGGCCGTCGCCTGCCGTCCTGCGACGTCGAGCGATCCGCCCGCCGCCTCGTTCACCTTGTCTGCCGCCGTGCCGACGAGAACCGCATTCTCGCGCTTTGCGATCTCAGCGGCCGTCTTGAGATCGATCGCCGCCGGCGGTGCGCGTTCATCGCCGCCGGGACCGTAAAGCGCGGTATGGATTTCACCCCGCCCGCCGTCGAGCGCGACCAGCACGCAGCGCCCGGCGCTGACCCGCCGCGCTTCGAGTGCGAGCGCTTCGAGCGTCGTCACACCCACGGCCGGTATGTTCAGCGCCAGCGCCAATCCGCGCGCAGCCGAAACGCCGACGCGGATGCCCGTGAACGAGCCCGGCCCGACAGAAACGCCTAACCTGTCGAGATCGGCGTAGGTCAATCCTGCCCCGGCCAGCGTCTCAGCGATCACCGCCATGAGATGCTCGGCATGGCCCTTACCAAGGTCGCGCACACACCGGCCAAGTTCACCTGCAGCGGCATCGTGAACCGAAGCGGCGCAGAGGTTTGCGGACGTGTCGATGGCAAGGATAATCATTTCACGACAGAGCCGACTACGCCCGCTGTTTCTCTTTCAGCTCCAGCCGCCGCTTGTGCAGAACCGGCTCGGTATACCCGTTTGGCTGTTCGCGTCCCTTCAGTACCAAATCGCACGCCGCCTGGAAGGCGATGGAATTGTCGAAATCGGGCGCCATCGGGTGGTAGAGCGGATCGCCCTCGTTCTGGCGGTCGACGACGGCGGCCATGCGCTTCATCGTCTCCATCACCTGGTCGCGCGTGCAGACGCCGTGATGCAGCCAGTTCGCCATATGCTGGGCCGAGATGCGCAGGGTGGCGCGGTCCTCCATCAGGCCGACATCGTTGATGTCCGGCACCTTTGAGCAGCCGACGCCCTGGTCGACCCAGCGCACGACATAGCCGAGTATCCCTTGCGCGTTGTTGTCGAGTTCGCGCTGCACGTCTTCCGGCGTCCAGTTCGGGCGCGTCGCGACCGGCACTGACAGAATATCCGCCAACTTGGCGCGGGCGCGGGCCTTCAGCTCGGCCTGAACCTTGGCGACGTTGACCTTGTGGTAGTGCGTTGCATGAAGCGTGGCAGCCGTGGGGGACGGGACCCACGCGGTGTTCGCACCCGCCTTCGGATGCCCGATCTTCTGCTCCAGCATCGCTGCCATCAGGTCGGGCATCGCCCACATGCCCTTACCGATCTGGGCATGGCCCGCGAGTCCGCATTCGAGCCCGATATCGACGTTCCAGTTCTCATACGCACCGATCCAGGCCGACTGTTTCATGTCGCCCTTGCGGATCATCGGCCCGGCTTCCATCGAAGTGTGTATCTCGTCGCCGGTGCGGTCGAGAAAGCCGGTGTTGATGAAAACGACCCGCTCGGACGCCGCCCGGATGCACTCCTTGAGGTTCACCGTCGTTCGGCGTTCCTCGTCCATGATGCCCATCTTCATCGTGTTCGGCGCCATGCCGAGCATCTTCTCCACGCGCCCAAACAGTTCCGACGCGAAGGCGACTTCCTCGGGGCCGTGCATCTTCGGCTTCACGACATACATGGAGCCTTTCGGCGAATTTGCGCGGCGGCCGTTCGGGCCGACGTCGTGGAGCGCGATCAGGCCGGTGATTGCGGCATCCATGATGCCCTCCGGCACTTCGTTGCCATCGGCGTCGAGGATTGCCGGATTGGTCATCAGGTGGCCGACATTGCGCACCAGCATCAGCGAACGGCAGCGGACCTTGAAGGTCGAGCCGTCGGGCGCGGTGTAGTCAAAATCGGGATTGAGCCTGCGTGTGAAGCTCTTGCCACCCTTGGTCACTTCCTCGGTCAGGTCGCCCTTCATCAGGCCGAGCCAGTTGCGATAGACCTCGACCTTGTCCTCGGCATCCACGGCCGCGACCGAATCCTCGCAGTCCATGATCGTCGTCAGCGCGGACTCCAGCCAGACATCGGATATGTGCGCCGGGTCCGACTTGCCGATGTCGGAGGCCGCGTCGATCAGCACCTCGATATGAATGCCGTTGTTCTTGAGAAGAAACTGAGTTGGCGCTTCAGCGTCGCCCACATAGCCGGCGAATTGCGCGGCGTCTTTCAGCCCGGTGTGCCCGCTCGCAATCTCGACGATGAGCTTGCCATTCTCGACCGAGAAGGAACGCACATCGGTCCAGTTCGCACCTTCGAGCGGGACCGCCCCGTCGAGGAAGTCGCGCGCCCAGGCGATGACCTTCTCGCCACGCTTGGGGTTGTAGCCCCTGCCCTTTTCGGCGCCGTCCGTCTCGGGGATCGCGTCCGTGCCATAGAGCGCGTCGTAAAGCGAACCCCACCGCGCGTTGGCAGCGTTCAGCGCATAGCGTGCATTCATCACCGGGACGACAAGCTGCGGGCCGGCGATCGTCGCGATCTCGTCGTCGACGTTCTCGGTCGTCACCTTGAAGCCCGGACCTTCGGGAACGATGTAGTCGATCGAGCGCAGGAAGCCCTCATAAGCGGCCAGATCGGTCGGCGCACCGTTCTCGCGGTGCCAGGCGTCGATCCTTTCCTGGATTGCGTCACGCTTCGCCAAAAGCGCGCGGTTCTTCGGCGCAAGGTCGGCCACGATGGCTGCAAAATCGCGCCAGAAGCCTTCCGCATCGACGCCCGTTCCGGCCACGGCCTCGTTGGCGATGAAGTCGTAAAGAATGCGGTCGATCTTCAACCCATTGGCGTCAATGCGGTCATTCATGCAGCAGGCCTCCCTCAAAAGCAGATGGCATTGGCCCTGTCGGGCTCTAATCGCTTTCACCACGGGCGGGACGGTCGGTCAATTCGGCAAAAGACGAAACTGCCTTGCGAAAAATTCTAACGCAGCGTGATCCGCGGGCGGCCGGTCGCGACCGCGCGCAGGCTCGCTTCGATGAACGCGCGCTGGCCCTCGATCGTCGCGGTGCGCAGATCGATCGCCACATCGATCTCGACATCGTCGCTGCCGGCCCGGCGAGCTGCTTCGCGCGCCATGTCACGCAAATGCGCCCGCGCGACAACGAGCGCGTCGTCCTCTGACCGGTGGTCCGAGACCGTCTCACCCGCGCTTACGCGAAAAATCCCTTCCACCGGCTGGGTGACGACCGCATCGGCGCTGACGCGCACCTGCCCCACCACCGCGCCTATGGCATTGGCCACGTCAGCATCCTCCGGCACGACACATGCCTGCCCGAGGAGCGCGGGCAGGCCGGCATAGTGAAGACCGGCGGAAGCACCGAGGCCGATCACCTGCCGGTCAAGACCCACAGCGAGCCTGGCGGTGCCGGACTTGCCGTCGAGCGCGCCCTGGATCAGCGGTCCTGCGACAATCGCCGCACCGTCGAGCCCGTCATCGGCAAGCGCCGATTCCAGCATCAGTTCAGCGGAACGCCGCGTGACGGCGTCGAGCACGCGCTGCGAGATTTCCTCCGCACCTGCCGCAATCGGCTGTCCCCGCCCGTCGCGCCGCCGCGCCATCAGCGCTGCGCCGAGACGGGCCGCGCGCTGGTCCCAATTCGATTGGCGCCCAAGCACATGCGCGGCATCGGAGGGGGTGAAGCCGCAAAGATGAACGAGACCGCGCGCGACGAGGCGCTGCAACGTCGCGACCTGCGCGGTTGAGGTCAGCAACTGGTCGAGCGCCAGCGGCAACGCCGTCACTTTCTCATAAAGCCGCGCTTCCGCCGTCGACAGCCCCGCAGCGAGTTGTTCGGGCACTCCGGTCCTGACTGCGAAGCGGCCGTCCATCCGGCCGGGATTGGCGGCGCGGAGCTGGCGTTCCAGCGTTTCGGCGATGGCGGCACCGTACTGGTGAGCCGCGAGCAACAGCGGCACGAGGCGGCGGGGTCCGAGCAGGATCGCCGGATCGAGCCCGCCATCTGAAATCGTCACTTCCGAGTCGCCGCCGAGCCCGAAGGTGCGCATCGCCACCGCCTCGACCATGGTGCGGAACCCGCCGACCGTCGCACCATCCGGATCGAGCCTCGGGACACCCTTGTCGAGGATCGCGATGTCGGTCGTCGTGCCGCCGATGTCGGAGACGACCGCGTCGTCCAGCCCGGTCAGGTGACGGGCGCCGACGATGCTTGCCGCCGGCCCCGACAGGATCGTCTCGATCGGCCGCTGGCGCGCGAAGCGCGCCGACACCAGCGCGCCATCGCCGCGCACCACCATCAGGGGGGCGTCGATGCCGCGGGTTTCGAGGAAGCCTTCGGTGGCGGCGATGAGGCGGTCGATCATCGAGATCAGCCGGGCATTCAGAAGCGTCGTCAGGGCGCGGCGGGGGCCACCGAGTTTGGATGAGAGTTCGTGGGAGGAGGTGACGGGGAGATTTGTCCTCTCCCGGATCAGTTCCCCGGCCAGTATCTCATGCTTCGGATTGCGGGTGGAAAAGTAGCTGCAGACGGCGAAGCCGGAGACGGCCATGTCGGGCAGGGCTTCTTCCAGGGCCGAGAGGTCGAGCTTCGTCTCGTTGCCGTGGACGTCGTGGCCACCTGGCAGGAAAATCACGGGATCGGAGCCGAGGGCGGTTCTGAGTCCGTCCTTGTCGAGATCGGTTTGCGAAAAGCCGATCATCACGAGGCCGACCCGTCCGCCCTGGCCTTCGACAAGGGCGTTGGTGGCGAGGGTGGTGGACATCGACACGAGGCGGATGGCCCCGGGTTCGATGCCGGCCAGCGCGATGACGCGGTCGGCGGCCTCACCGATGCCGACGGCGAGGTCGTGACGGGTCGTCAGCGCCTTCGCCTTGGCGACGACGCCGCGCTCCTCACAGAAGAGCACGGCGTCGGTATAGGTGCCGCCCGTATCGAAACCGAGATAGAGCGGCGCGTCGTCAGATCCGGCCATGGAGATCGCCCAATGTGGACGATCTCCTTAACGCGGCCGGATCGGCCAGGAAAGACCGATTACTCGACCCAGACGACCTCGCGCGAGCCGCGCTCGACCACGATCGGGCCGGTTTCTGTGTAGACATAGCCGTAATACGGGTCTTCCGGCACCTCGATGATCTGGACGTCGGCCGGCAGGATCGCACCGGTCGAAATTTCGGCGTCGATGACGACCGGATCGGCCGGGTTCTCGGTGATGTAGGTCACGGTGCGCTCGGGCACGACGTAGCCGGGCGAATACACGACCTCGCGGCTCTCATATTCGACCAGGACCGGGCGGCCGTTGACGTAGATGTAGCCATATTCCGGGCTGTCGGGCACCTGCACGACCTCGACCTCGGCCGGGATCACGGCGCCGGCCTCGATCTCGCCCTCATAGGTGACGGTCGGGACCGGATTGTCGACGACATAGCCGACGACCTCGTCGGGGACGGCGGTTTCCGCGCCGATCACGGCGCCGGCAAAGCCGCCGACAATCGCGCCGATCGGGCCGCCGACGACGGCGCCGGCAACGGCACCCGTCGTGCCGCCGGCGGTCGCGCCGAAGCCGCGGGCCGAATCATCGTCCGAGGTCTGGGCGTGCGCGGCACCGACCGACAGGGCGGCGATGGCGGCGGTCGCAAGAAGGAACTTACGCATGGTGAATACTCCTTTGATAGTGGGCGCGGTCCCCTTCTCCAAGGCTTGCGCGCCGCAAACGTTCAGTGACGTCCCTCGGGCTCAAAAATGCGTGAGGGCGGGCTGCGTTCCCCTCAAATGACATCACGGAGCGTAACACAGCGTGCCGATCGCGGAGCGCCGTCAGCCGTCGAGCATGGCGCGCTGGTCCTCCGTCAGCGGCCGTATTCCCCGGTCGACCGGGGCGGCTGGCGCGACCGGCGCAACCAGCGCCGCCGGTGCGACCGTCGCCTCGGGAACGGGAGGCGGGCCGGCATCGAAGGTCGAGCAGGCGGAAAGGGCGAGGAGGAAAACGGACCAGATGCGCATATGCCAGCCTAGCCTTGCGATCATGGCGCAGTTGGGATGGCGCGCTGCGTCCCTCGACATCGATCTTCTCCTCATCGCCACGGAACGTCATCGCGCCATTTGCCGGGGTTCGTCACGTGGTTCAACATGCGCACCTCTTCGGCCCGCGCGGGCGTGTCGCAGCAAGGCGGGAAAATGCGGCCCGTATGGGCAAGGGCGTCCGTCGGCCGCAGCGGCCCGACGCAGCGGCGCGCGCGCCGGCAGACCGACCATTTGCAACTCGCCATCAGGCCGAGCCAGGTCGCCGCGTGGCGGAACATGGACTGGAGGACCGCGTCGATCTGCGCACGGTCCTCGTCCCACTGGCGGGTGACCGCATATTGCGCGTCGGTCTGGTACGGCTGGCGGGCATGGTAGAGCACCGGCAGCGGCGGAATCTCCTTCGGGGGCTTGCGCCTGCGTCGCTTATGCCGCGCCATCCGTGTCTCCTTCAGCGCATGGGTGATCGCGCCCGCGCGGGCGCGCGGGACCGGATGAAAGGGGCTCGGGAAGACGGGCGGCTGCGGCATCGCTCATCTTTATGTATGACTGCGATCCCGCAGCCGCCCATCCGGCGTTCGTTACAAAGCCGCGCCCGTCCCGCTGCCCCGCCGCGCCTCTGCTTTCGCCGAAGACATCGACAGGTTGCGTGCTCGTCCAGCACACCCGGCCCGTAGTGGCCGGAGGGGGACCCTCGGCACGGCCCTCCCCGGCCGCCCGGCTACGTTTGCCGAATGGCGGAGGCGCCGATCCCCGCCCGCATGACACCGTCGCGACAGGCGTTCCCGAAGACGGGGACGGGCAAGAGTATGGGGGAGATTTTGGGGAGGGGGATAAGTTTTGTCGCGGAGTGGGCGCGCGTTCCCTTCTCCCCTTGCGGACGAACGGAAACCGCGTCATCACCGCAAACATAAAGTGCAAAGGCTGCTGTCGCGTTCGCTTTGCTTTCGCATCGGCACCAAAGTTTAAGCTTGCATTTTCAACGCGCTACATATTCGGCTGAATATGGGCGCCATATTGAAAACTGAAAACCGTCAATTGTACCAATTTGCGAGAGCGGGATGGCACTAGTTAGGACAACATACCGGATCGCCATCCCGATTAGTCGCGACCTTCCCCTAAGTATGGCCACTCAAAAAAAAGGGCGAGCGTTAGAACGCTTGGACACTTCGAACTACCGGCATTTAGTAGACCGTAGGGCCGCGATTTGAGTTCTGCACGGCCTGACATGTGGCTGCGGCTTCGGCATCGGTCATCTGGGTTGGTGCGGGGCACCGATTTTCGGCG
>NZ_JAAAMH010000029.1 GCF_024105655.1 Aliihoeflea sp. 40Bstr573
AGAACAGACACCCCGCCAACCGGCAAAACGTCCCAGCCTATCCGCTACCGCCTCAAGGCCTCAAAGTCGACGCTCACTTAAGAGCGATACTCTGTAATGTCAACCAACTTTCGCGAAACTCAGAAGCGAACTTCTTCGTCGCCAGCAGCGTCGCTGCCGTCGTTGTTGAGCGGGTTATAGTCCCCACTCCCCAAAACTGTCAACGACCAATTCAAAGTTTTTGCGAAATCGGCTCATCACCGAAGGGAAACCTGTGCGGAAGCCCCTGCGGCAAGGCCATTCTCAGTGAAAATCGCGCGATTTCGGGATCACGCGGACGTTTCGTGGATGATTGTGGGTGCGGTTCGGCTGCGGGCGCAGGATCTCGTCGGCACGTGAAAACTCCGGTTTCGCCTCATAGGAAGAGGACAGCCGGTCGAGATCGCCGGTGCGGTCGTGGACGGCGGTCGCCATCAGATGGACGACGCCCTCGGTGCTGCGCTGTACCTTACCCTCGACCAGCGCCAGCCGCGCGGCCATGATCGGCCGGCGGTAGCGTTCGAAGTCGCGCGACCAGACCAGCGCGTTGGCGACGCCGGTCTCGTCCTCCAGCGTCATGAAGATCGCATTGCCCTTGCCCGGCCGCTGGCGGACGAGAACGATGCCGGCGACGCGCACCCGCCTGCCATCGCGCGCCGCATTGAGGCCGGCAGCGCTCAATACGCCCTCGCCGTCGAAAAGGGCCCGCAGGAACTGCATCGGATGCGCCTTCAGCGACAGGCGGATGGTCTGGTAGTCGGCGACGACATGTTCGGAAAGCGGCATGGCCGGAAGGCGGGCATCCTCCTCGCGGCCGAGCTCGCGCTCGGCGGCAGCGGCGAAGAGCGGCAACGGCGCATCGTCGGGCAGGCGCCGAACGGCCCAGAGCGCAGCGCGCCGGTCAAGCCCGACCGAGCGGAACGCATCGGCATCGGCCAGAAGCCGGAAGGCGCGGCCGGGCAACCGCGTGCGCCGCCACAAATCCTCGACGCTTGCATAGTCCCCTGCCCGCATGGCCGCGATATGCTCCGCCCACTCGGCCTTGAAGCCGTCGATCTGGCGAAAGCCGATGCGCAGCGCGCGACGGTCGTCCTGGCCACTTTCTTCGAGCGTGTTGTCGTAAAGGCTGTGATTGATATCGACGGCGCGCACCTCGACACGGTTCTTGCGCGCATCGCAAACGATCTGCGCCGGCGCGTAGAAGCCCATCGGCTGGGAGTTCAACAGCGCGCAGGCGAAGACGTCCGGGTAATGGCATTTCAGCCAGGACGAAACATAGACCAGCTTGGCGAAGGAGGCGGCGTGGCTTTCGGGAAAGCCGTATTCGCCGAAGCCTTTGATCTGGTCGAAGCAGCGCTGGGCGAAGTCGCGGTCGTAGCCGCGCGCGGCCATGCGCTCGACCATCATCGCCTCGAAGCGCTCCATCCTGCCATTGTGCCGGAACGTCGCCATTGCCTTGCGCAAGTGATTGGCCTCGACATCGGTGAATTCGGCCGCGACCATCGCGATCTTCATCGCCTGCTCCTGGAAGAGCGGGACGCCGAGCGTGCGATGGAGGACGTTCTTCAACTCGTTAGGGTCGTGCGGCGGGCCGGGCGAGGGATAGACGATTTCTTCCGGCGGCTTGTGGCGGCGGCTGAGATAAGGATGGACCATATTGCCCTGGATCGGTCCCGGCCGCACGATCGCGACCTGGATGACGAGATCGTAGAATTCCTTCGGCCGCAGCCGCGGCAGCATGTTGATCTGCGCCCTGCTTTCGACCTGGAAGACGCCGATCGACTCGCCCTTTTGCAGCATCGCATAGGTGGCCTCGTCCTCCTGGGGAACGGTCGCGAGTTCCAGCGGCCTTTCATAATGCGCCTGGCAAAGCTCGAACGCCTTGCGGATGCAGGTCAGCATGCCGAGCGCCAGGACGTCGACCTTCATCATGCCGAGCGTGTCGATGTCGTCCTTGTCCCATTCGATGAAGGTACGTTCCTCCATCGCCGCATTGCCGATCGGCACCATCTCGTCGAGCCGGTGGCGCGCGAGCACGAAGCCACCGACATGCTGCGACAGGTGGCGCGGAAAGTTCAGCAGGCGCGCGGCGAAATCGACCGCGCGGCGGATCATCGGATTGGCGGGGTCGAGCCCCGCCTCGACGATGCGCTTGTCGGGCAGCGTGTCGCGGCTCCAGCTTCCCCACACCGTGCCGGCGATGCGCGCGGTCACGTCCTCCGACAGGCCGAGCGCCTTGCCGACCTCGCGGATCGCGCTTTTCGGACGGTAGTGGATGACGGTCGCGGCAATGCCCGCGCGATGCCGGCCATAGCGCTCATATATATACTGGATGATCTCCTCGCGCCGTTCGTGCTCGAAATCGACGTCGATGTCGGGCGGCTCCTTGCGCTCCTCGGACAGGAAACGCTCGAACAGGAGATCGCTCGTCGCCGGATCGACGGACGTGATGCCAAGCGCGTAGCAGACGGCCGAATTGGCGGCCGAGCCCCTGCCCTGACACAAGATTCCCAGTTCCTGCGCCTTTTGCACGATGTCGTGGATGGTGAGGAAATAACGGGCGTAGTCGAGCTTCTCGATCAGCACCAGTTCCTTGCAGATGGTATCGACGATCTTCGAAGGCACCACGCCGTCATAGCGCATGGCAGCCCGCCGCCATGTCAGCTCCTCCAGCCAGCCCTGCGGCGACCAGCCTGGCGGAATTGGCTCGTCGGGATATTCGTATTTGAGTTCGCCCAGCGAGAAATCCACCCGCGCCAGAAGATGCTGCACCTCGTCGATCGCTTCGGGGCAGTCTCGAAAGAGCCGGGCCATCTCGCGGGCCGGTTTCAGATGCCGCTCGGCATTGGCATGGAGCAGGCGCCCCGCCACCTCGATGGTCGTGCCCTCGCGGATGCAGGTGAGAATGTCCTGCAGGTCGCGCTGGTCGGGCGAATGGTAGAGCGCGTCATTGACGGCCAGCAGCGGCACGCCAGCCTTTGCGCCAAGGCCATTGAGCCTGGCGAGCCGGCGCCGGTCGCGGCCATTGTAAAGAAGGGTGGCGCCCAGCCACAAATGGCCTGCCCGCGAAAGGCGGCCAAGCAGTTGCGGCACCGCACCGAGTTCTTCTCCGGGCATGACGACAAGCAGCAGGTCCGAGCAATGCGAGAGAAGATCATCCAGATATAAAATACAGTCGGCCTTCCTCGCGCGCCGGTTTCCAGTGGTCAGGAGCCGGCACAGTGCGCCCCAACCCTGCCGGTTTTCCGGATAGGCGATGATGTCGGGCGTGCCGTCGCAAAAGACGAGCCGTGCCCCGACCGCCAGCTTGAATTCCTGCGCCTTCGCCATCAGCGCCTTGACGTCGATCTGAAGATTCTCGACCTCGCCGGGGATCGACCAGACATACTCGCCCGGCCCCGATCCTTCGCGGATCTTCTCCGCCGGCAATTCGCCTTTTCGGGCATCCTTAAGCGTGCCGTAAGCGCGCACCACGCCGGCCACCGAATTGCGATCCGCGATGCCGATGCCGGTATGGCCGAGGATAAGGGCGGCCAGCACCATCTCCTGCGGACTGGACGCGCCCCGCAGGAACGAGAAATTGGTGGCAGCGGCAAGTTCGGCATAGTCCGTCATGGGAACAGCCCCTGGATGAACCAGCGCACCTCCCCCGCCTCGCGCGCATAAAGGCCTTCGCGGTAAAGCCAGTAGCGATGGCCCTGCCGGTCCTCGACACGGTAATAGTCGCGGGTCTTCACGTCGCGCGCCGCACGCCACCATTCGGGCGATATGCGTTCGGGGCCCTCCACCCGCACCATATCGTGCCAGATGCGCCGCCAGCGGAACCGGTAGGGCGGGCCTTCGGGCACCTCGGCGATCGTCTCGACCGGCTGCGGCGGCGTGAAGATCAGGATCGGGCGCAAGGGCGGCTCGCCGGCGGGGCTCGGGCTCCACTCGATTTCGGTCTCACCGTCGCCGATCGCCGGCACGCGCCGCGCCGCGCGCTCGGGCACATGGCTGTCGAATGGCAAAAACCGCTCCACCGCGCCCGGCCCGAAACGCGCGCTCAAGCGGTCGACGAGGTCGGCCACCGCCGCCTCGTCCACCCGGTCGCGCTCAAAGCGGATCTGCGCGCCGTCGGCCGAGTCCCCCGCAAGCGCGGCAAGCCGGATCATGTCGAAGCCGAAGCCGGGGTCGACCGGATCGGCAAGCGCGTCGAGCCGCGTCATGAAGAGCTTCTTCAGCGCCGCCGGGTCGCGCAGCGGCCGGCCGACGAGCGCCTCGATGCGCCGCGTCGCGCCGTCGGCGCGAAAGAATGTCGCCTCGAAGGCCCGCCCGCCCTGCCCGTGCCGTTCCAGCATGGCGCAAAGGCTGCGCGTCAGCGCCTCGAAGGCGATCGCGATGTCGGCTTCGAGCCCGATCGGCTCTGCAAACCGCTCCTCCGCCGTGAACAGCGGCAGCGGCCGGCGCGGCGACAGGGGCAGGTCGATCTCGCCGAGGATCGCCCGAAGCCGGCGCACGAAATCCGACCCGAACCGCGCGGCAAGCGGCTTTTGCGGGCGCGCGGCGAGATCACCGAGCGACATGAGCCCGGCGCGGCGCAAGGCGACGATGCTCTCGGGCTCAACCTCCAGAGCCGCAACCGGCAGCGGCGCCACGGCCTCGCGCTCAGCGCCGGAAGCGACGATGCCGCCCTCGCCGAAACGGGCGAGCGCGCGCGCCGCAGCCGCCGTCCCGGCGATCGCCGATCGCGCCGTCAGGCCGAAGCCCGACAGCCGCCGTTCCAGATCGGCCCTGAGCCGCCCTTCCCCCCCGAACAGATGTGCCGAACCGGCGATCTCGAGGATCAGCGTGTCGGGTGCCTCCTCCGCGACGACGGGCGTATAGCGATCGCACCAGTCGGCGACATGGCGAAGAAGCGCAAGATCGGCTTCCGGTTCGTGTTCGTGCACCTCGATCGCCGGCACGCGGGCGCGCGCATCGGCAAGGCCAAGGCCGGAATTGAGCCCGAGCGACAGCGCCTTGCGGTCGGCCGCGACGAGCCGCATGGCATTGGCTTCAAGAGCCGCGACGACCATCGGCCGGTCATCCCGCCTGCCGCCAGCCCTCAGCGCCAGACGCTCCAGCCGGTCGGTCGGAAGAAAGGGGAGCCACAGCGCGAGATATCGCCTGTTCCTCGAAGCGTTGCTCGTCACGGTTCCACTCCATCTGCCAGTTGAGGCCGGCCGTGCCCGCGCGCTGGCGCAAAAGGGTGATGTCGAAGGCCGGCATGCCCGGCGCATTGGCCTCGAGCGGGCGCGAGGCAAGCGCGCGCACCTGCCAGCGCGTCATCGCCGCGCTCGGCTCCGCTCGTGCGGAAAGCCGCAGGAGAAAGATCGGCACGCCGCTTTCCTCCGCCGCCAGCGTCAACCGGCGCGTGGCGGTGAGGTCGAGCGCTTTCGGGTTGCCCCAGGGCTCGATGACGACGGCGCCGAGCGCCTCGCACCGGGCCCCTTCGATTCCAGCGCGCAGGACCGCGGCGGCATCCTTCAGCCGAACCTGGATCAGCGTCTGCGGCAAAAGACCGATGTCGAGCAGGCCCTGCGGATAGAGCTTTCCCGTCTCGACCTCACCGGCGATCTGACGCACCCACAGCGTCTTGCGCAGGCGCAATGTGCCGCCTTGAGCGCGCAGATCCTCTTCGATCCGCAAGCCGGCCCGCAGGCTCAAGCCCGCGACGAAGCCGGCCGCAGACGCGGCATCTGCCCCTGCCGCACCCAGCACCTCATGCAATGCGCCGCGCATCAGCCCGCCGCCCAACGCCCTGTCCGGCCCGTCCGCACCAAGCGAAAACCGGTTTTCCGGCCCGATCAGTCCGACAGGCTCCAGGGCGGCGAGGCTTTGCCGCAGCGCATGGATATCGCGTCGACCATCCATGCCATATGTTCCTATTTTGTTCTATTAAGAACCCAACCGGAACGGGAGTCAATTCGGGCGTGGAAAATGTGATCTTCCGCTGCGTCGGCGGCATTTCCCATGCCAATTTGCATTGAACGCCGACGGCCGGCATTGTCGCAGCGGCATGCTTGCCGCCGCCTAATGCTCGTCCTGCCGCGCGGCCACATCTGGGTCTGCGCGGCAAGCCACGAACTCTTCAAACCGCGTCACGACTTCGCCGGCGGCATCGAGCAGACAAACGTCAGGCAGCTCGTTGCTTCATGCAGACTGGCCGGACAGGATTTCCCGTTTGCCCACATGATTGGGCGCACCGACCAGCCCTTCCTTCTCCATGCGTTCGACGAGGGAGGCAGCCCGATTGTAGCCGATGCCCAGCCGACGCTGAATGTAGGATGTCGAGCACTTCTTGTCGCGCGTGACGACCTTGACCGCTTCGGCGTAAAGCGCGTCGCCATCGTCGGTGTCCGTTGTGGAAACGACGTCGGCCTCGTCCTCGTCCGCCAGCGCCCCATCACCATCGGCTGTCACCGTATCGAGATATTCCGGCGTCGCCTGCGCCTTGAGATGCGCAACGACCTTCTCGACTTCGGCATCCGAAACGAACGGCCCGTGGACGCGGGCGAGACGACCGCCGCCGGCCATGTGCAGCATGTCGCCCTGGCCGAGGAGTTGTTCGGCGCCCTGCTCGCCCAAAATGGTGCGGCTATCGATCTTCGACGTGACCTGGAAAGAGATCCGGGTCGGGAAATTCGCCTTGATCGTGCCTGTGATCACGTCGACCGAGGGGCGCTGCGTGGCCATGATCAGATGGATGCCGGCGGCGCGCGCCATCTGCGCCAGGCGCTGGATCGCGCCTTCGATCTCCTTGCCCGCCACCATCATCAGGTCGGCCATCTCGTCGACGATGATGACGATGAATGGCATGGGCGACAGGTCGATCTCGCGCTCCTCAAAGGTCGGCTCGCCCGTTCCCTTCGCAAAGCCGGTCTGGACCTGCATGAAGATCTGTTCGCCGCTCTGTCGGGCAGCGGCGGCGCGGCTGTTGTAGCCGTCGATGTTGCGCACGCCGAGCCGCGCCATCTTGCGATAGCGGTCCTCCATCTCGCGCACGGCCCATTTCAGCGCCGTCACCGCCTTTTGCGGATCGGTGACGACGGGCGTCAGCAGATGCGGAATGCCGTCATAGACGGACAGCTCCAGCATCTTCGGATCGACCATGATCAGCCGGCACTCTTCCGGGTTCAACCGGTAGAGCAGCGACAGGATCATGGTGTTGATGGCGACCGACTTGCCCGAGCCCGTCGTACCCGCGACGAGAAGATGGGGCATGCGCGCAAGGTCGGCGACGACTGGCTGGCCGCCGATATCCTTGCCGAGCGCCAGCGCAAGCTTGGCGTTCGATCGCCCGAACGCGTCGCTCTCGATCAATTCACGGAAATAGACCGTCTCGCGCTCGTCGTTCGGCAGTTCGATGCCGATGGCATTGCGACCCGGCACCACGGCGACGCGCGCCGACACGGCCGACATCGAGCGCGCGATGTCGTCGGCCAAATTGATCACGCGGCTGGATTTGACGCCGGGTGCCGGCTCGAATTCGTAGAGCGTGACGACCGGGCCAGCTCTGACATGAATGATTTCGCCTTTGACACCGAAATCCTCCAGCACGCTTTCGAGCAGGTCCGCGCCCTGTTCAAGGCGCTCCTGCGTCAGGTAGACGCCGGTTCCAACGGGCGGGTCCTGCAGGAGCCCGATGGGCGGAAAGGAATAGCCCTCCCCCGCACCGTCGGCCTCGATCCGCATGGCATCCGGCATGACCGGCGGCCGCGCCGACGCCGTCGGAGCGACCGGCACGACGGTACGCGCGGTGGTCTGCTCCCGGCCGCCCGCACGCTGCGCGATAGGGGCCGATGCGCCGTCAACGGAACTGCGGGCTTTGGCGCCCGATCCGCCCGAACAATCGATGACGCGATAGAGAGAAGCAGGATCGGCCGCCTCGCCCTGTGGCCGCGCGACTTCGGTCGGGCTGGCCGTCCGGCGAGATGGAGCCACCACCCGGTCACCTGCAGCTTCGCGCAGAGGCGCGGGAGCGAGGTCCGGCGAAATCGGCGGCGCGAACTCGAAGAATGCATGGTCGGAAAGATGAGCCCAGATTTCGCCGCTGCTTTGCGAACCAGCCTCCGTCGCGGTCGCATCCGCCTCGGCGCCGGGTTCCTCGGCCGCTTCCGTGGATGTTGATCGTTCATCCGCATCGTGGACGAGTTCGAGAATGTGTTCGCGAGTTGGAGCCGAAGCAGGCGCCAGCGGATCGGCGTCCGGCGACGGTCCGCCTGCCTTCTCGGTGGCCTTGTTCGGCTTCTTCGTCACCGGATTGTCCGGCGTGCGTGTGAAGCGCACGTTTGGCGCCATGAAGAAGTGCTTTTCCCAGGTAGGCTTGTCGTCCGGCGAAACGGGATTGGCCGGCGGCTCGCGAAGACCATCGCGCTCGGTGCGGGTCGCTTCCACCTGCGGCTCGGAGCCCTCGGGCGTCGACGGCGCCCGGGAAGCATAAAGGGAAATCGGGATGATGTTTGCCCTGGTGATCGGCGAGGATGACATGCGTATGCTCAACGGTTGGACCCCGTCGAGGGATAGGAGCACAGGGTTAACAGTTCCTTCCCGATTCCCATGCCGGCGCGTCAAGATGACGGTCTCCAGGCCGGAGAGGCTTTGAGGCAACGCATGGATATCGCGCCGACCATGCACGGCTCTTTGTTTATGCCGATCCGACGATGACAGAACTTGAGAAGGCGGCGACGATCTGGCTTGACGGGTTCTATCAGCTCGAGCATCTGCTCGCCGCGCGCGAGTGGACGATCCGGCTTGCCGGAAAGGCTTCGCCCGAGCTGCGCTTCGCTGCTCTCGTGCATGACGCCGAGCGGTTCTTTCCCGGCGGGCCGAGCGGCACACCCCAGGACGGTTTCGACGATCCGGACTATCTCTTTGCCCATTCAACGCGCTCGGCCGACATCGTGGAAGCATGGCTCTCCACGCGCGGCGACCCCGTCGCCGCGTCCTTCGCCCGACGGGTAAGGTCGCTCATCCTGCGTCACGAGATCGGCGGCAATCCGGAAGAGGACATCCTGCAGGCGGCCGATTCGCTCGCCTTCCTGAGCACGTTCGACTGGCTGATCGTCGGCTGGGTTCGTGACGGCCACTACACGATCGCGGGTGCGCGCGAAAAGCTGGACTGGATGTTGAGCCGCATCCGAGTGCCGGCCGCGCTCACGCTTGCACTTCCCTTCTACGTCGGCATCGTCGACGCACTCGAAAAGGCCCGCGACCACGACCTCGACTGGTCGATGCGCCGACAACTTGCAGGAAACCGGGCTTTCCTCATGGGTTTGAACGCCCGGTAGATTTCCGGCAGCAAGCGCCGCGCCGACCAGGCTGGCTTGCAGGAGGTCGGGCGTTCCCCGGTCACAATACATCTGGCGCCTCACCAGCTTGAGCTTCGAGATATGCCTTTTGTGATGCGTGATGGCGGCGCGGGCGCGGGGCGCATGTCGCTGACGAGGGCGCCGAAGCGCGAGCCTGCTGTTGTACCGCATTCATGCCCGCCGGGCGCGCGTTCCATACCCCTTCAGGATCGGGCTTGATGCACTCGATGGCGATGCCGAGTCTCAGACACTGTAGAGCCCGTTGGGCGAGGCAAACGGCAGGCCATTGCAAGGGTGGGCGAAGCCGGCCTACCACAGGTCGCGGCTGAACCGAAACGTGACCTTCGCCTACCGTCCGCCGACGGAATGGCGCACGACAGACCTCGAAAAATTGGAAAAAATGGTGGGTGATGTAGGGATCGAACCTACGACCCGCTGATTAAGAGTCAGCTGCTCTACCAACTGAGCTAATCACCCGGCCACCGGGCCACCGAGGCGTCCCGAAGAAGCCGCGTCTATAGCCACTCGCTTTCGCGCTGTCCAGCACTCAGGTGAAAGTTTTTCGCGCATGCGCGATGCCGCATGGTCAGGCAAAAAGCGTGCCCTCGGCGACCTTCACCGCATGCCCGCCAATCCGCGCGGCGGTGATCGCGCCGCCTTCGACGTCGATCTCGAGACGGATGCGCGAGGGCCGACCCATCTCGATGCCCTGTTCGATCCAGTGCCGGTGGGAACCGGCGCCCAGCCGGTCGAAATGGTGGATCGCGCCAGCGAAAGCGGCGGCGGCCGAGCCTGTCGCCGGGTCTTCCGTCATGCCCATATGCGGCGCGAACATACGCGCGTGGAAGGCGCAGTCATGGCCGACCGCCTCGCGGCAGTAAACGTAGGCACCGGGTATCACGCCATCGGCCTGCGGCGCGACCTCGATCCAGAGCGCGCCGTCGCATTTGGCGCGCGCGGCGGCGTCGAGCCCGGCAACGGGAACGGTGATGAAGGGGTACGCCCGCCGACCAGAGCTGCGGCACATGGTTCTCGAATCCGATCTCATGCGCGCCCAGCCCTAGCGCGGCGGCGAAGGACGCCTTGTCGACCTCGCAGTCGAGGCGCCTGGGCAATCGCGGTAGATCGAACTCGGCGAAGGCCGCATCGCTTTGCCGCGAGATTGCGCAGCGCACGAGGCCGATCCTCTGTTCGAGAACGAGGAGGGAAAGGTCGGTGGGCTGCCCGCGATCCGCAAGCGCAACGGCGGTGCCGACGGTCGGATGTCCGGCGAAGGGAAGCTCGCTGGCGGGCGTAAAGATTCGCATGGCGGCCGCGTGGCCGGCCCCTTGCGCCGGCAGGACGAAGACCGTTTCGGAGAGATTGAATTCCTTTGCAATCTTCTGCATCGCGTCGTCCGAAAGGCCGTCGGCTTGAAGGACGATCGCGAGCGGATTGCCCGCCAGCGCCTGATCGGCGAAGACGTCGTAGACAGCGTAGCGGCGGGTGGAAGTCACGGATCGGGCGCTCCTTTGGCAGTCGACATGGCCAAACTTTAATTTGTAATCGCAGCGCTTTGAGGCGATCTGTCAAGAATAGGGATATATCGAGCGCCAGGCTTCGTCAGATGGATCAGATCGCCGGCCGGCCGCAAGGGCCCTCCGCGCACAGCGCACACCCGCCGATTGCCGACGCGCTCGGCCTCGGTTCGGCAAAACGCAAGAAGCGTCGCTGGCCGCTCCTCGCCGGCCTTCTGCTGCTCGGCGCCGCTGCCGGTACCTACTACGCTTTCGTCCCCTCCTCCGCACCGCAGATCACCTACCGAACCGTACCGGCAGAGCGCGGCGCGCTGACCGTCCAGGTTTCCGCAACAGGTACGTTGGCACCGCTGACGCAGGTCGACGTGTCGACGGAACTGTCCGGCGTGGTGCGCTCGGTTTCGGTCGACGAGAACGAGCGGGTTTCGGCCGGCGACGTGCTCGCCGTGCTCGACACCGGCAGGATCGAGGCGCAGATCGAGCGCGCCGAGGCGAATGTCGCCGCCGCAGCCGCCCGCGTGCTCGACGCGGAGGTAACGCTGACCGAGACCCGTCAGGCGCTCGCGCGCGCCGAGCAATTGTCGAGCCGCGGCATGGTCGCCGACCAGGCGCTCGAAACGTCGCAGGCCGCGTTCGACCGCGCCGACAGCGCGGTCGCGATCGCGCGCGCCAACCAGGACATCGCGGAGGCCGAGTTGAAGCTTCAACAGGCAGACCTCGACAAGAGCACGATCTACGCGCCGATCGACGGCATCGTCCTGACGCGAGCCCTCAATCCGGGCCAGACCGTTTCGGCATCGACCCAGGCGCCGATCCTGTTCGTCATCGCCGAGAATCTGGAACGCATGGAACTGAAGGCGGCGATCGACGAGGCCGATATCGGCCAGGTGGCCGAGGGCCAGACGGCGCGCTTCACGGTCGACGCCTTTCCGACGCGCCGTTTCGACGCTGAGATCAGCGACATCGCCTATGCCTCGGTCGTCACCGAAGGCGTCGTGACCTACGAGGCGCGGCTGGCGGTGACGAATGACGAGCTTTTGCTGCGCCCCGGCATGACCGCGACGGTCGACATCGTCACCCGCGAGGCCGAGGACGCGCTTCTGGTTCCAGCCTCGGCGTTTCGGTTCAGCCCGGCCGTTGCCGAAGAACAGTCCTCCGGCTTTGGCCTGCAGGCGTTGTTCTCACCGCCGCGCATGGGCATGGGGCGCGGCGGACGCGGGCGTGGCGGTCAGGGCGGGGAAGCGCGGCAGGCAGCCGATCCCTCGCAGCGCACGCTCTACGTGATGGAGAACGGCGCGCCGCAGGCGACCCGCGTCACCACCGGCTCCAGCGATGGCGACCGTATCGAGATCGTCGACGGACTGCAGGAAGGCGCCGAAGTCGTCGTCGGCACGCAGGAACGGCGATGAACATCCACACTGAGCCGCCGCTTCTCGCCTTCGCCAAGGTCTGGAAGACCTATGGTGCGGGCGAGGCGCGCGTCGATGCGCTGGCCGGCGTCGACCTGTCGATCCGGCGCGGCGAGTTCGTCGCGATCATGGGTCCGTCGGGTTCGGGCAAGTCGACGGCGATGAACATCATCGGCTGCCTCGATACGCCAAGCGAAGGGCGCTACGATTTCCTCGGCGTGGATGCGGGAACGCTCGATCGCGGCCGGCGCGCGATCCTGCGCAATCTTTATATCGGCTTCGTCTTCCAGGGCTACAATCTCCTCGCTCGCACGACGGCGGCGGAAAATGTCGAATTGCCCCTCATCTATCGCGGCGTGCCGGTGAAGGAGCGGCGCGCCATGGCGATGACCGCGCTGGCGCAGGTCGGGCTTGAGGGGCGCGAGGACCACACGCCGGGCGAACTCTCGGGCGGCCAGCAGCAGCGCGTCGCGATTGCCCGCGCCATCGTCGCCAATCCGACGCTGCTCGTGGCCGACGAGCCCACTGGAAACCTCGACACGGCCCGCAGCCACGAGATCATGGAGCTTCTGACCGGGCTGAACCGCAACCAGGGGCTGACCATCGTCATGGTGACGCACGAAGCGGACATCGCCGCCTTTGCGGACCGGACCATCGGCTTTCTCGACGGCAACATCGCCTATGACCGCGTGAACACGGAGGCGGCGCATGTTTCTTGAGACTGTCCGTCTGGCCTTGCGTTCCGTGCGCCGCAACGCGCTGCGCTCCTTCCTGACGCTGCTCGGCATCGTCATCGGCGTAGCCGCCGTCATCGCCATGATCACGGTCGGCTCCGGCACGACCGAAAAGGTCAAGCAGGACATCTCCAATCTCGGCAGCAACCTTTTGATGGTCTCGGCCGCCCGCCCCTCGCGCGGCGGCACCACGAATTTCACGCCGCGCCGCCTCGACGCCAGCGACCTCGCGGCCATCTCGACTTCACTGTCCGGTGTCGACGCAGTCTCGGGTGCATCGCAGCGGCAAGTGCGCATCGTCTACGGCGCCGACAATCTGACCGCCGAAGTCACCGGCACCGACACCGAATATTTCTCCGCGCGCAACTGGGAGGTCACCGTCGGCCGCGCCTTCTCCGAGCAGGAAGCCCGTTCGGGCGGCAATGTCTGCGTCATCGGCCAGACGGTGCGGTCGACGCTTTTCGGCGCCGGCGATCCGCTCGACCAGCCGATTCGCGTCGGCCAGATGAGTTGCCGCGTCATCGGCGTGCTCGAGGCCAAAGGCACGGCCGGATTCGGGCAGGATCAGGACGCGACGGTACTGATGCCGCTGCCGACCTTCCAGCGCCGCATTGCCGGCAACCGCGACATTGGCACCATCTTCGTCGCCGCACAGGACGGGGTGGCGACGAGCGGGGTCGTCGCCGACATCGAGCAGATCCTGCGTGAGAACAGGGGCATCTCACCCGGTCAGGAAGATAATTTCCAGGTTCGCGACATGACCCAGATCGCCGACGCTGTGACCAGCACGACGACCGTGATGACGGGCATGCTCGGCGCACTTGCCAGCGTCAGCCTCCTCGTCGGCGGCATCGGCATCATGAACATCATGCTGGTTTCGGTGACCGAGCGCACGCGCGAGATCGGCATTCGCCTCGCCATCGGCGCGCATGAGCGCCACATACTGCTCCAGTTCCTCGTCGAGGCGACGGTGCTGTCGGTGCTCGGCGGCATCATCGGCGTCGTCATCGGACTATCGCTCGCCGGTCTCGCCGCAATGAGCCTTTCGATCCCCTTCGTGCCGAGCCTTGCCGTCATCGCACTTGCGGTCGGCTTTTCGGGCCTGATCGGCATGGTGTTCGGCTTCTTTCCCGCGCTGCGCGGCGCGCGGCTCGATCCCATCGTGGCGCTGCGGCACGAGTAGCGACTACAGAACGTCCAGTTCCATGACGACCGGACAGTGGTCCGACGCCTTAGGCCGGTCCCAGCCGATGCGCGGCCAGCGCTCGGGCGACTGCTCCGGCGGGATCGGCGTGCGCCAGGGCTGGCCCCTGGTGATGATCTGCGGCAGGCGCGTCGCGTTCTTCTGCGCCCAGCCGCCCGAGACGAGCACATAGTCGAGCTGGCACAGATGCCGCTCCTGCGGCCCGCGCGTGTGATAGAGCGTCCAGCGCTCGAGCGGCGGCAGACGCTCGGCGACGTTCTCGCAAAACCCGCCCTCGGTGAGAACGTCGAGGCTGGTGCGGATGTCTTCGGCCACCGGCGTGAAGGTCCAGTCGCCCTCTATGCCGCCCTCGACGACGATCCGCTCGCGATAATCGTTCAGATCGCCGCAGATCGCCCAGCGCTTCTGTGCCGCCTTCGGCCCGAAACGCTCCTCGATGATCGCGCGCACGGCAGCGGCCTCGGCCATGCGAACAGGCATGGTCGATTCGCGCCCCGGCAGCCCGTTGCGCGCCCCGCCCATCGACTTGAAATGCACGAGATAGATGGTCACCGGCCAGCCGGCGACCTTGAGATCGACCTCAAGGCAATCGCGCCGGAAAATCCGGTCATGCGGCTTCTCGCCGACTTGTGCTAGCGCATCGTTATAGAGCTCGAGTTCCTCGAACGTGACGTGGGCATGGCTCTGCATCGCGACGAACTCGATCGGCTCGCCATAGGCGGTTTCGGTGCGGAACATGATCGCGACCTCGATGCCGCGCATGTCGTTGCCCTTGGCAAGATACTTCTCGCGATAGCCGTGACCGACCATCTTGAAGAGATAGCCATATTCGAAGGCGCGAAGCGCCTCGATGTTCTCCACTTCCTGCAGGCAAATGATGTCGGCGCGTGCGGCGGCGATGGCAAGAGCGCTGAGCTGGCGCGCATCGTCCGTGTGCGAGATCATCCGCGCGCGTTCGAGGTGGCGGTAGTCAGCCTCGTTGTCGATCTGAAAGAGCGAGAGCGCCCGATCCTGCAGGAGTTGGTTGCGGAAGCCGGAAAAATCGAACCTGTTCATCAGGTTCTCGACATTGAAGGTGGCGATGCGAAGCGACATGGTCGCAGCGTCGCCTAGCAGCCAACCGAACACAAGCTTCGCTTAAGCCGCGTGCGCTAGTCAGGATGGCAACATAAGGAGACGTCCGTCCCGTGTCGAAGATCCTGCCCGCCCTCGTCCTTCTGATCGCCTGCGCGACGCCTGCCCTTGCGGCCGACATGCCCAAGGGCCAGATTCACCCAGGCTGGGGTGTCCAGGCGCCGGTCGCGGTCGCCCCCCAGGCATCGGCGACGGTCGTCGAGGAACTGGGCAGCCCGCCCCTTCCCTATCGCGGCTTCGAGTATCCGCTCGACGATGCAAGCTGGTTCTATCCGCCGCATCCAGCCGCCGAGACCTACGGCACGGCCTATGGCTATGCCGGCCGGCGGGTCATCGCCGCGCCGCCATCCTCAGTTCCGTCAGCCCTGCCATTCTCCCATGTCAACTGGTGCAATGCGCGCTATGCCTCTTACCGCGCAACCGACAACACGTTTCTGCCGCCCCGAGGCGGACGGCGCACCTGCGTTTCGCCATATCTGTGAGATCGTTAACCCGATGTTCGGCGGGTCGTTGATAAGGCTCGGTCGAAAAATCATCCGGTGTGGATTCAAGGCAGGTCGGTGACGGACGAAAACGCAAGACTCGAGCATCGCCAGCGTGTCCTCAAGGGCGCGTCGATCCTTGGCGACGTCAACACGTCTGAGATTTCCTGCACCATCCGCAACATGCACTCCAAGGGCGCGGAGCTGCGTGTGCCGGTCGACGTCGTCGTGCCGGACGACTTCCTGCTCTACGTCCCGACCGACGCCAAAGGATACCGCGCGGAGGTTCGCTGGCGCGTGCGCGACCGGATCGGCGTCGAGTTCCTCGGCGAGGAACCCAAGCCCCATTGGCACTATGGCTGACTAGGCGATCCGCACACCCACATCGCCGCCGCGGCGCCAACGAACCTCCACCTGCCTGAAGGCAACCCCGTCAGACATGCGCATCTGGAACTGCTGCGGTATCGCCAGCGCATCGCCAAAGCACAGCCGCGCACCATGGTCCGAGAGGCTGCGCACAACGCATTCGCTGCTCGCATAGCCGCCGTCGAACCGAAGCACCGCGCCCTTGAAGACGCGCCGGCGCTGCTCGCCACGCCGATCCGGGAAGACCTCGCCGCCGACGCCGATCGATCGCTCGGTAATGTGTATCATCATGGCACAACCTCCATTCACCGACGGATACGCAGCAAAGACCATGCCAGAACGCAAACGGGCCGCACCATGGCGACCCGTTCGATTATCGTCAAAGCAAGAAGATCAGTTCTTGGCCTTGTCGACCAGCTTGTTCTTGGCGATCACCCGCGTGCCCGCAGCCGAAGGCGAGGACACGCAAGGATCGACTCCGGGGATCGCGATCAGTTCTTGGCCTTGTCGACCAGCTTGTTCTTGGCGATCCACGGCATCATGCCGCGCAGCTTCTCGCCGACTTCCTCGATCTGGTGCGAATCGTTGCGGCGGCGGATGCCCTTGAAGCGGGCCATGCCGGACCGGTATTCCTGCATCCATTCGGAGGTGAACTTGCCGGTCTGGATATCATCCAGAACGCGCTTCATTTCCTTCTTGGTCTCGGCGGTGATGATACGCGGTCCGGACACGTATTCGCCCCACTCGGCGGTGTTCGAGATCGAGTAGTTCATGTTGGCGATGCCGCCCTCATAGATGAGGTCGACGATGAGCTTCACTTCGTGCAGGCACTCGAAATAGGCCATTTCCGGCGCATAGCCCGCTTCCACCAGCGTCTCGAAGCCGGCGCGGATGAGCTCGACCAGACCGCCGCAAAGCACGACCTGCTCACCGAACAGATCGGTTTCGCACTCTTCCTTGAAGTTGGTCTCGATGATGCCCGAGCGGCCGCCGCCAACGCCGCAGGCATAGGAAAGGCCAAGATCGAGCGCATTGCCCGAGGCGTCCTGGTGCACGGCAACGAGGCACGGCACGCCGCCGCCCTTCTGGTATTCGCCGCGAACCGTGTGGCCGGGGCCCTTCGGCGCGACCATCAGGACGTCGACCGAGGCTTTCGGCTCGATGAGGCCGAAATGGACATTGAGGCCGTGCGCGAAGGCAATCGCGGCGCCGTCGCGGATGTTCGGCGCGATCTCGTCACGGTAGATGTCGGCCTGGAGTTCGTCCGGCGTCGCCATCATCATGAGGTCGGCCCACTTGGCGACTTCGGCCACGGTCATGACCTTGAGGCCGTCGGCTTCGACCTTCTTGGCCGTCGCCGAGCCCGCCTTGAGGCCGATGGCGATGTCCTTCACGCCCGAATCCTTCAGGTTCAGCGCATGGGCGCGGCCCTGGGAGCCGTAGCCGATGATGGCGACCTTCTTGCCCTTGATGAGATTGAGATCGGCGTCGCGATCGTAATAAACGCGCATGAGTGGTTCCTTCCCTAGTGCGGTTTTTGGGGTTGCGGTGCCCCGTAAAGGGCGAAGAACTGCTGCGTCGCGCGCGCGGCATCCCGCGCGATCTCCGCCTCAGTCGTTTCCAGCCGGTCGCCGAGCAGCAGCCGGATCTGAACGTCGCGGCCGACGAGGCCGAAAAAGGTGCGGAACGTCGCTTCCGTATCGTCGAAAGCGAGAAGACCGTTCGCCCTGCCCGCCTCGAGCAGGGGCTTCAGCCTTTCACCGATGGCAAAGCGCCCGTTTGCAAGAACGATCCGCCCGAGATTGCTCTTGGCCGAGCCCGCGTGGCTGATGCCGACGCGATTGAGCGCGATCGAGGTGCGGCTTGAGATGACCGAAAGCCAGTTGACCGCGAAGGCTTCGAGGCTCTCGCGCAGTTGCGAAGCGTCGAGATGCTGGGCGTCGAAATTGCCGGCGCGCACGCGCGAGGCCTGCCAGCGAACGGTTGCGGCGAGAAGTCCGTCGCGGTCGCCAAACCATTTGTAGAGCGTTTCCTTGGAGCAATTGGCCTTGCGCGCCACGGCGGCCGTAGTGACGGCGTCGCCGCCGGTCACCAGCAGATCGAGCACGGCATCCAGAACGTCCTTCTGACGCTCCGTCCACTCGTCCATCGCTGTCGCGGCTTCGCCCAAATCCGTGCTCCGAAGGTGTGTACCGTACGGTACGGTACGGTACGGTACGGTACGGAGTTCTAGCGAAGCGCCGAGGGGCATGCAAGCCCCTCGACGGCCGATTTATATGACCACCTGGGTCCCGATCTCGACGACCCGACCGCTCGGGATCTGGAAATAGGCCGTCGCGTCAGACGCGTTGCGGGCAAGCGTGATGTAAAGCCGGTCCTGCCAGTGCGGCATGGCCGACTGGCGCGAGCCTTTCAGCGTGCGGCGCGACAGGAAGAAGGACGTCGTCATGATGTCGAACTTCCAGACCGCCTTGCGGCAGAGCGCCAAACCCTTCGGCACGTTCGGCCGCTCCATATAGCCGAAATGCAGGGTCACCTTCGAGAAGAGGTTGTTGATGCGCTCGAACTCGACGCGATCGGCGTCCTTCACATGCGGCTGATCGTCGGTGACGACGGTCAGGATGGCATTGCTCTCGTGCAGCACCTTGTAATGTTTCAGACTGTGCATCAGCGCCGTCGGCGCACTGTCCGGGTCGCTGGTCAGGAACACCGCCGTGCCCGGCACGAGGGTCGGTGGCTTGGCGGCGAGGCTGTCGGTCAGAAGCGACAGCGGCACCTCGGTCTTGCGCGTCTTGCGGAAGAGCAGGCGACTTCCCTTGCGCCACGTCATCATGATGACCATCGCCATGGTCGCGACCGCGACCGAGACCCAGCCCCCGTCGAGGAATTTCAGCGAGTTGGCGGCCAGGAACGTCATGTCGAGAACGAGGAACGGGATGATGATGACGAGCGCGGCGACGAGCGGCCACTTCCACACATTGCGCATCACGACGAGCAGAAGCAGCGCTGTCACGACCATCTCGCCGGTGACCGAGATGCCGTAGGCGCCGGCAAGCGCGCTCGAAGATCCGAATTCGAGCACCAGGATCACAACGCCGATCAAGAGCAGCGCATTGATCTGGGGCATGAAGATCTGGCCCGACTGCGTGTCGGAGGTGTGGAATACGGCGAAGCGCGGCAGGAGCCCGAGCTGGATCGCCTGGCTGGCCATAGAGAACGTGCCGGTAATGACGGCCTGGCTGGCGATGACGGTCGCGACCGTCGCCAGGATGACGAGTGGAACCACGGCCCAGGCAGGCACCATCTGGAAGAGCGGTTGCCCGGTCGCGCCCTCATGGGTGAGGATGAAGGCACCCTGACCGAAATAGTTGAGCAGCAGCGCGGGAAAGACGAGCCCGAACCAGGCAAGCACGATCGGCTTGCGGCCGAAATGGCCGAGATCGGCATAGATCGCCTCTGCGCCGGTAACGGCAAGGAACGCTGCGCCAATGACGGCGAAGGCGACATGCGAATGGCTGAACAGGAACGCGGCCGCATAGGCCGGATTGAGTGCGGCCAGCACCTGCGGCGCCGCCGAGATGTGCCAGAGGCCGAGGCCGCCCAGCACGATGAACCAGATCGCCGTGATCGGCCCGAACACCATCGCGACCGATGCCGTGCCTTTCTTCTGGACCGCGAAGAGCGCGATCAGGATGACGAGTGTGATCGGCAGTACATAAAGCGCAAGAACAGGGGTCGCGACTTCCAGCCCCTCGACCGCCGAGAGGACCGAGATCGCGGGCGTGATCAGCGCGTCGCCAAGGAAGAGGCCGGCGCCTGCCATGCCGAGCAACATGACGGCGGGCGATAGCCGGCCGGCATTCTGCCGGGCGAGCGCCATCAACGAGAGCGTGCCGCCCTCGCCGCGATTGTCGGCACGCAGGACGATGAGCGCATATTTGATCGCCACGATGAGCGTCAGAGACCAGACGATGATCGACAGGACGCCGAGAACTTCGGCATCGGTCAAGCGGTCCGGATTTCCGGTGGCGTGTATGGCCTCACGCAAGGCGTAGATGGGGCTGGTGCCGATGTCGCCATAAACGACGCCGATGGCGGCCAGTGCCAGGGCTCCGGTGCCGTGCCCCGTCGACGACGAAGCTTCATGGCCCGAGCCTTCATGCGGCATTTCCATTTTGTGTGCCCTCCTTTGAAGGACGGGCGGGGCTTCTACGCCTGTTGCAGCGCAATATCAACTGTCCCTCTCGCAGGGGCAGCCATGCGCGTCATGCGGGGAGCGTTGGGCTCTAGCTTTGGCAGGAACGCAGGAAACGGCGCACGGTTTCAGCCATGCCGTATTCGAGCGCATCTGCGGTCAGCCCATGCCCGATCGACACTTCCGCAAGCATTGGCACGCGCCGGATGAGGGGCGCGAGATTGGCAACGGTCAGGTCATGGCCGGCATTGAGGCCAAGGCCCAGCGCAAGCGCTGCGTCAGCCGCTTTTCCAAGCCTTTCCAGCTCCTTGGCGGCCTTTCCGGAGTCCGAATGGCAGGAACCGTAGGGGCCGGTGTAGAATTCGACGCGATCCGCTCCCGTCGCCTTCGCCTCTTGGAGGCCGGCCGGATCCGGGTCGGCGAACAAAGAGACGCGCATCCCCCCTCTCTTCAGCCACGCAACGATCGGCGTCAGCATTTCGCGGGACGCAGCAAAATCCCAGCCATGGTCCGAGGTCGGCTGCGACGGATCATCAGGCACCAGCGTCACCTGTTCAGGCTGGTGCTCCTCGACGAGATCAAGGAATTCCGGCGTTGGAAATCCCTCGATATTGAACTCGGCCTGCGGAAACTCATCGTCGATCAGCGCGCGGATGTCGGGCAAATCCGCAAAGCGGATATGGCGCTGATCGGGCCGAGGATGAACGGTCAGCCCGTGCGCGCCGGCGGCAAGCGCGATGCGTCCCAGCCCCGTGACGCTCGGCCATGGCAGGTCGCGCCGGTTGCGCAGCATCGCGACCGCATTGAGATTGACAGAAAGTTTCGTCGCCATGGCATTGCCCCACATCGCATTTTCGTTTCTTCTAACGTTGCGCGACCGGAACGAACAGGTCTCGTTGCGGGTTCAACGTGCACACGTTCTTGGTCCAGACATGGAGAGGCAATGCACCCGCTCGATCGTATCCCTGCCGTCCGACGCATCGAAACGGATCGCTCCGACGTGTTCGCCATCGAGATCACCGGCTTCGTCACCGGCGCGGATGTCGAAAATCTCTACGGACTTCTTGAAGGTGCCTATGCGCTGCACGATCGCCTGAACGTTCTGGTGCGGCTCACCGACTATGATGGCTCGGCCTGGGACGAGATATCGACGGCGACGGCCAAGGAAGGTCGCCAGCACGCACTTCAGCACGTCGAGCGCTGCGCCGCAGTCGGCGATCCGGACTGGACGGACCGCGCGGCCGGGTTCTTCGAGAAACTGCCGGTTGAGCTGAAGCACTTTCCCGCAGAGGCCGAAGCCGATGCCTGGGCCTGGATCGGCGCCCGGGAAATCCGGCAGCGCGTCTGACGCCGTTCATAATCCCATCATTTTCGGCATGCAGATGCACGCGCATGGCAACACTTCGTATTCTCGATTCCATTACCGACCGCGGCGATCCCAAGCGCCCCAATGAGGACGCCAGCGGCGGCAATCGAACAGCAGCCTTCGTCATCGACGGTGCGACCGGTCTGGGCGAAAACCTCCTGCCCGATGCGAGTTCAGACGCCGCATGGCTGGCCGCCCTTGCCAAGGACTGCTTTGAGGAGCTGGCCGATGGCAAACGCTCGATCGGCGATGTCGTGCGCCGGACCAACGCCCGCGCGAAGGCCGTGCTCGACGGCATTCTCTATGGCGGCGACATCCCGGCATGGCAGTTGCCTGTTGCCGGCTTCCAGATGATCTCGGTCGCGAACGGTTCGATTTCCACGCATGGCCTTGGCGACTGCCGACTGTTCCTCCTTGCGGGCGACGGCAAGGCGCTCGACAGGGCCGCCCTGCCCGAACGCGGCGAGGAGACTGACGGCGCGCGCCGCGCCATCTCAGCTTCCGGCGGCCTGACCCAGGCCAGCGACATGCTCGCCCGGCCCGAAGTGCGCGCGGCGCTGCGCGAGCGGCGGGCCCGATACAATCGCGAAGGCACGGATGTGTGGACGCTCGGCACCGAGCCGAAGGCCGCGCGCCATGTCGTCAGCGAGGAACTCGAAATCGCCCTGCCCGCGCGCGGGCTCCTGTGCACGGACGGATTTGCCGCGCTCGTCGACGCCTACGGTCGCTATGACGCGGCCACGCTCGTCGACACGGCATCGCGTGCCGGCCTGTCGAAGCTCCTCGCCGAACTGCGCGTCGTCGAGCATCGCGAAGACCCCGAGGGTTTGGCCTTTCCGCGCTTCAAACGCAGCGACGACGCGACCGCGCTCCTTTTCGAGATCGTCTAGCTGCGGACGATCGTCAAGCTCTCCGCGGCACGCGTGATGGCGGTATAAAGCCAGCGCTGGCGCGTGTCCTTGAAGGCGAAGCTTTCGTCGAACAGCACGACCTTGTCCCATTGCGAGCCCTGCGCCTTGTGGACTGTCAGCGCATAGCCATAGTCGAAATCGTCGAAACGCTTCTTCTGCTGCCAGGGAACGTCGGCATCGGGATCGTCGAACGCGGCCTTCAGGAGCTTGATCTTGGCAATGCCGCGATCCGGATCGTCCTCTTCGGGAGAGACGAGCAGGTTGATGCCCGGCTTCACGGTTTCGCGCGACGAGGTCATCACCTTCCAGAGCGAGCCGTTGAGGAGCCCCTTGGCTGGGTCGTTGCGAAGGCACACGAGTTTGTCGCCGGCCTGCGGGTAGGCCGCGTCGAAGCCCTTCAGTTGCCTGAGGCGCTGGTTGTAGCGCTTGCGGGTGCGGTTCGTCCCGACCAGCACCTGGTCGGCGTCGAGAACGAGGTCCTGATCGACCTCGTCGCGCGAAATCACCTTCGCGCGCCCATAGTCGCCGATCATGAACTCGCGCCCCTCGCGCACGTCCATGGCAAGCTGGATGATCGGATTGTCGCGTGCCTGGCGGTGAATCTCGGTCAGGAGATAGTCCGGCTCGTGCTCGGTGAAGAACCCGCCGCCCGAGATCGGCGGCAGCTGCGCCGGATCGCCGAGAACGAGGATCGGCGTGCCGAACGACATCAGGTCGCGTCCAAGTGCCTCGTCCACCATCGAGCACTCGTCGATGACGACGAGCTTGGCCTTGGATATCGGGCTTTGGCGATTGAGCGAGAAGGTCGGCGACATCGACGTCTTGCCGGTCGTCTCGTCCGACACCGCCTCCTCGCCGCGCGGCCGGTAGATCAGCGAATGGATCGTGCGTGCATTGAGCGCGCCCTTGGAGCGCAGCACCTGCGCCGCCTTGCCGGTGAAGGCCCCGAACTGCACCTGCCCGTCGACGCCCTCGGCGAAGTGCCGCGCAAGCGTCGTCTTGCCCGTGCCCGCATAGCCGAAAAGCCGGAACACCTGACTGCGCCCGCCCTGAAGCCACTTCGCAACGGCCTTCAGCGCCTCATCCTGCTGGGGAGAAAATTTCATGGCGCTGTTTCGCAGGATTCTGGCCGTTGAGGCAAGCTGTTACCGCAACATCGGCACCACCGAGGCCGCCAGCAGCGTACCCATGGCGATGTTGAACCATTTCAGGCGCACCGGATCGGCAAGGAATCCGCGAAGCGCCGTCCCGAAGCCGGCCCAGGTCGAAACGCTCGGGAAGTTTACGAGCGCGAAGGCGGTCGCGACGAGGAGGACCGACAGATAGGGCGCGCTCGGGCTGGTGTAGATGGCCATCGCCGTCACCGCCATGATCCAGGCCTTGGGATTCACCCACTGAAAGGCGGCAGCCTCCAGGAAGGTCATGGGACGGTCCCGGCCCGTGCCGCCGGACGACATGGACCGCGAACGCGCGATCTTGAAGGCGAGCCAGAGGAGGTAGGTGCCGCCGGCGAATTTCAGCGTGGTGTGGAGCTGCGGATAGGCTTCAAGCAGCGCGCCGAGCCCAAACCCGACGCCTATCAGGAGGCTGAAGAAGCCGACGCCGATACCGACCATATGCGGGATCGTGCGACGGAATCCGAAATTCACGCCCGACGCCAGCAGCATGAAATTGTTTGGTCCCGGCGTGATCGACGAGACGAAAGCGAATGCAACCAGTGCGACAAAACTCTCCGCGCTCATGGCTCGGTCTTTCCGGTCAGCCTTGCTGACCTATCCATAGGGATACACCGCCACCATCGGTGGCACTGAAACTACATTCCCTGTGGGCCGCGATTCATGGCGGCAACGCCCGTGCGGCAGACCTCGATCAGCCCGAGCGGCTTCATGATCGCGATGAACTGCTCGATCTTGGATACCCGCCCCGTGATCTCGAAGATGAAGTGCTCGGTATTGGCGTCGATGACGCTGGCGCGGAAGGCATCGGCAAGGCGCAGCGCCTCGACGCGGTCGTCGCCGGTTCCGGCCACTTTCACGAGCGCCAGTTCGCGCTCGAGCGGCCGGTCATGGCCGAGTTCCGCCGCACGCACCGTCAGGTCGTTGACGCGGTGGACCGGCACGATGCGTTCGAGCTGATGCTTGATCTGCTGCAGCACATGCGGTGTGCCGCGCGTCACGATGGTGATGCGCGACAGGTGCTTTTCGTGCTCGGTCTCCGAGACGGTGAGGCTGTCGATGTTGTAGCCGCGGCCCGAGAAGAGCCCGATCACGCGCGCAAGAACGCCCGGCTCGTTGTCGACGAGAACGGAGAGCGTATGCGCTTCCGGATTCTCGGTTTCCTTGGCGATGAAATAGGCCGAACCGGTAGGCTGAAGATGTGCGTTCATCAGGTGATTCTCTTTCGAAATTCTGTCTTCAAGTCGCTGATCTGGTTGAATGATCAGACCAGCGCCCTGCCCTTGGCGTCGATTGCGTTCGCCACCGCCTCGTCCGTCGCCTCGTCGGGCAGCAGCATTTCGTTATGCGCCTTGCCGGACGGGATCATCGGGAAGCAATTGGCCAGATTGGCCACGCGGCAGTCGAAGATGACCGGCTTCTTGACGTCGATCATTTCCTGGATCGCCGCGTCGAGATCGCCCGGCTTTTCGCAGCGGATGCCGTGCCCGCCATAAGCTTCCGCCAGCTTGACGAAATCGGGCATCGCCTCGGTGTAGGAGTGCGACAGGCGGTTGCCATGCAAAAGCTGCTGCCACTGGCGCACCATGCCCATATACTGGTTGTTCAGGATGAAGATCTTGATCGGCGCTTCGTACTGCACCGCGCAGCTCATCTCCTGGATCGTCATCTGCACCGAGGCGTCGCCGGCGATGTCGATGACAAGCGCGTCGGGATGGGCGATCTGCACGCCGAGCGCGGCCGGCAGGCCGTAGCCCATGGTTCCAAGTCCGCCCGAGGTCATCCAGTGATTCGGCTTTTCGAAGCCGTAGTGCTGGGCCGCCCACATCTGGTGCTGGCCGACTTCCGTGGTGATGTAGGTGTCGCGGTGCTTGGTCAGTTCGTAGAGCCGCTGGATCGCGTATTGCGGCATGATGACGTCGTCGTTAGGCCGGTAGGCGAGCGAATCGCGCGCGCGCCACTTTTCGATCTGTTCCCACCAGGGCGCAAGCCGCGCCTTGTCGGTGCGCGCGGTCGCCCTCCACAGCCGCACCATGTCCTCCATGACGCGCCCGACATCGCCGATGATCGGCACGTCGGCGGGCACGTTCTTGTTGATCGAGGACGGATCGATGTCGATGTGGATCTTTTTGGAGTTGGGCGAAAACGCGTTGAGGCGTCCGGTGATGCGGTCGTCGAAGCGCGCGCCGATGCACAGCATGACGTCGCAATCGTGCATCGTCATGTTGGCTTCGTAGGTGCCGTGCATGCCCAGCATCCCGAGCCAGTTCTTGCCCGAGGCGGGATAGGCACCGAGCCCCATCAATGTCGACGTGATCGGGAAGTCGGTCAGGTCGACCAGTTCGCGCAAGAGGTGGCTGGCTTCCGCGCCTGAATTGATGACGCCCCCACCCGAATAAATGACCGGGCGCTTCGCATTCGCCATCAGTCCGACGGCGGCCTTGATCGCCTCCATGTCGCCCTGCACCTTTGGATGGTAGCTGGTGCGCGGCGCGGTCTGCGGCGGCGTATAGGTGCCTTTGGCGAACTGGACGTCCTTCGGGATGTCGACCACGACAGGTCCGGGCCGGCCCGTAGTCGCAACGTGAAACGCCTCATGCAAGATGGCGGAGAGCTCGTTGACATCCTTCACCAGCCAGTTGTGCTTGGTGCAGGGCCGTGTGATCCCGACCGTATCGCATTCCTGGAAGGCGTCGGAGCCGATGAGCGACGTCGGGACCTGGCCGGTGATGCACACGAGCGGGATCGAGTCCATCAGCGCGTCCTGAAGCGATGTCACTGCATTGGTCGCGCCGGGACCGGAGGTGACCAGCATGACGCCAGCCTTGCCGGTCGAGCGGGCATAGCCTTCGGCCGCATGGCCCGCGCCCTGCTCGTGGCGCACGAGAATGTGCTGGACATCTTCCTGCTGGAAGAGCTCGTCGTAAATCGGAAGGACCGCACCGCCCGGATAGCCGAAAATGTGCGCCACGCCATTGTCGCGAAGGGCCTGGACGACCATCTCCGCTCCGGTCATTTCGCGTCGTCCGCTGTCGTGTGTGGCGCTGTTCATGGGTCTGGTCCGTCGTCTCTGGCTATGGTTCGGGAAACAAAAAAGGCCCCCGTCGGGAGCCTGCGTGTTGCGCATGGGGTGCTTTCGCCCGGTGGTTACACCACCTTGCCCACGCGCCGTCCTACTACGAGAATGAGTGTCGTCTTCAACATGGCGCGCAGATTAGGCAGAGCACGGAAGAACTGTCAATGGCGTCACTGACGCAATTTCCTTGCGCCGGCCGCCTTATTTAACCCGGCGTGAACCATCCGCCCGAACGGCGCTTTAACCGGGCTCGCCTAGGTTGTGCCGGAGATCTGGGGGATCGGCGCGATGTATGTTGAACGAACGGGACATGAAGGCGACGACGTGAGCCAGGAACGGCGCGACACGCTGCAGCCGGAATCGCGCGTCATCGGCCGCGTCATCCAGTGCGACGGCGCCCGCGCGACCGTTGCGGCGATTGCTGACGGCATGCAGACGGCGAGCGATGGCTTATGGGCCGTCGGCCGCATGATCTCGATCAATCTCGGCGCAGCCCGCACGGTCGGCCTCGTCTATGCGATCGAGACGCCGCACGCCGAATGGAACGACAACGCCGAAAACACGCTGATCGTGCGCATCGAACTCGTCGGCGAGGTCCGCGATGTCGCCGGCAAGCCGACCTTCGATCGCGGCATCACGCTCTACCCGCATGTCGGCGCCATTGCCCATCGCATCCGGGCGCGCGACCTGGAAGCCGTCTACGACCTTGGCGGCCGCCAGGCGATCTCCATTGGAAATCTGAGCCAGGATCACGACATTCTTGCGCGCATCTCGATGGACAGCACGCTCAGCCGCCATTTCGCCGTGCTTGGCACGACCGGCGTCGGCAAGTCGAGTGCCGTCGCGCTCTTGTTGCGCAAGGCCGTCGATGCCAACCCCGAACTGCGCGTCCTGATTCTCGATCCGCACAACGAATTCCACGCCGCTTTTTCCGATTGCTCGATCCGGATCGACACCAATTCGCTCGACATGCCCTTCTGGCTGTTTCGACTGGAGGAACTTGCAGAGGTGCTGTTTCGAGGTCGAGAGGCCATCGCCGAGGAGATCGATCTCCTGCGCGACCTCATCCCGGCCGCCAAGAGCCGCTACAATCGATCCTCTTCGTCGGCGACGCTGCTGCGGCGCGGCGCGGATACGACCTCGGTCACCGCCGACACGCCCGTCCCCTACCGCATGATCGACCTGATCAAGCTGATCGACGAGCGCATGGGCATGCTCGAATCGAAGTCCGAGCGGCCGCATTGCCGGGCGCTGAAGTCGCGCATCGAATCCGCGCTCGCCGACCCGCGCTATCGCTTCATGTTCGCCTCGCGACTGATCGAGGATAATCTGCACGAGGCGATCGGCAAGATCTTTCGCGTGCCCCATCACGGCAAGACGATCACCTGCTTCGAACTCGCCGGCCTGCCATCGGAAGTGGTCAATTCGGTCTGTTCGGTTCTCTCGCGCCTCGCCTTCGATCTCGCCGCAGGCTCGAAGGGCCGGCTGAAGCTGCTGGTTCTGTGCGAGGAGGCCCACCGCTACATGCCGGCCGACCACCGGCTCGGTTTCGCGCCGACACGCCATGCCCTCTCGCGCATCGCCAAGGAGGGCCGCAAATACGGTTGCTATCTCGGCGTCGTTACGCAGCGCCCCGGCGAGCTCGACCCGACCGTCCTGTCGCAGTGCTCGACCATCTTTGCCATGCGCCTGGCGAACGAGCGCGACCAGGACATCATCCGCTCGGCGATCGCCGATTCGTCGGCCTCCACCCTCACCTTCCTGTCCTCGATGGGCCAGCGCGAGGCGATTGCCTTCGGCGAAGGCGTCGCGACGACGATGCGGATGAAGTTCGAGACATTGAAATCGCATCAGCTGCCCGGCCGCCCGCAGGCCGACGCCGAGGCAGTCAGTCAACTCGGCGAGATCGACCTTCACGCTCTCGTCCAGGGTTTGCGCGGTGAAGGCCCTGCCTACATGCCCGATGATTTTGCCCCGATGATCGGCGACGATCCGTTCGAGCGCCTTGCCGCCGCGCTCGACGCCCCGCCCCCGCGCGCCCCGCTCCCGGGCATGCGCCGCCGCACCGACGACGAAGGGCTGCGCCGGCTCTACGAAGACTGACCGGATCGAAAGGCGCGAGACGAGCTTCGGCTCGGCTGCTTCTCAGGCGCAGACCCGGTTCCGACCGAGCCCTTTCGCCTGGTAGAGCCGCTTGTCCGCGCGGCGGTAGAGATCCCCAGCTCCCTCCTTGCCATCCCACATGGCCAGTCCCACGCTCGCCGTGACCTTCAGGCGAATGTTGCCGTTGACGACGACGAGCGAAGCGACCGCCTTGCGAACGCGCTCGGCGAAGGCGATCAATCCGGCATCGTCGAGATTGGCAGCCACGATGGCGAATTCCTCGCCGCCAAGGCGCGCGACGACGTCGTGGTAGCGCGTCATTTCGCGCAGGCATGCGGCGACTTCCTTCAAGACCTTGTCGCCGATGTCGTGGCCGTGCGTGTCGTTGATCGCCTTGAAGTGGTCGAGGTCGATGATCATCAGCCCGACGGGCCGGTCGATCGGGCCGAATGCGGCAAGATACTCGCGCAGCGCCTCGTCGAAGAAGCGGCGGTTCTGCATGCCCGTCAGGCCGTCGGTCAGGGCCGCGTGTTCGAGGGTGACGGAACGCGCGCTCAAGGTCTCGGTCATGGCGCGCAGCTTTCCCTCCTCCTGCACCTGCTGGCGGATCAGGGGGTAGATAAAAAAGGCGCCGAAGAAGATGGCGGTGGCCAGAAGCACGCCGATCGCGAAAAGCAGCCGAGCCAGATAGTCTATTTCGTCCCCAACCGGATTGGCAACCAGCATCTGCAAGACGCCATAGGCATGCAGTGTCGTCACGCCGGCCGCGAGAACGACCGCGATGAAGACAAAGAAAGCCGATTCGGCCTGATGAAACCGCATACCGTCCCCAGCATTGTCGCCAAGACAACACTTTCCGCCCGCGATCCCTTCTCGCTGGTTAACGTGCCTTAGTAATTTCTAGCTAGGGTCAGGACCCATTAATTTGTTGAGTTGATGGCTGTTGGGTGATTCAAGGTGGCAGGAGGTGCTGCCTTGAGTGATTTGCTGATGCTGACGGCGGCGCAGATGCGCCGGATTGAGCCGTAC
>NZ_JAAAMH010000003.1 GCF_024105655.1 Aliihoeflea sp. 40Bstr573
CATTCGGACAAGCAGCCCGGATGACTGGCAAAAAAGCCAGACAATGGTGACGCGGGGTGGAGCAGCCCGGTAGCTCGTCAGGCTCATAACCTGAAGGTCGCAGGTTCAAATCCTGCCCCCGCAACCAAACAAAACCACCCAAATCCCACAACTTGCGCCGCGCCGAGCCAGCCTCTCGACCCGGCATCCGGCAGTTCATCGTCCCGCGATCCATGAGCCGCAAGGTCCTTGACTCAAATTTCAGTCCCGCAACCACATCGCAGCGACCCATCTTAAATCAGCCGCCCCATGGGCGGCTTTTGCGTTTGGAGCCAAAACCCATCGGCGAGGAAGCCGCATTAACACCGTACCAAATCCTGCCGCTCACTCTTATCGCCGAACGCGCAACCCAAAGCCGCAACCCTTGCGCACGAAGGCGACGAACGCCGCGGCGCCGAGCCGCGTTCATGCGCCTCCAATTAGCGGCAAGACCAACCGTAAACAGACGCACAGAGACGGGAGAGACGAGGCCAGTGCCGAAAGCGATCGGTCCAGAACATGCTGGCGGTTTCCCCGGCGCGCATTTGCGCTTAGACGGTTTGCAACCAACGCAAGCGAGGAGTTTCAGGAATGGCATTGGATCAGGCGGCAATCGAGACTTTGAAGGGCGTCTCCACCGCGACGCTCACCACGATTCTGTTGAAGAAGGGACTGCGCAACGTGTGGATGCGCGGCACCAAGCCGTTGCGTCCCGGCCAGCCGCGCTCGGTCGGCCCGGCCTTCACCTTCCGGTTCGTGCCCGCGCGCGAGGACCTCGCGACGCCGGCAAGCTGGGGCTCGCCGATCTCGACCCGCGCCGCCATCGAGGCGATGCCCGAAGGTTCGATCGCCGTCATCGACGGGCAAGGCGTCATGGATGCCGGCGTCTTCGGTGACATTCTCGTCTCGCGCATGGCCAAGCGCGGCGTCGCCGCCATGGTGACGGACGGCGTGGTGCGCGATCTTGCCGGCGTGCTCGGCGCGAACTTGCCGGTCTGGTGCAACGGCGTCGCCGCCTCGCCCTCGGTGGCGGGTCTGACGTTCGTCAACTGGCAGGAGCCGATCGGTTGCGGCGGCGTCGCGGTGTTTCCGGACGACGTGATCGTGGTCGATGATGACGGCGCAGTCGTCATTCCCGCCGCGCTCCTCGACGACGTCCTCGCCGAGGCGCCCGAGCAGGAGCGGATGGAAGCCTGGATCATGGAAGAGGTCGGCCGCGGCGTTGCGCTGCCGGGCCTCTATCCGATGAATGCCGAGACGAAGGCGCGCTACGAAGCTTTCAAGGCCGGTTCGTCCAGTTAGGCGACTTGCCGGGCGTCGGCGGATGCGGTCGCCCGGCTTCCCCGCTCTCAGCGCAGGGAAATAATCTCGGCCATCCAGGGCTCGGCGTCGCGGCGCGCGGCGATCGCCTGGTTGACTTCGTGAAAGAAGGCGCCGATGGCCTCATCCTGCGCGAGTTCGGGGAGGCCGAGGAGTTCGAGTTCGGCGAACATGGTCTGGGCCACGCGCCCGGCATAACGGTCGGCGACGCGGTCGTTGCTTGCGCGTTGCAAGGCTGTGGCTACGGCCTCGATGCGGCCCTGCCGGCGTTCCATCGGAAACAGCCGGATCGCGGCTCTGGCCGCTTCATCTTCATTCAAACGCACGCTACCCATCCCCTCGGTCACGAAATGCAAGTCTGCCGGTGCGAATCGCCCGGCGTTGTCCGCATGATTGTCGCCGCGTGGTTGACGAGATGTTACTTTCGCCGAAATGCGCGTGAACGCGTCAGGCTTGGCAGGCGCGGCGCGGCGGGCGTAGGCTCCAAATTCAACCGGAGCTCCTTCATGGCGACTGACGCGCTTGATCTTCACATCTCTGGCGGAGGGAACGGCGCGGCCGCGCATCTGATGCGCGGCGTGGCGGAGCTGCAATGCTTCATCGGCGATCCGGTGGGCGCGGCGAATGCGGCGATTGCGGCGGACCGGGGCACAGTGATGGCGCATGTGCTGAAGGGCTATCTCTATGGGCTCTCGACCGAGCCGACGGCCGCGCCCGTCGTTCGCGCCGCCCATGCGGCCGCCGCCGCGTTGCCTGCCAATACTCGCGAGAAGGCGCATGTCGCCGCGCTCGGCCATCTCGCCGCGGGCCGCTGGCACGATGCGGGGCGCGTGCTTGCCGATCTGGCGGCAGAGTATCCCCGCGATGCACTGGCGCTTCAGGCCGGACACCAGATCGATTTCTTCACCGGCAATGCGTCGATGCTGCGCGGACGGATCGAGCGCGCGCTACCGGCCTGGGACGCGGGCATGGCGGGCTACCATGCCATCCTCGGGATGCGCGCCTTCGGGCTGGAGGAAAATGGCGAGTACGAAGACGCCGAACGCGCCGGCCGACAAGCGGTTGATCTCAACCCGCGCGACGGCTGGGCACAGCACGCGGTGGCGCATGTCATGGAAATGCAGTGCAGGCAGCGGGAGGGCATCGCATGGATGCGCGGCAACGCCGAGCACTGGACGAAGGAGAGCTTTCTCCAGGTCCACAACTGGTGGCATCTCGCGCTTTACCATTTCGACCTCGGGGAGACCGACGAGGTGCTGGCGCTTTATGACGGGCCGATCTTCGGCGCACGATCGACGGTTGCGCTCAACATGGTCGACGCTTCCGCGATCCTCTGGCGGCTGCACCTGGGCGGTGTCGATGTCGGCGACCGCTGGACACCTCTCGCCGCGCAGTGGGCGCCGCATGCGGGCGTGTCGGCCTACGCCTTCAACGACATGCATGCGATGATGGCATTCGTTGCAGGGGGCAGCGAGGCGGCGGCGGCGCGCCTTCTGGCCGCGCAAGACGAGGCGGTTGCGGGCGCGGGCGCGGGCGACAATGCTGGCTTTACGCGGGATGTCGGCCGGCCCATCGCCCGTGCGCTCCATGCGTTCGGGCGCGGCGACTATGCCGAGACGGTGCAGCTCTTGAGCGCCGTGCGTGCGCGCGCTCATTCCTTCGGCGGCAGCCACGCCCAGCGCGACGTGATCGACCTGACGCTGATCGAGGCTGCGATCCGCTCCGGCGATCGTGCAATGGCCGGAAGGCTGACCCGCGAGCGCGCATTGCGGCGCGAGGCGAGCCCGATGTCGGGTATCCTGTGGCAGCGGGCGGACGCCATCGCCGCGCGCTGATCGCCATTTATTGCGAGTTCCGAAAAAATTCGACTCGGCGGCGGCGTGCAATCTGCTAAGAGTCCGTCGGGGAGGAATTCGCCATGTATCTCGGGCTCGATCTGGGCACATCCGGTCTGAAGGCGTTGCTGATGGGCGCCGATCAGAAGGTCGTCGCGTCGGCATCCGCCGCGCTTTCGGTCTCTCGGCCGCATGACGGTTGGTCGGAACAGGATCCGGCTGATTGGATCGGGGCCGCCGAGGAGGCGATCGGTGCGCTTGTCCTGTCCCACCCCAAGGAGATGGCCGCCATGCGTGGCATCGGCCTTTCCGGGCAGATGCACGGCGCAACGCTGGTCGACGGCGCCGGCGTGGTGCTGCGGCCCTCGATCCTCTGGAACGACACGCGCAGTCACGCCGAGGCACGCGCGCTCGACGCCGATCCGCGCTTCCGGCAGATCACCGGCAATATCGTCTTTCCCGGCTTCACCGCGCCAAAGCTCGCCTGGGTTCGCGCCAACGAACCGGAGATTTTCGAGCGCGTGGCGAAGGTCCTGTTACCGAAGGACTATGTACGACTCTGGCTCACTGGCGAAATGATCTCCGAAATGTCGGATTCTGCCGGAACGGCCTGGCTTGACGTTGCAAACCGGCGCTGGTCGCTCGATCTTCTCGCCGCGACGGGGCTTGCCGAAGAGCACATGCCGAGCCTTGTCGAGGGCACCGAGCCTGCCGGTCGATTGCGCGGCGAGCTTGCCGCCAGATGGGGCATGACGGGCCATGTGATCGTTGCGGGCGGAGCGGGGGACAATGCGGCTTCTGCCTGCGGGCTCGGCGTCGCCAAAGGCGGCGAGGCTTTCGTTTCGCTTGGCACGTCGGGTGTGGTGTTTGCTGCCACCGACAGCTATCTGCCGAACCCGCAAAGCGCGATCCACACCTTCTGCCATGCCTTGCCGAGAACCTGGCACCAGATGGGCGTCATCCTGTCGGCGACGGACGGGCTCAACTGGCTCGCCAGCGTGACCGGCGCGGAACCGGCCGCACTGACGGGCGAACTTGGCACCGAGTTGCGCGCGCCGTCTGGCGTCACCTTCCTGCCCTACCTTTCCGGCGAGCGGACGCCGCACAACGATGCGGCAATCCGCGGCGCCTTTGTCGGCCTGTCGCACCAGAGCGACCGCGCGAACCTGACGCAGGCCGTGCTCGAAGGCGTTGCGTTTGCGCTGCGCGACAATCTCGAAGCGCTGCGTGCCGCCGGAACGGAGCTTTCCTCAGTCATGGCGGTCGGCGGCGGCTCGCGCTCGCAGCTCTGGCTGAAGACGATCGCGACGGCGCTCGGCATCCCGGTCGAACTGCCCGCGGACGGCGATTTCGGCGCGGCCTTCGGCGCCGCGCGCCTCGGCCTCATCGCGGCGGAGAAGGCCGAGCCGGCCTCCATCCTGACGCGGCCCCGCATCGCCTCAACCATCGAACCCGACCGCGCGCTGGCCTCGGCCTATGGGGACGCCTATGCACGTTTCCGCGCGCTTTATCCTGCACTCAAAGGAGTTTGACCTCATGAGCACCGGTTTCTTCGGCGACATAAAGCCGATCAAGTTCGAAGGCCCGCAATCGACGTCCGAACTGGCCTACCGTCACTACGATCCGAACGAGATCGTGCTTGGCAAGCGCATGGAAGACCATCTGCGCTTTGCCGTCGCCTACTGGCACTCTTTCGCCTGGCCGGGCAGCGACCCGTTCGGCGGCCAGACCTTCGAGCGGCCCTGGTTTGGCGAGACGATGGAAGCGGCGAAAATGAAGGCGGATGTCGCCTTCGAGATGTTCAGCCTGCTCGGCGCGCCATTCTACTGCTTCCATGATGCGGACGTGCGGCCCGAGGGCGCGACTTTGAAAGAGAGCATCTCGCGGCTCGACGAGATCGCGGATGTGTTCGCGAAGAAGCAGGAAGAGACCGGCGTCAAGCTCTTGTGGGGCACCGCCAACCTCTTCTCACACCGCCGCTACATGGCGGGCGCGGCGACCAATCCGGACCCGGATGTCTTCGCCTATGCGGCCGCCACGGTGAAGAGCTGCGTCGATGTCACCAAGCGGCTCGGCGGCCAGAACTACGTGCTGTGGGGCGGGCGCGAGGGCTACGAGACGCTGCTCAACACCGATATGAAGCGCGAACGCGATCAGGCAGGCCGGTTCCTGTCGCTCGTCGTCGACTATGCGAAGAAGATCGGATTCGACGGCACAATCCTGATCGAGCCGAAGCCGCAGGAGCCGACCAAGCACCAGTATGATTTCGACGTCGCGACCGTCTACGGCTTCCTGAA
Source organism: Aliihoeflea sp. 40Bstr573 (assembly GCF_024105655.1). GTDB lineage: Bacteria > Pseudomonadota > Alphaproteobacteria > Rhizobiales > Rhizobiaceae > Aliihoeflea. The sequence goes on from NZ_JAAAMH010000003.1 coordinate 5,471, forward strand.
GGATTTCGGCCTGGAGAAGGAGGTCAAGGTCAATATCGAGCAGGGCCACGCCATCCTCGCCGGCCATTCCTTCGAGCACGAACTGGCGCTTGCAGGCGCTCTCGGCATCTTCGGTTCGATCGACATGAACCGCAACGACTACCAGTCCGGCTGGGACACCGACCAGTTCCCCAACAACGTGCCGGAGATGGCGCTAGCCTATCTGGAGGTGCTGAAGGCCGGTGGCTTCACCACGGGGGGGACCAATTTCGACGCCAAGCTGCGCCGCCAGTCGCTCGATCCGGTTGACCTGCTCGCGGCCCATGTCGGAGGCATGGATTGCTGCGCGCGCGGGCTGAAGGCGGCGGCGAAGATGATCGAGGACAAGGCGCTCTCCGCGCCGCTCGAGGAGCGCTACGCCGGCTGGTCCGACCCGGACGCCGCGAAGATGCTCGAGGGGTCCTATTCGCTCGAAGAGATTTCGAACTGGGCGCTCGATACGGGGCTCGATCCGCAGCCGGTCTCGGGCCGGCAGGAGCGGCTGGAAAACATCGTCAACCGCTACGTCTAGCGGCGCGGAAGCACGGCGCGTTTACTTCTGGGGCGGGGCGGGGAAGAAAAGTCTCCGGCCCGCCCCATTTCGGACGCGCGCTTGTCTTCGAGCTGTCATCGATCCCGGCTATTTCTTTCCGCATCGAACGAGCATCGAAACGCCTTACGGCGATCGTGCTTGGAGGAAAGGAGGAATCGATGCTTCACCACCTGAACCACAACACCCGCGCGGATCGCGCTCTTTGCAACGGTTCCGCCGATATGGGATCGATCGTTGACCGGTTGCTGGCCGTGGCTGAAGAACCGGCAAGCGACAACGAGATCGACCGCGCCATTGCACAGCACCGGCAGTTGACGCTCGCCCGCACCATCAAGGGACTGATCGAGCGCGACGCGCACAGTGCCTGCCAAGCGGCCTGACCCCCTACTGCACCACGAAGAAATCCTCGATCGAACCGGCGGCCTTTTTCAGGAGCGGGAGGAACTCCCGCTCCATTTCCGACAGCGGCATCCGTGCCGATTGCGTGGAGACGTTGATCGCCGCGACGATCGCGCCCGTGCGGTCGCGGATCGGTACGGCGAGCGAGCGCAGGCCGATCTCGAGTTCCTGGTCGACGATGGCGTAGCCGTCTTCGCGCGCCTTCGCGACGAGGCGGGCGAGTTCGCCAGGGTTGGTCACCGTCCGGTCGGTCTTGGCGAGGATCGCGGCGCGCGCGAGGAACGCGTGGAGGTCGGCGTCGGACAGGCCCGACAGGAGTACCCGGCCCATCGATGTGCAGTAGGCCGGCAGGCGCGTGCCGACATGAAGGGCGACGCCGACGATGCGCGCGCCGGCGATGCGGGCGACATAGACCACGTCCTCATCCGCCAGTACGGCTGCTGAGCAGCTTTCGTTCAATGTCTGCGAGACCTCGCGCATGAAGGGCTCGGCATAGGTCCACAGCGAAGCGCCGGAAAGCCATGTGCGCCCTAGCGTGATGAGGCGGGGCGACAGGCGAAAGATGCGCCCGTCCTGCCGGGCATAACCGGAGGCAACGAGGGTGAGGAGGAAGCGACGCGCGCCGGCGCGCGTCAGCCCCGCGCGATCGGCGACCTCGCTCATCGTCAGCCCGGCCGGATGCGCCGCCAGGATCTCCAGGACGCCCAGCCCGCGTTCCAGCGACCCGACACGATCGGTGCGGCTTGTCGGCTCTTCGATTGACACGTTACCCTCGGTCATCTAGAGCGTGTATCGCATATGGAACATGTGTTCGCAATGCGAACTTTCCTGAATTCGATATGCGGTCGGTTTCCTGCCGGCCGCCAACATTTCCGGGAGCGAGATGAACAAGATCACCCCCAGCATCGAGGATGCGATCGCCAGCATCGAAGACGGCATGACCGTCATGATCGGCGGCTTCGGCGGCTCGGGCGCGCCGATCGAACTGATCGACGCGCTCGTCACGCGCTACAAGGAGACCGGCTCGCCGGGCCGGCTGACCGTCGTCAACAACAACGCCGGCAATGGCGCGGTCGGCATCGCGGCGATGATCTACGCCGGCATGGTTGCCAAGATGGTCTGTTCGTTCCCGCGCTCGACGGATTCGCGCGCCTTTACCGAGCGCTATCACGCCGGCGAGATCGAGCTCGAACTGGTGCCGCAGGGCACGCTCGCCGAGCGCATCCGTGCGGGCGGGGCCGGCATTCCGGCCTTCTATACGCCGACGAGCTTCGGCACGGACATCGCCAAGGGCAAGCCGGTCGCCGAGTTCGACGGCCGGCCTTACGTGCAGGAGCGCTGGCTCAAGGCGGATGTCGCGATCATCAAGGCCGAGCTTGCCGACGCCAAGGGCAATCTCACCTACAACAAGGCGGCGCGCAATTTCGCGCCCTTGATGGCGATGGCGGCGGCGAAGACGATCGTCCAGGCGCGGCAGGTGGTCGAGCCCGGCGCGATCGATCCCGAGCACGTCGTAACGCCCGGCATCTTCGTCGACACGATCGTCGAGGTGACGGATCCACGCCAGGAAGAGGCATTGCTGCGCGAAAGCGCGCGCTTGAAGGAAGGGGCCGGCGCATGACCGCGAAACTCACCAACGCCCAGATCGCCTGGCGCGCGGCGCAGGACATCCAGGACGGGGCCTATGTCAATCTGGGCATCGGGTTTCCCGAGATGGTGGCGAAGTTCAAGCCACAGGGCCGCGAGGTCATTTACCACACCGAGAACGGCGTCCTCGATTTCGGCGAAGCGCCGCCGGCCGGTGAGGAAGACTGGGACCTGATCAACGCCGGCAAGAAGGCGGTGACACTTAATCCCGGCGCATCCTTCTTCCATCATGCCGACAGCTTCGCCATGGTGCGCGGCGGCCATCTCGACGTCGCGATCCTCGGCGCCTACGAGGTGGCGGAGAATGGCGACCTCGCCAACTGGTCGACGGGTCCGAAATCGGTGCCTGCCGTCGGCGGCGCGATGGACCTTGTTCACGGAGCCAAGCGCGTCTGCGTCATCACCGACCACGTCACAAAGGACGGCAAGCCGAAACTCGTCGAGCGCTGCTCGCTGCCGCTGACCGGCGTCGGCTGCGTGACGACGGTCTACACCAGCCTTGCCGTCGTCGAAATCATCGACAAGCGTTTCGTCCTGCGCGAAAAGCTGCCGTCCATCAGCATGGAAGACCTGCAGGCCGTGACCGGAGCCAAGCTCGTGGTTGAAGGTGCCTGCAAGGATCTGATCGTACCGGAGGTTTGAACATGGCTGACGCCTATATCTGCGACTATATCCGCACGCCCATCGGCCGCTTCGGCGGCTCGCTCTCCTCCGTGCGCGCCGACGATCTTGGCGCCGTGCCGATGAAGGCGCTGATGGAGCGCAATCCCGGCGTCGACTGGGCAGCCATCGACGATGTCGTCTATGGCTGCGCGAACCAGGCCGGCGAGGACAACCGCAACGTCGCGCGCATGTCGCTGCTTCTGGCCGGCCTGCCGGAGGTCGTGCCCGGCGCGACCGTGAACCGGCTCTGCGGCTCGGGCATGAACGCCGTCATCAATGCCGCCCATGCCATCAAGGCAGGCGAGGCCGAAATCATGATCGCCGGCGGCGTGGAGAGCATGTCGCGCGCGCCTTTCGTCATGCCGAAGGCCGAGACGGCATTCTCGCGCAATGCGGAAATCTACGACACCACCATCGGCTGGCGCTTCGTCAATCCCTTGATGAAGAAGCAGCATGGTGTCGATTCCATGCCGGAGACGGCCGAGAACGTCGCCGAGCAGTTCCAGATCAGCCGCGCCGACCAGGACGCCTTTGCCGCGCGCAGCCAGGACAAGGCCGTCGCCGCCCAGGAGAACGGCCGGCTGGCGAAGGAGATCGTCGCCGTGACGATCCCGCAGCGCAAAGCCGACCCGATCGTGGTCGACAAGGACGAACATCCGCGCGCCGGCACGACTGCCGAGAAGCTCGGCAAGCTGCCGACGCCCTTCAAGAAGGAGGGTGGAACGGTCACCGCGGGCAACGCTTCGGGCGTCAATGACGGCGCGGCGGCACTCATCATCGCGTCGGAGGCGGCGGTGAAGAAATACGGCCTGACGCCGACCGCGCGCGTCCTGGGCGGTGCGGTCGCTGGCCTTGCGCCGCGCATCATGGGCTTCGGCCCGGCGCTCTCGACCCGCAAGCTGGTCGATCGCCTCGGCATGAAGGTTTCCGACTTCGACGTGATCGAACTCAACGAAGCCTTCGCCAGCCAGGGGCTCGCCACGCTGCGCGATCTCGGCATCGCCGACGACGCGGACCATGTGAATCCGAACGGCGGCGCGATCGCGCTTGGCCATCCGCTCGGCATGTCGGGCGCGCGCATCACCGGCACTGCTGCGCTGGAGCTCAAGGAACGCGGTGCGCGCTACGGCCTGGCGACGATGTGCATCGGCGTCGGCCAGGGTATATCGATCGCCATCGAACGGGTTTGACGAACGGCTGGGAGGGGCGTTAGCGCCCCTTCCACACCGGGTCGCGCTTTTCTGCGAACGCCTTGAAGCCTTCCGGTCCGTCTTCCGACTCGTAGAGTTCATCGACCGTTCGGAACTGGCGCTTGGTGATGCGGTTCATGGCCGATTGAAAAGTCTGGCCTTCGGCCTCGCGCGCGACTTCCTTGATCGCGGCAAAGACCAAAGGCGGGCCAGAGGCGAGCAGGCGGGCGACGTCCCAGACGCGCTCTTCCAACTGGTCGGCCGGATGCACCTCGTTGACGAGGCCCCAGCGATGGGCCTCCATCACATCCATCCAGCGGCCGGTCAGAAGCATATCCATCGCGACGTGATACGGGATGCGGCGCGGCAGCTTGATGGTCGCCGCGTCGGCCAATGTGCCGGCCTTGATTTCGGGCAGGGCGAAGCTCGACGTTTCGGACGCGTAAATGAGATCGCACGAGAGCGCGAGTTCGAAGCCGCCGCCCACGGCCATGCCGTTGACGCAGGCGATGACCGGCTTGTTCATGTCGCGCAGTTCCTGCAGGCCGCCGAACCCGCCGACGCCATAGTCGCCGTCGACCGCATCGCCATCCGCCGCCGCCTTCAGGTCCCAGCCGGCTGAGAAGAACTTGTCCCCGGCAGTTTTCACGATCGCGACGCGCAGGTCCGGATCGTCGCGGAAGGTTTTGAAGGTCTGGCCGAGCAGGCGCGAGGTTCTCAGGTCGATCGCATTCGCTTTCGGGCGGTCGAGCGTGACCTCAAGGATCGCGCCTTCGCGGCGGGTTTTGACGACGTCTTCGCTCATGCGGTTTGCTCCAAAGTTTCGAAATCGCCGACCAGTAGCGCATCCGCGATGAATGCGCCGCGTTCGCACACGATTAGCGGGTTGATGTCGAGTTCCACGATCCGCCCCTCATTCTCGACGACGAAATCGCAAATGGCGAGGATGGCGTCGATCGCGGCCGCGACATCGCCTTTCGGGCGGCCGCGATAGCCGTCGAGGAGCGGGAAGAGCCTGAGCGATCGCAGCGCCGTTTCGATCTCGTCGCGGCTGGCGGGAAGCAGAAGCGTCGCGGCGTCTGCCAAGAGCTCGACGAGAACGCCGCCCGAGCCGATGGTCAGCAGCGCGCCGAAGACGGGATCGGGCGAGACGCCGACGATGAGTTCGCCAACCGCGCCCTCGACCATGCGTTCGACATAGAGGCTCGCGCCAAGGGGCAAGAGGGCGGTCGCGGCGGCTTCGACCGCAGCGGCGTCGCGCAGGTTCAGCCGGACCGCTCCGTGCTCGGATTTGTGCGCGAGGCCAAGGGCCTTGAGCGCAACGGGGAACCCGAGGGCTTTGGCTGCGGTGACGGCTTCCGGTGCGGAGGATACGCGGCGACCGGCAGGAACGGAGAGATTGCGCGATGCGAAGAGCGATTTGGCGGATGCTTCGTCGAGGGTCTGGCACGGCGCGCCCGGCACTCGATTGCGGGCCATTTCTCCATCAAGAGGGGAGATCATGGACGTCAGGCCAGACGGTGGTGTCCGGGCCCAAACCGATCCCACGAACGCCGCCGCTTCCGCCGCAGCCATCGCTTCCTCAATGCCGTGCAATGGTACGATGCCGCGCGCGAGAAGTTCGTCCGCGTGTCCCTCGGAGAGATTCTCCGCCATCGACGCCACGATTGCGCCGCGCGCACCGTTCGCCTTGAGCGCTGCTTCGAAGGCGCGCACTGTTGGCCACCAGTCGGCATCCGAGCAGCGGTCGGCGCGGGGGAAGTCGAGCACCAGCATGTTGAGGTCAAAGCCGCCCGCGATCATGGCGGTGAAGGTCGCGGTCATGGCCGGTTCGTCGTTCCAGATGAAGGTGTGGTAGTCGAGCGGATTGGCGAGCGCGACCAACGGGCCGAGCGTTGCCTTGACCTTGTCGCGATGCGACCCGCTGAGGGGCGGGAAGGTCACGGTGCGCCCGTCGGCGGCATCGGCCATCACCGACGCCTCGCCGCCCGAACAGCTCATCGAGGACAGCCGGTTGCCGGGTAGCGGCCCGGCGCCGTGGAGAAGTTTCAGCGTTTCGAGGAAGGCCGGGATCGAGTGCACGCGGGCAATGCCGAGGCGCTTCAGGATCGCTTCGGAGCCTGCTTCGGAACCCGCCAGCGACGCCGTATGCGAGATGGTCGCCGCGCGGGCCTGCTCAGAGCGGCCGACCTTCATCGCGACGATCGGCTTCTTCAGTTCGCGCGCGCGGGCCGCCAGGCGCTCGAAGCCAGGAACGGAATCGAAGCCCTCGATGTGGAGACCGAGTACGGACACGCGCTCGTCCTCGATCAGGCCGAGCGCCATTTCCGACAGGCCGGTCTGGGCCTGGTTGCCCGCCGTCATCAGGAAGGCAACGGGCAGCCCGCGCGCTTGCATGGTCAGGTTGCAGGCGATGTTGGAAGATTGCGTGATGATCGCCGCGCCGCGCGCGCCCGGTGCCAGGCGCCGGCCGCCGTGCTGGTCAGGCCAGAGCAGGGCGCCGTCGGCGTAGTTGATCAGCCCGTAGCAATTCGGCCCGATGACGGGCATGTCGCCGGCGGCTTCGACGAGCTCGCGCTGAAGACGGGCACCGTCCGCGTCGTCCGCCTCGAGAAATCCGGCGGCGAACGAGATCGCTCCGCCGGCCTTGCGAGCCGCAAGCTCGCGCAGAATATCGATCGTGGCGAAGCGATTGACGCCGATGAAGGCCGCGTCCGGGGCACCCGGCAGGTCGGCGATGGAGCGGAAGGTTGGAACGCCTTCGATCTCGGTCCGGGTCGGGTGGACCGGCCAGATGTCGCCGGCAAATTCCATCTTGAGCGACTGCCTGACGACGTTGACCGCGAAAGCGCCGCCGCCGACGACGGCGATGGAGCGCGGGCGAAGGAGACGTTCGAGGCGGGTCATGCGGTGGAAGGGGTCTTTTGAAACGACCCCCACCCTTTATCCCTCCCCACAAGGGGGAGGGAGACTTGGACATTGCATGCAAGCATTCGGCGCAGCTCTCGGTGGGATCGGCGCGATGCTGACGATTGCCCTCCCCCTTGTGGGGAGGGATAAAGGCTGGGGGTTTGCAGCGCGGAGCCGGTCAAGTTCACCCTCCGACCGCCCGCAGCAGCGCGCGTGAGATGATGTGCCGCTGGATCTCGCTCGTGCCTTCCCAGATGCGTTCCACGCGCGCGTCGCGCCAGATGCGTTCGAGCGGCAGTTCGTCCATCAGCCCCATGCCGCCGTGGATCTGGATCGCTTCGTCGGCGACGAAGGCGAGCATCTCGCTGGCCTTCAGCTTCGCCATCGCCATGTCCATGTCGGTCACGGTGCCGGCGTCGTATTTCCAGCCGGCTTCCATCAGCATCAGGTCGGCCGCCTTCAGTTCGGTCGCCATGTCGGCGAGCTTGAACGAGACGCCCTGGAACTTGCCGATCTGCTGGCCGAACTGCTCGCGGCTCGCCGCCCATTCGACGGCGTGGCCGAGAGCGCGCTCGGCGCGGCCGATGCAGGTGGCGGCGACCTGGAGGCGCGTCGCGCCCAGCCAGGAATTGGCCACCTCGAATCCCTTGTGAACCTCACCTAGCACCTGGCTCGCCGGCAGGCGGCAATCGTCGAACTCCAGCACGGAATTGGTGTAGCCGCGATGCGAGACGTTCCGGTAGCCGTCGCGCACGGTGAAGCCGGGCGTGCCCTTGTCGACAAAGAAGGCGGTGATGCGCTTCTTTTTCCCGCGTGGGGTTTCTTCCTCGCCGGTGGCCATGAAGACGATGGCGAAGTCGGCGAGGTCGGCATGGGAGATGAAGTGCTTGGTGCCGTTCAGCACCCAGTCGCCGCCATCCTGGCGCGCGCTCGCCTTCATGCCGCGCAGGTCGGAGCCGGCGCCGGGCTCGGTCATGGCGAGGCAGTCCCATTTTTCGCCGCGGATGCAGGGATAAAGATAGCGCTCCTTCTGCTCGTCGGTGCCAGCGAGAAGGATGTTCGAGGGGCGCGCGACGCAGGTCCAGTGCAACGCGTAATTGGCGCGGCCCAGTTCCTTTTCGTAGAGCAGCCAGGTCAGCGTATCGAGCCCCGCGCCGCCGACCTCCTCGGGCATGTTGGCCGCGTAAAGGCCAGCCGCGATGGCCTTTGCCTGAAGCTCCTTGACGAGGTCCATGCGCAGACGGCCGGTGCGTTCGACCTCGGCCTCGTGCGGATAGAGCTCGTTCTCGACGAAAGCGCGCGTCGTGTCGACGATGAGGCGCTGCTCTTCGGTCAGTGCGAAATCCATGGCGTCACGCCTTCTTCTTTTTCCTGGGCTTTGCCGCCTTTGCCTTGGCGGCGGCATCGGAAAGGGGACTTGCCGCCTGGCCGAGGCGTTTGACGTAGGCCTCGTGCAGGTGCCCCGCGCCCCAGCCCTTGCCGTCGTTCTCCTTCGACAGCGCTTCTATGATGGCAACGAGATTGTCGTCGCGGATGCGCTCAAGCTCGCGGATCGACCACTGGCCGGATTGCGCGTCAGATTGCGTGGCGATCAGGTCGACGAGGTCGTCGTTGAATTCGGGAACGTCCATGAGCTTGGTCCACGGCCAGGCGAGCGCCGGGCCGAACTGCGCCATGAAGTGCCGCATGCCCGCCTCGCCGCCGGCGATCCGGTAGGTCTGGAACATGCCCATCTGCGCCCAGCGCAGGCCGAAGCCATAGCGCATGATGTCGTCTAGTTCCTCGACCGTGCAGACGCCGTCCTTGACGAGCCACAGCGCCTCGCGCCAGGCCGCCTCCAGAAGCCGGTTGCCGACGAAAGCATCGATCTCCTTGTTGAGAACGACGCATTTCATGCCGATGGAGGTGTAGGCCTCGCTCGCACGCTCCACAGCCTCCCGGCTCGTCTTCTCGCCAGGCACGATCTCGTTGATCGGAAGCAGATAGACGGGGTTGAAGGGGTGGGCGACGAGGAAGCGCTCGGGGTGCTTCATGTCGACGGCCATGTCGGTCGCCTTGAAGCCGGAGGTGGAGGAGCCGATGATCGCGTCGGGGGCAGCGGCGGTTTCGATCTCGGCCAGCGTCTTCAGCTTGACCTCGAGCCGTTCGGGTACGCTCTCCTGGATGAGGTCGGCATCTGCGACCGCTTCGACAATGGAACCGACAAAGGTCACGGTTCCTTCTTTCGGCAACCCCTTCTTCGCCATGCGCGTGTAGGCGTGGCGCGCATTGGTCATGACCTCGTCGACTTTGCGCCTTGCCTCGGGATGCGGGTCGAAGACGGCCACGTCGATGCCGTTGAGCGCGAGCCGCGCGATCCAGCCGCCGCCGATGACGCCGCCGCCGATGCAGGCGGCCTTCCTGATGACGGCCATGAGATCAGTTCCCCTCTGCCGCCAGCGGCGCGCGTTTGGTCAGCTTGAGGCGCTTGCGCACCTCGTCCGGGCCGATGACGCGCGCGCCCATGTTCTCCACGATGGTCACGGCGCGCTCGACGAGCTGTGCGTTCGTTGCGAGCTCGCCCTTGCCCAGCCACAGATTGTCCTCCAGCCCGACGCGGACATTGCCGCCGGCGAGCACGGTTGCGGCGACATAGGCCATCTGGTTCCGGCCGAGCGCGAATGCCGACCAGTTCCAGTCCTTCGGGACGTTGTTGACCATCGCCATGAAGGTGTTCAGGTCGTCCGGGGCGCCCCACGGCACGCCCATGCAAAGTTGCACCAGTGCGTCGGGCGCCAGCACGCCTTCCTTGACCAGTTCCTTGGCGAACCAGAGATGGCCGGTGTCGAACGCCTCGATCTCGGGCTTGACCCCCATCTTCGTCATCATGGCGCCCATGGCGCGCAGCATGCCGGGCGTGTTCGTCATCACGTAGTCGGCCTCGGCGAAATTCATCGTGCCGCAGTCGAGCGTGCAAATTTCCGGCAGGCACTGGCGCACATGCTCGACGCGCTCGGCGGCGCCCGCCATGTCGGTGCCCTGTTCCTTGAGCGGCAGCGGCCTTTCGGTCGAGCCGAACACCATGTCGCCGCCCATCCCGGCGGTGAGGTTCAGGACGACGTCAATGTCAGCATCGCGAATGCGCTCGGTCACCTCGCGATAAAGCGCGATGTCGCGCCGTGGGGCGCCGGTCTCGGGATCGCGGACGTGGCAGTGGACGATCGCCGCGCCAGCCCTTGCCGCCTCGATCGCCGAATCCGCGATCTGTTTGGGCGAGCGTGGCACGTGGGGCGAGCGGTCCTGCGTGCCGCCGGAGCCGGTTACTGCGCAGGTGATGAAGACCTCGCGGTTCATTTCGAGCGGCATGGCATTTCCTCCAATATTTCCGTCAGGTTCGCGTTCCTTGCGTTCGTGTGTTTTGCGATTTACGCATTGAAATTGATGAAAAACGAAAAGCACCCAATCTTTTTGCCTGATCCAGCGCCGCTTGCGGTGACGTTTCTCGTGCTGCCGGGGTGCTCGCTGATGTGCGTCGCCTCGGCCATAGATCCGTTGCGTGCGGCAAACCGGGTCTGTGGTCGTCAGGCCTTCGACTGGCGTGTGGTTTCGCTCGATGGGGAACCGCCCCAGACGACCAGCGGTCTTCCGATTGCCGTCTCCGGTACATTCGACGCCGGCCGCACCGGCGATTTCGTCATCGCGATCGGCGGGTTCGGTTCGCGCGGCGCGCTCTCCGGGCCGGAGCTCGCCGCGTTCAAGCGGGCGGCAGGCGCCGCGCGTGCGGTCGGCGGCATCGAGGCGGGCGCCTGGGTGCTCGGCCATGCCGGACTTCTCGATGGGCGCGCGGCGACCACACACTGGGAAGACCTTGAGGACTTCGCCGCGGCCTTTCCCGAAGCCGACATTCGGCCCGACCGCTATGTGATCGACGGTCCCGTCATCACCGCAGGCGGCGCATCGCCGGGCTTCGACTTGATGCTCCATCTCATCCGATCGCGGCTCGGCATGAGCGTCGCGCTCGATGTAGCGAGCGTCTTCATCTACGACCAGGCAAGGGCGGCAAGCGACGCGCAGCCGCTTGTCTCGCTTGGCCGGCTCGACGGCCACGACCCCCGGCTTGCCCAGGCCGTGCGGACCATGGAGGCCCATGTCGACCGGCCGCTGACCATCGCTGCGATCGCACGCCGTTCGAAACTGTCGGTGCGGACGATGGAGCAGGTTTTTGGTCGCGCCATCGGCGAGAGCCCCGGCGCGTACTATCTGAGATTGCGGCTGAGTGCAGCGCGGCGCCTGGTTCTCGATACGCGTGAGCCGATGGCGGACATTGCCGCGCGGACGGGATTTTCGAGTTCGGCCTCGTTTTCCCGCGCGTTCAGGCGGGCGTTCGGCAAGCCGCCGAGCGCGATGCGGCGGGGCTAGTTCCCCGCAGCCGCCATGCGCCGCCCCGAGATTGCCTTTTCCAGCCAACCGATCTCCATCTCGGGGACGGAAGAAAGGAGAAGCTGGGTGTAATCGTCATAGGGTGGTTGGAGAACTTTCGACTTCGGCCCGTAGCGTACGACCTCGCCGCGATACATCACGGCGATCGAATCGGCGATGGCCCTGACGGTCGCAATGTCGTGGGTGATGAAAAGGTAGGAGACCTGCTCCTGCTTCTGCAGCTCCAGGAGCAGCTTGAGGATGCCATTGGCGACCAGCGGATCGAGCGCGCTCGTGACCTCGTCGCAGATGATCAGCTTCGGGTCGGCCGCAAGCGCGCGGGCGATGCAGACGCGCTGCTTCTGGCCGCCGGAAAGCTCCGCCGGGTAGCGGTCGGCAAAGCCCCGGCCCATCTCGATCTTTTCGAGGAGTTCGTTGACGCGCCGATCGCGTTCCGCGCCGCGCAGGTTGAAATAAAATTCCAGCGGGCGTCCGATGATCGTGGCAACCGTTTGGCGCGGGTTCATCGCCACGTCCGCCATCTGGTAGATCATCTGGAGTTCGCGCAAATCTTCGCGCTTTCGGTTGGCCAGACGCGCAGGCAATTCGCGCCCGTCGAAGGTGATCGAGCCTTCTTTGGGAGGCAGAAGACCGGTGATGGCGCGCGCCAGCGTCGACTTGCCCGAGCCTGATTCGCCGACGACGGCGAGCGTCTGGCCCGACATGATGTCGACCGTCACGTTTTTCAGGACGTCGATATGTCCGCCGCCATAGGCAGCCGTCACGTTCTTTACCGACAGGAGCGGGGTGCCTTCGGGCGCCTGTTCGTCATGCTCGACGTGATGAGCGGCAACGAGCTGCTGGGTGTAGGTTTCCTTCGGCTCGTCGATGATCTGGCGCGTCTCGCCCCATTCCACCGTCTTGCCGTGGCGCAGCACCATGATCTCGTCGGAGACCTGCGCGACGACGGCAAGGTCGTGGGTGATGTAGAGAGCTGCAACGCCGGTGTCGCGGATCGCCTCCTTGATCGCGGCGAGGACGTCGATCTGCGTCGTCACGTCGAGCGCGGTCGTGGGTTCGTCAAAGATGATGAGGTCGGGTTCCGAGCACAGCGCCATCGCCGTCATCACGCGCTGGAGCTGGCCGCCGGACACCTGATGCGGGTAGCGTTTGCCGATGTTTTCAGGATCGGGAAGGGACAGCTTGCGGAACAGCTCGACCGCGCGCGCTTCGGCCTCGCGGCGCGAGGACACGCCATGCTTCAAGGTGGCCTCCACGACCTGATCCATCAATTTGTGGGCGGGATTGAAGGCTGCCGCCGCGGACTGGGCGACATAGCAGACTTCGCGTCCGCGCAGGCGACGCACCTTGCGGTTGCCCTCCTTCAGCATGTCGCGACCGTTGACCAGCACCTCGCCGCCGGTGATCCGCACGCCGCCGCGGCCATAGGCCATGGGCGAGAGGCCGATGGTGGACTTGCCGGCGCCCGACTCACCGATGAGTCCGAGGACCTTACCCTTGTGCAAGGTGAGCGAAACACCATCGACGATCGTGATGTCGTGCGGATCCTCGTCAGGCGGATAGACGGTCGCCTCGATCTTCAGATCGCGAATGTCGAGCAGCGGCGCGCCTTTGAGATTGGACTTTTGCTCAGGCATTGCCGCGCCCTCCCTTCAAATCGGTGGTGCGGTTCAAGATCCAGTCGGCGACCAGATTGACCGAGATCGCCAGCGCCGCGATGGCACCAGCCGGGATCAGAGCGGCCGGAATGCCGAAGACGATGCCCTCGCGATTCTCGCGCACCATGCCGCCCCAGTCCGCATCCGGCGGCTGGACGCCCAGGCCAAGGAAGGAGAGGGCAGAAAGGAACAGGACCGCGTAGATGAAGCGCAGGCCAAGCTCCGACACGAGCGGCGAGAGTGCGTTGGGCAGGATCTCGCGGAAAATGATCCAGCGCGTGCCTTCGCCGCGCAGCTTGGCCGCCTCGACGAAATCCATAACGTTGATGTCGACCGCGACCGCGCGCGACAGGCGGTAGACGCGGGTCGAATCCAGGATCCCCATGACGAGGATCAGGATCGGGATCGTCGATGGCAGGACGGAGAGCACCACGAGGCCGAAGATCAGCGTGGGGATCGACATCAGGAGATCGACGAAGCGCGACATCAGCGTGTCGAACCAGCCGCCGATGACCGCTGCCATGAAGCCGAGGATCGAGCCGAGCGTGAAGGCGAGCGCGGTGGAAGCGACGGCGATGAAGACGGTGATCCGTGCGCCGTAGATCATGCGCGAAAGCAGGTCGCGACCCAGATTGTCCGTGCCGAGCCAGAATTGCGCGGAGGACGGCTCCCACACACCGCCGAGGACTCGCGATCCGGGGTAGGGCGCGATCCAGGGCGCGAAGATCGCGACGATGAGAAGAACGACGGTGACGAAAAGGCCGATCGCCGCGCCGATGGGCATGCGCTTGAACATCATCGCGTCACCTCCGGTGCCTGAGGCGCGGATTGGCGAGGATCGCCACGATGTCCGCGATGAGATTAAGGCCGATATAGACGGCGGCGAAGATCAGCCCGACCGCCTGCACGACCGGCACGTCGCGCTTGGAGACGTGGTCGACGAGATATTGCCCCATCCCCGGATAGACGAAGATGACCTCGATCACGACGACGCCGACGATAAGGAAGGCGAGGTTGAGCATCACGACGTTTACGATCGGTGCGACGGCGTTCGGGAAGGCGTGCTTGCGGATGATCTCGAAAAGCGACAGACCCTTCAATTCGGCGGTCTCGATATAGGCTGACTGCATGACGTTGAGGATCGCCGCGCGCGTCATGCGCATCATGTGCGCCAGGACGACGAGCGTCAGCGCGGTCGCCGGCAAAGCGATCGCGCGCATCCGATCCGTGAAGGACATGGTGTCGTAGACGGTCGACACGCTCGGGAACCAGCCGAGGCGCACGGCGAAGACGTACATCAGCACGTAGCCGATGAAGAATTCGGGCAGCGAGGTTGCCGAGAGGGCAAGGCCGGAAATCGTCTTGTCGACGAAGCCGTTGCGATACCGCACGGCGATGAGGCCGAGCAGGATAGCCAGCGGGACCGAGACGACGGCAGCCCAGAAAGCGAGGAAGAGCGTGTTCTTCAACCGGGGCCAGATCGACGTGGCGATGTCCATGCGGTTGGAAAGAGCCGTGCCGAGGTCGCCCGTCAGGACGCCGCCGAGCCAGCGGAAATAGCGGATGTAGGCCGGGTCGTTGAGCCCGAGTTCGCGGCGCAGATTTTCCAGCGCCTGCGGTGTCGCCGCCTGGCCGAGGATCGACTGGGCGACGTCGCCCGGCAGAATCTCGGTGCCCAGGAAGATCAGCACCGAGACAGCAAGAAGGAGAAGGAAGCCCAGCGCAATGCGCTGGGCGATGAGTGTCAGTACCGGGTGTGCCCCCACGTGCCCGCCCCGATCAGGCTTGATCGAGCCAGACGCGGGTCGCCGCCCTCAGATTGGACGTCTCGTGATTGGGGTCCTGCACCCAGCCCTTGACCTCCTCGCGGCGTGCGTCGAGGAAGTCGTTGAACATCGGCAGGATCAGGCCGCCATCGTCGCGCACCTTGGTCGCGGCCTCGCGATACATCTCGGCGCGTTTGGTGTCGTCGAGCTCCGCGCGTGCGGTGCGGATGAGCGTGTCGAAACCCTCGTCGAAGAAGCGGGTGTCGTTCCAGTCGGCGCCGGTGATGTAGGCGGTCGAGTACATGGAATCCTGCGTCGGGCGGCCGCCCCAGTAGGAGGCACAGAAGGGCTGCGCGTTCCAGACTTCCGTCCAGTAGCCGTCGCCCGGCTCGCGCTGGACGTCGATCTGAATGCCGGCGGCCTGCGCCTGCTGCTGGTAGAGCTGGGCAGCGTCGACGGCGCCTGGGAAGGCGACTTCCGAGGTGCGCAGCAGGACGGGGCCCGAATGGCCCGACTTCTTGTAGTGGAACGCGGCTTGCTCGGGATCGTAGACGCGCTGCTCGATGCCTTCGGGGTAAAGCGCGTAGGAGGGCGAGATCGGGAAATCGTTGCCCACCGAGGCGTGACCGGCAAGAATCTGCTCGACCATCTGCTCGCGGTCGATGGCGAGCTTCAAGGCCATGCGCAGGTCGTGGTTGTCGAACGGCGCGGTGTTGCAGTGCATGATGAAAACGTAGTGGCCCTTGGAGGGCACGCTTTCGATATGCACGCCCGGCATGCGGGCCAGAAGGGCGACGGTGCGCGGCTCAACGCGGTTGATGATATGGACCTGGCCCGACTGCAGCGCGGAGGTGCGCGCCGTTGCATCGTTCATGACGACGATCTCGACCGAGGCGACGTGACCGACATCGTCGTTCCAGTAGCCGTCATATTTGGTCGAGACGTGACGGATGCCCGGCTCGTTCACCTCGACCTTGTAAGGCCCGGTGCCGATGCCGGCGAGCGGGTCGTCATAGCCGCCATTGGGCTGGATCACGAGATGGTAGTCGGTGAGGAGAAGCGGCAGGTCGGCATTGCCGGAGGTAAGCTTGAAGACGACGTTGTCGCCGTCGATCGAGATGTCCTCGATGTCGCGCAGGACCCCCAGCGCGGCCGATTCCGTGGATTCGTCCGAGTGGCGGCGGATCGTCTGGGCGACATCCTCAGGCGTCATTTCCTTGCCATTGTGGAAGGTGACACCCTTGCGGATCTTGAAGCGCCATTCCGCCGCGTCGTCCGAGGCCTCCCAGGATTCGGCGAGCACCGGCTGCGGCGTGCCGTCCCTCGGCGACTGGAGGACGAGAAGCTCACCCCAGGTCGAGCCGAAATTCTGCGGCACCTGCGTCAGCCATTGAGCCGGGTCGAGGCTGTTGGTGGATTCGCCGCCCTGCAGGCCCATGCGCAGATCGCCACCCTTCTGCGGTCCCTGGGCGCGCGCCGCGCCGATCAGCAGCGAGTTGGCGAATGTCGAGGTGACGCCGAGGGCGGCCGCGCGGCCGAGAAAATCGCGACGGTTCAGCTTGCCGCTCGCGACATAGCGGCTCAAAAATTCAAGTTCCTTCGACATTGCCTGTTCCTCATTCGATCGTGTGATCCGAACCCATTGAGCGGACCCGTTTGCGGGTCTCGTTGGGTAAGGATATTGACGGCATCATGCGACATTTCACATGGCCGTTTGCGACATTGGATGGCGTAATTGGTTCCGCCTGAGATGGGTCGAACTATAGCCACCCACGGCGTGGGATCAACAGTGGAAGGAAAATTCGTGAGGATTTGCCGATAGTTGGTCGCGCGAGACGATCACCGATCTGTCAGTTGAGCGGGATGTCGTTGGCTTCCTTCGACGCCTGATAGACTTTCGAAAGCGCGTCATAGCGGCCGGCGATGCGGGCCGCGCGACCGGTCAGGGCGGACCGTTCGGCCGCGTCCGTCACGGCGATCTCGCGCCGGATGGAATGGCTCTTCCAATAGGCGTTTTCGGCCCTGTACCCCCCAGGTTCCAGCCCGAAGACCTCTTTCAAAATCTTCAGGTCGTGCGGAATCGCGAAGCTGTCGCGCGAGTCCTCGTGGCTGAAGAAATAGTGGAAATTGTCGAATCCCGCCCATGTGATCGCCGACAGGCAAAGCGAACAGGGCTCGTGCGTCGACAGGAAGACGCAGTCCTTCGCGTCGGGCCGGTCCGCCTTCGGCAATTCGTAAAAGCGCTTCATGGCGTGCATCTCGCCATGCCAGAGCGGATTCTCCATCTCGTTGTTGGTTTCGGCGATCACGACCGACAGGTCCGACTTCAGCAAGATCGCCGCGCCGAAAATCTTGTTGCCGGCGGCAACGCCTGCTTCCGTCTTCGGCACGATGTCTTCTTCGATCACGTCGAACAGGCGATGGATCAACGCCGCGCTCATGGCGCAAAGCCCTCCGGCAGCCGGATTTCCCACGGCTCTTCGAAGAAGAACTCCTCCAGATTGCTGCCATCGCCGCCGCGGTCGACGACGATGAAATCCTGGTTGCTCCCGATCGGCGTCAGGACGGCGTGCCAAGTGTTGCGGCGATAATTGATGCCCTGGCCGGGCGCGGTGACGAAGGCGTGCGGTTCGCCGGGGCCGTCATTCGTGTCGGGGCAGACGACGACGAGGAACGGGCGCTGGTCGAGCGGCATGAAGATCTGGCTGCCAAAGGGATGGCGCTCGACCATCGTGAGCGCCAGCGGCATTTCGTATGGGGTGCCTTTGGCGATGGAAACGAGCACGCGCGCGTTCGGGCCCGTGGCCTCAACGTTGGCGAGGTCGTGATAGCGCTCGCACTTGCCGTTGTTGATCGGGAAGTGGTTTGCGCCTGCCGTGTCGAGGACGTCGCCGAAAGGCGCGAAGGCTTCGCGGGTGAGCGGGACGGCGGTGCTGGTGCGGGTCATCGGCCGATACCGAGCTTGGCGTGGCGGTTCACGTCCTTGTAGAGCAGATACCGGAACCGGCCCGGCCCGCCTGCATAGCAGGCTTGTGGGCAAAAGGCGCGCAGCCACATATAGTCGCCAGCCTCGACTTCTACCCAGTCCTTGTTGAGCTTGTAGACCGCCTTGCCCTCGAGCACGTAAAGGCCGTGCTCCATGACATGCGTCTCCTCGAACGGGATCACGCCGCCTGGCTCGAAGGTGACGACCGTCACTGCCAGGTCGTGGCGCAGATCAGCCGGATCGACGAAGCGCGTCGTCGCCCATGCGCCGCCGGTATCGGGCATCACTGCGGGCGCAATGTCCTTCTCGTTGAGGAAGAGCGGGTCTGGCACGTCGAGCCCTTCGACGAATTCGTAGGCCTTGCGGACCCAGTGAAAGCGCGCGACGTCCTTGCCGTCATTCTTGACGGTCCAGCCGCTTGCGGGCGGCAGATAGGCGTAGCCGCCGGGCGTCAGGACGTGTCGCTCGTCGTCGAGCGTCACGGTTATCTCGCCCTCGACGACGAAGAACACGCCCTCGGCGTCCGCTTCCGGTTCTGGCTGGCCCGAGCCGCCGCCCGGCTGCACTTCCATGATGTATTGCGAGAACGTTTCGGCGAAGCCGGAGAGCGGGCGCGAGAGGACCCAGAGCCGCGTCTTTTCCCAGAACGGCAGATAGCTCGTCACGATGTCGCTCATGACGCCCTTGGGGATGACCGCATAGGCATCGGTGAAGACGGCGCGGCCGGTGTGCAGCTGCGTCTGCGGCGGCAGGCCGCCGGTGGGTGCGTAGTAGGTTCGGTCGGTCATTGGGGCAGGATGTCCTTCAGCCGCAGATAGGCGATGCGCTCGACCTGCTTGCAGGCGGCGGCGAATTCGGTGTCGCGGTCATTGGCGATGCGGCGTTTGAAGGCGTCGAGGATCGACGCCTTGGTATTGTCCTTGACGGCGATGATGAAGGGGAAGCCGAATTTCGCGACATAGGCGTCGTTCAGTTCGGTGAAAGCGGCGCGCTCGGCGTCGGTCAGGGCGTCGAGCCCGGCGGAGGCCTGTTCCTTCGTCGATTCTTCGGTGAGCCGCTTTGCCTGCGCCAGCTTGCCGGCAAGGTCCGGGTGCGCCTGCAGGACGCCCAGCCGTTCCGCCTCGCTCGCCGAGCGGAACATGCGCGCCAGTGCGTTGTGCAAGCCGCCCGCGCTGTCATGCGCCGGGCCCAGCTCGAGATTGAAGGCGCGCTCGGCGATCCAGGGCGAATGCTCGAAGATCGAACCGAAACGCGCGACGAACTCCTCGCGCGCCATGCGGCTCGGGCGCAGCGCATGCGGCTGGTAGGGATGGTTCGCGACCCAGTGCTCTGCGATGTCGATGCGGCGCGCGATCCACGCTTTGTCGTGGCGCTTCACGTAGTCGACGAAGCGCTTCAGCGCCGCCACGCGCCCCGGCCGTCCGACGAGCCGGCAGTGCAGCCCGATGCTCATCATCGACGGCCTGCCTGCCTGCCCCTCCGCACAATACGTGTCGAAGGCGTCCTTCAAATAGGCGAAGAACTGGTCGCCCGAATTGAAGCCCTGGGGCGTCGCGAAGCGCATGTCGTTGGCGTCGAGCGTGTAGGGTATGACAAGTTGCGGATCGATCTCGCGGCCTTGCCCGTCATGGTCGAGCCAGTAGGGCAGGTCGTCGTCATAGGTGTCGGAAATCCACGTGAACCCGCCCTCTTCGGCGGCGAGCTTCACGGTGTTGACGGAGGTGCGTCCGACATAAAGCCCCTTCGGGCGTTCGCCGACGACTTCTGTATGGAGCCGGACCGCTTCAGTGAGATCGGCACGCTCGGCCTCTTCCTCGTGGTCGCGATAGTCGATCCATTTCAAGCCGTGCGAGGCGATCTCCCAGCCGGCGTCCTTCATCGCCGCCACCTGGTCCGGGGAGCGGGCGAGCGCGTCGGCGACGCCGTAGACGGTGACCGGCAGACCGGCCTCCGTGAAGAGGCGATGAAGCCTCCAGAAACCGCCGCGCGCGCCGTATTCGTAAATCGATTCCATGTTCCAGTGGCGCTTGGCCGGCCAAGGAGCCGCACCGACGATTTCCGACAGGAACGCTTCCGATGCGGCGTCGCCGTGCAGGACGCAGTTCTCGCCGCCTTCCTCGTAGTTGACGACGAAGGATACGGCCACATGCGCGCCGCCCGGCCAGTCCGCTTTCGGCGGGTTGGCGCCATAGCCGCGCATGTTGCGGACATATCGCTTCGGCTCGGTCATCGACGTCTCCCCTGACATTCGCAGAATAAGCGCGGAACGACGCGCCCATTCCCGGCGAAAAATTTGAAAGTCTTTTTGTGGCCGCTCGTCTCCAGAGGGCTTATGACTTGCCTTAGGATCACCGACAATGGCTCCATAACAACAATGAGGTGCTCGCAAATGGCCAGTGGCGGAGGACGTCTGACGACGCATGTGCTCGATACGGCCTCGGGCCGGCCGGCGGCAGGGCTGAAGATCGCGCTCTACAGGCTCGACGGCGACGACCGCGCGCACGTCAAGTCCGTCACCACCAATGCTGACGGCCGATGCGACGCGCCGCTGCTCGAAGGCGCCGATTTCGCGCCGGGGCAGTACGAACTGGTGTTCGCGGCCGGCGACTATCTGCGCGCATCCGGAGCCGACCTGCCCGATCCCGCCTTCCTCGACGAAGTTCCGATCCGATTCGGCATGGCGGACGCCGCGCACTACCACGTGCCGCTTTTGATCTCGCCTTATGGCTATTCGACGTATCGGGGAAGTTGAGATGACCAGCCGCTCTCACCTCCGCTTCCTGCTCAACAGTGAGGAAGTCACCCTCTCCGACGTCCGTCCCGACGCGACGCTGCTCGACTTCCTGCGCCTCGACCGGGCGCTGAAAGGCACCAAGGAAGGCTGCGCAGAAGGCGATTGCGGAGCGTGCACTGTGCTCGTCGGGCGGCTTGCCGGCGACCGGCTCGTCTATGAAGGCGTCAATGCCTGCATCCGGTTCACAGGCTCGCTCGACGGCTGCCACGTTGTCACCATCGAGCATTTGCGTGGTTCGGATGGCGGACTTCACCCCGTCCAGCAGGCGATGGTGGATTTCCACGGCTCGCAATGCGGGTTTTGCACGCCCGGCTTCGTCATGTCGCTCTATGCGCTGTGGATGCGCGAACCGAACCCGTCCGACGCCACCATCGAAAAGGCGCTGCAAGGCAATCTGTGCCGCTGCACCGGCTACGAGGCGATCTTGCGCGCGGCGCGCGCGATCTCGTCCTATGGCGAGGCCAAGCGTGACCCGCTCGTCGCCGAGCGCGCTGTGGTGATCGAGAGGCTGAAGGCCATGCATGACGGCGCGCGCGTCGAGATATGCGCGGCCAATAGCCGGCTCGTCGTGCCATCGTCGCTCGACGATCTTGCGGCGGTGCTCGAAGCCGAGCCGAACGCGCGCATCGTTGCCGGTTCGACCGATGTCGGCCTTTGGGTCACCAAGCATTTTCGCGACATCTCGCCCGTCGTCTTCATCGGCGGGCTCGGCGAATTGCGGCAGGTTTCGGAAGCCGATGGTGCGATCACCATCGGCGCCGGCGTCAGCTATACGGACGCCTATGCGGCGCTCGCGACACGCATTCCGGCGCTGCGCCCGCTGCTCGACCGGATTGGCGGCGACCAGGTGCGCAACATGGGCACGATCGGCGGCAATGTCGCCAACGGCTCGCCGATCGGTGACACCCCGCCGCCGCTGATCGCGCTGGGCGCGTCGGTCACGCTGCGAAGGGGCGCGACGCGGCGAACAATCGCGCTGGAGGACTTCTTCATCGACTACGGCAAGCAGGACCGCGCGCCGGGCGAATTCGTCGAGGCGATCCATGTACCGGTGCCCGATGCCGGGACACTGTTCGCGGTCCACAAGATCACCAAGCGCCGCGACGAGGACATCACCGCCGTGCTCGGCGCGTTTCACCTGACGATCACGGATGGCACGGTGTCATCGGTCCGCATCGCCTATGGTGGAATGGCGGCGACGCCGAAACGGGCGAAGTCGGTCGAAGCGGCTCTGGCTGGCAAGCCGTGGACGATGGAGACGATCGAGGCTGCGATGGCCACCTATGCCCAGGATTTCCAGCCGATCTCCGACATGCGTGCTTCGGCTGACTATCGGATGATGACAGCGAAAAATCTGTTGATGCGGGTGTTTCTCGAAAGCAGCGGCGAGACGGCTACCGTTTCGCGCCATGAGGCAGCGTGATGAACAAGCACGCCCAGCCAGACCTGACCGCAGCCGCCATCAAGGGCGGGGTCGCGACCGACCAGCGGCACGATTCCGCCGCCAAGCACGTCACCGGCACCGCGGTCTATATCGACGACATTGCCGAGCCGGCCGGCACGCTGCATGGCTGCCTTGGCCTGTCGACCATCGCGCATGGCGCGGTCACATCCATCGACCTCGACGCCGTGCGCGGGGCGCCGGGCGTCGTTGCGGTGCTGACCGGCCATGACGTGCCGGGCGTCAACGACATTTCGCCGACCGGCAGGCATGACGAGCCGGTGCTGGCGACCGAAAAGGTCGAGTTTTTCGGTCAGCCGCTCTTCGCCGTCATCGCCGAGACGCGCGAGGCCGCGCGCCGCGCCTGCAAGCTGGCGAAGATCGAATACGATGCGCTGCCCTTCGTCACGGATATCGGCGAACTCGACGCAACATCTGGCAAGATGGTCGCCCCGCCGCTGACGCTGAAGCGCGGCGACGCGGCCAAGGCAATCGCGTCCGCGCCGCGCCGGATCAAGGGCCAGATGCGTGTCGGCGGGCAGGACCATTTCTACCTCGAAGGCCACATCGCGCTCGCCATTCCCGGCGAGGACGACGACGTCACGCTCCATTCCTCGACGCAGCATCCCAGCGAAGTCCAGCACATGGTCGCCCACGCGCTCGGCGTCGCGTCCCACGCCGTCACGGTCGAGGTGCGGCGCATGGGCGGCGGGTTCGGCGGCAAGGAGACGCAGTCCAACCAGTTCGCCGCCATCGCCGCCATCGCGGCGAAGAAGCTGAAGCGCCCTGTGAAGATCCGGCCCGACCGCGACGACGACATGATCGCCACGGGCAAGCGGCATGATTTCCTGATCGACTATGAAATCGGCTTCGACGAGGACGGCAAGATCCGCGGCGTGGACTACACTTACGCCGCGCGCTGCGGCTTCTCGTCGGACCTTTCCGGACCCGTCACCGACCGCGCGCTCTTTCACTGCGACAACGCCTATTTTTATCCGGCGGTGCATGCGCAATCGGCGCCGCTTTATACCAACACCGTGTCGAACACCGCGTTTCGCGGCTTCGGCGGGCCGCAGGGCATGATGGGCGCGGAGCGCGTCATCGACGAGATCGCGTTCGCGTTGGCCAAGGACCCGCTGGAGGTGCGCAAGGCGAACTTCTACGGCACCGCTGACCGGAACGTGACGCCCTATCACCAGAGCGTCGAGGACAACATCGTCCACCGTATCGTCGCCGACCTGGAAGCCTCCTGCGATTATCAGCGCCGGCGCGAGGAGATCGCCGCCTTCAATGCGAAAAGCCGCATCGTCAAGCGCGGTCTCGCGCTGACGCCGGTCAAGTTCGGCATCTCCTTCACCGCCACGCATTTCAACCAGGCCGGCGCGCTGGTCCATGTCTATACCGACGGCTCGGTTCATCTGAACCATGGCGGCACGGAGATGGGGCAGGGGCTCTACGTCAAGGTCGCACAGGTGGTTGCCGAAGAGTTCCAGATTGACATCGCGAACGTGAAGATCACCGCCACGACGACGGGCAAGGTGCCGAACACGTCGGCGACGGCGGCTTCGTCGGGAACAGACCTCAACGGCATGGCAGCGCAAGACGCCGCGCGCCAGATCAAGGATCGGCTGTGCGACTTTGCCTCCGACAAGTATGGGTTGCCTAAGGACCAGATCGTCTTCCTGCCCAACCGGGTGCGGATAGGCAACCAGGAAATCCCGTTCGCCGACCTCGTCAAGCAGGCCTATATGGCGCGCATCCAGCTCTCGGCAGCCGGCTTCTACAAGACGCCGAAGATCCACTGGGACCGCGACAAGGGCGAGGGGCGTCCGTTCTACTACTTCGCCTACGGCGCGTCGTGTTCGGAAGTGTCGATCGACACGCTCACGGGCGAATATGTCGTCGAGCGCACCGACATCCTGCACGAGACGGGTCGCTCCCTGAACCGGATCATCGATCTCGGCCAGATCGAGGGCGGCTTCGTGCAGGGCATGGGCTGGCTGACGACGGAAGAACTCGTATGGGACGACAAGGGGCGGCTGCGCACCCATGCGCCGTCGACCTACAAGATCCCGCTCGCCTCGGATCGGCCGAAGATCTTCAACGTGACGCTGGCCGATTGGCCCGAAGCGAACGAGCCGACCGTCCATCGCTCCAAGGCCGTCGGCGAGCCGCCTTTCATGCTGGCGATGTCGGTGTTCCATGCGCTCTCGGATGCGGTGGCAAGCGTCGGCGGACACAAGGTGTTTCCTGCGCTCGACGCGCCGGCGACGCCCGAGCGCGTGCTGATGGCGGTGGAACGGGTGAAGGCGGCGCGGTAGGGTCGGGCATGACAAGCCGCGACATCAACGCATTTCTCGCCGCCCACCCGCAGGTCGCGATCGTCGAGGTGCGATCCGCAGTCGGCTCCACGCCACGCGATGTCGGTGCGTGGATGCTCGTTTCGCCAAGCGCCATCTTCGGCACGATCGGCGGCGGCCAGCTCGAATTCATGGCGGTCGACCGGGCCCGTGAGATGATCGCGGGCAAAAGCCCGTCTACCGACGTTCTGGACGTCCCATTGGGTCCCGAGATCGGCCAGTGCTGCGGCGGGCGAACCGGGATCGACATTGCACTCGTCGGCGACGAACTGCGTGCCGCCATTCCGCACCGGATCGAGACGGAAGAATCGACCTATCCGCATGTCCTCCTCTTCGGCGGTGGGCATGTCGGTCACGCGCTGGCGGCAGCGCTGGCACTGGCGCCGGTGCAGGTCACCATCGTCGAAACACGCGCAGATGCGCTCGACGGCGTGCCGGACGGCGTTGTCACACGCCTCTCGCCCGTCCCCGAGGAAAGCGTGCGTGATGCGCCCGAGGGCTCTGCCTTCGTCGTGCTCACGCATGACCACGCGCTTGATTTCCTGATCGTCGCCGAAGCGCTGAAGCGCAAGGACGCCGCCTATGTCGGCATGATCGGCTCGAAGACCAAGCGCGCGACATTCAAGAGCTGGTACCTGAAGGAGGCCGGCGGGACGGAAGCCGATCTTGCCCGCCTCATCTGCCCGATCGGCGGCTCGACTGTGAAGGACAAACGACCGGCCGTCATCGCGGCCATGGCGACGGCGGAGATCGCTGCGCATCTGTTCAGCGCGGCTTCATGATGTCCCGGATCAGGCGCTGGCAGCGTTCTGCCATGAAATCGAGCAAAAGCCGCACCTTCGGGTCCTGAAACTTGCGGTGCGGATAGACCGCCGCAAGCTGAACCGGCGTCGGCGGCGTGTCGGGCAGGATCACCTTCAGCCGCCAGTCCCGAATGAAGGGCTCGATCTCGAAGCGGGGCTTCATGACGATGCCGCGGCCCGACAGCGCCCAGCTCGTCAGCACGTCGCCATCATCGGAATCGAACGGGCCGCGTACCTCGAATTTCTGCAAGCCCTCCGCCGTCTGCAGCGGCCAGAAAAATTCGCGCGCCCCAGGAAAGCGCAGGAGCAGGCAGTCGTGGCGCTGGTCGATCAGGTCTCGCGGCGTTTGCGGCTCGCCGCGCGCCTCGAGATATTGCGGCGCGGCGACCAGGACGCGCTCGCAGTCCATGACGCCGCGCATTCGCAGGCTCGAATCTTCCAGTTGTCCGAGCCGGAAGGCAACGTCGATGCCTTCCTTCATCATGTCGACATTGTGGTCCGACAGGCGCAGCCGCACCTCGATATCGGGATAGCGGTCGTGGAAATCGGGGATGCCCGACGCGATCAGGCGACGACCGAGCCCAAGCGGCGCGGTGACGCGGATCGTGCCGCGCGGCTGGCCGGAAAGCGACGTCACAGCGGCTTCCGCATCCGTCACCGCGTCGAGCACTTTCTTGGCGCCGTCATAGAAGATGCGTCCGTGCTCGGTCGGCATCAGTTGCCGCGTTGTGCGGTTGAAAAGCCGAACGCCGAGGTGCTTTTCCAGTTCCTTAATGCGGTTGGAGGCGACGGCCGGCGAAATGCGCATGTCGCGCCCGGCAGCCGACAGATTGCCGAGTTCCACCACGCGCACGAAGACCGCGATATTGTCCAGATAAGCCATCAGCCGCTCCCAAGCCCCCGCGACCTAGCATTTTCGATTTTTTTTTGAAAGTCATCGCGTCGCTTCCCTCTTTCGCATTGAACCGTCACGCGTAAAGTCCGAGGCTTGGATTTGCCGAGGGGTCAGACGTGTACGATTTTGCGATCTTCTGGGACTGGTTGAGCTTTGCCGCGCGCTGGCTGCATGTCATCACGGCGATCGCATGGATCGGCTCGTCCTTCTATTTCATCGCGCTCGACCTTGGCCTGCGCCGTCACGGCCAGTTGCCGGCCGGCGTCAATGGCGAGGAGTGGCAGGTCCATGGCGGCGGTTTCTACCACATCCAGAAATACATGGTCGCGCCGCCGAACATGCCGGAGCACCTGATCTGGTTCAAATGGGAGAGCTACGCGACCTGGCTTTCCGGCTTCTTTCTGCTCGCCATCGTCTACTATGCCGGCGCAGACCTTTTTCTGATCGACCGCAACGTCCTTGACGTCTCGGCCCCCGTCGCGATCGGTATCTCGGTCGCCTCGCTTGGCATTGGCTGGCTGATCTACGATCAGCTTTGCAAGTCGCCGCTCGGCAATAACGACACGGCGCTGATGCTGATCCTCTACGGCGTGCTGGTCGCGATGGCCTGGGGCTACACGCAGCTCTTCACCGGCCGCGCCGCCTTCCTGCATCTGGGCGCGTTCACCGCGACCATCATGTCGGCCAACGTCTTCCTGATCATCATCCCGAACCAGAAGATCGTGGTCGCGGATTTGAAGGCCGGGCGCGCGCCCGATCCAAAATACGGCAAGATCGCCAAGCAGCGCTCGACGCACAACAACTACCTGACGCTGCCCGTCATCTTCCTGATGCTGTCGAACCACTATCCGCTGGCCTATGCCACGGAATTCAACTGGGTGATCGCCTCCCTCATCTTCATTATCGGCGTTTTGATCCGGCACTATTTCAACTCGATGCATGCCGGGAAGGGCAAGCCGCACTGGACATGGGGCGCGGCGACCGTTCTCTTCATCGTCATCATGTGGCTGTCCACGGTGCCGGCGGCGCTGACCGGTGAGCCGCGCGTGTCGGCCCGTGCCGAGACGCTGATGGCGTCCGCGCATTTTTCCGCCGTGCGCGATACGGTAATGGGCCGCTGCGCCATGTGTCATGCCGCGACGCCCGGCTGGGAAGGCATCCATTTCGCGCCCAAGGGCGTGCTGCTCGACGACGAGGCGCAGATCGCCGAGCACGCGCGCGAAATCTATCTTCAGGCCGGACGCAGCCACGCCATGCCGCCCGGCAATGTTTCGGGCATGACCAACGACGAGCGCCGGCTGCTGGTCGCCTGGTTCGAGGGGCGGTGATGGCGACGCTTCTCCTGCGCGGCCGTTTGCTGTCCTTCCTCACCGAGCCTGAAAGCATCGAGGATCGCGCCTCCTATCGCTACGAGGAAGACGGCGGACTTTTGATCCGCAACGGTAAGATCGCGGCGATGGGCGATTTCCATCTGGTATCGCGCGAAGCGGGCCGGGATGTGCCGGTCGTCGATCATCGTCCCCATCTCATCTTGCCGGGCTTCATCGACACGCATGCGCATTTCCCGCAGATGCAGGTGATCGCGAGCTACGGCACCGAACTGCTGGAATGGCTGAACAAATACACCTTTCCGGAAGAGACGCGCTTCGCCGACCTTCAGCACGGACGGCGCATCGCGCGGCTTTTTCTCGACGAACTGATCCGGCAGGGCACGACGTCCGTCGTTGCCTATTGCTCTGTGCACAAGGAAAGCGCGGACGCCTTCTTCGCCGAGGCGGAAAGCCGCGACATGCTGGTGGTCGGCGGCAAGGTGATGATGGATCGCAACGCGCCGGACGCACTGACCGACACGCCGCAATCCTCCTATGACGACACGAAGGACCTGATCGCGCGCTGGCACGGCCGCGCGCGCGGCCATTATGCGATCACGCCGCGCTTTGCGATCACCTCGTCGCCCGAGCAGATGGAGATGGCCAGCGCGCTCGCCAACGAGCATCCCGGCCTCCACATCCAGACGCATCTTTCGGAAAACCACGCCGAGATTGCGTTTACCCAGGAACTCTATCCCTGGTCGAAAGACTATACGGAGATCTACGAGCATTACGGGCTCGCAGGGCCCAGGACGCTGTTCGGCCATTCGATCCATTTGTCGGAACGCGAGGCGGATGCGTTGTCGGATGCCGGCTCGATCGCCGTCTTCTGCCCGACCTCGAACCTCTTTCTCGGCTCGGGCCTTTTCGACTACCAACGCTATCGCAAGCGCGCCAAGCCGCTGCGCATTTCAACGGCAACGGACGTCGGCGGCGGCACCAATTATTCGATGCTGCGTACGATGGACGAGGGCTACAAGATCATCGCGCTCAACGGCGAAAAGCTGAACCCGCTCGCCTCCTTCTGGCAGATCACGCTCGGCAATGCGAAGGCGCTGTCGCTGGAAGACAGGATCGGCACGCTCGATGTCGGCACGGATGCCGACCTTGTCGTGCTCGATGCGAATGCAACTCCGGCTATGCGGCTGCGCATGGGGCGGATCGAAACGCTGGCCGAAGAACTGTTCCTGATGCAGACCATGGGCGACGACCGAACGGTGCGTGAAGTCTACGTCTCCGGAAGGCCAGCGAAGAGCGACCTTGCCAGCTAGGGCGCGGCGGGCAAAAGTGCCCGCCATGACCGACCCGCATACACTCTTCACCTCCATCTTCACCGCCGCCGTCACTGCAGCCGATCCCGAACGCACCATCCGCGACCACCTTCCGCCAAGGCCGAAGGGCCGCACGCTCGTCATCGGTGCGGGCAAGGGCTCGGCGCAGATGGCGCGGGCGCTGGAGCGTGCCTGGGACGGGCCGCTCGAAGGCATCGTCGTCACGCGCTACGGCTATGGCTGCGACTGCGAGCGCATCGAGATCATCGAGGCCGCCCATCCCGTTCCCGACGAAGCGGGGCTGGAGGCCGGGCGGCGGCTGCTCGCCGCCGTCGCCGGCCTCACCGCGGACGACCTCGTCATCGCGCTGATTTCCGGCGGGGGATCGGCGCTTTTGCCCGCGCCGCCAGCGGGCTTGTCGCTCGCCGACGAGATCGCGGTCAACGAGGCACTGCTTGCCTCCGGTGCGCCGATCTCGGCCATGAACATGGTGCGCAAGCACGTGTCTGGCATCAAGGGCGGGCGGCTGGCAGCGGCTGCCTATCCCGCGCGGGTCGTCTCGCTGATCGTCTCCGATATTCCCGGCGACAATCCCGCCCATGTCGCCTCGGGACCGACGGTGCCGGACAGTGCAGCGCGCGCTGACGCGTTCTCGGTCATCGAGACCTATCGGCTGGCATTGCCGGAGGCCGTGATGGCGCATATCCGGTCAGCCGCCGCTGAAGCGCCGATGCCGGACGATGCGCGCTTTGCGGGCAATGAAGTCCGGGTCATCGCATCGGCGGGGCTTTCGCTCGAAGCGGCCGCCGCCGAAGCCGAGCGACATGGCATTGAAGCCGTCATCCTCTCCGACGCGGTCGAGGGCGAGGCGCGCGAGGTGGGCAAGGTCCACGCTGCGATCGGCCGCGAAATCGCACTGCGCGACCGGCCGTTCGCCAAGCCTGTCCTTCTGCTTTCCGGCGGCGAGACGACGGTGACGGTGCGGGAAAAAGGCGGCCGGGGCGGACGCAACACGGAATTCCTCCTGTCGCTCGCACTCGCCATCGAGGGCCTGCCCGGCATCCACGCATTCGCCGCCGATACGGACGGGATCGACGGTTCCGAAGACAATGCCGGCGCGTTCGCCGACGGCACGACCGCGACGCGCCTGCGTGCGCTGGGGCAGGACCCACGCGCGCTGCTTGCGCGGCACGATGCGTGGGCGGCGTTCGATGCGCTTGGGGATTTGTTCGTGCCCGGCCCAACCGGGACGAATGTCAACGACCTGCGCGCGGTGCTCGTTCTCCAGCGCTAAGCGGCCATCATCTTCTTGACGGCCACCATGTCCGCCACGAACCGCGCGCGTTCCGCCTCGGCATCCGCCCGCTCGCGGATGCGCAGGATGAAGGACGGGTGGATGGTGATGAAGACGCGCAGGCCGTCCTCGCGCGTCAAGACCTCGCCGCGCATCTTCGTCACCGGGATGGCCTTGTCGAGCAGCGACTGCGCGGCGGTCGCGCCGAGCGCGACGGCGAGGTCCGGCTTGATGAAGCCGAGTTCCTGTTCCACCCACCAGCGGCAGGCCTGCACCTCGCCGGCATTGGGCTTGGAATGGATGCGTCGCTTGCCGCGCGGCTCGAACTTGAAGTGCTTCACCGCATTGGTCACGTAGGTGATACGCCGGTCGACGCCGGCCTCGTCCAGAACGCCGTCGAAAACCTTTCCGGCAGGTCCGACGAAGGGTTTGCCGGCAATGTCCTCCTGATCGCCCGGCTGCTCTCCGACGAAGACGATCCGTGCGTCCTGCGGCCCTTCGCCGAACACGGTTTGCGTCGCGTCGCGCCACAGTGGGCAGCGGTGGCATCCCTCGGCCTGTTTGCGCGCCTCGTCCAGCGAGCCGGCGGGGGCATCGGCGTCGGCAGGCGTCTTATTCGCCGACCAGTATTTTTCCTGAACCTTTGCGTGATGCGGCGCCGGCATGGTGGGCATCCTTTCGATCATCTCCCTGGCCGCCCTGTCCGCGCCCTTGATCAGATCGGGGATCAGCGCCGCCTCGGGCAGGTTCTTCCAGTATTTCTTCGGCATCTCGGCCTGCATCGCCTTCACCTTCAGCCGCGCGGGATTGAAGATGTTGGTGAAATAGGTGCGCCAAAGGTCCTCGGTCGCGTCCGCTGCCGGCGCATCGGCCTTTGTCGCCGGCGGGCCGACGATCAGATTTTCTCCGTCCCACTCGGCGGTGCCTTTCGGCGTCAGGATCGTCCAGGCCATGCCGGTGAAGCGGCGCACGAAGAAGGGCGCATTGCGCTCGATGATGAAATGGTCCGGCTCGAACCACGCGGCATAGCGCTTGTTCTCCCCCTCGCCGACTTCCACGAACCGCACGAATGCGCGCATCTTGTGAATGTCGCGGCGGACGGATTTTTCCATCTCGTAGAGCTTCATCACGTCCGGATCGGATGCGATCTTGAGAAGGTTCGGTTCGATGCGCAGCCGGAAAAGGATCCGGTAGAGCAGGGCGAAACGGGTGGGGTCCGAATGGCAAATCACGGCCTCGGCGCGGTCGATGAACTCGCGCGGCACGTTGAGCGTGACGTTCGGCGCGACGTCAGGCAGCGGCGCGCCGTCGGCAAAAAGATCCTCGGTTTCGCCAGCGCTCCAGACGATGTCGGCGGGCGGGACAACGTTGGTCGCGAGACGGCGGGCCGCGTCGCGCCATTCGGCGAAGTCCGTCTGGGTGGCGAGACGGACGGCATGGCGGGTCTGCTCGATGGCGCGGGCCTGGGTCATCGGAAAGCCATCTCAAAACAGGCTTAGCTGTATCGGCTTGCCAACCAACCGCGCCCGCAGATGTTCCGCATCTGTCGCGCCGCCCGGCGACCAGCCGTCGGCGACGATGAAGGGACGGACCTTGGCAATGGATTGGCAGAGCCGACCGACATCCTCGAGCCGCAGGCGCCGATAGCGGCGCACGTCGAGCATCTTCTTCACCGCCTTGGTGCCGAAACCGGGCACGCGCAGGAGCATTTCGCGCGGCGCGCGGTTGACGTCGACCGGGAAGGCGCCGCGATTGGCGAGCGCCCAAGAAAGCTTCGGGTCGATCTCCAGGTCGAGCATTCCGTCCTGCCGGCCCGCGACGATCTCGTGTCGGTCGAAGCCGTAGAAGCGCATCAGCCAGTCGGCCTGGTAAAGCCGGTGCTCGCGCATGAGCGGCGGTTTCAACAGCGGCAGCGCGGACGATGCGTCCGGGATCGGGCTGAAGGCGGAATAGTAGACGCGGCGAAGCTGGTAGCTGCCGTAGAGCCGCGCGCTGGTGCCGAGGATGTCGGCGTCGTTCGTTGCATCCGCGCCGATGATCATCTGCGTCGACTGGCCGCCGGGCGCGAAACGCTGGCGCTTCTTCGTCTTCAGTGTCGGCTCGGACTTCTCCTCGATCTTGGAGCGCAGCTTTGCCATCGAGACGCGGATCGTCTCGGGTCGCTTTTCCGGCGCCAGTCGCTTCACGCCCTCGTCGGTCGGCAGTTCGACATTGATCGACAGGCGATCGGCGTAAAGACCGGCCTGCTCGAGCAGTTCGGGCGAACATTCCGGGATGGTCTTCAGGTGGATGTAGCCGCCGAACTTTTCGTCGACCCGAAGCCGGCGCGCGATCTCCACGATCTCGCCCATCGTCTCGTCAGGCGAGCGGATGATGCCGGAGGACAGGAACAGGCCCTCGATGTAATTGCGCTTGTAGAATTCCAGCGTAAGCCGCACGACCTCGTCGATCGAAAATCGTGCGCGCTTCACATTGGAGGAGGAACGGTTGATGCAATAGCTGCAATCGTAGATGCAGAAATTGGTCAGCAGGATCTTCAGGAGCGAGATGCAGCGCCCGTCCGGCGCATAGGAATGGCAGATGCCCATGCCCTCGGTTGAACCGATGCCACCCGATTTCAGTGAGTTGCGCTTGGCCGCGCCCGAGGAGGCGCAGGAGGCGTCGTATTTGGCGGCATCCGAAAGGATCGCCAGCTTGTCGCGGGTCGAAAGAACGCTCATTCGTTCTTGATATGTTCTAACGACGGCGAGCGCTATAAACTTTGACGTGAAGTGTCGAAAACTCAGACCGTGTGCAAATAGAGGTGGTAGTCGAACTCGCTCACCGTGCGCGCAACGCGCAGATGTTCTGCACGCTTTATGGCGCAAAAGGTGTGATGCATCTCCGGTCCTAGCGCGGATTTGAGGAAGGCCGAGCCTTCGGCGGCTTCGATCGCGGCGAGCCAGTTGGCTGGCATGGCGGGCCGTCCATTCGCTTCGTCCGCATAGCCGTTTCCGACCGTCTCCGGGCCGGGATCGACCCGCTCGCCCATGCCCTTGGCGATGCCGGCGAGGACGGTCGCGGCGACCAGATAGGGATTGGCGTCGACGCCCGAAGGGCGGTGTTCGATGCGGCGCGCCGATTTCGACCCGGCCGGAATTCTCAGCGCGACGGAGCGGTTGTTGACCCCCCATGTCGGTGCGACGGGCGCATAGGATTGCGAAACGAACCGCCGCCAGGAATTGGCGTGCGGGGCAAAGACGAGCATCGATTCGCCCATCGTTCCGGCGAGGCCGCCGAGCGCGTGAAGGATCGTGTCGCTCCAGGCGCCTTCCTCCTCCTCCATGAAGACGTTGTGGCCGGCCTTGTCCTGCATCGAAACGTGCAGGTGCATGCCCGAGCCGGCATAGTCCTCGATCGGCTTTGCCATGAAGCATGCGGTGACGCCGTGCCGGCGCGCCTGCAGCCGCACCAGACGCTTCAGCATCAGGAGATCGTCGGCGGCGCGCAGCATGTCGTTGCGGTAGTTCAGCGTCAGTTCGTACTGGCCGGGTGCGTATTCGGAGATCACGGTCTCGGCCGGAATGCCTTGCGCCTTCGCGGCCGCATAGATGTCCGAGAAAAGCGGTTCCATGCCGTGCAGATGATCGACTGAATAAACCTCGGTCTTGGCGCTCGCGAGCCCGTCGAGAACCGCGCGGGCGGGCTGGATGCGGCCATTGCCGTCGCGCTCGTTGGCGAGCAGGAAGAACTCCAGCTCGAAAGCGCCGGCAGGCTTGAGCCCCTTTGTTGCGAAGGCCGCGACCTGCCGCGCGAGCGCATGGCGCGGGTCGGAGCCCATCGGCGCACCATTGAGCTGGTACATCGCCATCAACACCTGCCCCCGCCTCGGCAGGGTGCCGTGGAGCGGAACGAGCGTGCCGGGGATCGGCCAGGCGCGCAGGTCGCCATCGCCCGAATCCCAGATCAATCCCGTCTCGTGTACGTCCTCGCCGACGATGTCGAGGCCGAGGATCGAGATCGGCAGGTGCCGGCCGTTCTCGTAGAGCCCGATCAGTTCGTGGCGTCGGATGATCTTGCCACGCCCGATGCCGTTGGCGTCGGTGAGAACGATGTCGAAGGCTTCGATGTCCGGGTGGGCGGCGAGGAAGTCGCGGGCTTCGGAAAGGGTGGAGCCTGAGGGAGAGGTCATGCCGTCAGGGCCTCCGCAATCTCGCCAAACGCCCCGACCAGCCTGTCCACCTGCCGCTTCCGCGTTGCCGGCGAGATGAGCATCATGTTGTGGAACGGCGCGGTGAGGCAGCCGCGATTGACCAGCGCCAGATGGATCGCCGCTTCAAGTTCGGGCTGGTGCGCGGCCTGCGCCTCGCCGCCATTCCGCAACGGTCCGGGCCCACAGATGAACTCGACGCGCGCGCCGACGCGGGCGACATGCCAGGGCAGGCGGTGCCGCGCAATCACCTTGCCGAGCCCTTTTTCCAGCCGCGCGGCCAACTTTTCCATGTGGTCGTAGGCGTCCTGCGTCATCACCTCTTCCAGCGTCGCGCGCATCGCGGCGAACTGCAAAGGGTTGGCGGAAAGCGTCGTGCCCATGCCGGAATGACCGGGCTCTTTCGCCGCCTGATAGGTTGCCCAGCGGGCCGCGACGGCGCCGCTCATGCCCCAGACGCTGGCCGGAATCCCGCCGGCAACCGGCTTGCCCAGCACGAACAGATCGGGCTCCAGCCCATGGGCCGCGGTGTAGCCGCCGCGGGCGGTCGAAATCGTGTGCGTCTCGTCGATCAGAAGCAGCGTACCGTGCCTGCGCGTCGCGGCGCGCAGGGCGGCATGGAAGCCTTCATCGGGCAGCACCATGCAGGAATTGGTCAGGACAGGCTCGGTGATGACGCAGGCGACGTCGCCATGCGCAAGCTCACGCTCCAGCGCCGCGACATCGTTGAATTCGACGATGCGCGTTGCCTTCGCCAAGTCACGGAATTCGCCGGCGAGACCGGGGCGGTTGACGGGCTTTCCGTCCTTCAGCCGCACCATCGTCTCGTCGACCGCGCCGTGATAGCAGCCGTTGAAGACGAGGATCTTGTCGCGTCCCGTCACCGCTCTTGCCACGCGCAGCGCGAAGCGGTTGGCGTCGCTTGCGGTCGTGGCGATCTGCCAGAAGGGCAGGCCGAACATGTCCGAGAGGAGGCTGCCGAGTTCGAGCGCGTCCTCGCTCGGCAGCATATAGGTCAGGCCACGCCGCGCCTGCCGGCGGACCGCCCTGGCCACGGGCGCGGGCGAATGGCCGAACATGGAGCCGGTGTCGCCGAGGCAAAAATCGTCGAGCGCATTGCCGTCGATGTCGGTCAGGCGCGCGCCGGACGCCTCGTCGACGACCATCGGAAAAGGCATTGGCCAGTCGGCCATCCAGTGCATGGGCACGCCGCCGAGAAAGCCGGTCAGGCCGTGCCCGGCCGCCTTTTGCGATTTCGGCCGCGCCCTGGCAAAGGCGCGCTCCTCGCGTGCGCGCAATTCGCGGATGCGCGCAACGTCGACGCCGCCTATCGCCTGCGAGACCTGTCCGTCCATCAGATGAGCTCCAATCGCCGCCGGTTCTAGCGCGGCGAATCCGGTCCGGCAATCGCTTGACGCGGTGGGGGGAAGCGGACACAGGGTCAGCAATGACGACGCTCGATCCGATCACACCCGCCCTGCTTGCGCCCGTTCTGGAACTGAACAGGCTGCACGAGAATGAATTGTCGCCGCTGACGGCTTCACGTCTTGCTCGGCTCGTCGAGGCGGCCTACTTCGCCCGCGTCTGCGGCAAGGCGGATGTGTTCCTCATCGCGTTCGACGAGACGAGCGACTACGACAGCCCAAACTTTCTCTGGTTCCGTGAGCGCTATGCGCGTTTCGCCTATGTCGATCGCATCGCGGTCGCCGATCATGCACGGGGCCGGGGCCTTGCGCGCCGGCTCTACGCGGCGCTTTTCGAGCAGGCCGCCGCTGACGGTCACGCCATGATCGCCTGCGAGGTCAATCTCGATCCGCCGAATCCCGCCTCCGACGGCTTCCACGCAGCGCTGGGCTTTCGGGTGGTCGGCACCGGCGGCTATGGCGCCAAGACGGTTCGCTATTTCGTCAGGGAGCTCTGATCAGCCGGCGACGTCGATGACGCCGCATTCGCCCGTCTGCGAGCCGAAAGCGATCCGCCGGCCTTCGCGGTCCCAGTCCATCGAGGTGATCGCGCCCTTGCCCGGCCGGCGCAGCAGCACTTCCTTGGCGTCGGCCACGCGCACGGCCATCACCATGCCATCGCCATAGCCGATGGCGAGGATTTCCTCGGTCGGATGGAAGGCGACGGCGGTGGCCATCGTGTCGCCGCGCGTGCCGAGTTCGAGCGGCGCCTTGCCCATCGGGCCGTCCTTGGCCTGGAACGGCCAGACGATCGCCGCCGGCGCGCCCGAGCTTGCCAGCCACTTGCCCTTCGGCCCCCAGGACAGGCTCTTCACCTTGGCCGGATAGCCGGCCATGCGCATGTGCTTGCCGTCGGCGAGCTTCCAGCCGTGAAGCGCGTTTTCCTGCATGGCAGTTACGAGGAAATTGCCGTCCGGCGAAAAGGTGATGCCGATATGGGCGCCGGCCCATTCGAGTTCCGTGGGCTTGCCCGCCGCGGCGGGAAAATGAAGCGTCGCGCCATTGTAGCGGGCAACCGCGATGCGCATACCTTTCGGTGCGAAGGCGAGGCCCTCTGCGGTGCGCGCATGGTCGAAGCTCTTCATCGTCCCGTCGGGCAAGCGCACATGGGCGGTCCGGCCGGTGGCGAAGGCGACGGCGCCGCGCGGGCCGGCCGCGATGGCCGAAACCCATTTGCGGCCGATCTCGGCGAGCGTCTCGCTCGCGCCGTCGGCGCCAAGAGCGAGCACCTTGCCGTCCTCGCCCCCGGTCAGAAGCCGATCGCGCGTCTGGTTGGCGGCCGCGCAGAGCAGCCCGCCCTCATGGGCATCGATGTGCTTGTGGCCGTAGTCGAGGCGGTGAACGGTGCCGTCGGCCAGCGCGAAATGCGGAACGTCGGAAATGAACGCCGCCGTGATGCAATGGGCGGAAAGATCGAGCGGTGCGACTGTGGGCATGGGTCGGTGGGCTTCCTATGCCTGACACGCTTCGAAGGTGCGCCGCAGGCGCTCCTCGTCGAGCTCACGCCCGATGAACACCAGCCGGCTCTCACGCCTTTCCCCGTCCTTCCACGCGCGCTGGTGGTCGCCCTCGATGATCATGTGGACACCCTGCACCACATAGCGCTCCGGGTCGTCCTTGATCGCGATGATGCCCTTGAGGCGCAGGATGCTGGGGCCGTCCATCTGAGTGGTCTTTTCCAGCCAGGGGAAGAACTTCTTCGGGTCCATGTCGCCCCCACGCAGCGAAATCGACCTGACGCCCGATTCCTCGATGTGCGAATGCGCATGATCGTGGTGGTGATCATGGTCGTCATGATCGTGGCTGTGCTCGTGATCATGGTCGTTGTCGAGGAAGTGCGGATCGTTGTCGAGCGCACGCTTCAGGTCGAACGCGCCGCGATCGAGGACGTCGGTCAGGTTCACGGCCGAGCGCTCGGTGCGGTGAATGCGGGCCGACGGGTTGATGCGGCGGATGGAAGCCTCGACCTGGCGCAGCTCGTCCTCGGAAACGAGGTCGGTCTTGTTCAGGACGACGACGTCGGCGAAGGCAATCTGGTCGGCGGCCTCGCGCGAATCCTTCAGGCGCAGCGGCAGGTGCTTGGCGTCGACAAGCGCGACGACGGCGTCGAGCCGGGTCTTGGCGCGCACGTCGTCGTCCATGAAGAAGGTCTGGGCGACGGGGGCCGGGTCGGCAAGGCCGGTCGTCTCGACCAATATCGCATCGAAGCGGCCCGGGCGGCGCATCAGCGTCTCGACGGTGCGGATCAGGTCGCCGCGCACCGTGCAGCAGATGCAGCCATTGTTCATCTCGTAGATTTCCTCATCGGACTCCACGATCAGGTCGTTGTCGATGCCGATCTCGCCGAACTCGTTGACGATGACGGCGTAGCGCTTGCCGTGGTCTTCCGAAAGGATGCGGTTCAAGAGCGTCGTCTTGCCGGAACCGAGATAGCCGGTAAGGACGGTGACGGGGATTTGGGCCTGCGCGTCGGACATGGACGGCGTCTCCTTAAAGGGAGGATGGGATGAGGTCGGCCCCATATAGGACCGCTGGCCGCGTTTTGCACGGGGGTCAGGAAAAAGTCGAGAGATCGAATTTCGCGACGTCGCGCATGAGGTCGGCAAGGCCGGCGACCGCGTGGTCGATTATGCGTTCGCCCTTTTCCGCGGTCGCTGTGGCCGCATTGCCGGCAACGCCGTCGGGCGACAGGTCGGAGATCTTCCATCCGAAGGCATGCGGGCCGTAGGCGCGCAGATGGGTGAAGTTTCTTTCGAAGCGCGATTGCGCCGAAGGGAAGTCGCGCGCCTTGCCCATGTCGACAAGGTCCGGGCGAATCGCGAGCATCACGCTCGTCTCGATCAGCCCGCCATGGATGCCGAGCGCCTTTTCCTCCCCTGTCACGATGTCGGAGGGGTAGCCGAACCGCGTCCAGCTCGTCGCCACCGCCAGCATGGAGTGACGCACGCGCAGTTCGGTTGCGACGATCGTCATCAAGGGCGAGTTTCCGCCATGGGCGTTGAGCATGACGAGCTTTTTGGTGCCAAGCTCCGACAGCTTTGCGCCGATGCCGATCCAGCGGTCGATGGCCTCGTTGAAGGTCAGGCTTTTCGTGCCCGGCACGTCCATGTGCTCTATCGAATAGCCGATCGGCTCGGCCGGCAGGAATGTGACCGGGAGTTCGCCGGCCAAGCGGGACTTGAGCCGGCTCGCGAGCGCCTCGGCGATCAGTGTGTCGGTCTCGAAGGGAAGGTGCGGACCGTGCTGCTCGGTCGCGCCGAGCGGCAGCACGGCGATGTCGCCTGGGGCAGTTGCTTCGCTGGCTGTCATCTTTCTGATATGTGGCTTTCGTAAGAGGGGGCTTGCAGAACGCGGCAGGCTATCAGGCGCGCGCCGCGACGCAAGCGATCGGCCGAGGGGAGAGTTTCATGGCGAAAGGCGAAAAGCGGGCAACGGTGATGCGGCTTCAATCGGCCGCGCGCCTGACGCGCACCGCGCTCGCGGCGCGACTTCTGGCGCATGGACTTTATGCCGGACAGGAGCAGATCATCATGGCGTTGGCGGATCAGGACGGCCAGACGCCGGGCCAACTCGCACAACGCCTCGGCGTTCGCCCGCCGACCATCACCAAGACGATCAACCGGCTGCAGGTGCAGGGGTTCCTCACCAAGCAGGCTTCCGAGACCGATGCCCGCCAGGCGCATGTTCATCTCGCCGAGCCGGGCCGGGAGGCGATCCGCTCGATCGAGAAGACGCTGAAGAAGACCGAGAAGCAGGCTCTCAAGGGGCTCGACAAGAAGGACCAGAAGCTTCTTGCCAAGCTTTTGTCGCGCATCGAGGCAAATTTGTCCGAAATCGTCGAGGACGAAGAGGACGAAGAGGACGCCGAGGACGAGATCCTCGAAGCCACGCCTGATCGCATATTCTGATCATGTTCAGCTTTTTGCTTGCGCTTGCCGCGGGAAGCTTCCAAACGTGAGGACGCAACCAGCCGGATGCCCGATCGCGTGCCTCATTCCTCCCCGTCTTCCGATACCGCTACACCTCTACGGGCCATATTGCTGGTCCTCGCAGCGGGCCTGATCTTCTCCTGCCTCGACACGAGCGCCAAGTATCTGGTCGTTTCCGGCATGGACGCGCCCTTCGTCGCGTGGACGCGCTTTGCAGTTCATGTCGTGCTGGTGCTGGTCCTGTTCCGCGCATGGTCCAATCGCGCGATGTTCAAGGTCATCAGCCTGCCGAAGCAGGTGGTGCGCGGCCTGTTCCTGTTCGGCTCGACCTTCTTCAATTTCCTCGCGCTTCGCACGCTTCAACTTGCCGAGACGGTCTCGATCTTCTTCTTCGCGCCGATGGTCATCACGGCGCTCGCCGGGCCGCTCCTGGGCGAATGGGCGGGCTGGCGGCGATGGCTTGCGGTGCTGATCGGCTTCATTGGCGTACTCGTCATCACGCGCCCGGGCTACGGCACGTTCGGATTCGGCCATGTCTATGCGCTCGGCGCGATGCTCTCCTACTGCGTCTATGTCATCATGACGCGGCAGATGGGCGCGCGGGAAACGGCCGAAAGCCTGATCTTCTATTCTGCGCTCGCGCCGGTAATCCTGATGGCGCCGACATTGCCATTCTCGGCGTCGGTGCCCGAAACCGGAGTGCAATGGGTGGTGCTCCTGTCGCTCGGCTTCTACGGCGCGTTCGGGCATTGGCTCCTGATCCATGCCTACAAGCAGGCGACAACGTCGGCGCTGGCGCCCTATCCTTATCTCCAGATGGTCTGGATGATCGCGCTCGGCTTCCTCGTTTTCGGCGACCTTCCCGATCGCTGGACGCTGATCGGCTCGGCGATCATCGTGTCAAGCGGGCTTTACATCGTCCATCGCGAAAGCCGTTTGCGGCTGCAAAGCCGCTCCGTTCCCAATTCGGAAGCGCGGGACCTGGCAAAAAAGCTTTGAATCCCTGCCTGCCGATGGCATAGGTTTAAACGGTTTAATCCTGCGCCGTTTTCCGGGAGGGGAAGTCCTGGGCCAGAAGATCAAGCTGTCGACCATCGCAGACTCGCTCGGGGTCTCCACCGCGACCGTGTCGCTGGCGCTCCGCGACAGTCCGTTGGTCGCAGACGCGACGCGCGAGCGGATCAAGGAACACGCCCGCGAGATCGGCTACATCTACAATCGCCGCGCCGCTTCGCTGCGCACGTCGCGCTCGGGCATCGTCGGCGTCGTCGTGCACGACATCATGAACCCGTTCTTCGCCGAAATCCTGAAGTCGATCGAGCACGAACTGGACCGCTCGCGGCAGACCTTCATCCTCTCCAACCATTATGACGAACTCGAAAAGCAGCGCAATTTCATCGACACGCTGCTGCAACTCGGTGCCGATGGCGTGATCATGTCGCCTGCGATCGGCACTCCGGCGTCGGACATCGCGCTTGCCGAGGACAACGGCCTGCCTGCCGTGCTCATCGCGCGTTCTGTGGAGGGCGCGGATGTGCCCGTGTTTCGCGGCGACGACGCTTATGGCGTAGGGCTGGCAACCGACCACCTGATTGGGCTCGGCCATCGCCGGATCGCCATGATCGGCGGCACCGATCAGACGTCGACAGGCCGCGAGCGCTATCGAGGCTATGTCGTGGCGATGGAAAGGGCAGGGCTCGAGCCGCGGCCGGAATGGCGCATCGCCGGTCCTCGCACCAAGCTGGGCGGGTTCGATGCCGCGAGCCAGTTCTTGAATCTGCCCGAGAAGCCGACGGCCGCTGTGTGCTGGAACGATCTCGTTGCGATCGGGCTGATGAACGGCTTGGCGCGTGCTGGTCTGAAGCCGGGCATCGATATCTCGGTCACCGGCTATGACGATCTCGAGGAAGCGGCGATAGCGACGCCCGCGCTGACGACGGTTTGGAACGGACAACGCGAGGTTGGCCGACAAGCCGCAAAGGCCCTGCTCGACCGGCTGTCAGGTATCGAGGTGCATGGCGACCAGGACCTGATCACGCCCGAACTACACGTCCGGCAGTCCACTTCGGCCCCCAAATGAAAATGGCGGGCACCGGGCCCGCCATGATCATTCACGATCGATATCGCTTAGAGTGCGCCGAGCTGCGAGCAGAGCGTCAGCGAAACCTCGCCGTAATCGCCGCGGTTCAACTCCGCCGCCTCGCAATCAGCCTTGAGCTGCTCCTGCTGCTCCGTCGTCAGTCCGCCGTAAGCCGCCGTGACTTCTTCTTCCGAACGCATTTCAGACATCGTGTCATCGGTGAAGAAGCCACCCATCGATTCCATATTGTTGGTCCACATGGTCTCCTCGGCATCCGATGCGTAAGTCATCGCATTGGCCGATTCAGAGTTCGCAGATCCACCGGCCGCACCAGCACCAGAACCGGTCTGAGCAAAAGCGGTCGCGGACATCGCAGCAAGCGCGGCGGAAGCAATGATCATCTTCATTTTCATGGGATTTTTCCTCTCTGTTATCTTTTGACAGTCGAAACTGCTGTTGGATGACAAGTAAACGGGGGGTCGAAATGAAAGTTCCTGGCTTTCCCCAGCCCGGGTCAAAATTTTCGTGATCGCGTTCATTGAGGAAATTCGCAAGCGTGCTTAGTGTCTGTCCCTGAAACGGAGGAACACGCATGACCACAGACCTGAAATCGACGGCGATCCTGATTCCGGGGCGTCTTCATCCGCATGCCGTGGCGCGGTTGGAAGAGGTCTTCCAGATCGTGCGGTCCGACCGGCCTGCGGGGGATGCGGTTTCCTCGCA
Organism: Aliihoeflea sp. 40Bstr573; assembly: GCF_024105655.1. Taxonomy (GTDB): domain Bacteria; phylum Pseudomonadota; class Alphaproteobacteria; order Rhizobiales; family Rhizobiaceae; genus Aliihoeflea. The sequence continues at coordinate 48,292 of NZ_JAAAMH010000003.1, forward strand.
GCATGCAGCCCAGATCAGGGGCATCGCGTCCTCGTCTCCCATCGACGCCTCGCTGATCGATTCGCTCCCTCATCTGGAGATCGTCTCAAGCTTCGGCGTCGGCTACGACCATGTCGACGCGAAACATGCGGCCACGCGTAACGTCGTCGTCACGAACACGCCGGACGTCTTGACGGAGGAGGTGGCCGATACGGCCATCGGGCTCCTGATCAACGCGGTGCGCGAACTGCCAAAGGCCGAGCAATGGCTGCGAGACGGGCGCTGGGTCGCCGAAGGCCCATATCGCCTCACCAGCGGCACGCTGCGCGGGCGCCGCGTTGGCATTTTCGGCATGGGGCGGATCGGCCTTGCCATCGCCCGGCGGATCGAAGCATTCGGCCTGCCGATCAGCTATCATAACCGCCGGCCGGTGGACGGCGTCACCTATCAGTATTTCGACACGCTCGTGGAAATGGCCGCCAATGTCGACACGCTGATCTCCGTCGCGCCGTCGACGCCGCAGACCGAAAAGGCGATCAACGCCGAAATCCTTTCCGCGCTCGGGCCAACGGGCGTGTTCGTGAATATCGGGCGCGGCACGACGGTGGACGAGGCGGCGCTCGCCGCCGCGCTGCATTCAGGCACGATCCATGCGGCCGGCCTCGATGTCTTCTACGATGAGCCGAACGTGCCCGAAGAGTTGCTCTCGGCCCCCAACGCGTCGCTGCTGCCGCATGTCGGATCGGCGACGATCCACACCCGTCAGGCGATGGCCGACCTCGTCGTCGACAATCTGATCGCCTGGTTCTCGAACGGCTCTGCATTGACGCCGGTGCCGGAAACTGTAGATGTAAGTCGCAGAGGATAGATCGGCCTGATCGGCGACATGGTCGATCTTTACACTTCATTAAGCATGACGGTCCAACCTCGGGCGGGGAGGCGACACGGAGTGACCACATGAAGACCACCATTGCCGCTCTCATCGGAACGACTGCGCTGATTGCCACTCTGTCGCACGGCATGCAGGAAAATGCGGGCGCCGCTCGCGCGCAAGCGGACAACCCCGGAGACTTCATACTCATTTCCGGCGATTTCGAATGCCGGATCAGCCAGGGCGCCGTGCGCGAGAAGATTGCGCGCCTCGATCTGGATTCGACCTGTGCCGGTTCGGCCAGCCCTGCCGCGCAGGTGGCGATGATCGAGCAGAACGACGACGGAACGATCGACCTTCTGGGCCGGGACGGTACCGCCGTTGTGCGCTTTGCCGCCGCCGAAGGCGACACGCACATCTCCTACGAGCCGCAGTCACCGCTCATCCGCCTCGTCGCCGTCGACTGACCGACGTTACGCCGCTGCGTGGGAAAGACCCGCGCGGCGTGCTTCATGGGCGCGCACAGCGTCGCCGAAAGCCTCGAAAATCTGCGCGGATGCGCGATCCTTCGCCGCCCAATATTCCGGATGCCACTGGACGCCGACGGCGAATGCCTTCGCGTCGATGACCGAGACGGCTTCAATCGTGCCGTCCTCGGCCACTGCCTCGGCCTGCAACCGCGGCGCGATGTTACCGATCGCCTGGCGGTGAACCGAATTGACCTGGATTTCGCGCGGGCCGAAGATGCCTGCGAGACACGAGCCTTCCTTGATGCGCACGGGCTGGCGGATCGCGAAACGCTCGTCTTGGCTGTCGCTTTGCGGCGCGCGGTGGTCCCACATCCCTTCGCCGTCCTGGATTTCGGTTGCCAGCGAGCCGCCGAGCGCCACGTTGAGTTCCTGGATGCCGCGGCAGATTGCGAGCAGCGGCACGCCGCGTTCGATCGCCTTGCGGATCAGCGGCATGGTCGTGGCGTCGCGCGCGGCGTCATAAGGACCGTTGGCTTCCGACGCGTCGCCACCATAGAGCGAGGGATGAACATTCGACTTCGAGCCGGTCAGCATGACGCCGTCGACCCGATTCAAAAGCGCGTCGTAGTCGATCCGGTCGCCGAAAGCGGGAACCATCATCGGCAGCACACCGGCTTGCGAGAGCGCCGCCTCGAGATATTGATGCGGGGCAGCGTGCCAAGTGTAGTTCTCGAACTGGCGGATGTCTGTCGAGACGGCGACGAGCGGCTGGGTCATATGGCGAAAGGTCCGTTGAATCTGGATGGACAAGGTTTAGCGCGAAATGGCGCGCGGTCCAAGCGGGCGCGATCTGGAGAGACACGCCGCCATGCCTCTCCAGGCGGCAGTTTTGCGCAGTTGGGGCGAGGCGTTAGGGACGTCCGCACGAGGCGCTGATCCGCGCTGGACTTGGGGGAAGGCGCGTGTATTTATACGCCCCGGCCTCGGGGGGAGGACGCGCGATGACGCCACGTCGGATTCCCGAACACCGGTATTTTTGAGGTCCGTATATGGGAGGTTTTCTTATGGATCGTCGTTCCTTTATCACCAAGGCAGGCTTTGCCGGCGTCGGCGCTGTCGCCGCGTCCACGCTTGCCGCTCCCGCCATCGCGCAGGGCAACCAGACCTGGCGCATGGTTACGACCTGGCCGAAGAACTTCCCGGGTCTCGGCGTCGGCGCTCAGCGCCTTGCGGATCGCATCACCGCCATGTCGGGCGGCCGCCTGACGATCCAGCTCTACGCCGCCGGCGAGCTCGTGCCGCCGCTGCAGGCGCTCGATGCCGTTATCGACGGTTCGGCCGAGATGAGCCACGGCGCAGCCTATTACTGGCAGAACAAGTCGACGGCCTTGTCCTTCTTCACCGGCGTTCCCTATGGCATGACCTCGCGCGAACTGACCGCGTGGGTCCACTACCTCGGCGGTCAGGAAATCTGGGACGAGATTTACGACCAGTTCGGCGTCCAGGGCTTCATGTCGGGCGACACCGGCACGCAGGCCGGCGGCTGGTTCCGCAACGAACTGACCGGCGTTTCCGACATTCAGGGCTTGCGCTTCCGTACGCCCGGCCTCGGCGGCCAGGTGTGGGAAAAGCTCGGCGCCTCGGTCACCAACATGGCGGCGGGCGAAATCTTCCAGGCGCTCCAGTCCGGCACGCTCGATGCGGCTGAGTTCGTTGGTCCGTACAACGACCTGGCGCTCGGCTTCCACCAGATCGCCAAGAACTACTACTTCCCGTCCTTCATCGAGCCGGGCCTGGCGACCGAGTGTGTCGTCGACAAGGCGAAGTTCCAGGAGCTGCCGGACGACCTCCAGGCGATCATCAAGGGTGCCTGCGCTGCCGAGTACGACTACGTCGCGGCCGACTTCGCGGCCAACGATCCGCGCGCGCTGCAGACGCTCGTCAACGACCATGGCGTTCAGATCAGGCAGTTCCCCGAGGAGATTCTCGAGGCCGGTGCGAACGCGGCCAAGGAGATCATGCAGGGCCTGCTCGATTCGAGCGATGCGCTGACCAAGAAGACTGCCGAAAGCTTCGTCTCCGCGCTCAACATCGTGCGCCATAAGACCGAAGGCACGGACTCGCTCTATATCCAGGCGCGCGAGAAGTACTTCCAGATCTGATCGCGATTGATCGGTTCAGGCAAAAAAGGCCCGGGAGCGATTCCGGGCCTTTCCTTTTGTCCTTTCTCAGGAGGATCAGCCGCTGAAGAAACCGCTCAGGCCGCGTCCTGCGGCAAAGGCACCATAGGCGAGGATCGAGAAGTAGATGATCGTCGCGACGAGCATGCCATAACCGGCCAGAACCACGACGCCGTCGCGCTGGGCCATGCCGACCGACAGGAAGAGAATAGCGAAAGCCGGCAGCGTGTTCGAGAAGGGCACGAGGCCGAGCGGGAACATCAGAAGAATGCCGCAGGCAAGGATCGCAAGCCCATTCACGCGGTTGGCGAAGGACGAGCCGGTGATTGCGACCGCGCGCTCGCGCACGACGTTTTCCACGCGGTCGACGATCGAGAGGCTGCGGGTCAGCACGCCCTTCAGCTTGTCGGCACTTAGTGGCCGGTCCATGATCCGGTCGGGAAGCCAAGGTTTGCGGTTGGCGACGATGCCCACCGCAAGAAAGATGATTGCCAGGCCGAAAGCCGTGCTTACTCCTGGGATCGAGACCGGCAGGAGGAAGGGCAGTGTCAGCACGGCGCACAAGATCAGCGGACCGTGATCGCCGATATTGTGGAGAAGCTCGCGAAGGGTCACGTGACCGTCCGCGAGCCCGTCCATCGTGCGTTCCAGCGCGGTCCGAATCGTTTCGGACCGCTCCGGATAGGCGAATGCGTCTTCGTTGATCATCGGCCTCAGCTATAGAGGAACCGTGGCAGCCAGGTGGCGATCCCCGGGAAGAGGAAGAGAAGCGCCAGAGCCAGGATCTGCAGGCCGACGAACGGAATGACGCCCTTGTAGATCATGCCGGTGGTGACCGTCCTCGGCGCCACGCCGCGCAGGTAGAAGAGCGCGAAGCCGAAAGGCGGCGTTAGGAACGAAGTCTGCAGGTTCACGCCCACCATCACACCCAGCCACACCGGATCGACGCCCAGGTTGAGCAGGATCGGCGCCGTGATGGGGATCACGATGAAAATGATCTCGAACGTGTCCAGGATGAAGCCGAGCAGGAACATGATCGCCATCACGACGATGACGGGCCCGATCACGCCGCCCGGCAGGTTCGACAAGAACTCGTGCACGAGATTGTCGCCGCCCATCAGGCGGAAGACGATCGAGAACACAGAGGCGCCGAAAAGGATGATGAACACCATGGACGTGATCGTCGCGGTCGAGATCACCGCCTCGCGCAGAACCCGAAGCGACAGGCGCCAGCGCAGCGCGGCGAGGACCATCGCGCCGACCGCGCCGACCGAGGCGGCTTCCGTCGGCGTCGCGACACCGCCGAGGATCGAGCCCAGAACGGCAATGATCAGGGCCAGCGGCGGGATCAGCGCCACCGCGACCTCGCGGGCGAGATGCTTCTTCTCCTCAGGAGGAACGGGCGTCGCGGGGCAGGATTCGGGGTCGAAGACCGCCTTGAAGATCATCCAGCCAAGATAAAGACCGACGAGCAAAATGCCGGGCAGCAGCGCGCCGGCGAAAAGGTCGCCGACCGACACCGGGGAGGGCGCGAAATTGCCCTTGGCCATCTGCACCTGCGCGTTGATACCGGACAGCATGTCTCCCATGAAGATCAGCACGGTCGAAGGCGGGATGATCTGGCCGAGCGTGCCCGAGGCGCAGATGACGCCCGAGGCAAGGCGCGGGTCGTAGCCGGCGCGCAGCATCGCCGGCAGCGAGATCAGGCCCATGGTGACGACGGTGGCGCCAACGACGCCGGTCGAGGCGGCGAGCATCGCGCCGACGAGAATGACCGAGATGCCAAGGCCCCCACGCATGTTGCCGAACAGTTTGCCCATGGTCAGGAGAAGCTGCTCGGCGATCTTCGAGCGCTCGAGCATGACGCCCATGAAGATGAAGAGCGGGACGGCAACCAGCACTTCATTGGTCATGAAGCCGATGTAGCGGTTGGCGAGCGAGCCGAAATTCGACGGATCGAAGACGCCGAACCACATGCCGACGGCACCGAACATCAGCGAAACGCCGGCGAGGGTGAACGCAACCGGGAAGCCCAGCATCAAAAAGCCGATGATCCCGAAGAACATCAGGCCGGCGAGGATCTCGCCGAGAAGTACGAGATCCATCAGTGGGCGCTCCCGTCGGATTCATAACGCAGTTCAACGGGGAGAAGGTGTTCGCTTCGCCCAAGCACGAGAATCGATCGCATCAGCATTGCAATGCCTTGCAACGCAATGAGCGCCGCGAAAGCGATGATGAAGGATTTCAGCACAAACAGTCCCGGCATGCCGCCCGGATTCGCCGACGCCTCGTATATGCGCCAGGAGCGCTGCACGAAGGTGATCCCGTAGACATAGACGATGAAGCAGAAGGGCAGCAGGAAAAGCAGGACCCCTATGATGTCGATGATCGCCTTGGTGCGGGTCGTGGCCGGGCGGTAGAAAATGTCAACGCGCACGTGGTCGTTGCGCAAAAGCGCGAAGCCGGCGACGGCGGTGAACATCGCGCCGTTCAGCCAGACGTAGAGATCCTGCATCCAGAGCTGAGTCGTGGAAAAGAGGTAGCGCTGCACCACGACGGTGAAACAGACCAGCACGATCGCCAGCGCCAACCAGGAAAACACGTTTCCAACCAGGCGGTTGATACCGCTGATGAAACGAACCAGAGCCGCTAAGACTCGCATTTCAAGCTCCTCCCAGGCCACGGACTGCACGGGCGTGCGGCCCTTTCGCGCCAAATGCGTGAGCGTGGAACATCAGGCTCCCCCCGATTTTTGTACCGGCTCCCTCTAGTGGAGTGTTGTGCCGGCTTTCTCGTTCCCGAAAACTGTCAGAACATGCGCTGCTGCGAAGACCCAAACCGGCCACCGCCGCTTGTCGCGGCGCGTCCTCTAACAGCTTTGCTGGTGCAAACAAAGCCCTGTCGTGACACAACCGAACGCGCGCCCTTGCATGCCGCGACACAATATTACCGTGCAATGATGCGATCGTTAACGACTATTGCTCTTTTTCATGGCCGTGGCGAAAAGGCTTTGACGGATGTCACGCTCGGCTCGAAATTGGGACAGCCAGGATGACCTTTCGGGTCGACCGAGCGGGAGGAAGCTACACATGACGCTGCACGACGTCGCGCTGAACGACAAGTACGACCTGTCCAAGGAACGCATCTTCATCTCAGGCGCACAGGCGATCGTGCGGATGCTGATGATGCAGCGCGAACGCGACCGACGAGCGGGAGTGTCCACGGCCGGCTTCGTCTCGGGCTATCGCGGCTCGCCGCTCGGTGGGCTCGACCAGCAATTGTGGAAAGCCAAGCGCGAACTGCAGCAATCCGACATCGTGTTCCAGGCCGGGCTCAACGAAGAGCTGGCGGCGACCGCTTGCTGGGGTACCCAGCAGACCGAGCTTTTGGGCGAAGGCACGCACGACGGCGTCTTCGCGCTCTGGTATGGCAAGGGGCCGGGCGTCGACCGGTCCGGCGACGTCTTCCGCCACGCCAACCTGGCGGGGACCTCGCCTCATGGCGGTGTCCTTGCGCTGATGGGCGACGACCACACGGCCGAATCCTCCACCAACGCCCATGCGACGGAGTTCCTCTTCGTCGACACGATGAGCCCGATCTTCAATCCGGCCGGCGTGCAGGAACTCGTCGACTATGGTCTCTACGGCTACGCGCTGTCGCGCTATGCCGGCGTCTGGTCGGCTATGAAGTGCGTGAAGGACAACATCGAATCGACCGCCTCGGTCGACGTCTCCCTGGACCGGCTGAACATCACGCTGCCTGAGATCGAGATGCCGCAGGGCGGGCTTTCGATCCGGCACGAGATCGACCAGATGGGGCAGGAGGCGCGGCTCCACGAGCACAAGCGCGCCGCTGCCGCCGCCTTCATCCGGGCCAATCCGCTCAACCGCATCGTCTATTCGGGCGGCTCGAGCGCCCGCCTCGGCATCATCACCGTCGGCAAGTCCTATCTGGACGTGCGCCAGGCGCTCGACGACATCGGCATCGACGAGGCGCGCGCCAACCAGCTTGGCATCCGCCTGTTCAAGGTCGCGTGTCCGTGGCCGCTCGACTACGAGCACATCAGCCAGTTCGCCGATGGTCTCGAATCGATCATCGTGGTGGAGGAAAAGCGCTCGCTGATCGAAGTGCAGATGCGCGAGAACCTCTACGGCACCGCCATGCAGCCGACCATCGTCGGCAAGAGGGACGAGCGCGGCGAGTGGCTGTTTCCGGCACGCGGCGCACTCGACCCGAACGACATCGCCATCGCCATCGGCGAACGTGTCTTGCGCACGATCGGCCATTCGGAGGAGATCGCCGCGCGCGTCGCGCAGATGCGCCAGTTCCAGGCGATGATGGCCGAGACGCAGAGCGTTTCGAGCCGCACGCCGTATTTCTGCTCGGGCTGCCCGCACAATTCCTCGACCAAGGTGCCCGAAGGCTCGATCGCCGGTGGCGGCATCGGCTGCCACTTCATGTCTCTGTGGATGGACCGCAACACCGTCGGATTCACCGCCATGGGCGGCGAGGGCGCGCAGTGGGTCGGGCAGGCGCCGTTCTCCAAGCGCGACCACATCTTCCAGAATCTCGGCGACGGCACCTACAATCATTCCGGCTCGCTGGCGCTGCGCTTCGCGCTCGCCTCCGATGCCAACATCACCTACAAGATTCTCTACAACGACGCCGTCGCGATGACCGGCGGGCAGCCGCACGAAGGCGGGCTGACCGTCGACATGATCGCGAACCAGGTGCGCGGCGAGGGTGTCGAGCGCATCGCTATCGTCACCGACGAGCCGGACAAATATGGCGGCCGCGTCCAGTTTCCCGCCGGGGCGACGATTCATCACCGCGACGACCTCGACGCCGTCCAGCGCGAACTGCGCGAGATCAAGGGCGTGTCGGTGCTTCTCTACGACCAGACCTGCGCGGCCGAAAAACGCCGCCGGCGCAAGCGCGGCATGTTTCCTGATCCCGACAAGCGCGTCATCATCAACGAGCTCGTCTGCGAGGGCTGCGGCGATTGCGGCGTGAAGTCGAACTGCGTCTCGGTGCAGCCGCTCGAGACCGAGTTTGGCCGCAAGCGGCGCATCGACCAGTCGTCCTGCAACAAGGACTTTTCCTGCGTCAACGGCTTCTGCCCGTCATTCGTCACCGTGCATGGAGCGAAAATTCGCAAGGCCGAAGGGCGTGCGGGCGGCGCCGATCCGCTGGAGGGCGTGCCGGATCCCGTGCTTGCGTCGGTCGAGACGGGCTGGTCCGGCATCGTCGACGGCATTGGCGGTACAGGCGTCGTCACCATCGGCGCGGTCATCGGCATGGCGGCACACCTTGAAGGCAAGGGTTGCGGCGTCATCGACATGGCGGGCCTTGCCCAGAAGGGCGGCGCGGTCTTCAGCCACATGCGCATCGCAAAAACGCCGGAGGACATCCACGCCATCCGCGTTTCGGCGGGCAAGGCGGACATGGTGCTCGGCTGCGATCTCGTCGTCTCGGGCAGCGCCAAGATCCTGTCGTCCGTGCGGGAGGGCAAGACGATCTTCGTCGGCAACACCGCCGAGGTCATGCCGGGAGACTTCACCCGTTCGGCAGACTTCTCGCTGCCGGTCGAGCGCGTCAAGCGCGCCATCAGCCGCGCCGTTGGCGAGCAGAATGCGCATTTCTTCGACGCGACCCGTGCCGCGCAGACGCTGTTCGGCAATGCGCTCGCCGCCAACATGTTCATGCTGGGGTTCGCTTACCAGCATGGCGGTCTGCCGCTTGGCGCCGAAGCGATCGAAAAGGCTATCGAGCTCAACGGTCAGGCCGTTGCGATGAACGTCCAGGCATTCCGCTGGGGCCGCCGCGCCGCGGTGAAGCCCGACGAAATCGCCGAACTCGTCGAGGCGGGCGCCTCGAAGGCGACGAAGATCAGCGAGACGCTGGACGAGATCGTGGCACGTCGTGTCGAGTTCCTCACCGACTACCAGAACGCCGCCTATGCGGACCGCTACGCCCGTCAGGTCGCGTCGATCCGCGCCGCCGAAGAGGCAGCGGTGCCAGGCTCGACCGCGCTCAGCGAGGCGGTTGCACGCAGCCTTTTCAAGCTGATGGCGATCAAGGACGAGTATGAGGTCGCTCGGCTTTACACGGACGGCAATTTCAAGCGCCAGCTCGCGCGCGAATTTTCCGACTACGAGCGTCTGGAGTTCCACCTCGCCCCGCCGATCCTCGGTCGCAAGGGCTCCGACGGCGTGGCGCGCAAGTCGAGTTTCGGGCCCTGGATGATGAAGGCATTCGGCGTTCTCGCGCGGTTCAAGAGCCTGCGCGGAACGCCGCTCGATCTCTTCGGTTACTCAGCCGAGCGCCGGCACGAACGTGAAATGCTTGCCGCCTACGAGCGCGATCTCGATCTCATCCGCTCACTCGTCGCCCCGGGCCGCATTGTCGAGGCGACGGCGCTTGCATCGCTGCCTGCGGCCATTCGCGGCTTCGGCCACGTCAAGGCGGCGAATGCGTCGAAGGCCGAGGCCGAGCGCGTCCGTCTCGTCGAGCGCCTCAAGGCTGCGCCCGCCAGCCGGCATCTTGAAGCCGCGGAATGAGGACATTCCGCGGGGCATCAATGATTGCTTAAGGGGGTTCTGACACTGTTAGGGCCGGTAGAAACCAGGACCCCGAGTTGAAGAGCGCCCGAGACTCAGTTCCACAGGATATCTATGTCGGCTTTGTCCGGTCGTTGTTCAACGATCCGGGCATCCTGCTGATCGGTGGCCTGTGCCAAGGTCTGATCGCGCTGCTGGTCTATCGCACGACCGAGAGCCCCGTCTATGCCGGCCTCGGTGTGGCGCTTTTCCTCTCGGCTTTCTATCGCTACTGGTCGATCCGCCGCGTCCAGACGACGAAGGCGATCGTCGACGTGCCTTCCGCCCGACGCGCCGAGCGGTCCTACATCGTCGGGGGCGCGATTCAGGGCGCGTGCGCCGGCGCCTTCTGCTTCACTTCGATCGTGCTCATTCCCGACGCGTTCGGCGAAATTGCCGCCGTAGCGGTCATCATGGGCGGGTCGGTCACGATCGTGGGGCGCAACTACGGCTCCAAGCGCATGGTCGCCGTGCTCGCAGTCACCGGTGTCCTGCCGATCGCGCTCGGCCTGATCCTCAAGGGCGAACTGAACTATTTCGTGCTCGGTCTCTACATCATCCCGTTCATGTTCATCATCGCCAAGATGGCCGAGAACGTGCGCACGATGCTGTTCGCGGCGATCTCGGAAGAGCGCAACTCCAAATATCTCGCACAGCGCTTCGATCGCGCGCTGAACACCATGCCGCATGGTCTCGTCATGCTGGGTCCGGACGGCAAGGCGGCGGTGGCAAACAGCCAGGCCGCAGCGGCGCTCGGCTTCGACGATGCCTCGCAACTCCAGAACAGGACGTTGAAGGCGCTGCTGCTGCGGGTCGCCGCCGGCGGCCTCCTTTCGACCTCGGACGCCAATTTCGCCGATGTCGAACTGATGAAAGCGATCCGGGAGGGGCGTGACCGCAAGCTTCTCCTCAAGCTGACCGATGGCCGGTATCTGGAATTCACGGCCCGCTCAGGCCGCGACGAACTCGGCGTGATCACCTTCGAGGAGGTGACGCAGCGCGTCGAGTCGCAAGACAAGATTCGATACATGGCGCGCTATGACGGGCTGACGGGCCTGCCCAACCGCGACTATTTCAACGAACTGGTCGCCGACGCCGTCGCTGTCGGCGACCGCCGCCGCACCATCGGCCTCGCCGTCTTCGATCTCGATGATTTCAAGACGGTCAACGATACGCTGGGGCATCCGGTCGGCGACGGACTCATCTACGCGGTCGCCGAGAAGCTGCGGCAATTTGTGAGCGAGGACATCTTTGTCAGCCGGTTCGGCGGCGACGAGTTCGCGCTCTATTTCGATGACGTGCACGATGAAGTGGCGTTTGCCGCCCGCATGAACGCGATTTTCGCTGCGCTCAAGGGCGATGTCGATGTCGCCGGCCATGCCCTTCTCATCCAGGCCTCGGCAGGCGCGGTTCTCTCTTCGGTACACAACGCCGATGTCGACGGCATGGTGGTGAAGGCGGACCTTGCGCTCTACAGGGCCAAGGAGCTCGGCAAGGCTTCCTGGCATCTCTTCGAAGACGAGATGGATCAGGCCTTCCGGCGCAAGCAGCTTCTCAAGGCAGACCTGCGCTCGGCCATTGCGGCAAAGGGTCTGCGCGTCGTCTACCAGCCGATCGTGGCGATGGACACGATGCAGATCTCGACCTGCGAGGCGCTGTGCCGCTGGGACCATCCCGAACTCGGGCCGATCTCGCCGGCGGTCTTCATTCCGCTTGCCGAAGAGATGGGCATCGTCTCCGAGATCAGCCATTTCGTGCTGGAGGCCGCGACGCTGCAATGCGCGCGCTGGCCGGATCATATCGGCGTGTCGGTCAACCTGTCGGCGAAGGATTTCCGCTCGGCCGACATCGTCGACCATGTGCGCCGCGCGCTCGACCAGAGCGGTCTTTGCCCGCGCCGCCTCGAGATCGAGGTGACCGAGACGGCGCTGCTAGACGACAAGGCGATGACGCGTCGCTACATCGAGCAGATGAAGAAGATCGGCGTGCGCATTGCGCTCGATGATTTCGGCACCGGCTATTCCTCGCTCAGCTATCTGCACACCCTGCCGCTCGACAAGATCAAGATCGACCGGTCCTTCCTCATCGACGTCACGCAGAACGAGCGCGCGCTCGAACTTCTGCGCGGCATCGTCAACATGTCGCGCCCGCTCGGCCTGACGGTGACGATCGAGGGCGTGGAGACGTTCGAGCAGTTGAAGACGCTTGCCGAGCACATCAAGCCCGACCTTCTGCAGGGCTTTCTCTTCGGCGCGGCGCTGACCGCGTCGGGCATCGAGACCATGGCGCACACGACCTGGCCCTTCGCCAAGGAACTGAAGAGCGTGCGGCGGTCCTAGTTCAGACGAGTTCGGGAATCTCGCCGGGGACAAACGCGTCGAAGGCCGCCCAGAACTGCTCGCGATACCGATCCGCTTCCTGCAATATCTCATGCCGCGCACCGTCGATGGTGACGAGCGAGGCGTCGCGCAACTGCCGCGCATATGCCTCGATGGCCGGCGTCGAGACGAGCGTGTCCGCGCCCGCCGCGACCAGAAGCGTCGGGATGCGGTGATTGCGCAGGAAGTCCCGCTCGTGGACGCGCGCAGAGGCGACCGTCGCCGCATGCACCCAGCCGACCGTCGTCGCGCCGAGCCCGAGCGCCGGATGCGCCTCGTAGATCGCCTGGTTGCGCGCAAAACGCTGCGGATCGCTGGTGACGATATTGCCCTCGAAGAGCTGCTTTGCCGGACGCCTTTGCCCGCGCGCGAGGAACATGCGGCCGAAGCCGAGCGCGGTCAAAAGGCCGGTCGCGCGGCGCAGCGTGCCCATGCTCACCGGAATGCGCTCCAGCGTCAGGAGCGGCGCGAGCAGCACCATGCGGCGGATGCGGTTGGTCAGTTTGCGTGACGCCGAGAGCGCGGTCAGCGCGCCGGTCGAATGGCCGATGAGATAGAAGGGCGCACGGCAGTCCGGCAGCACGATGTGCTCGAGAAAGCGGTCGATGTCGGCGACATGGTCGTCGAAGGAGCGGACATAGCCGCGTCGCGGATTGCGTGTCAGGCGCTGCGAGCCGCCCTGGCCGCGCCAGTCGAAAAGGGCGACGCCGAATCCGCGCTCCTGCAACTCGACGATGGTCTCGAAATACTTCTCGATCGCCTCGTTGCGGCCGGGAAAGATGAGCACCGTGCCCTTGAGCGGGCGCCCCGTCGCGGCAAAGCGCGCATAGCGCAGCTTGATGCCGCCCTTTCCCTCGAACAGGCCGGCCTGAGCATGGTCGGGGATGGGATTTCCGGCGCTGGCAAAGATCTGGTCGGTCATTGAGCCGTGATAGAAAGCGGCGCGGCCAAAGGCAAAGACTATCGAAGCGCTGGCCTTGAAAAAGGTAAGGCCGGAAGATCCTTGCGGGAGCTTCCGGCCTCTGACGAACCGGGAGGAAGGGACGTTACACCCGGTCCGGCTTCGGAGACGACCAAGTGGCTTTCAGGCCGCCTGTTCGAATTCGATGAGTGGAAGTTAGCTGTTGCGGGCTGAACGGAATCCGAAGTGTCGGTTCATATTCAGTTCATCGTTTGGGCCGGCCGCGAAAACTCTTGAAAGCGCGCACGCAAAAAACCACATCTGATCTGCGGTCGCCGATGCCGGGACCGCTGGACGTCGAACGGAAAGACCGAAGCGTTTTCCGACAGATGCTCCAATCGCAAACCATGTTGCTCAACTGGAGAACAGACCATGCGTCACGTTGATTTTTCGCCGCTCTATCGCTCGACCGTCGGCTTCGACCGCCTCTTCACGATGCTCGATTCGCTGGCTCAACCCGATAACGGCCAGTCCTATCCGCCCTACAACATCGAGCGCACGGGCGAAGACGCCTATCGCATCTCGATGGCCGTCGCAGGCTTTGCCGAGGAGGACATCTCGATCGAGGCCCATCGCAACGTCCTGACGATCAAGGGCGACAAGCCGGAGACCCAGGACGAAACGTCCGAATTCCTTCATCGCGGCATCGCCGCGCGCGCCTTCGAGCGTCGCTTCCAGCTTGCCGACCATGTCGAGGTCGTGGGCGCGCTGTTGAAGAACGGCCTGTTGCACATCGACCTGCAGCGTTCGGTGCCGGAAGAGATGAAGCCACGCAAGATCGCGATCCGGACGACGCCTGCGTCCGCGAAGCAGATCGAAGGCAACGCGGTCAACTAAGACGAGCACGCCCTGATGAACCGGCGGCGCCCTCTCGGGCGCCGCTTTGCGTTCGACGACAATCGCGTCGAGTGGCAGTGGGCATGCGCCCTTGGCCGTCAGAACCGTCCCTGACGCGATCGAACGGTGCGCCGGTGGCCTCGGCTAACCTGGTGGACGCGCATGTCGACGGCGCTCTCGACGATGACGATGCCGATCATGTCGGCACGACACCTTGGCGAAGCGCTACATCACTGGAAGAATGCCGGCATTCCTGCGCCGGCATCGAACGATCCTGGCAAAATCACCGGTCGCTGAATTGGCTCGTGATCACGCGATCAGTTTGCCGATCGCGTCGACATCCGCTTCGGTGGTGGCAAAGCTGGTCACGAACCGGCAAAGCGTCTCGTCGGCGCCGACATCCAGACCGGCGGGCGTCGGCCATGCGTAGAAGACGGCGCCCTTGTCCTTCAATTCCTCGACCAGCCCTTTGCCCAGGATCGGGAAGACCTCGTTCGCCTCTGGCGCCCATCCGAGCCGCGCATTCGGCGAGGTCGTGAAATGGCTCGCGAGCCGCATCGCCATCGCGTTCGAGTGGCGCGCCGTCCTCAGCCACAGGTCCTCGGCGAAATAGGCCTCGAACTGCGCCGCGATAAAACGCGACTTGGAAAAGAGCTGAGCGGCGCGCTTGCGCACGAAGGGAAAATCCTTCGCCTCGTCGGAATTGAAGAAGACGACCGCTTCGGCACACCAGCAGCCATTCTTGGTGCCGCCGAAGGAAAGGACGTCGACGCCGCGCTTCCAGGTCATTTCGGCCGCCGAAACATCGAGCGAGACCAATGCATTGGCAAAACGCGCGCCATCCATGTGGAGCGGGATGCCGTGCTCCTTCGCAAGGCCCGACATCGCCTCGATCTGCGCCAGCGAATAAACCGTCCCGACTTCGGTTGCCTGGGTCATCGTGAGCGCTGCAGGACGTCCGCCATGGACGAAAGCGGGCGGAAACCGGTCGATCGCAGCCTTTAGCTTTTCGATGTCCATCCGGCCGAGCGGGCCGTCCACGGCATGGAGGCGCGAACCGCCCATGAAGTATTCAGGTGCGCCGCACTCATCGGCGATCACATGTGCCTCGCGGTGGCAAAACGAGACGCCGCCGGCGCGGTCATAGGCTGTCAGGGCGAGCGAATTGGCCGCAGTGCCGGTGCCGACGAAGAAAACGGCGACCTCGCGCTCGAAAATCTCGCAAAACCGCGCTTCGACGGCCTTGTCGAGGTCGCTTGTGCCATATGCGGGCGCGAATCCGGCCGAGCGGGTGACGAGGTTGCGGGCAATGTCTGGGTGGGCGCCGGCCCAGTTGTCGGATGCGAAATACATGAAGCGTGCTATTCCCTTGAAAAGTCCGCTTCAGAAATCAGGTCGGCGGGGGACTGACAAGTGCCCCACACCGCACATGCGAAAGCCTTTTTCGAAGATTGCCGCATGGCGCCCTTTTGCGAAACAATCTTTCGTCAAACGCCTCATTTTTTTGCAGTTGCATCTTGTGCGGGCTTTTGATTTCTGTCATATGGCATTTAGGACAGCATTGCTGTCTTATTTGTGGTTTGCCGATCCGGCACCGTGCGGATTAAGATGCCGCGTGCTACCGATGTCGGCACCGCCGCTAGGCACGATGTATCGGCCATGCGCCGACCGGTCGGCAGACAGCCGTCCCGCTGGTCGGTGAACAGGCCCTTCGACATATTTGCCGCGACTGCACATTGGGTCTGCCGCACGGTGGGCCTGGAGGACGAGACGACCGCCCGGATTTCGGGCTCGACGGAGAGACGATCATGAGCGAGAAGACGCAAGCTGTGACGCCCGCATCGATGCAGGCCGCCCACGCGACAGCGACTATCCGCAAGGCCGGTCTTCCGCAAGCGCAGGGTCTTTACGATCCGCGCAACGAGCACGATGCGTGCGGTGTCGGCTTCGTTGCCAACATGAAGGGCGTGAAGTCGCATCAGATTGTCAAGGACGGGCTGTTCATGCTCGAGAACCTGACGCATCGCGGCGCCGTCGGCGCCGATCCGCTGGTCGGCGACGGCGCAGGCGTGCTGGTGCAGATTCCCGACCGCTTCTTCCGCGAGGAGATGGCCGCGCAGGGCATCGATCTGCCGCCACCCGGCCAATATGGCGTGGGCCATTGGTTCATGCCGCAGGATGCGGATCTGCGCGCGCATGTCGACGAGATCATCGCCGACTCCGCACAGTCCGAAGGGCTGCCGCTGATCGGTTTCCGCGACGTTCCCGTCGACAATTCGTCGCTGTCGAAGGCGCCCGAGATCGTCGCCGCAGAGCCGCATCACCGCCAGGTCTTCATCGGCCGCCCGGCCGACATCGACGACGACGAGGAATACGAAGCGCGGCTCTATCTCCTGCGCAAGGTCATTTCAGGCCGCATCTATGCCGAGCACCAGAACAAGGACATCGGCGCCTATTGCGTCTCGCTGTCCGCGCGCACCATCGTCTACAAGGGCATGTTCCTGGCCTATCAGGTCGGCGCCTACTACAAGGATCTGACCGATCCGCGTTTCGAGACGGCACTGGTCCTCGTTCACCAGCGCTTTTCGACCAACACCTTCCCGTCCTGGAAGCTCGCGCATCCTTACCGCATGGTCGCCCACAATGGCGAGATCAACACGGTGCGCGGCAACAACAACTGGATGGCGGCGCGGCAGGCCTCGGTCGATTCCGAGCTCTTCGGCAACAACATCTCCAAGCTGTGGCCGATTTCCTATGAGGGGCAGTCGGACACGGCCTGCTTCGACAATGCGCTCGAATTCCTGTTCCAGGGCGGCTACTCGCTCGCGCACGCCATGATGATGCTGATCCCGGAAGCCTGGGCCGGCAACAAGCTGATGAGCGACGAGCGCCGCGCGTTCTACGAATATCACGCTGCGCTGATGGAGCCGTGGGACGGGCCGGCCGCTGTCGTCTTTACCGACGGGCGCCAGATCGGCGCGACGCTCGACCGCAACGGCCTGCGCCCCGCGCGTTACATCGTCACCGACGACGACCGCGTCATCATGGCGTCGGAAGCGGGCGTGCTGCCGGTTCCTGAGGAAAACATCGTCACCAAGTGGCGGCTGCAGCCCGGCCGCATGCTGCTGATCGATCTCGAAGAGGGCCGCATCGTCTCCGACGACGAGATCAAGGCCGAGATCGCCTCGCAGCACCCCTATACGCAGTGGCTGAAGAACACGCAGCTCATCCTCGAGGAATTGAAGCCGGTCGAGCCGCGCGCGCTTCGCAAGGACGTGTCGCTCCTCGATCGCCAGCAGGCTTTCGGCTACACGCAGGAAGACACGCGCATCTTGATGTCGCCGATGGCGACGATCGGCCAGGAAGCCGTCGGCTCGATGGGCACCGATACGCCGATCTCGGCGATGTCGGACAAGTCGAAGCTGCTCTACACCTATTTCAAGCAGAACTTCGCCCAGGTGACGAACCCGCCGATCGATCCGATCCGCGAGGAACTCGTCATGAGCCTCGTCTCCTTCATCGGCCCGCGCCCGAACATCTTCGACCTCGTCGGTTCCTCGCGCCGCAAGCGGCTCGAGGTGCGTCAGCCGATCCTGACGAACGGCGACCTGGAAAAGATCCGCTCGATCGGCCACACAGAGGACCGCTTCGACACCAAGACGATCGATATCACCTATCCTGCCGTCGAAGGCGCGGCAGGCATGCAGGGCGCGGTCGATCGCCTGTGCGACCGGGCGGAGGCAGCGGTCGTCGGCGGGTACAACATCATCATTCTGTCTGATCGCCAGGTCGGGCCGGACCGCATCGCCATCCCCGCGCTGCTCGCGACGGCCGCCGTCCATCATCATCTGATCCGCAAGGGCCTGCGCACCGCCGCCGGCCTGGTCGTCGAATCCGGCGAGCCGCGCGAAGTGCACCACTTCGCCTGCCTTGCCGGCTACGGCGCCGAGGCGATCAACCCCTATCTCGCCTTCGATACGCTGACGGAGATGCACCGCCGGGGCGATTTCCCGCCGGAGGTCGACGCGCAGGAGGTCGTCTATCGCTACATCAAGTCGATCGGCAAGGGCATCCTCAAGGTCATGTCCAAGATGGGCATCTCGACCTACCAGTCCTATTGCGGCGCGCAGATCTTCGACGCGATCGGCCTGAACTCAGCCTTCGTCGACCGGTATTTCTCAGGCACGGCGACGACCATCGAAGGCGTCGGGCTGGAAGAAGTCGCAAGCGAGACGGTCAGCCGCCACGAATCTGCCTTTGGCGAGGACCCGGTCCTGCGCAATGCGCTCGAAGTCGGCGGCGAATACATCTACCGCGTGCGCGGCGAGGCGCATGTCTGGTCGCCGGACGCGGTCGCAACGCTGCAGCATTCGGTGCGTCTCAACTCGTGGGAGACGTTCAAGCAATATTCCGCGCAAATCGACAGCCATACTGCCGAGGCCAAGTCGATCCGCGGCCTGTTCAAGATCCGTACTGCCGAAGAGAGTGGCCGGGCGCCTGTGCCGCTCGACGAAGTCGAGCCCGCAGTCGAACTCGTCAAGCGGTTCTCGACCGGCGCGATGTCGTTCGGTTCGATCAGCCGCGAGGCGCATTCGACACTCGCCGTGGCGATGAACCGGATCGGCGGCAAGTCGAACACGGGCGAGGGCGGCGAAGAGCCGGACCGCTACTTCCCGCTGCCGGACGGATCGCGCAATCCCGAGCGCTCCGCCATCAAGCAGGTCGCCTCCGGCCGCTTCGGCGTGACGGCGGAGTACCTGGTCAACTCCGACATGATGCAGATCAAGGTCGCGCAGGGGGCAAAGCCCGGCGAGGGCGGCCAGTTGCCCGGCCACAAGGTCGACGCGACCATCGCCAAGGTGCGGCATTCCACACAAGGTGTGGGTCTCATCTCGCCGCCGCCGCATCACGACATCTATTCGATCGAGGATCTGGCGCAGCTCATCTACGACCTGAAGAACGTCAATCCGGCCGCCGACGTTTCGGTGAAGCTCGTTTCGGAAGTCGGCGTCGGCACGGTCGCGGCGGGCGTCGCCAAGGCGCGCGCGGACCACATCACCATTTCCGGCTATGACGGCGGGACGGGCGCTTCGCCGCTGACCTCGATCAAGCATGCGGGCAGCCCCTGGGAGATGGGCCTTGCCGAGACGCACCAGACGCTGGTGCTGAACGGCCTGCGTTCGCGCGTTGCACTGCAGGTCGATGGCGGGCTACGCACAGGCCGCGACGTCATCGTGGGCGCGCTTCTTGGTGCCGACGAGTTCGGCTTCTCGACCGCGCCGCTGATCGCTGCCGGCTGCATCATGATGCGCAAGTGCCACCTCAACACCTGCCCGGTGGGCGTCGCCACGCAGGACCCGGTGCTGCGCAAGCGCTTCAAGGGCACGCCCGAACACGTCATCAACTTCTTCTTCTTCATCGCCGAGGAAGTGCGCCAGCTTCTGGCCGAGATGGGCTACCGCAGGATCGACGAGATCATCGGCCAGTCCGAGCTCCTGGCCAAGGACGAGGCGTTCGCGCACTGGAAGTCGAAGGGCCTCGACTTCTCCAAGATGTTCTACAAGCCCGACGCGCCCAAGGAAGCGACCTACTGGACCGAGCGCCAGACGCATCCGATCGACGACGTGCTCGACCGAAAGCTGATCGCCGAGGCGGCACCCGCTCTCGAGGCGCGCCAGAAGGTCGAGATCGCTGCCGACATCCGCAACGTTGACCGCTCCACCGGCGCGATGCTGTCGGGCGAGGTCGCCAAGCGCTTCGGCCACAAGGGCCTTCGCGAGGACACGATCTCCGTCACGCTGACCGGCACGGCGGGCCAGTCCTTCGGCGCCTTCCTTGCGAAGGGTGTGACATTCACGCTCGTCGGCGACGGCAACGATTATGTCGGCAAGGGGCTTTCGGGCGGAAAGATCGTCATCCGCCCGCCGGACAATGCACGCATCACGCCTGAAAACTCGATCATCGTCGGCAACACCGTTCTCTACGGCGCGATCGAGGGCGAGTGCTATTTCCGCGGCGTCGCGGGCGAGCGCTTCGCAGTGCGCAATTCCGGCGCCATCGCGGTCGTCGAGGGCGTCGGCGACCATGGCTGCGAATACATGACCGGCGGCGTCGTCGTCGTGCTCGGCCAGACGGGCCGCAACTTCGCGGCTGGCATGTCGGGCGGCATCGCCTATGTTCTGGACGAGGCCGGCGACTTCGCCGAGCGCTGCAACATGGCCATGGTCGAGCTTGAGCCGGTGCCGGAGGAAGACGAACTCCTCGAGCGTCTCCATCACCATGGCGGCGACATCGACCACAAGGGCCGCGTCGACGTCCAGGCCGACATGACGAGCCACGACGAGGAGCGCCTCTACCAGCTCATCCGCAACCACGTCGAGTACACGGGCTCCGATCGCGGCCAGACCATCCTGGACAACTGGGCCAACTACCGCCCGAGATTCCGCAAGGTCATGCCGGTCGAATACAAGCGCGCGCTGATCGAAATGGAACGCATGCGCATGGGCGTGGCGGCCGAATAGCCGCCTCCCTCCACCCTTGATCGCATTTCGGAGCCTCACGGCTCGCAGACGATTGGACTGACTATGGGCAAGGTAACAGGCTTTCTCGAGATCGACCGGCAGGTTCACAAGTACCAGCCGGCGTCGGACCGCATCCGCCATTTCCGGGAGTTCACGCTTCCGATGTCGGAACCGGAGGTCGAGAAACAGGCCGCGCGCTGCATGGATTGCGGCATCCCCTTTTGTCACGGGCCGACGGGTTGTCCTGTCCACAACCAGATCCCGGACTGGAACGACCTCGTCTACGCCAAGGACTGGGAAGGGGCGATCCGCAACCTGCACTCGACCAACAATTTCCCCGAGTGGACAGGACGCATCTGCCCCGCGCCTTGCGAGGAGGCATGCACGCTGAACCTCGAGGACATTCCCGTCGCCATCAAGACGATCGAGCAGGCGATTGCCGACAAGGCCTATGAAAAGGGCCTGATCCGCCCGCAGCCGGCCTCTCACAAGACCGGAAAGCGCGTCGCGATCATCGGCTCCGGCCCGGCCGGCATGTCGGCGGCGCAACAGCTCGGCCGCGCCGGCCACGACGTTCACGTCTTCGAGCGCGAATCGAAGCCCGGCGGGCTGATGCGCTACGGCATTCCCGATTTCAAGATCGAGAAGAAGTATATCGACGCGCGCGTCGAGCAGATGCAGGGCGAGGGCGTCACCTTCCATTGCGGCGTCGACATCGGCACCGACAAGACGCTCGACGAGTTGGCAGCCGAGTTCGACGCCGTGCTCTACTGCGGCGGCTCGGAAAATCCGCGCCCGGCAGGCATTCCCGGCCGCGAGTTCCAGGGCGTCCATGATGCGATGCCCTATCTCGTCCAGCAGAACCGGCGTGTCGGCGGCGAGGACATCCAGTCGCGCGCATGGGCCGCGGCTCCAATCCTGGCGGGCGGCAAGCATGTCGTCGTCGTCGGCGGCGGCGACACCGCGTCGGACTGCGTCGGCACGTCCTTCCGGCAAGGCGCGGTGCGCGTCACCCAGCTCGACATCCGCCCGCAGCCGCCGGAAAAGGAAGACAAGCTGACCGTCTGGCCCTATTGGGCAACGAAGATGCGGACCTCGTCGTCGCAGGCCGAAGGCGCCGATCGCGAGTTCCAGGTCGCGACGCTCGAATTCGTCGGCGACGAGGACGGCAATCTCACCGGCGTCAAGTGCTGCGAGGTGGACGAAAAGCGCAAGCCGATCGAGGGAACCGAATTCGTCATCAAGGCCGACCTCGCCTTTATCGCGATTGGCTTTGCCGGCCCGCTGGTGGGTGGCCTGCCCGACCAGCTCGGCGAGCGCCTTGCCACCGTCACCGACAAGCGCGGCTCGCGCAATGTCACGGCGAACGACCGGGACTACAGGAGCAACATCGACAAGCTCTATATCGCTGGCGATGTGCGCCGCGGCCAGTCGCTCGTCGTCTGGGCGATCCGCGAAGGCCGTCAGGCCGCACACGCCATCGACAAGGACCTGATGGGAACGACGGTTCTGCCGCGGTAGATGCGGTTCGCAGGCTACGCTGAGCAGGGATAAGGGGTGGGGGTTCCTTCGGCAAAAGACCTTTCGGCCTTACCCGTTCAGCACATCGAGCGCCGCCGCATGCAATTGCGGCGTCGCTGCTGCCACCACGAACCCGCCTGATTCCGCCGGTCCGCCCTCGCGTGACGTGATCATGCCGCCCGCCGCCTCGATGATCGGGATCAGCGCGACAATGTCGTAGGCCTGCAACCCTGTCTCGACCACAATGTCGACCTGGCCGGCCGCCAGCATGCAATAGGCATAGCAGTCGGTGCCGTAGCGCGCGAGTTGCACCGCCATCTCGAGCTGGTCGTAACTGGTGCGCGCGTCGTCCAGAAACAGGGATGGCGTCGTGGTGCAAAGCGTTGCGTGGCGCAGATCGGTCGTTGCCCGCACGCGCAGGTTCCGCGGTCCGCCCGGTCCTTCATAAAGAGCCTTGCCGCCGGTCGCGTAGAAGAGTTCGCCGGTAAAGGGCTGGCTCATCATGCCGGCGATGGCCTTGCCGTGCTCAAGAAGGCCCACCAGCGTGCCCCATAGCGGCAGGCCCGAAATAAAGGCCCGGGTTCCGTCGATTGGGTCGATCACCCAGCAATGCCGGTTCGGCAAATTCTCTGGGCCGAACTCCTCGCCCAGGATGCCATGATCCGGAAAATCGGCCTTGATCAGCCGCCGGATGGCACGCTCGGCCTCGCGGTCGGCCTCGGTAACGGGGTCGAAGCCGCCCTCAAGCTTGTTCGCCACATCGTGCGGCCGGCGAAAGCGCGGCAGCGTTTCTTTTGCGGCTTCGGCAGCCAGACTGCGCAGAAAATCGGGGGTCACGTCCATCAAAAGGCTCCGCTGGATCTGCCCGCGCAATAGGCATTTCTGAGACTGCTTGACAATTGTGCGCTGCAGCATAATCTTGGGTTCGACGGGTCCGCCCGTCGATGCCCTCCTTGGGCGTTTCCTCCCTAGACTTGGACCGCTCGCAAGGGCGGTCTTTTTTTGCCTATTCGGCCGCGACAGGCAGTTCGCCAGGCGCGCCAAAGTGGTCGATCAGGCAGGCGGCAAGTTCATTCAGGTCGCGTCGAAGCTGGTCGTAGCCGGCATTGGGGACCAACTTTTCCTCGTCCATGTAAAGGCTGCGGTTGATCTCGACCTGCAGCGCGTGGATGCCGCGCGCCGGCCGCCCGTAGTGCTCGGTAATGAACCCGCCGGCATAGGGCTTGTTGTGGGCCACCATGTAGCCGCGGCTTGCCAGATGCCCGATCGCCGCCTCGGACAGGTCCGACCGGCACGACATGCCGAAGCGGTCGCCGATGATGAAATCGGGGCGGATGCGCGTCTCGGGCAGGCGGATCGTCGCCGGCATCGAGTGGCAATCGATCAGGACGGCGATGCCGAATGCCTTGTGCGTCGCGCCTATCAGCCGGCGCAGTTGGTCGTGATAGGGCTTGTAGATGCGCTCGATGCGGCCGACCGCTTCTTCCAACGGCAGCTTGGCGGCGTAGATTTCCTGCCCTTCGCCGACGAGGCGGGGAACGGTGCCGAGCCCGCCCGCAACGCGCGCCGAGCGCGTGTTGGCGAAGGGCGGCAGGGGGGCGGTGAACATGCGCGGGTCGAGTTCCCACGGCTCGCGGTTTACGTCCAGATAGGCGCGCGGGAAGTTCGCCTTCAGGAATGGCGCGCCGAGCGCCGTAACGCCTGCGAACAGATCGTCGACGAAACAGTCCTCGGACCTGCGGATCGCATGCGGATCGAGCCGGGCCATGTCGAGGAAGCGCTGCGGATAGACGGCGCCGCTATGCGGCGAATTGAAGACGAAGGGAACCGTCTGCCGCTGCGGCCGCGCGACCTCGAAGGGCGCGGAAAGGGAGAAATCTGGATGTTCGCTCATTGACCCCTTTTTCGCGCTCGCGCCTTTCCACTCCCCATTGATGTGCCACCGTGCCCCGCGCCTGTCCAGCCACCGCCTTCACCCGCAAACGCGCCATTCACTTGATGTTTACCATGCCGAAGGCATATACGATGGGAGGGCGAATCGGCTTTTGTGCTGGTTCGAAAACAGGGTTCCGGACGCTCAGATGGCAAGAATTCTTCTCGCGGAAGACGATGAGGACATGCGTCGTTTCCTCGTCAAGGCGCTGGAACGCGCCGGCTATGACGTGATCGACTACGACAATGGCGCGAGTGCCTATGAGCGCCTGCGTGAGGAGCCGTTTTCCCTGCTCCTGACCGACATCGTCATGCCCGAGATGGACGGCATCGAGCTTGCGCGCCGCGCGACCGAGATCGACCCGGACCTCAAGGTGATGTTCATCACCGGCTTTGCCGCCGTCGCATTGAACCCCGATTCCAAGGCCCCGAAGGACGCCAAGGTTCTGTCCAAGCCCTTCCATCTGCGCGATCTCGTCAACGAGGTCGAAAAGATGCTGCAGGCTGCCTGAACGCGCTTGCGTAGCGTCACTGGCGTGGCGCAATTTTGCCGCGCCAAGACTATTGACGATGGCCGGGCATCTATGGTGTATGCGCCTCGTCGGATGGGCGTGTAGCTCAGCGGGAGAGCACTACGTTGACATCGTAGGGGTCACAGGTTCAATCCCTGTCACGCCCACCATCCGAACCTCCTGAAATCGTTCAATTCTTCCATATGGTCGACAGTCCGCCATTGCTGCGCAATGTCTGGCTACTGCCGAGCTGTGAATCCGTTCGCAACGGTCAGAGAACAGGCGGCTGCATCATCCACGCCATCACGAGTGGTCGACGCTGGGGGGATGAGGGCGGCTCGATCAGGCCGCCTCGGCATTCAGCGCGCCTATCGGCGCGCCACTTCGGATTCCAGAAGGTTCGGACCGGTAGCGATCTTGCGGGCGAGGTGGAAGAAGGTCTGGCGTTCTTCAGGGCTGAGCGGCGTCAGCCATTCCTCCTGCCGGCGACGTGAAAAATCGATCATGTCGGCAAGGAGGGCGCGCCCGGCGTCGGTGGCATAAAGGCGCTTCTCACGCCCGTCCGCGTCCGAGGTTTCCTGAGTGATAAGGCCGCGTGCCTGCAGAAGGGATACCGCGCGGCTGATAGTGTTTTGGGGGCGGGGAAAGAGCTGCCTGATCTCCTTTGCACGCAGCCCCGGAAAAAGATCGATCGCATAAAGGGCCGACCAGGCGTGCACCGGCATGCGGTACTTGTCCTCGATGTAGCGGTTTGTGACCTGATTGTTGCCCAGCACGATGTAGCTGACGACCATCAGTTCCTTGAGCTCCCCCGCAAAAATCCTGTCGAGCAGGTTTTCGTCCGTCATCGTCTCCTCCGCAGCTCCCTTTTCATACATTTCTTCACACGCTTAAATCCATATGGATGCATCTTGCCAAATTGATCCATATGGAACAATGTTGGCGAAGTTCAGCGAGGAGTTACAGATGATCGCTCTGGGTGTCGATGTCGGCGGGACGTTCACGGACCTGATCCTGACGGATCTTTCCACAGGCAAGGTGACCATCCACAAGACTCCCTCGACGCCGCACAATCCGGCCGAGGGCGTTGTAAATGGTGTAACCGGCATATGCGAACTGGCCGGGGTCGAACCCTCCGCCGTCGAGGCCATTTTCCACGGGACCACGGTCGGCACCAATGCCATGCTCGTCCATGACGGCGCGGTGACGGGCATGATCACCAATGAGGGCTTTCGCGACGTCCTGCACATCGGCCGCCATCAGCGCCCGCAGCACTACTCGATCATGCAGGATCTGCCCTGGCAAAGCCGCCCGCTGATCCGCCGCCGCTACAGGAAGACGGTCGCCGGACGCCTCGATGCGCAGGGTCATGAACTCATCGCGCTTGACGAGGCAGCGGTGGCCGAGGCTGCCCGCGGGCTCGTTGCCGAAGGGGTCGAAGCGATCCTGATCGGTTTCCTCTTCTCCTATGTCAATCCGGTGCACGAGCGCCGCGCGGCCGAGATCGTGCGCGAGATCGCCCCGGATGTCTTTGTGACGACCTCGGCCGAGGTCTCGCCGCAGTTTCGCGAGTTCGAGCGTTTCACGACGGCGGCGATGTCGGCTTTCATCGGCCCCAAGGTGCGTCGCTACATCTCGCAGCTGAGCGGGGAACTGCGCGCCATGGGCGTGACCGGTGAATTGCGCGTCATGACCTCCAGCGGCGGCCTTGCCACGCCCGAAATGATCGCCGAGCGGCCGGCCACGACGCTTCTTTCGGGTCTTGTAGCCGGTGTTCGCGGCGGCGCCTGGGTGGGATCGCACGCGGGGACCGACCGCCTCGTCACGCTCGACATCGGCGGCACCAGCGCCGACATCGGCATCATCCGCGACGGGCGCCTCGCCGAGGCCGATGCGCGCAGTGCCAGCATTGCGGGTTTCCCGGTAATGCTGCCCATGATCGACATTCACACGATCGGCGCGGGCGGCGGCTCGATCGCCCATCTGGATCGCGGCAAGGCGTTCCGCGTCGGCCCGCAAAGTGCGGGCGCGGTGCCCGGTCCCGCCGCCTATCGGCGCGGCGGAACGGTTCCGACCGTGACCGACGCCAATCTCGTGCTCGGCCGTCTGGTAGCGGACAATTTCCTGGGCGGGCAGATGTCGCTCGATGCCGAGGCCTCGGCCCGCGTCATTGGCGAACTGGCCGAAGCGCTGGGGCGCACGCCCGAGGCGACGGCCGAGGGCGCGCTGACCGTTCTCAATAGCAACATGGCCAACGCGATCCGCTCGCGCACCGTTCAAAAGGGCATCGACCCGCGCGACTTCACCCTGTGCGGCTTTGGCGGTGCGGGCCCGCTTCACGCGGCCGAGGTGGCGGCGATGCTCGGCATGAATAACGTGCTGATCCCGCCCCATCCTGGCATCACGTCCGCCGTGGGCCTGCTGACGGCTGATCTGGAATATCACGCGCTGCGCACGGCCTTTGCCGTGACGGGGGCAATCGACCTTCAGCGGCTGCAGTCCCTCTTCGACGACATGGAGACCGAACTTTCGGCGATCTTTGCGCGCGACAAGGTGCCCGCCGAACGGGTGCGCATGCTTCGTCAGGCCGATCTTCGCTATGTCGGTCAGGGCTACGAGCTCAAGATCGACGTGCCGGACGGCCCGATCACCGAGGCCAGCCTGCAGGAGGTTTGGGAGGCCTTCCACGAGCGCCATCGCGCCGAATATGGCCATGCCTTCAAGGCGAGCCCGATCGAGATCGTCACGGTCAAGGTGCGCGGGCTGGGCATGGTGGACAAGCTTGCCGAGCCGCCGGTCCACAAGGGCGCGGATG
Source organism: Aliihoeflea sp. 40Bstr573 (assembly GCF_024105655.1). Taxonomy (GTDB): domain Bacteria; phylum Pseudomonadota; class Alphaproteobacteria; order Rhizobiales; family Rhizobiaceae; genus Aliihoeflea. The sequence continues at coordinate 75,868 of NZ_JAAAMH010000003.1, forward strand.
CGCCGCGCAAGGTTGGCAGCGGGCGCTGCGTGTTTCGGGTGGACGACGAGTTGCGCACCTTCGACACGCCGCACATCGAGCGGATCTCGCTGCCGGCGGACGAGAAATTCTCTGGGCCTGCGATCCTGCTCCAGACCGACACGACGACGGTCGTCCCGCCCGGCTGGACCTATTGGTCCGACACTTACGGAAATGTGCGCATGACGCGCGACACCAAGGCTTGAACGGGGGCAACCATGAAGACACGCGTCGATCCATTCCTGGCAGCCGTCATCCATGGCGCTCTCGAGAACATCGCCATCGAAATGGGCCACAAGCTCATGCGCATGAGCTATTCCAGCATCATCCGCGAAAGCGAGGACTTCGGTGCCGCGCTGACCGATGCCACTGGACGTCAGCTGTGCGAATGCACCATGAGCACCCCGCTTCAGTCCGGCCCGATCCCGGGCTACATCGCCGGCATCCTGCGCGAGCTTGAGGCGCGCGGCGACACCGTCAATCCGGGCGATGTGTTCATGCACAACGACCCTTATGGCGGCGCCTCTCACGGGCCCGATGTCGGCTTTGTCGTACCGATCTTCCACGAGGGCGCGCTGGCGGGCTTTTCCGTCACCACCGCCCACCATCTCGACATCGGCGCGCTGACGCCGGGCAGCTGCGGCATCGTAGATGCGGTCGATACCTATGCCGAGGGCCTGCAGTTCAAGGCGATCAGGGTCTATGAGGGTGGCCGGCGGGTCGAGCCGGTCTGGCAGATCCTGCGTTCCAACATCCGCATTCCCGATCTCGTGGTGGGCGACATGGAGGCCCAGGTCGCCGCGGCGCGCATCGGAGCGGAGCGCTATGGCGCGCTGCTCGCCCAATACAGCCTCGACACGGTGACCGGGGCCTACGAAGACCTTCTCGATTATTCCGAGCAGCTGATGCGCGATGCCATCTCGCGCATTCCCGACGGGCGCTACAATGCGCGCACCTTCATCGACGGCTATCTCGACAGCCCCGACCCGAGCCTGAAGGAACTGCCGATCGAGGTGACCTTGACGGTCACAGGCTCCGACATTCATGTCGACCTGACCGGCACCGCGCCGCAAACGCCAAACAAGCCCATCAACATGCCGCTCGTCGGCACGGTGGACTGCGCGGTGTGGCTGACGCTGCGCTCGATCCTGCTCGACAGCGAGCTTTACGGCCCGATCCCGCAAAACAGCGGCCTGACGCGCCCCATCACCATCTTCGCGCCGGAAGGCTGCCTTGCCAATCCGATCTTCCCAGCGCCTGTTATCGCACGCTTCTGCCCTGGCAACGCGGTCGCCGACACGGTCATGAAGGCGATTGCCCCGGCCGTTCCGCGCCAGGTCAGCGCGGGCATCGGCAATCTGCGCGTCATGGCCTTTAGCGGCGTGGCGAATGGTGCACCCTGGGTGCACATGGAGATCATGGAAGGCGCCTATGGCGGGCGTTACGGCAAGGACGGCATGGACGCCGTCGACACGCTCTACGCCAACACCCGCAACAACCCGATCGAGGACATCGAATCGCACCTGCCGCTGCGCGTGCTCAATTACGAGCTGCGCGAGAATGTGGCCGGCGCGGGCGCCTCGCGCGGCGGCATCGGCTCGATCCGCTCCTTCGAGCTCCTGCAGGACGGCGCGGTCTCGATCGAGGGCGATGGCCAGCGCTTCGACCCCTGGGGTTTCCTGGACGGGGCAGACGGCTCGCCGGCGCGCATTGAGCTGATCAAGGCGGCCGGCGGCACCGAGGACCTGCCGTCCAAGCTGCCTTACCGCCACCTCTTGCGCGGCGACCGCATCACCGCTCACGGGCCTTGCGGGGGCGGCTATGGCAATCCGTTCGAGCGCGACCCGCAGGCCGTGCTGGAAGACGTGCTCGATGAGCTCATCGATATCGAAACCGCCCGCGCAAGCTATGGCGTGGCGATCGAAGGCGGACGTGTGGACCCTGAAGGAACCAGGGCCCTGCGCGCGTCCGTGAACTAGGGGAACTGTGCCGTCTAAGAGGAGAACCTGATGAAAAAAAATATTGAATTGCTGGGCGTTGCATCGCTGTTCGTGTTGGCGGCAGTCCTGCCGTCGGCCGCGCAGGAGGGCTTGGAACAAGCACGCCAGAACATCGAGACCTATTCGGGCATTCCCGAATTCACGGCGCCGGGCGAGCCGTTCGATGCCAAGGCCTGCATGGCTGGCAAGAAGATCTTCACGATCCCTGCCTCCAGCTCTATCCCCTTCGTCAAAACGATCAGCGAACACAAGGGCGAGCTGGCGGCCGAGCTTGGTTTCGAGCACATGGAGTGGGAAAACCAAGGCAACCCGACCCAGTGGATCCAGGGCATCGAGCACGCCACCAACAATGGCTTTGATCTCGTCAGCCTCTTGGCAGGCGCCGATCCGCGCTTCTTCGAGCCACAGGTGGCCCAGGCCCAGGCAGCCGGCGTCAAGGTCGTCACCTCGCATCTGACGGGCCTCGAGCAGGAACCGCCAGCCGGAGTGGACGCCGCGACCGCCATCGACTACCGCAAGGCAGGCGAACTGATGGCCGACTGGACCATTGCGCAGACCGAAGGCAAGACGAACGCGCTTGTGCTGGTCTCCAACGAGGCGCTGTCCACGGACTCCATCGTAAGCGGCCTGACCGAAGCGTTCGAAACTCGCTGCCCGGACTGCGAGTACGAGATCGTCAACGTGCCGATCACGGACTGGGCCACCCGCATCCAGCCGACCGTCGCCGGCGCGCTGCAGGCCAATGCCGATCTCAACTACGTCATCCCGATCTATGACAGCATGTCGAGCTTCGTCACGCCCGCCATCGCCATCGCCGGACGCGGCGAGAGCGTGAAGGTTGCCACCTTCAATGGCACGCCCTTCGTGCTTGACCTGATCCGCGCGGGGGATGTCGAGATGGACATCGGCGAGAACCTCGACTGGATCGCCCATGCCATGCTCGACGCCGAGATGCGCCTTCTGTGCGATCTCGAGCCGATCCGCGATTCCAAGGTGCCGCTGCGCATCTTCAGTGCGGCCAACATCGAGGAAGTGGGCAATCCGGCCGACGCGGCCCTGGGTTATGGCGATGCCTATGTCGAGGGCTTCCGCAAGCTGTGGATGGTTTCGGAGTGAACCTCGCCGGCCACCCAAGGCTGACAATCAGGGGACTGACCAAGTCCTTCGGAGGGGTCCACGCGCTGTCGCGCGCGGACCTCACCGTCATGCCCGGCGAGATCCATGGTCTGCTGGGCAAGAACGGCTCGGGTAAGTCCACGCTGATCAAAATCCTGAGTGGCTACCACAGGCCGGACGAGGGAAGCCTCGAGATCGACGGCAAGCCCGTCGCGCTGCCTATCCCGCTGGGACGCAGCGAGGCCATCGGCCTTTCCTTCGTCCATCAGAATCTCGGCCTCCTGCCTGAGGCAAGCGTCCTTGAAAACCTGATCGCGGGCGACCACGAGCGGGTGCGGCCCTGGTTCATTGACTGGGGCAGCGAGGCGCAGCGCGCGCGCGCGCTGTTTGAATCCTATCGCCTCGACCTTGATCCGGACGCGACGGTGGGAGATCTGTCGCCGGTCAAGCAGGCACAGCTGGCCATCGTGCGCGCGGCCGACCGCGTCAGCGCCCACAAAGCCCACGCCTCTCCGGGCCTTCTCGTCCTCGACGAACCGACTCCGTTCCTTCCGATCGAGGATGTGCGCGAGCTTTTTGCCATGATGCGCGACCTGGTCGCTAAGGGCGTCAGCATCGTCTTCGTTTCCCATGACATCGACGAGGTCATGGAAATTACCGATCGCGCGACGGTGCTGCGCGATGGCCACGTCATTGGCACCTTCGATACACGGACCACCGACCGCAACGACATCGTGGCGGCGATCGTCGGTCGTTCACTGACCCAGGAGCGGCGCGTGGACGCGCCTCCTGCCGCCGCCGCGCCGCTGGCGCGTGTCAGCGCACTCAAAGGCCGCGTGCTGGGGGGATTCGACCTTGAGCTGCGTCCCGGCGAGATCGTGGGCCTGACCGGTCTCATCGGCTCGGGCTACGACGAGGTGCCCTACCTTCTTTCTGCTGCAAGGCCTGTGGCGGGCGGGCGGCTGGATATCGGCGGCGAAACGCTCGACCTTTCCTCCACCGCTCCCGCCGAAGCGATCGCGCGAGGTATCGCGTTCATTCCCGCCGACCGGCAGAAGCAGGGGCTGGCGCTCGACCTGACGCTGACCGAAAACGCCATGCTGCCAAAGTGCCCCTCGGGGGTCGCGGGCCTGTTTCTCAACCATCGGCGCCGCGAGACTGCGACGGGCGGACTGATCCGCGACTTCTTCGTCAAGGCTGTCTCGCCGCGCCAGTTCGGCTCAGAGCTTTCGGGCGGCAACCAGCAGAAGTTGCTGCTGGGCAAGTGGCTGCAGCTGTCGCCGCGCCTCATCCTGCTCGACGAGCCGACGCAGGGCATCGATGTGGGTGCCCGCCAGGAAATCTACGACCGGCTGCGCGAAGCCTGCCGGGGCGGGGCCGCGGTGATCTGTGCCAGTTCCGAATTCGAGCAGCTGGCAATGATCGCCCACCGCGTCCTCGTCTTCGAACGCGGGCGCGTCAAGGCGCAGCTTGAAGGCGACGCGATCAACAAGTCCTCGATCGAACTTGCCTGCTACGGGGAGACCAGAATTCATGCGTGAAAAAAGCATCGGCTACCAGTTCGAGCGCTTCGGCCTCGTCCTCGTGTGGGTCGCGGTCATCGCGATCTTCGCGCTGATGCGGCCCGATACCTTCCTGACCTGGTCGAACTTTTCGAGCATCTTCGGCTCCGAAGCGGTGCTGGTGATCGTTACCCTGGGTCTGATCATTCCGCTGACCGCGGGCGATTTCGATCTGTCCATCGCCCAGACGCTGACCTTCGTGTCGATGCTGACTGCGATCTTGAGTGCGCGCGTGGGCCTGCCGATCGAGGCCATCGTGCCGATCGCCCTGCTTGCCGGCGCTGCCATTGGCGTCGTCAATGGGTCGATTACGCTGTTCTTCCGCGTCCATTCGCTGATCGTCACCCTCGGCGTTGGCACATTCCTGCACGGCATAACGCTGTGGATGAGCGACAGCCAGACGATCAGCGGTGTCGAGCGCACGCTCATGAACTGGGTCATCATTCATCGCATGTTCGGCATTCCGATCAGCTTCTACTATGCCATCGCGCTTGCGCTGATCATCTGGTACGCGCTTGCCTACACGACCTTCGGCCAGCAGCTCCTGTTCACCGGGCGCGGGCGCGAGGTCGGCCGGTTGACGGGCGTAGCCGTTGGCCGGGTGCGCATGACCGCCTTCATCGCCTCCGGCGTGATGGGCGCGATCGCAGGCATCCTCTACACGGGCACCACCGGATCGGCCAATCCCAACTCGGGAACCAGCCTGCTTCTGCCCGCCTTTGCCGCCGCTTTTCTCGGCGCCACCTGCATCAAGCCTGGCCGGTTCAATGCATGGGGCTCCGTCGTGGCGGTCTATTTCCTGGTCACCGGAATCAACGGCCTGTCGGTCCTGGGCTTTCGAACCTATGTCCACGACCTTTTCTACGGCGGCGCACTCGTCCTTGCGGTGATGGTGTCGCAACTGGTCAGCGGGCGAAAAGAGAGAACACTTTGAACGACATATCCGCACTCAGACACAACCGGCTCGCCATCAACGAGGAGCGGCTGTGGTCGCGCCACATGGAAATGGCCCGCATCGGCGCGATCGCCGGCGATGGAAATCGGCGGCTTGCCATGTCGGCCGAAGATGGCGAGGCGCGCGCGCTGCTCGCCGGCTGGTGCGAAGAGGCCGGGCTTTCGATGCAGGTCGACAGGGCCGGCAACATGTTCGCCGCGCGGGCAGGGCGTTCGGGGACGCGCGCGCCCATCGCCTCCGGCAGCCATCTCGACACACAGCCTCACGGCGGCCGCTTCGACGGCATTTCGGGCGTGCTTGCCGCGCTCGAGGTGATGGAGACGCTGAACGACAATGAAATTGTCACCGACGCGCCGCTGGCGCTCGTCAACTGGACCAACGAGGAGGGCGTGCGCTATTCGCCGGGCCTTCTCGGCTCGGCATGGTATGCCGGGCTGTTCGGCGACGATGATCTTGCCGGCCTTCGCTCCATCGACGGCGTCCTTTTTGACGACGAGGCGCGCGCGCGCGGCTGGCTTGGCGCGCCGGGCGGGAAGTTCGCCATGTCGGCCTTTCTGGAGCTCCATATCGAGCAGGGTCCGATCCTCGAGAACGAGGGCCACCAGGTCGGCATTGTGACCTCGGTACAGGGCCTTTCCTGGCTCGACGTCAAGGTGCACGGCACCGACGCACATGCCGGGACCACGCCCCTCGCCATGCGCGAAGATGCGCTTTTGGCCTGCGCGAAGATGCTGGTCGAACTCAATCGAATTGGGCTTGCCTGCGGGGAGGCTGCACGCGTCAGCGTTGGCCGCCTGACGAGCGCCACCGACGGCCCCAGCACGGTCGTGGGCGAAGCGGCCTTCGTCATCGATATCCGCCATCCCGATCCCGCTACCTTGGACAGCCTCAAGCAGCAGTGCAGCGAGGCATGCCGGGAGATCGCCGAAGGCGCGCGCTGCCGCATCGAGGTTGCCGAGCGCATCTTCGTCCCGCCGACCGACTTTTCCCCCGAGTGCCTCGCCGCGCTCGAAGACAGCGCACTGGCGCGAGGCTTGCGCCATCGCCGCATCACCAGCGGCGCGTTGCACGACGCGGCGAATGTCGCGAAGGTCGTGCCGACTGCCATGGTCTTCGTGCCGTGCCGGGACGGCATCAGCCACAATGTGCGCGAATACGCGTCCCCCCAAGACCTTGCCGCCGGCACGAACGTCCTCTTGGATGCGATGGTGGCGCTCGCCGGTCATTGACGGCACGCCACCATCGCGTTTCAGCGAGGGGGCGTGATCGGTCGGTTGAATGCCTGCTGGAAATAGGTGCGCAATGCGCGCATCGGCTCGGAGAACTTGGCGTCGCGGTGCCAGGCGAGGCCGACATTCATGGGCGGCATCGGGTCGGAAAGCACCATGGTCTCCAGCCGCTCGCCTTCCAGAGACCAGGGCCGGTAGACCATGTCGGACAGGATCGCGACGCCTTCGCCGCCCGCCACCATCGACCGCACCGCCTCGACCGACGAGGTTCTGAGCATCACGCGCGGACGGTAGAGCGACTGGCTCCAGTATTTCATCGATGTCTGCGCAGCCTCGTCCACCGTCAGCATGATGTAGGGCTCCACGGCCACCTGCTGCAGCCCGACATCGGCATGCGACAGGAAACGATGGCGCGAGGACAGCCATAGCCGGCGCGGCGAACTCATCATCGTCTCCGTGGCGATGGAGGGATTGGTGATGTTCGAGGTGAGGGCCAGCGCGATGTCGTAGCGCCCCGCCGTCAGCCCCTCCTCGATCGCCTCGCGATTGAGTTCGAACAGATGGATGTCGAGCCCCGGATAGGAGCGCTTCAAGCGCTGGATGTGGTGAGGGAGGAAATAACCCATCACCGTATAGGTCGCAGCGATGGTCAGCTTTCCTTCCACCGCGTTCGAGGGCAGGTTGAGATTGCTGGCGTCCTGAACCTTGCGCAGGATTTCGTAGGCATGGAACAGAAACTCCCGCCCCGACGCCGTTAGATCCATTCCAAGCGGTGTGCGATTGAAAAGGTCGAGGCCGACATGGCGCTCCAGATCTCGGATCGCCGTCGTCACGGCCGATTGCGAGATCGACAGCGCGATCGCCGCCTGTGAGATCTGGCCGAGTTCGGCCGTAGCGACGAAGTAGCGTATCTGGCGAAGGCTGAACGACATGCGGTCTCCGTTCCTGCAGGTTGGGGTATCGGAATAATTGAAGATGACGCTTCGGAAAATAGAATTTCCCAACTGAAGACGCAGACGCTAGCCTTTTGAAGGAACAGGGACCGGTAGACTCTCAACGGGCGCCGCGATCCAAGGGAGAGCCGGATGGCGCTGTCGGCGGTCGACATCAATTGCGACATGGGCGAGGGCTACGGCCCCTGGCAGCTTGGCGACACGTCGGATGATACCCTGATGGGTCTCATCAGCTCGGCCAACATCGCCGCCGGCTTTCACGCGGGCGACCCCAATCTCATCGACCGGACCGTCCGCCTCGCAGCCGAGCACGGCGTCGGCGTCGGCGCGCATCCAGGCTACCGCGACCTTCAGGGCTTTGGCCGTCGCCGCATCGACGGCAGCGCGTCCGAACTCGTCAACGACATCATCTACCAGGTCGGCGCGGTGAAGGAATTCGCCAAGCGCCACGGCGTGCGGCTCCAGCACGTCAAGCCGCACGGCGCACTTTACATGGAGCTTGCCGGCAACGACGAGCTCTCCGAAGCCTTCATCGCCTACATGCGCAAGGTTGAGCCGGACACGCCGATCTTTTGCATGGGCATGTCGCGCACCTACGAGCTGGCCCGACAGGCCGGGCAACCCGTGGCGCGCGAATTCTTTGCCGACCGCGACTATGGCGACGACGGCGCGATCGTCTTCACCCGCCGCGTCGGCCGGCTCGATCCCGAGGCGATCGCCGCGAAGGTCGTCAAGGCCTGCCGGACGGGCAAGGTGACGACGGTCACCGGCAATGAAGTCGACATCGCATTCGAGACCGTCTGCTTCCATTCCGATACCCCCGGTTCAGCCGACATCGCGCGCACGCTTCGTTCGCGACTTACCGAGGCAGGCATCAAGATCGTGCCGCTTTCCCAACTCATCAACCGATAGCAGGGACATTTCATGAGCAAGCTGGAGATCAAGGCGCCGATGCCGGGCACGTTCTATCGCAAGCCGTCGCCCGACAGCGCGCCCTTCAAGGCGGATGGCGACGATGTCGCGGCCGGAGACGTCGTCGGGCTGATCGAGGTGATGAAGAGCTTCCACGAGGTCAAGGCGGAGGCCGCCGGCAAGGCGATCCGCTTCCTGCTCGATGATTCCGATGCGATCATGGCCGGCCAGACCATTGCCGAGATCGACGGCTGACGGCATGGCAATCCGCTCCCTCCTGATTGCCAATCGCGGCGAGATCGCCGTTCGTATCGTGCATGCCGCGCAGTCGCTCGGCATCCGCGCGGTGCAGGCGCACAGCGCCGCGGACGCGGATTCGCTCGCCGTGCGCATGGCCGACGATAGCGTACTGATCGGTCCTCCACCGGCGGCGAAGTCCTACCTCAACATCGAAGCGATCATCGCGGCAGCGAAGGAAAAGGGCGTCGATGCCATCCATCCCGGATATGGCTTTCTTGCCGAGAATGCCGATTTCGCCCATGCCGTGGTCGATGCCGGCATGATCTTCGTCGGTCCCGATGCCGCTGCGATCCGGCTTCTCGGCGACAAGGTCGCAGCGCGCAAGGTGGCGAAGGAAGCGGGCGTGCCGACGGTTCCAGGCAGCGACGGCCGCATCGCCGACATGAGCGAAGCACGCGCGCTGGTCGAGGAGATCGGCTTTCCGGTCATGATCAAGGCGGCGGCGGGCGGCGGCGGGCGCGGCATTCGCATCGTCGACAGCTTTGCCGAGTTCGAGAAGCAGTTTCCGCAGGCGGCGTCCGAAGCCGCCGCCGCCTTCGGCGATGGCGGGCTCTACATAGAAAAGGTCATCACCAAGGCGCGCCATATCGAGGTCCAGATTCTTGGCGATGGCACGGACGTCATCCATTGTTTCGAGCGCGAATGCTCGCTGCAGCGCCGCCGCCAGAAGGTCTGGGAAGAAGCGCCCGCCTTCGGCCTTTCGGCGGATATCCGCGAGAAGCTGACGGAAAGCGCCGTCGCCCTTGGCCGGCAGGTCGGCTACAAGGGGGCGGGAACGGTCGAATATCTCTACGATGGCGACACGCACGACTTCTATTTCATCGAGGTCAACACCCGCATCCAGGTCGAGCATCCCGTCACCGAGATGATCACCGGCATCGACCTCGTCGCCGAGATGATCAAGATTGCCGGCGGGGCTCCGCTCTCGATCCGGCAGGGGGACGTCGCAATCGACGGCCACGCCATCGAATGCCGCATCAATGCCGAGGATCCGGCGGCGAACTTCATGCCCAACCCGGGCACGGTCGACGAGTTTGCCGTTCCTGAAGGCGAGGGAATCCGGTTCGATACGATGCTCTACGAGGGCTACGCCGTTCCACCCTTTTACGATTCCCTGCTCGGAAAGATGATCGTCCACGCGCCCGACCGCGCCGCTGCCATCGCGCGGATGGAAGACGCGTTGGCGAAGCTCAAGATCGGCGGCATCAAGACGACCGTGCCGCTGCACGCCGCTCTTGCCCAGAACGCTGACGTGCGCGCCGGCCGGTTCGACACGAAATGGCTCGAGCCGTGGCTCGCCGGCAATCCCCTGCGACCCGAAACGACCAAAGCGGAGCACGCTCAATGAAGACACGCTACACATTCGGCGGCGACGAGCATCTGTTCGTCGAGGTGGACGAGGAGATGTCCCTCGACGCCTTCTTCAAGAGCCTGTCGATGACACGCATCATCGCCGAGCGGAAGATCGCCGGCGTCACCGAAATCTGCCCGGCGAACGCGTCCTTCCAGGTCAAGTTCGACCCCGACATCGTCGCGCCCCAGGCGCTGCTCGACGAGGTCAAGTCGATCGAGAGCCTTGCCGAGCATTCCGATCCGGTGATCGAGACGCGGATTATCGAGATCCCGGTCTTCTACCAGGATCCGTGGACGCACGAGACGTTGATGCGCTTTCGCGAGCGCCATCAGGACCCGAATTCGAGCGATCTCGAATATGCCGCGCGCATCAACGGTTACGACAGCGTCGAGGCCTTCATCGGCGCGCATTCGGGCTCGCCCTGGTTCGTGTCGATGGTCGGTTTCGTGGCGGGCCTGCCCTTCATGTACCAGATGGTCGAGCGCGAGCGGCAGATCCAGGTGCCGAAATATCTGCGCCCGCGCACCGATACGCCCAAACTGACCGTGGGCTATGGGGGCTGCTTTTCGTGCATCTATTCGGTGCGCGGTGCGGGCGGCTACCAGATGTTCGGCATCACGCCGATGCCGATCTTCGATCCCGACCAGAAGACGAGCTACCTGTCCGACTTCATGGTCTTCTTCCGGCCGGGCGACATCGTGAAATTCAGGCCGATCGACCGTGCCGAATACGACCGTACGGTGGAAGCTGTTGCCAACAATCAGTTCCTGCCGAAGATCAAGGACGTCAGTTTCGACCTGCGCGCCTTCAACGCCGACATTCGCGGCTATAACGCCAAGCTGGAGGGCATGATTAATGGCGGTTAAGGTCATCAATCCGGGCCTCCTGACCAGCGTTCAGGACCTTGGCCGGCCGGGCTATTTCCATCTCGGCATCCCGACCTCCGGCGCGATGGATTCGTATGCGCTGCGCGCGGCAAACCTTCTCGTCGGCAACGAGGAAGGCGCAGCCGGGCTCGAAGCCGTGTTCGTCGGGCCGAAGCTGGAATTCACGCAGGACAGCGTCGTCGCCGTCACCGGAGCGGAGATGCCGGTGCGCATCGACGGGCAGGAGCATCCCGGCTGGAGCGCCATCCCCATCAAGGCAGGGCAGACGCTCTCATTCGACTATCTCAAGTCCGGCGCGCGGATCTATATCGCGATCGCTGGCGGCATCGATGTGCCCGTTGCGCTCGGCAGCCGCTCGACCTATCCCATCGGCGCGCTCGGCGGCTTCAAGGGCAGGGCGATCGCGGCCGGCGACGAACTGCCGGTGGGAAAGGCGGGCAGGGCGGTAAACGGCGCCAGCGTGCCGGAGAGCCTTCGCCGCAAGTCGCCGATGCCGGTCGAGCTTCGCATCGTGCCCGGCCTCTACGACCATCGCGTCACCAAGGCCTCGCTCGACCGCTTTTTCGAGGAGGAGTGGAAGGTGGCGCCGGAGGCCGACCGCATGGGCTACCGCTTCAAGGGCGGCACGCCGCTCGAATTCGTCGAGCGCGAACAGCCCTTCGGTGCGGGGTCGGACCCGTCCAACATCGTGGACAGTTGCTATCCCTACGGCTCCGTCCAGGTGCCGGGCGGCACCGAGCCGATCATCCTCCACCGCGATGCGGTGTCGGGCGGCGGCTATTTCATGATCGGAACGGTCATCTCGGCCGACATGGACCTGATCGGCCAGTTGCAGCCCAACACGCCCTCACGCTTCCGGCGCGTGACGATGGAGGAGGCGATGCAAGCGCGCCACGAGGAGGCTGCGAGGCTGGACAAGCTGCGCGCCCATCTGGGCTAGGCGGGTATCAGATAGGGCGCGATATGGCCGGGCTGCGGCAGCACGGCGACGAGCTTGAGTTGCGCGATCGTGCGGTCGCGCGACTTCGACAGATGGCTTTCGAGCATTTCGGCTGCCGAGGCGGTCGAACCGACGATGATGAGCTCTCCGATCATCCGGATCTCGCGGATCGCGAGCGCATCGCCGAAGAGCCCGAGGCCGAAGAGGGCGTTCTGCGATGCCTGCAGCGTCTTCATGTTGGCCGAGATGAGTTGGCGCAAATCCTCGTTGGGAGTGGACAGGATGGCCATATCGACGAATTCATTGACGAGGCTGAACCAGGTGTTCGGGTGGACGAGCCGCCCTTCCGCCTCGGCCTCGGCCATCGACCGGCAGATGCGCTCCAGCGCGATCCGGTCGATGAAGGGGGCGGCCGAGCGCAGTGCAGCCACCTCGAGAATGATGCGCAACTCGAACTTGTTCTTGATCGACTGCGCCGTCAGCGGCGCGACGAGCCAGCGCGAGGTCGAACTCTTGGTGACCAGGCCGCGCTCCTGCAGCCGCCCCAGCACGTCGCGGATGACGGTGCGGCTGACGGCAAAATGGGCTGCCAGCTCGCTTTCCACGATGCGGAACTGGCCGAAGACGAGGCAGGCCGACACGTCGGCCTCGACCTGGTCGTGAATCCGCTTCCAGTTCGGCCGGTTGAGGGTTTCGTCATGTGCCTCGTCGACGATCAGCGGGATGGATTTGAGATCGCTGCGGATCGGTGCCGTGTCGTCGTCGGGCGGCCCGACGACATAGCCGCGTCCGTCGAAGCGGCGGATGGCGCCTTCCTCCTCGAGCAGGCCCAGCGCGCGCTTGACCGAGCTGCGCGAGATTTTCAGCCGCTCGGCAAGCGGCCCTTCGAGCAGCACCTGACCCCGGTCGAGCCGGCCGGTCTTGATGTTCACACGGATGGTGTCTGCGGCCGTCAGGAACAACGGTGCGCGGCCCGGCGCCTTGGGGGGAATCATCTCGCTCCGGCTCATTTCGATACGCACCGCTTTTGGAGGCAGTTGCGACCCGGTTCAATCGGGAAATTTGGCTGATGTTATTTAATAACGTACACGAAGATCATTTTTTGAGCGGCTTCCGCTCATCTGTTGAGCAGTCTGCAAATCACCAGCGCAGCCTGTCCTGTGCGCTTGATCGTCAAGGAAGATACGACTTCAGGCGGTAAGGCGCAGGCAAACGTCAGATGTCGAAAAAACTCGATATCGGCTCTTGCGGGAGCAAATGTAGATGTGTTTGTATACATAATCAATTTAGAAAGCGTGGGAACGCTCGGGGAGTTTGCCGATGCTGGCACTGAATTCGGTATCGCGGCGATACGGCGATACGGTCGCGCTCGACCGGCTGAGCGTCGCTGTGCCCGCCGACAGCTACGTCTCGGTCCTCGGCGCGAGCGGCAGCGGCAAGACGACGCTTCTGCGCATTATCGCCGGCTTCGAGGAGCCGGATGCGGGCACCGTCACGCTCGACGACAAGCGGCTCGACGGCGTTCCCCCGCACCGCCGCGACATCGGCTTCGTCTTCCAGAATTTCGCGCTATTCCCGCACTTGAGCGTCGGCGACAACATCGCCTACGGACTTCTCTACCGTGAACATGCACCCGTCACCGACGCCGCCGAGATCGCGCAGCGCGTCAATGACATCATCCGCCTCGTTGGGCTCGAAGGTCTCGCCTCGCGCAAGGTGTCCGCCATTTCCGGCGGCCAGCGCCAGCGCGTGGCGCTTGCCCGCACGCTCGTTACCGAGCCGCGCATCGTCCTCCTCGACGAGCCGCTTGGCGCGCTCGACGCCAATCTGCGCGAGCGCATGTGCGACGAACTGCGCGACATCAGACAGCGCCTCAAGGTTACCTTCCTGCATGTCACGGGCAGCGAAACCGAGGCGCTGTTGATGGGCGACATCGTCGCGGTTCTTTCGCGCGGTACGATCGCCCAGTTCGCGCCCGCGGCGACCCTCTTCGCCGAACCGCGAAGCGCCGACGTCGCCCGCCATCTCAACGCCTACAACATTCTCTCCGGTACGATGGAAAGTGGTCGCTTCCGTTCGCCCGCCGCCGCGTTTCCGCTGCCCGCGCCATCGTCGGCGCGCGACGGAACGCCGGTCGAGGTCGCGCTGCGGTTCGACCGCATCAACGTGCGCCCGGCGTCCAGTGGCGGCGACGCCGCACTTCGCGCGCGGTTCATCACCAGCGAGTTCACCGGCTCGAGCGTCCTCTCCTTCTTCCGCATGGAGGATGGCCAACTCGTCCAGGTCGTCTCGCACCTGTCCGGTCCGATGCCCGAAACCTACGCCAAGGGCGAGGTCTACAGCCTCGCCTTCGATCCGGCCGAGACCGTTCCGTTCTTCGAAAGGGCCGCCTGATGGAGATTGCCGAAAACGGGCGCGCCGCGTCCGGCATTGCCGAGAGCCAGGGCAGTTCGTCGCCGGCCGAGAAACGCAGGCGCGAGGAGCGCCGCCGCGCGCTCTTCCTCGTCACGCCGGGCATCGCCTGGATGACGCTGTTCATGGTGCTGCCGCTCCTGATGGTCGTCTATGTCTCCTTCTGGACTCAGACGACATTCACCGTCGAGCCGACGCTGACCATCGAGAGCTGGCAGCGCTTCCTGTCGAGCTCGACCTATCTGTCGGCCACATGGACCACGGTGCGCATCTGGGCGATCGTGCTCGTCTCGACGCTGCTCATCGGCTATCCGGTCGCGCTCTTCATCGGCCTTTTCGTGCGCAACCAGACGCTGCAGACGGCACTGCTCGTCATCTGCGTCATCCCGTTCTGGACCTCGTTCCTGATCCGCGTCATCGCATGGCGGCCGATGCTGGGCACCGAGGGTGCGATCAACATGATCCTGATCAATTTCGGCATCATCGACACGCCGCTGACGACCCTGCTCTTTTCCGAGTTCGCCGTGCTCGTCGGGATGACGCAGATCTACTGCGTCTTCATGGTCGGACCGATCACCTTCATGCTGTCGCGCATCGATCCGTCCATCATCGAGGCGGCGCGCGATCTCGGCGCCGGCTTCGGCCGGATCTTCTTCAAGATCATCCTTCCACTGTCACTGCCCGGGGTCGTCGTCGGCGCGATCTTCGTCTCGGTCATGGTGCTGGGCGAGTTCGCCACCGCCGCCTCGCTTTCGGGCCGCAAGGTCAATCTCCTCGGCAACATCATCGTCAGCCAGGTCGGCTCTCTCAAGTGGGCCTTCGCCTCGGTCGCCGGCGTCATCTTGACCATCATCATCGCCATCGTGATCACGGTCATGCTGCGCGTGGTCAATCTCAGGAAGGAGATGTAGGCCGATGGAATCGCGCGTCCTCAAGCCCGTCCTTGCCGTCTACTGCGCCGCCTTCATCCTGTTCCTCTACGGCCCGATGATCGTGCTCGCGATTCTCTCCTTCCAGGGTGCGGGCGGCGGCCCCCAGTTCCCGATCATCGAATGGTCGACATACTGGTACCGGCACCTTCTCGGCCTGACGCCGCCCGGCCGCATCACGCAGCTTCCCATCGGCGACAGCCTCGTGCGCTCGCTCACGCTCGCCTTCATGACGACGGTCGTCTCGACGGTGCTCGGCGTGATGACGGCTCAAGGTTTCCGCACCCGCTTCAAGGGCTCGGGCGTCGTCTTCTACCTCGTCATCCTCGGCATGATCGTGCCGGGCGTGCTCGTGGGCCTCGGCATGGCGCTCTTCTCCAACATGGCCGGCATTGCGCGCGCCTGGTGGGGCACGGCCTTCGTGCTCCACGTCGTCTACACGTTCCCCTTCGCCTTCCTCGTCATGCTGGCGATCTTCAACCGCTTCGACCGGAGCGTCGAGGAAGCATCTCTGTCGCTCGGCGTCTCGCCGGCGCAGACCTTCCGGCGCGTGACGTTCCCGATGATCTTCCCTGGCGTGCTTTCGGCGATGCTGTTCTCGTTCACGCTGTCCTATGACGAGTTCTCGCGCACGCTCTTCACCTCGGGCCGCGAACTGACGCTGCCGCTCACCATCTACGGCACGTTCTCGGTCGAGATCTATCCAAACATCTTCGCCTTCGGCGTCTTGACGACGCTGTTCTCCTTCACCCTTCTGGCGATCTACGCCTTCCTGATGCTGCGCGCCGTGCGCAAGGGCCAGGCCTTCAAGGGTCAGGAGGCAGAGGCGTGAGCGCGAAGACCGCACTCGTCACCGGCGCCGGATCGGGCATCGGCGCGGGCATTGCAACGCGGCTCGCCGCCGAGGGCTATCGGGTCGCCGTCAATGACCTGAAGCCGGAGGCCTGCGCGAGGACCGTCGATGCGATCGCGAAGGCCGGGGGCACGGCCGAAGCATTTCCCGCCGACATATCCGATCCGGCAGCCGTGACGGCGCTCGTCGCCGACGTTGCGGCCAAGCTTGGGCCGGTCGCGCTTCTCGTCAACAATGCCGGTCACGGCCACCAGGCCGCGTTTCTCGACATCTCGCTTGCCGAATTCGAGCGCATGTTCGCCGTCCACGTGCGCGGCACGTTCCTGATGTGCCAGGCGGTGCTGCCGTCGATGCTTGCAGCGGGCGAGGGGGTCATCGTCAATGTCGCCTCGCAGCTCGGCCAGATCGGCGGTGTGGAACTCGTCCACTACGCCGGCGCCAAGGGCGCGATCATCGCCATGACCAAGTCGCTCGCCCGGGAGGTCGCCAGGAAAGGCGTACGCGTCAACGCGATCGCGCCCGGCCCCATCAACACGCCGCTGGTCGAGGCGCTGTCGGACGACTGGAAGAAGGCGAAGGCCGCCGAACTCCCGCTCGGTCGCTTCGGCGAGACGCATGAGGTCGCGGGAGCCGTCGCCTTTCTCGCTTCGCCCGACGGTGCGCTCTTCGTCGGCCAGACGCTCGGGCCGAATTCCGGCGACGTGATGCTCTGAGAGCCAGGAAAGAGATCTCATGACCAAACCAGCCACCCCTCGAAACGTCCTCGTCACCGGAGGTGGCATCGGCATCGGCCGTGCAGCCGCGCTCGCCTTCGCGCGGACGGGCGATCATGTCGTGGTGACGGACGTTCTCGAGAAGGAAGGCCAGGCGGTCGCGGACGAGATCAAGACGGCAGGCGGTTCGGCCGAGTTCGCCCGGCTCAACGTGCGTTCGACCGATGAAGCCGATGCGCTCGTCGCGCGCATCGATGCCGAACGCGGCGGGCTCGACGTCATCGTCGCCAATGCCGGCATCGCGCACCGCGTGCCGCTGGCTGAGCTGACCGACGAGAAGTGGGACGAAACCTTCGATATCGACCTCAAGGGCATGCTCCGCGTCATCCGCCCGGCGCTGCCGTCGATGCGCGCGAAGAAGGCCGGCGCGATCGTCTGCCTCTCCTCGATCATGGGCGTCGCCTATGGCTGGGACGAGCACGTCCACTACTCTGCCGCAAAGTCCGGCGTCGTCGGGCTGGTGCGGGGCCTTGCCGTCGAACTCGCCGGCGCCGGCATCCGCGTCAACGGGGTGGCGCCCGGCTACATCCGCACCGCGCAGCTCCTATCGGAAAAGCACTCGCTCGGGCCGGAGGGTGCGGACAAGGCCGCCGCCTTCATTCCGATGGGCCGGCTCGGCGAGCCGGACGATATCGCCGACGTCATCCATTTCCTCGCTTCCTCCGCGGCACGCTACCTGACGGGTCAGGTGATCGCGGTTGATGGAGGCCTCCTCGTGGGGCGCTACTGAAAATGGGCAATCATAACCAAGGGAACAGTCACATGAGAAAGCATCCAATGTTGAACAGACGCACGATGCTGAAGGGGGGCGCGGGGGCGATGGCGCTTGCGATGGGCGGCTTTACCCCCTTCATCCGCCAACAGGCCTATGCGCAGTCGCTCGCCGATCAGCAGCTGCGAACGATCGGCCTTTCGGTCACCGTGCAGGACCGCATCCTTGACGCCTTCAAGCAGGAAAGCGGCGTCGGCTCGGCCTCGGGCACCGCCTCGACCTTCCCCGACGCGCAGACCCGCATCCTGTCGGGCGCAGGCGACTATGATTGCTGGGAAGTGATCGCCGAGCGCCTTCCCGCCGTCATCGCGACCAACAATGTCGAGCCGATCCCGGTCTCCGAGATCCCCAACTGGAACTCGATCCGCGACACCTTCACGACCGAGAACGACAAGTGGGAGCGCAAGGCGCAGATCGTCGGCCAGATCTGGGCGGATGAAGAGCAGACCGAACTCTACATGGTCCCGGCGGTCTATAACTTCGATTCCATCGGCTACAATCCCGAAGTCGTCAGCGACGAGGAAGCCAATAGCTGGACCGCGCTCTTCGACGACAAGTGGAAGGGCAAGTCGGGCCTCAACGTCGATCCGCTGATCGCTTTCGGCCAGGCCATCATCGCGCTCAACACGCTTGGCGAGCTCGAAGCCAAGAACCCTGGCAATCCGACCATCGAGGAAATCGACGAGGCGACCGCCTTCCTGATCTCCAAGAAGAAGGGTGGCCAGTTCCGTGCCCTTTGGGGCGATTTCGGCGAACTCGTCAACCTGATGGCATCGGGCGAAATGGTGGTCTCCGACGCCTGGCAGCCCGCCGTCATGGCGGTGAAGGCGCAGGGCCGCCCCGCGAAATACGCGACGCCGAAGGAAGGCACGCGCGGCTGGACCATCGGCCCCTCGCTCATCGCCGGCTCCCCCAACCGCGAGGCCGTCATCGCCTATGCGAATTTCTGGCTCTCGGGCCCGCCGGCCATTGCCGTTACGGAACAGGGCTATTACTCGCCCTCGACCAACATCAAGGAAGCGATGGACCCCGACAAGTATGCCTTCTGGTACGAGGGCAAGCCCTGGGTCGGCGCTGCCGAACGCGGCATCAACGAGGGCGACCTGCGCGACGGCGGCTCGCTCGAGGAGCGCTCGGCCAACGTCGCCTACTGGCACCAGTGGCCGGACGAATACGACTACCTGATCCAGCGCTGGGACGAATTCCTCAACGCCTGATTTCGCATCCCCGCGCGCCGGCACGTCCGGCGCGCGGGACCTCGCTCCCCTTTAGTCGCATCGGATCTTCGCCATGTACGATCTCGAACTAAATCGCGTCGGCAAGACCTATTCGGATGGCACGGTCGCGGTCGCCGATTTCGATCTTCGTGTCGGCAAGGGCGAGTTCGTCGCCTTTCTCGGACCGTCGGGCTGCGGCAAGTCGACGACGCTGCGCATGATCGCCGGCTTCGAGGACATCACCAATGGCGACATCCTGATCAAGGGCAAGAACATCTCGTCGGTCCCGCCGGAGCGGCGCCCGACCTCGATGATCTTCCAGAACTACGCGCTTTTCCCGCACATGACGGTTCGCCAGAACATCGGCTTCGGCCTGGACGTCAAGGCGCTGACGACGGCGGAGAAGACCGCCAAGGTCGACCGCATCATGGACATGTTCGGCCTCACGCAGTTCGCCGACCGCAAAGCCGACAAGCTGTCAGGCGGCCAGCGCCAGCGCATTGCGCTCGCCCGCGGCCTCGTCGTCGAACCCGACATACTTCTTCTGGACGAGCCGCTCGGCGCGCTCGACGCCAATCTGCGCCGCGTCATCCAGAACGAGCTGAAGCTCCTGCAAAGGGAGCTCGACATCACCTTCGTCTTCGTCACCCATGCGCAGTCGGAAGCGCTTGGCCTGTCCGACCGCATCGTCGTGATGAATCGCGGCCGGGTCGAGCAGATCGGCGCGCCGCACGAGGTCTATGCCAATCCGAAGACCGAATTCGTCGCCCGCTTCATCGGCTCAAATGCCATCATCGAGGGCCAAAATCTTACCATCGCGGACGGAATAGGCGCCGTCGATACCGCCTTCGGACGCATGCGCGGTCGGCCTGCCGAAACCGTTCGTCCGGGCGAGGGCGTCCTGGTCGCGATCCCGGCCGAGGCGATGCGTATTTCAAGGCGGAGCTCCGCCGACGTGCTGCCGGGGGAAAACCGGCTCAATGGCACGATCGCGATGCGCCATGCGGTCGGAAGCGTCCAGCATTTCCAGATCGACCTCGACGGCCGCCAACGCGTCGACGTCGAAACCAGCACCGACAATCGCGACCTGATGCAGCTTGCCGTCGGCGATGCCGTCACGATCGATTGCCCGTCGGAGAACGTCACCCTGGTCGCCAGGGGATGAGCGCACAACACTGTTCCAATCAAAGGGAGATCGGCAATGGCTAAGGAAATTCTGGTCGGGTTCGGCATCGACGTCGATGCCGTGGCGGGGTGGCTCGGCTCTTATGGCGGCGAGGATTCGCCCGACGACATCTCGCGCGGCATGTTTGCGGGCGAGGTCGGCTCGCCGCGCCTTTTGAAGATGTTCGAGCGCTGGGGCATCAAGACGACCTGGTTCATTCCGGGCCACTCGGCCGAGACCTTCTGGGACCAGATGAAGGCGGTGGCGGATGGCGGCCACGAGATCGGCATCCACGGCTACAGCCACGAAAACCCGATCGCGATGACACCCGAGCAGGAGGAGCAGGTTCTCGATAAATGCATCGATCTGATCACCAAGCTCTCCGGCCAGCGGCCGACCGGCTATGTCGCGCCGTGGTGGGAGTTCTCCAACGTCACCAACGAACTGCTCTTGAAGAAGGGCATCAAGTACGATCACTCGCTGATGCACAACGATTTCACACCCTACTATGTGCGCGTCGGCGACAAGTGGACCAAGATCGACTATTCCGCCAAGCCGTCCGACTGGATGCAGCCGCTGACGCGCGGCGAGGAAACCGACCTGATCGAGATACCGGCCAACTGGTATCTCGACGATCTGCCGCCGATGATGTTCATCAAGAAGGCGCCCAACAGCCACGGTTTCGTCAATCCGCGGCACATTGAGGAGATGTGGCGCGACCAGTTCGACTGGGTCTATCGCGAGATGGACTACGCCGTCTTTCCGATCACCATCCATCCGGACGTGTCGGGTCGGCCGCAGGTTCTGTTGATGCTGGAGCGTCTCTACGAATACATCAAGGGCCACGAAGGCGTACGCTTCGTGACCATGAACGAGATGGCCGACGATTTCGCCAAGCGCCATCCGCGCAAGAAATAGTCGCGAACGGAAGGAGCCGGTCATGTGCTCGCTATGCGGCATCTTAGGGTGCGACGATCACTGGACGAGCGCGGTCGCACGTCCAGGTGTCTACACGCGCAACACTGACCGGCTCTCGCGGCGGCGCGAGGCGGCAGACCGGATGAAGTTCGCCAGCGCCGTCCTGTCACCGCGCCGCATCAGCGTCTCGGAATGGCAGGGCACGTCCTATGTCCTGTCGAGCCCCACCGGCCGCACGCAGGTCTTCGACAGCCTCGCCCATCTGTGGCCCGAAGCCGAGGCGATGGCCGGCCGTGCGTTCGACCCGCTCGATCCGGTCTATCTGGAGCAGTTGAAGGCGATGTCATGAGCATGCAGCCCGCGGGTGCCACGCCGATCAACCTCCTCACCGGCTTCCTCGGTTCGGGCAAGACGACGCTCCTGCAGCGTATTCTGACCGATCCGGCCATGGCCAGCGCCGCTGTCCTCATCAACGAGTTCGGCGAGGTCGGGCTCGACCATCACCTTCTCGACCGGATCGACGACAATGTCGTCCTGATGAAGTCGGGCTGCATCTGCTGCACAGTGCGCGGCGAGATCGCCGACGCGCTGCTGGGTCTTCATTCGCAGCGCGCACGCGGTGAAATCCCGTGGTTCGACCGCGTCGTCATCGAGACGACCGGCCTTGCCGATCCATTCCCCGCGCTCTCGACCATCCAGTCGCACCCCGTCCTGCGCAGCCATTTTGCCATCGCCAATGTCGTGACCACGGTCGATGCGGTGAACGGGCAAAAGCAGCTTGCCGACCGTCTCGAAGCCGTACGTCAGGTCGGCGCGGCCGATGTCGTCGTCATCACCAAGACCGACCTTGCCGACGAGGCGCGCACCGCCGATCTGCGCGCCGCGCTCACGCGTCTCAATCCCACCGCGCGCCAGGTCGTCGCCACCGACGCGGCCTCGAGCGACTTCATCGCGTCGAGCGCCGCGCTTCGCGCCGAGGGCTGGGATGCGGCGGCCCGCCACGCCGTGGACCATGCCGCGCACGACCACGACCACAATCATCACCACCACCACCACAATGACGACGCGGCCGACGCCAAGGTCCGTTCCTTTGCCATCACCGTCGACGGTCCCGTCGACTGGACGGCATTCGGCATCTGGCTCACCATGCTCCTCAACCGGCACGGCGACCGCATCTTCCGGGTCAAGGGCATCCTCAACATCGCCGGCGAAGACCGCCCGGTCGCCGTCCACGGCGTCCAGCGCCTCGTCCACGCACCCGTCCACATGAGCGCCTGGCCCGACGCGAGCCGCCAGTCGCGCATCGTCTTCATCGTCGACGATCTCGACCCGGCGCGGATCGAAGCCTCGTTCCATGTGTTCAACAGGCTGTCGGAAAAAGTGTTGTCGCATCGCGCAAGTGGTTGCCTGGAAACGGCAACCCCGCGATAGGAGACCGGATGACCCTTGAGGACAATGATGCCATCCCCGCGCCGGCTGTTCATATCGCCAGGCCGCAGACCCTGCGCGTGCTGTGCACCGAGATTACGCCGTTCCGGCAGTTGCAGGCACGCGCCCAGCGCGATCTCGGCTTCGAACTCGTCTTCGATCAGCATGATTTCGTCACCGCGCAACGCCTCGCCGCGACCGAGCCGGACCGATACGACATCTACGACCAATGCTTCCACAATCTCGATATCGTCTGGCACTGGCGCGCCATCAAGCCGATCGAGATCGAGCGCATCGATCTTTGGCCGCGCGTCAACGACCTGACCAAGAAGGGCTGCATCAACGCCGCCGCGCCGCTCGGCTTCGGCGATGCGCCGGTCACGCGACTTTACGTGCAGCAGGACAACACGCTGTCCTCCGTGCCGACGCCCTATCTGTCGATGCTGCCGACCGTCCATAATTTCGATTCCTTCGGCATCAACGAGACCGCGACCGGCATCGACACCGACCGCGACGTCCATTCGTGGGCGGAACTTTTGAACCCGCGCTGGCGCGGCCACGTTTCCATCGTCGACGAGCCGGCAATCGGCATCTTCGACCTCGCGCTCGCCTTTCGCGCCGCGCGCAAGATGGCGTTCAAGGAACTCGGCAACATGACGGTCGACGAGATCGACCAGTTGCTCGACTTCGCGCTGGCGCTGAAGCGAAAAGGCCATTTCCACACCTTCTGGCGCACCGCGCCCGAGGCGACCGCGCTGATGGAGAGCGGCGACGTGTGGGCCGGGTCGATGTGGAGCCCGAGCGCGGTGGCGCTCAAAAGCCGGCATCTGCGCATCCGGCAGGCCGTGCCCGTCGAGGGCTACCGCGCCTGGCATGGAGGGTTGTGCCTCGCCCGGCACCTCACCGGCCACCGGCTCGATCAGGCCTATGCCTATCTCAACTGGTCGCTGTCGGGCTGGCCCGGCGCCGTCGTCGCCCGGCAGGGCTACTACATGTCCGTCACCGAGCCGGTCCGCGATCACCTCGAGCCGGAAGAGTGGGACTACTGGTACGAGGGCAAGCCCGCGCGCCGCGTCCTCAACGATCCCGAAGGCAAGCCCGCGATCCAGCTCGGCGCGGTGCGCTCCGGCGGTTCCTACTGGAGCCGCGCCTCGCATATCGCGCTGTGGAACACCACCATGGACGAGCACAACTACCTCGTGCGACGCTGGGCCGAACTCGTGCGCGAGCCGGCCGGGGGCCTCAAGCGCGCCTCCTGATCTTCAAGAAGGATTTCGCCTTGGCAGTCACCATCATCCGGCCCGAACCGCAGCACCGCGCCGACTGGGACCGGCTCTATGCCGCCTATGCGCAATTCTACAAGGTCGAGCAGACGGGCGAGATGCGCGACCGCGTCTGGTGTTGGCTCCAGTCTCCCGACGAGGAAGAGCAGGGCTTCCTCGCCGTCGACGAGACCGGCCGCATTGTCGGCCTCGCCCACTTCCGCCAGTTTACCCGCCCCCTCTCGGCCTCGCGCGGCGGCTTCCTCGACGATCTCTTCGTCGACCCGGCCGTGCGTGGCTCCGGCGCCGCCCAGGCGCTCATCGCCGCCATTGCCGATGAAGGCCGCAGCCGTGGCTGGACCGTCATCCGCTGGATCACCAGGGACGACAACTACCGCGCCCGCGCCGCCTACGACCGTCTCGCCAAGCGCACGGATTGGCTGACCTACGACATCGCGCTGTAGGGTTTTACGAAGCGGACCCCCACCCTGTATCCCTCCCCACAAGGGGGAGGGAGGGCATCCACGTCTCGATCTACTCTGCAAACTGGGTGGTGCATCGAAACGTTTGGGAAACGCCGACGGATTCCCTCCCCCTTGTGGGGAGGGATACAGGGTGGGGGTCCCCTTCACGAAAGACCGCTTCGTCCACGCAAATTCACAACCTGCGACGATCAACCCACCGGCGTCACCACATAAGACCCGCTCTCGTGCAGTTCCGCCCGCCAGCCCGGTTCGATGACGATGGTGGTCGTCGTCTCCTCGATGATCGCCGGCCCCGTCACCACGTCGCCCGCGCCGAGCTTGTCCCCATCATGGACCGGCACGCGCTGGCGGTTGCCATCGGCCGAGAAGATCGCCTGGCGCGTTCCCTTCAGTGAGGCATCGACATTGCCGCCCCTGGCCAGCGCCTTGTCGCCGGGTTTGGAAACCAGCCCATAGAGTGTGCTTTCGATGTTGACGATCTCGACCGTGTTGTTTGGCTCTGCATAGGTGTAGAGCTGCTCGTGCCGGCGGTGAAACGCCTCCTTCAGGCGTTCGACCGTTTCCGCGCCGATCTCGAAATTCTCGACCTCCACCGTGCATTCGTGCACCTGCCCGACATAGCGCATGTCGAGGCTGCGCTTGATGCGGATCTGGTCTTCGCCGAAGCCGTCAGCCTTCAAATGTGCCTGGCCTTCTTCTTCCAGTTCGTGGAAGAGCGTGTTGACGCGCTTGTATGCCTCCTCGTTGTCGAGGCGCACCGGGCAGGTCGCCATGTAGTTGTATTTCACGTCCGAGATGATCTGGCCGAAGGCGCAGAGTCCGGAGGCGAGCTTCGGCACGATGATCCGCGTGATGCCCATCTCGCGGGCCAGCGCCGTTATGTGCGCGCCCGTCGCGCCACCTGCGCAGACCAGCACGAAATCGCGCGGGTCGTAGCCGCGCTCGATCGAGACGCGACGGATGCCATTGACCATGTTGGCGTTGACGATGGTGAACATGCCGTAGGCGGCCTTTTCAAGCGAGATGCCGAGCGGTTCGGCCACCTTCGTTCGAATAGCCGTTTCGGCTTTTGTCGGGTCGAGCGGCAGGCGGCCGCCGACGAGCCCGTCCGGGTTGAGATAGCCGAGCACGAGATTGACGTCGGTCGTCGTCGGCTCCGTTCCCCCCTGTCCGTAGCAGGCGGGGCCGGGGTCGGAGCCGGCGCTTTGGGGGCCGACCTGCAGCAGCCCCATCTCGTCGATCCAGCCGATTGAGCCGCCGCCTGCGCCCAGCGTCTCGACCTGGATCATCGGCACGCCGATCCGGTAGCGCAGGAAGTCGATGTTCTTGTTGAGGTTCGTCACGCCCTCATGGGTCAGCGTGATGTCGAAGGACGTGCCGCCCATGTCGATGGTGATGACGTTGGTCTCGTCGAACGGCGCGGAGACGTGAAGGCCGGCGAGCGGAGCGGAGGCGGGACCGGAATTGATCGCGTAGACCGAGCGGTCCGTCATCGCCTCGCCGATGGCAAGCCCGCCATTCGACTGGAAATAGCGCACCGGGTGCTTCGCTCCCAGCGAGCGGAAATAGGCGTCCACCGCGCCGACATATTTCTTCAGCGTCGGTGCCAGATAGGCGTTCGTCACCGCCGTGGAGGTCCGCGTATATTCGCGTACCTGCGGGTAGAGCGAGGAGCCGAGCGTGAGGATGACGTCCGGCATCATCTCGCGCACGATCTCGCCCGCGCGCCGCTCGTGCTCGGGGTGGAGCACCGACCAGACGAACGAGATCGCGACCGATTCCACGCCTTCCTTGATGAAGTGTTCGCAGGCGGCGCGCACGTCGTCCTCGGTCAGCGGCGTTCGCACCTCGCCATTGGAGAGCACGCGCTCGCGCACGCCCTTGCGCAGGTTACGCGGCACCAGCATCACCGCCGGCGGATAGTCGGCATCGTAGCGATAGCCGTCCTCTTTGTGGCCGTTGCGGATCTCGATCGAATCCTCGTGGCCTGCGGTGCAGATCAGCCCGGTGCGCGCGCCCTTGTGCTGGATCAGCGCATTGAGGCCGACCGTCGTGCCGTTGATGCACAGGTCGCAATTGGGGATGATCTCGTCCAGCGGCACGTCGAGGTCCTCGGCGATCAGCGACAGGCCGTTCCTGATCGCGATGGTCGGGTCGGCCGGCGTCGAGAGCGCCTTGTAGAGCCGGTTGCCGCCGGCCTGTTCGGCCAGCACGAAATCGGTGAAGGTGCCGCCGGCATCGATGCCGAGACGATATTTGCTGCGCATGGTCATCTCTCCTCGTCTCAAGCGGCGCGCAATTTGCGGGTGGCGTCGAGGTCGACTTTCAGCGTCTGCGTGTCCGCGATGACGACGCCGTAGTCTTCCCGCGCGCCATTGATCGATACGAGGCCGAGCTTGACGTCCTCGACCACCTTGTCGACTGGCCGCTTCTTCGGGTCGCCATAGCCGCCGCCGCCGGGGTTCATATTGGTCACCGTCTCGCCGGGCTTGATCACGCCGATCGTGTTGTTGCGGATCGTCTCGGTCTGGCCGTTGCGCTTCAATTCCAGCCGGCCGACCTTGGTGTCGATCATGGAAGATTGCGCACCGGCCGCTCCGAGGGCAGGGATGCGCCGTCCCTCGCCGAACATGATGAAGGTCATGTCGCCGTCGAGCGGTTCCACCTCCCAGGCCGTGCCGGAGCCGCCGCGATGCAGCCCCGCGCCGCCCGAATCCGTCATCAGCGAATATTTGTGGATGATGATCGGGTAGGAATGTTCCAGGAGCTCGACATCGCCCGATGTCAGCGCGCCGAAGCAGCATTCGGGCCCGCAGGCATGCCAGCCGTCCTGCTGCGGCGTCGCTCCCGCGCCGGAAATGATGGTGGCGAGCACCATCGTCACATATTCCTCGTCGTGGCGCTTGTCCCAGCCGGCGATGTTGAGCCCGTTGGCGTGGCCCCAGGACGCCGCGACCTTCGACGGCATCGCCTTTTCGAAGGCGAGGCGCACCGCGTCGGTCAGCGTCTCCATCGGCGTCGTGGTGCAGTTCATGTGCGGCGCCGGTTCCTTGGCGTTGCACAAGGTCCCTTTCGGCCCCATGTCGACCGAAACACAGCGGTAGAGCCCTTCATTGTAGGGCGGGGGTAGCTGCGCGAACATCATCAGGCCGAGATAGACGCCCGAATAGGAATTGCCCTCGTAGGAATTGATGAAATAGGGAATCTGCGGCGGGCTGGAGATTGATATCCGGCAATTGTCGCCTTCGATCGTCACCGTCGCCTTGATGTCGAAATCGCCGAAGCCGTGGCCGGCGTCTTCCAGCACCGCGACGCCTTCATAGGTGCCGTCGGGCACTTCGGCGATCAGCGTGCGCATCTGCCGCTCGGCCATGTTGAGAAGTTCGCCGATGCACGCGTCGACTTTCTCCTTCCCATATTTGTCGAGCATTCGCACCAGCGCGCGCTCGCCCACCTGGCAGGCGCCGATCAGCGCGTTGAAATCGCCTTCCTGGTCGCGACGCGCGCGCATGTTGGTCAGGATCATGTTGAGCACGTCCTTGCGCGGCTTGCCCCGGTCCCAGATCTTCACCGGGGGAATGCGCAGGCATTCGGCGTAGATTTCCTTGGCGTCGGGGTTGTAGCCGGCCGGCACCGGCCCGCCGATATCGGTCAGATGGCCCTTGCAGACCGTCCAGTAGACGAGTTCGCCATGGTAGAAGACGGGCTTGTACATGCACACGTCGATCGCGTGGCTGCCGCCATAGGCCGGGTCGTTATGCAGGATCAGGTCGCCCTCGTTTATGTCGCCCTCGAAATAGCCGGCGACCACCTTCATCGCCGGGATGAGCGAGCCCAAATGGATCGGGATGTCCTGGCCCTGCAGGATCATCTCCGGCTCGGCGTTGAAGAGCGCGGTCGAATAATCGTGCGCCAGATTGAAGACGCTCGAGCGCGCGGTCTTTTCCAGCGACAGCGTCATCTCGCGCTGCGTCGTTTCCAGAATGCCGCGCACCACCGAAAGGGTGATCGGGTCGACACTTCGCTTGGCGATGTCCCGTTGCATATGTCCTCGCTTTCCGGCCCGGTCGTGTGCCCTGGCCGCTGTTCCCTTGTTTTGGAAAAGCCTATGCCCGGCTCGGCACGGACGTCTTTGACGAGGAGTGCGCGATTTCTTGACCGTCAGCGCAGCCGGCAACGCGAGCGTTTGTCAGATGCGGCGACCTGCCATAAGGTCAGCTCGGGAAAGGACGCATATGGACGTCATCACGACACGCGGGGTCGATCCTGCCAGCCGCAGCGCCCATTGGCATCAGGCGATCGCCCATGCCTATTTCCCGCTCGACCTCAAATTCCGCGATCCCGAACGGTTTACCGGGCATCTCGCCAAATGGACGCTCGGCGGCGTCTCGCTGTCGCGCCTGCGCTCCGAGGCGCTCGCCTATCACCGGCTGCCACGCCATCTGCGCGGCGAAAGTGATGAGCAGCTCTTGATCACCATCCCTGTGTGCGCGCCGGTCCAGTTCTCGCAGCGGGGGCGCGACGTCACCTGCGCGCCGGGCGGTTATATCATAGAATGCGGCCACGAGCCCTACGAGTTCAGCTATGGCGAGCGTTCGGACCTATGGGTGATGAAGGTCGACGCCGCCGCCCTGCGTGGCCGCATCCGCGCGCCCGAGCGCTTCTACGGCATGCAGTTCAACGGGTCGGAGGGCGTCTCGGGCCTCTTCGTCGCCATGCTGAACCAGATACCTTCGCA
Organism: Aliihoeflea sp. 40Bstr573; assembly: GCF_024105655.1. Classification (GTDB taxonomy): domain Bacteria; phylum Pseudomonadota; class Alphaproteobacteria; order Rhizobiales; family Rhizobiaceae; genus Aliihoeflea. Next base: position 105,046 of record NZ_JAAAMH010000003.1, read on the forward strand.
GATCGGCTCCATGAGCGATGAGGCGCGCGACGCCGTCGGCCAGCAGCTCGTCGACCTTCTCGCACTCTCCATCCGCGCCGACGAGCGCACATTGACGTCGGGACAGTCGAGCGTGCGCGGCGCGCACCTTTCGCGCGTCGAGACTTTCGTGCGCGCCAATCTTCACCGCCGCGACCTCGATCCGGAGCTGATCGCGCGGCGCTGCGGCATTTCCGTGCGCTACCTGCACGAAATCTTCCGCGACACGAACCAGACGCTCGGCCAATGGGTCCGCGACCTGAGGCTCGAAGCCGCGCGCGAAGACTTGAGCGCAGCCGGCGCGCAGGCCTCGATCGCCGAAATCTGCTTTGCGCGCGGCTTCGGCGACCTCGCCCATTTCACCCGCCTCTTCAAGAACCGGTTCGGCAAGGCACCGGGCGAATACCGCAAGAGTCTTCAGGCGGATTGAAATTTCAGTCCCAGGCGAGTGCGCCGCCGCTCTGGTACTCGATCACGCGCGTCTCGAAGAAGTTTTTCTCCTTCTTCAGATCCATCGCCTCCGACATCCAGGGGAACGGGTTTTCCGTGTCGGCGAAGACGGGGCTGAGGCCGAGCTGCGCGCAGCGCCGGTTGGCGATGAAACGCATATATTGCTCGCACAGCGCCGCGTTCAGCCCGAGGAACCCGCGCGGCATCGTATCGCGGCCATAGGCCGCCTCCAGTTCGGCCGCGTCAGCAATCATGCTCCGGATTTCCTCCTGGAATGCCGCGGTCCACAGATGCGGATTCTCGTGCCGGATCTGGTTGATGACGTCGATGCCGAAGTTGAGATGAATGGATTCGTCGCGCAGGATGTACTGGTACTGCTCGGCGATGCCGACCATCTTGTTGCGCCGGCCGAGCGAGAGGATCTGCGCAAAGCCGGTGTAAAACCACATCCCCTCGAAGATGACGTAGAACGCGACGAGGTCGCGCAGGAAGGCGGTATCCGTCTCTGGCGTGCCGGTCCGGAATTCAGGGTCGTCCAGCGACTGCGTATGCTTCAGCGCCCACGCCGCCTTGTCGGTGATGGATGGCACCTCTCGGTACATGTTGAAGAGCTCGCCTTCGTCGAGCGACAGGCTTTCCACGACGTACTGGAAAGTGTGGGTGTGGATCGCCTCCTCGAAGGCCTGTCGCAGGAGATATTGCCGGCATTCGGGGTTAGTCAGATGGCGGTAGATGGCCAGCACGATGTTGTTGGCCACCAGCGATTCCGAGGCGGCGAAGAAGCCGAGATTGCGCTTGATCATGCGCCGCTCGTCCTCGGTGAGGCCGTCCTTCGACTTCCACAAGGCGATGTCGGCCTGCATGGAAACCTCCGTCGGCATCCAGTGATTGTTGCAGCCGGAAAGATATTTCTCCCACGCCCAGCGATATTTCAGTGGCAAGAGCTGGTTCACGTCGGCACGCGCATTGATCATGCGCTTGTCGTCGACCGAGACACGCGCGCCGCCGCGCTCGATGGCGCCGAGCCCGGTGGCGTCGGTGGTCGGGAGGGAGTTCGGTTCAGTAAAGGTGAGCATCTGGAGCCTGTCGGACTGTTGCTGGTTGTTCGGGAAAAGCGCCATCCCCGTTCGCGACTCAAATCCCCTGGAGGTTGGCCAGAGGTGGGGATGACGCGAATGTTGAAGGTTACTGGCAGGCCTCGCACTCGGGATCGTCGATGGCGCAGGCCTTGCCCCACGCAGATGCCGGGTCGATCGTGATGGGTGCCGGCGCGGCCGGCACAGCCGCAGGCGCCGCGGCGATCCCCGCAGTCACTGCGTTCAGCTTCCCGTCCGTGCCCTTCAGCGTGGATTTCTCGACATGCGTCGCCGATCGCGCGCGCAGATAGTATGTCGTCTTCAGGCCCTTCTTCCACGCCAGCCGGTAGAGCGCGTCGAGCGCCTTGCCGGACGGATTGGCCATGTAGAGATTGAGCGACTGCGCCTGGTCGATCCATTTCTGGCGTCGCGACCCGGCCTCGATCAGCCAGGCGGAATCGATCTCGAAAGCCGTGGCGTAAAGTGCCTTCAGATCGTCCGGAATGCGGTCGATCTGCCCGACAGAGCCGTCGAAATATTTCAGATCCGAGATCATCATCTCGTCCCAGAGCCCGCGCGCCTTCAGATCGCGCACCAGCGCCGCATTCACGACGGTGAAGTCGCCGGACATGTTCGATTTGACGAACAGGTTCTGGTAGGCCGGCTCGATGGATTGCGACACGCCGCAGATGTTGGAGATCGTCGCCGTCGGCGCGATCGCCATCGTGTTGGAATTGCGCATGCCGACGGTCTTCACCCGCTCGCGCAACGTGTCCCAGTCCAGCGAAGTCTTTGCGTCCATCTCGACACCCGGTCGCGCATCCTCGAGCAGCCGGATCGAGTCGACCGGCAGGATGCCCTTCGACCAGAGCGAGCCGTCGAAGCTCGGATAGCGTCCGCGCTCGGCCGCCAGATCGACTGAAGCGGAAATCGCGTGGTAGCTGATCGCCTCCATCGACCGGTCCGCGAAATCCGCCGCCGCGTCCGACGCATAGGCGATCCGCAGCGCCTGAAGTGCGTCGTGGAACCCCATCAGGCCGAGCCCGACCGGGCGATGGCGAAGGTTCGACTTCCGCGCTTCGGGGATCGTGTAGAAATTGATGTCGACGACATTGTCGAGCATCCGCATCGCCGTCGCCACCGTTCGCGCCAGCCGCCCCATGTCGAGGCCGGCCTCGCTCACATGGTTGGCAAGGTTCACCGAACCCAGATTGCAGACCGCGACCTCGTCCTTCGACGTGTTGAGCGTGATCTCGGTGCACAGGTTCGACGAGTGCACGACGCCGACATGTCCTTGCGGCGAGCGGATGTTGCAGGGGTCCTTGAACGTGATCCAGGGATGGCCCGTCTCGAACAGCATGGTCAGCATCCGCCGCCACAGATGGACGGCGCGCACCGTGCGGAACACCTTAATTTCTCCGGCCGCCGCTCTTGCCTCATGCGTCTCGTAGGCAGTCTTGAACGCCGCGCCGTAGAGATCGTGCAGATCTGGGACCTCGTCGGGTGAGAACAGCGTCCACTCCGCATTCGCCTCGACGCGCTGCATGAACAGGTCGGGCACCCAGTTCGCCGTGTTCATGTCATGCGTGCGGCGGCGGTCATCGCCGGTGTTCTTGCGCAGGTCGAGAAATTCCTCAATGTCGACATGCCAGGTTTCCAGATAGGCGCAGACCGCACCCTTGCGCTTGCCGCCCTGGTTGACCGCGATTGCCGTGTCGTTCGCGACTTTCAGGAACGGCACCACGCCCTGGCTCTCGCCATTGGTGCCCCGGATGTGAGCGCCAAGGCCTCGAACCGGCGTCCAGTCATTGCCGAGCCCGCCCGAATATTTGGCGAGCAGCGCATTGTCCTTCACTGCCTTGAAGATGCCGTCGAGATCGTCGGCCACCGTCGTCAGGAAGCAGGACGAGAGCTGCGGCCGGGTTGTGCCCGAGTTGAACAGCGTCGGCGTCGAGGCCATGAAATCGAAGGAAGAGAGGAGGTCGTAGAACTCGATCGCCCGCGCCTCGCGGTCGATCTCGCGGATCGCCAGTCCCATCGCCACGCGCATGAAGAAAGCCTGGGGCAGCTCGAAGCGCTTGCCCTTCGTGTGCAGGAAATAGCGGTCGTAAAGCGTCTGTAGGCCGAGGTATTGGAAGGACAGATCGCGTTCGGGCCTCAGCGCCGCGCCAAGCCTTGCAAGGTCGAAGCGGGCAAGTTCCGGATCGATCAGTCCGGCATCGATGCCCGTGGTGACGAAGGCTGGAAAATACTCCGCATAGCGCTCCGTCATCTGCGCGTGCGTCGCTGCGTCCGGCCGGCCGGCAACGAAGCTCAGCGCCTCGCGCCGCAAGCGGTCGAGCAGGAGCCGAGCCGAAACGAAACTGTAGTCCGGGTCGGTCTCGACCAGCGCACGCGCGGCGAGAATGGGCGCGAGCGAGAGTTCGTCGAGCGTGATGCCGTCGTAAAGATTGCGCCGCGTCTCCACGAGGATCGGCTCGGGCGAAACGGCGTCGAGCCCGGCGCAGGCGTCCTGCACCAACGCGTTCAGCCGCGCCTCATCGAGCGGCGCAAGGCTGCCGTCGGCAGCCTTCACGTTCAGCGCCGGCGCTTCGTCCCTTGCCTTGGGCTCGGTGGCAAGGCGTTCGCGGGCGCGCTCCTCGCGGTAGAGCACGTAGGCGCGCGCAATCCGGTGATGCTCGCCGCGCATCAGCGCGAGCTCGACCTGGTCCTGGATGTCCTCGATATGGACGATGCGTCCTTCGCCGCCCCGCCGTGCGAGCGCCGACGTCACCTGCGAAGTCAATTCCTCGACCGCGTCGTGGACCCGGCGCGATCCGGCCGCGCCCGCACCCTCGACGGCGAGGAAGGCCTTGGTCAGCGCAACGGCGATCTTCTGCGGGTCGAACGGCGTCAGTGCGCCGTTGCGCCGGATGACACGGTATCCGCTAACGTCGGCGGCGTTCGCTTCGGCAATGAACTGCGGAACCGCGACGGCTCCGTTGGATGGTCGTGTGGCAATGCCCTGCATCAAAATTCCCCGTTGCGCTGGTGGACGGGGGAGGGCGCACGCATGCTTTGACGGGGTGAATCGATCGCCCGTGGCACACGCACCACCGGGACACCCCGCCCGAGGTTCGTTCAAGCCGTCAGGGCAGGTCTCCTGGCTCGCAGGTCTCAGCTCTCGTCGGCCTTCCCGGTGCCATCGGCACCAGTGGCATCAATCGACGCAAGCTCACTGCTTACAGTTGCGGGGGCAGCGCCGGCATTGCGTTTCGCGCACCGGCTTCCCTCTTAGCTCCCGGACGATTTTCCGCCCGGAAGACCCATGACCACCGCATATAGATGGGTATTTGCGGATGGCGTCAACATCTGGTGTTGCGCCGTCCACATCTCAGGCGAGGGCGGCTTGCCGCGTTTCCACGTCGATCGCCCGCGCGGCAACCGCCGCGATCAGCAATAGCCCGGCGAAAAGGCCGATCGCGGCCGTCGTGCTCTGAATGAAGAGATAGACGAGCACCGAAGGCGCCAGCAGCCCGCCGAGCCGCGCCATGGCGCCTGCAGCACCCATGCCGGTTGCGCGCGAGGCGGTCGGGTAGAGTTCGGGCGTGAAGGCATAGAGCGCGCCCCAGGTTCCCAGCAGCGCGAAGCTCATGATCAGCAGCGCCGCAGCGATCAGGGCAGGGGTGGTCGCGACGACGAAGAGCGCGCAACCTGCCGCGCTCAGCACGAGGAAGCGCGTCAGCGTCGTGCGTCGTCCCCATTTCTCCACGCCATAGGCAGCAAGCGCATAGCCGGGAATCTGCGCAAGAGCGACGAGAACGAGGAAACCGTAGCCCCGTACGAAACCGAAGCCCTCGGTCGCCAGGCGCGCCGGCATCCAGGCGAAGATGCCGTAATAGGAGATCGACACAAGGAACCAGCAGGCCAGCATCAGGATCGTGCGGCGGCGCAATTGAGGGGAGAAAAGGCCGACATTGCCTGCTGCCGGCATCGCCGTCAGCGGTGTTGCGCCGAGCGGCGTCTTGCCGTTGGCGGCCAGCACCTTGTCCATCACTGCTCGCGCTTCCGGCTCGCGGCCGGTGCGCATGAGATGCATCGGCGATTCGGGTATCCAGAAGCGCAGGAAGATGCCGACGACAGCGGGCAGCGCGGTGACGAAGAAGATCACGCGCCAGGCGTCGGTTACGCCCGCCGAGGCCGCCGCCCATGCCGTCAGCGCGACGGCGACCGTGCCAACGGCCCAAAAACCTTCCAGCATCACCAGCCAGCGCCCCCGCCGCGAAGGCGGCAGGAACTCGGCCATCATCGCATAGTCGACCGGCAGCGTGCCGCCGACGGCGATGCCGGTCATGAAGCGCAGGAGGAGGAGGGTCTGGAAGTCTGGCGCGAAGGCGGAGGCGAGGCCGAAGACGGCATCCATCGCGACCGTCCCGATCAGGATGCGCCGGCGTCCGAAGCGGTCGGCCAGACGGCCGAAGACGGCGGCGCCGATCAGCATGCCGAGAAAGAACAACGTCCCGGTCTGCAGCGCCTGCGGCACGGTGAGCCCGAAGGTTGCCGCTATCGAGGCCGCGGTGAACCCCACCGCCAGAACCTGCATGGCATCCGCCGTCCACACCAGTCCAAAAACGCCCAGAAGCCTCTTCTGGAAGGGTCCGGTGCCGCCCCGCTCCAGGACTGCGTCGATCGTCGTAGTCGTCATGAACGAATCCCCCAATTCTGTGAGCGTGGCTCTAGGGTGGTTGTGAGAATTTGTCGAGGGGCATCGTGAACCGCACGGCGCTTTCAACCGCACATGGCAGTCAAGACGTTAACCTTAACCATAGGTAAATGAATCGTTTCACAGTTTCGGGGTTTTGGAACAGTCAAGACACGGTTAGCATCTCCTTAATGGCGGTACGGGGATGCGACATGACAGGACAAGCAGCGGCGCTGCGTGCCGAGGCGGATGGCGGTTCCGTTTCGGGCGACGTGCAAGGTTCGGCATTCGCGCGCAGCGTGTCTGCACTGTTGGAGCGAACGGAATACCGGCGCTGCGAAAGCGGCGAGGATCTGGAGGCGATCTACCGCCTGCGGTTCAAGGCGTATAAGGCCTACGGCCTCGTCGGCGAAGCCGAGAACGAGCGCATTTCCGACGCGATGGACGACACGCCCAACAGCTACCGGTTCGGCGTGTTCGTCGATGGCGAACTCGTCTCGACGGTGCGGCTTCACCACATCACCGCCGCCGAGCCCCGGGGACCGGTCATGCGCGTGTATTCCGACATGCTGGAGCCGCGGCTCGCCGCCGGCGAGACCTTCGTCAATCCGGGCCAGTTCACCGCCGATCCGTCGGTCGCCGGCTCGTTTCGCCTGCTGCCCTATCTGACGCTGCGCCTTGCGGTCATCGCCAATACCTATTTCGACTCCACGAGTTGCGTGTGCCTGATCCGCGACGAGCACGTCGCCTTCTACAAGCGCATATTCGGTTCCTCTCAGGTCGGGCTCGCGCGGCCCTATCCGCCGTTCACCGTGCCGGTCATGCTCTACGAATCGAACTGCAAGGAGAACATGGCGAAGACGGTCGCGCGCTATTCGTTCTTCCGCTCCACGGCGGCCGAGCGCCGGATGCTCTTCCGGCGCCCGGATGTCGGCGAACTGACGCCGCTCACTGTCCTGCCAACGGCCAAGTATCGGGTCGCGGCCTGACGCTGCGGCACTCTTGCCGCAAAACGCAGCGCGCCTAGTTGGACTTAGGGACCTTCATCCAGGAACAACACCAATGCCCGATCTCGCACTCACCCCGCTGATCTCGCTCATCGCCGGCGTCGTGATCCTGATCATGCCGCGCCTCCTGAACTACATCGTGGCGCTTTATCTGATCGTCATCGGTCTGATCGGCCTCTTTCCCGACCTCGTCGGATAGGCGCGGCGGCCGCGTTCCGCGACAATCGTGCCATTGCCCTCAATCACGGTTTTCGTTATCAGCGACTGACAGATTTGCGAGGGAGCCTTCCATGGCAGAAGAACATCACTCCGGCCCGCTCGATATTGGCGCGGAAATGGACTATCACGAGCACGAAAGAACCTATTCGTTCTTTCTCGAAATGGCCAAATACGGCACCCTCGCCGTGGTCGCGCTTTTGATCGCAATGGCCTTCGGCTTCTTCACGTCGGCCGGCTTCATATCGGCGACGATCCTGTTCCTGCTCATCTGCGGCCTCGGCGCGGTTCTTCTGCGCTGATTTCGGCCGGGCCTTTTGCCCCGCCGGCAAATTGAAAATCGGCAGTCAGGGAGGGGCACATGCCGCAGATCGTATTCGTACCAAAAGAAGTCGAGGGGGGAGAGCCGCGCGTCGCGGCCTCGCCCGATACTGTCAAGCGGCTCAAGGGCCTCGGTCTCGACGTTGTCGTTGAAGCAGGCGCAGGTACCGCCTCGCGCATCCCCGACGCCGAATTCGAGAAGGCCGGCGCGCGGATCGGCACCGCCGCCGACGCATCCTCCGCCGATGTCGTCCTCAAGGTTCGGCGCCCGAACGACGCCGAACTGAAGGTCTACAAAAAAGGCGCCGCGGTCATCGCCGCGATGGACCCCTACGGCAACGACGCCGCCGTCGCCGCCATGGCCAGGGCGGGCGTCTCGGCCTTCGCGATGGAATTCATGCCGCGCATCACCCGCGCGCAGTCGATGGACATTCTCTCAAGCCAGGCCAATCTCGCCGGCTACCAGGCGGTCGTCGACGCGGCCGCCGAATATGACCGTGCATTGCCAATGATGATGACGGCGGCCGGGACCGTGCCCGCCGCAAAGGTCTTCATCATGGGCGTCGGCGTCGCCGGCCTGCAGGCCATCGCGACCGCGCGCCGCATGGGCGCCGTCGTCACCGCGACGGACGTGCGCCCCGCCGCCAAGGAACAGGTCGCCTCGCTCGGCGCCAAGTTCCTCGCCGTCGAGGACGAGGAGTTCAAGGCGGCCGAGACAGCTGGCGGCTACGCCAAGGAAATGTCCAAGGAATACCAGGCCAAGCAGGCCGCGCTGACGGCCGAGCACATCGCCAAGCAGGACATCGTCATCACCACCGCCCTGATCCCGGGCCGGCCCGCGCCGCGCCTCGTCTCGGCGCAGATGGTCGCTTCGATGAAGCCCGGTTCCGTCATCGTCGACCTCGCGGTCGAGCGCGGCGGCAATGTGGAGGGCGCCAAGCCCGGTGAAGTCGTGACGAGCGCCAACGACGTCAAGATCGTCGGTCATCTCAACATGGCCGGCCGTGTCGCCGCCTCCGCCTCGCTGCTCTATGCAAAGAACCTATTCGCGTTCCTGGAGACGCTGGTCGACAAGGAGACGAAGACGCTCGCGATCAGGCCGGACGACGAACTCGTCAAGGCGACGCTCCTGACCCATGAGGGCAAGGTCGTCCATGCGAATTTCGCGAAGGCCGAAACCGCGCCCGTCGAGGCTGCGGAGCCCCAGCCCCAGCCCCAGCCCCAGCCCAAGCCGAAATCCGCTTCGAAGAAGGGGGATGCGTGATGGAAATGACCGCGATGGAACGCGCCATCGAGCAGCTCGAGCAGGCGACCGCCGCACTGCGGCTCGCCTTCTCCGATCTTGAGACCGCGGAAGCGGCCGGCCATGCCGCCGCAGCGGCCACGGGCGGCGCGATCGACCCCTTCGTCTTCCGCTTTGCCATCTTCGTCCTGGCGATCTTCGTCGGCTACTATGTCGTCTGGTCGGTGACGCCGGCGCTGCACACGCCCTTGATGGCGGTGACCAACGCCATTTCGTCGGTCATCGTCGTCGGCGCGCTTCTGGCGGTCGGCATCTCGGCCTCGGGGCTGGCAACCGGCTTCGGTTTCGTCGCCCTCATCCTTGCATCGGTGAATATCTTCGGCGGCTTCCTCGTCACCCACCGCATGCTCGCCATGTACAAGAAAAAAGAGAAGTGAGGCGCATTCGATGAGCGAGAACTTCGCCTCCTTCCTCTACCTCGTCTCCGGCGTCCTGTTCATCATGGCGTTGCGGGGCCTGTCGCATCCCACCACCAGCCGTCAGGGCAATCTCTACGGCATGGTCGGCATGGGTATCGCCATCGTCACGACGCTGCTTCTGGCGCGTCCGACCTTCGGCGGTTTCCTCCTGATCGTCGTCGGAATCGCGATTGGCGGTGGCATCGGCGCGGTGATCGCCAAGCGCATCCCGATGACCTCGATGCCGCAGCTCGTCGCTGCCTTCCACTCGCTCGTCGGCCTTGCAGCGGTGCTCGTCGCTGCCGCGGCCGTGTACGCGCCGGAAAGCTTCGGCGTCGGCACGGTCGGCCAGATCCACACCCAGGCGCTGATCGAGATGTCGCTCGGCGTCGCCATCGGTGCCATCACTTTCACCGGCTCGATCATCGCGTTCCTGAAGCTCGATGGGCGCATGTCGGGCAAGCCGATCATGCTTCCCGCGCGTCACATGGTGAATGCGGCGATCGCAACCGCGCTCGTCCTGCTCGTCATCGTCCTCGTCATGACGCAGTCGACGCTGGCCTTCTGGCTGATCGTCCTCCTGTCCCTGGCACTCGGCGTCCTGATCATCATCCCCATCGGCGGCGCGGACATGCCGGTCGTCGTGTCGATGCTCAACTCGTATTCGGGCTGGGCGGCGGCCGGCATCGGCTTCACGCTCGGCAACCTCGCGCTGATCATTACCGGCGCGCTCGTCGGCTCGTCGGGCGCGATCCTGTCCTACATCATGTGCAAGGGCATGAACCGCTCCTTCATCTCCGTCATTCTCGGCGGTTTTGGCGGCGAAACGGCTGCCGCCGGCGCGGATGACGGGATCGAGCGAACGGTCAAGCAGGGCTCGGCCGACGACGCGGCCTACCTCATGATGAACGCGCAGAAGGTCATCATCGTGCCCGGCTACGGCATGGCCGTCGCGCAGGCGCAGCATGCGCTGCGCGAGATGGCCGACACGCTCAAGGCCAACGGCGTCGAGGTCAAATACGCGATCCACCCCGTCGCCGGCCGCATGCCCGGCCACATGAACGTGCTTCTGGCCGAGGCGAACGTGCCTTACGACGAGGTCTTCGAACTGGAAGACATCAACTCGGAATTCGCCCAGGCCGACGTCGCCTACGTCATAGGCGCCAACGACGTCACCAACCCGTCCGCCCGCGACGACAAGTCCTCGCCGATCTACGGCATGCCCATCCTCGACGTCGACAAGGCCCGCACCTGCCTCTTCGTCAAGCGCTCGCTCGGCTCGGGCTATGCCGGTATCGACAACACGCTGTTCTACAAGGACGGCACGATGATGCTGCTCGGCGACGCCAAGAAGATGACCGAGGAAATCGTCAAGGCGATGGCGCACTGACCACAAACAAAAAACCCGGCTGAAAAGCCGGGTTTTTGCTTTGCATGTTGGACGACTACAGCGCCCGCAGCTTGAACTCCGTCACACCGAGCGCCACGTTCAGGCCCGTCTGTGCCTGAACGCTCAGCGGTTGCAGCATCAGCGATTCATTCGACCCGCCGACGAGCACGCTGACACCGCCGCCCACCGCCGCCGTCACTTCGGCCGAAGCGCCATAATAGTCGCCGGCCAGGGCGGCGGGCGAGAGCTCGGCAGCGGTCGGTGCCAGAACGGCCCACTGCATCACCGCGGCGCTCGTCACGCCGACGTCGAGGCCATACTTGTTGACGACGCCGACGAACTGGACCGGCGGACGGCCGTCGGAGGGGGTGAAGGCGCACTGCATGTCCCGTGAGGAACCGAAGATGGCGCCGACGTCGCCCTCGATGGCGCATTCGAGCATGCCCATTTCGGCGCGCGTTTCCTGCGCCTGCGCGACCGTGGCGGATGTTCCCGCGACGAGGGCGGCGGCGATCAGTGTGCGGATCATATGAAGTCTCCCGTTCGAGCGTCTGCCTGACAACCGAACGGGCGGAAGATCGTTCCGATTACGTTACGAAGCGCGCGTCCGGCTCAGCCCCTCGCGGGCTACCTCGAGGCTGGGGTCCAGCCGCGCCGCCTCGGCATAGGAACGTGCGGCACGTTCGCGATCGCCACGACGCTCGAGGATGAGCGCCTGATAGGCCCAGGCTTCCGCATTCGTCTTGTCGAGGTTCAAAGCCGTATTGAAATCGGCCAGCGCGTTGTCCTCGTTGTTGATCGCGAGATAGGACAGGCCGCGCGCCGCGTATGGCTCGGCCGCGTTCGAGGCGAGCGAGATCGACTGGGCGAAATCGGCGATGGCGAAGTCATGCTGGTTGCGGGTCTGGTAGAGAAGCCCGCGATTGTAGTAGGCGCGCGGGTCGGTCGTATCGAGCTGGATCGCGCGCTCGAAATCCTGGAACGCGCTATTGGCGTTGCCGGCGAGCCGGTAGAGATTGCCGCGGCCAATCAGGGCCGAATCGTAGTTCGGGTTGAGCTGGAGCGCCTGGTTGTAGTCGGCGAGCGCGGCCTGCTGGTTGCCCATGTTGCGATGGATCAGCGCGCGGTTGTTGTAGGCTTGATAGAAGCCCGGATTGAGCTGGATGGCGCGGTCGAAATCGGCCAGCGCCTCGGCGTTGCGGCCGCCGCGGCCATAGGCCGTACCGCGCACATTATAGGCTTGCGGGTCCTGGGGGGAACGCTCGATGACGGCGGTCAGCGAGGAGATGTTCTCGCTCGAAGCCTGCGCGGCGTCCATCGGCGAGACTGTCGATATCGTTTCGGGCGCGGTCTGGCAGGCGGCGAGCGCCAGCACGGAGACGAGGGCGAAGGCGGTGGCGGTACGCCTGGCGTGGCGCGCGGTCGAAATCATCGGCTGGTTCCCCCAGTTCGGATTTGGCAGGCAGGCTGCTTCGGATCAAACGCGGACAACGAAAAAAGGTGGCAGCGATTGCTCGCGCCACCTCTGATAATTCGGCAATAAAGACCAAAAAGCGGCAGATCAACGCGCCGCTACAGGGGCACGACCGCCGCCGACCAGGCCTTCGCGCTGGGCGCGCTTGCGGGCCAGCTTGCGGGCGCGGCGAACGGCTTCGGCCTTTTCGCGGGCGCGCTTTTCGGACGGCTTCTCGTAGTGGCCGCGCATCTTCATCTCGCGGAAGATACCTTCGCGCTGCATCTTCTTCTTGAGCGCGCGGAGCGCCTGATCAACATTGTTGTCGCGGACGAGTACCTGCACGTGCGTTCCTGTTCGTTACCGTGGATCTGTCTAAATTCGTAAGCGCAAGGAATTGCGCCCGTGGCACGCACCACGGATCGGTGCGGCTCATATCACCGCCCGCATCCCTTGTCGAGCGGAAATCGTCTGGCGCCGAAACGGCATGCAACCTGCCAATTCGTCGCAGTCAAATCGGCGCGGCGCAAACGGGCAATCGAAGTCGCAATCAGTGCAAGGCGCCTCGGCGCTTTTCGCTAGTCATAGCTTCGCCATCCTGGTTCTCCTGGATGTCGTTTTCCAACGGTCCGCGAGGCACGAGCCCCATGCGCAAATATTCGGTCTTCGCCATCGCCCGCGAGGCGCTTCGCGGCCACAAGGGATGGGAGGAGCAATGGTCCTCGCCCGAGCCGCGCTCCGAATACGACGTCATCATCGTCGGTGCAGGCGGGCATGGCCTTGCAACCGCCTACTATCTTGCCAAGGAGCACGGCGTCACCAACATCGCGGTTCTGGAGAAAGGCTGGCTCGGCGGCGGCAATACCGGCCGCAACACCACCATCATCCGCTCCAACTATCTCTACGACGAATCGGCCGGGATCTACGACCACGCCGTGAAGCTGTGGGACGGGCTTTCGCAGGACCTCAACTACAACGTCATGTATTCGGCCCGCGGCGTCATGATGCTGGCCCACAACGTCCGCGACGTTCAGGTCTTCAAGCGGCATATCCACGCCAATCGGCTCAATGGCGTCGACAATGAATGGCTGACGCCGGAAGAAGCGCAGGCCTTCTGTCCGCCGCTCAACATCTCGAAGTCGGCCCGCTATCCCGTGATGGGCGCGGCGCTCCAGCGGCGCGGCGGCACGGCGCGGCACGACGCCGTCGCCTGGGGATATGCGCGCGCGGCGGCAGACCGCGGCGTCCACATCATCCAGAACTGCGAGGTCACCGGCGTTCGCCGCTCGGCCAACGGCCATGTGACTGGCGTCGACACCTCGCGCGGCTTCATCGGCGCCAAGAAGGTCGGCGTCGTCGCGGCAGGGCACTCCTCGGTCATCATGCAGATGGCGGACGTGCGCATGCCGCTCGAATCCTATCCGCTTCAGGCGCTGGTTTCCGAGCCGGTCAAGCCGGTGTTTCCCTGCGTTGTCATGTCGAACACGGTCCACGCCTACATTTCGCAGTCCGACAAGGGCGAGCTCGTCATCGGCGCGGGAACGGACCAGTATACCTCCTATTCGCAGACCGGCGGCTTCCACATCCTCAACCACACGCTCGACGCCATCTGCGAGATGTTCCCGATGTTCACGCGCATGAAGATGCTGCGCTCATGGGGCGGCATCGTCGACGTGACGCCCGACCGCTCTCCGATTCTCGCCAAGACACCGGTACCGGGGCTCTACGTCAATTGCGGCTGGGGCACGGGCGGGTTCAAGGCGACACCGGGCTCCGGCCACGTCTTCGCGCACACCATCGCCAACGACAATCCGCACCCGATCAACGCGCCGTTCAACCTCGAACGCTTCCGCACCGGCCGCCTCATCGACGAAGCTGCTGCCGCCGCCGTCGCGCACTAGGATTCCTCCATGCTTCTCATCCGCTGCCCCTATTGCGAGGAAGAGCGTCCCGAGCTCGAATTTCGTCATGCCGGCGAGGCGCATATCGCGCGCTCGGCCGAAATGAGCGAACTGAGCGACGACGAGTTCGAGAAATTCCTGTTCATCCGCCAGAACCCGAAGGGCCTGATCTTCGAGCGCTGGCGCCATGTCCATGGCTGCGGTCGCTTCTTCAATGCCGCTCGCGATACGGTCTCGGACAAGTTCCACCTGACCTACAAGGCCGGCGAGCCGAGACCGGACATCACGCTGATGGCGCCATCGGGCCCTTCGGCATGGGCCAATCGCGATCCGGCCGAGCTGAACGTCAACACGCCTGACAGGGACAAGGGCGCATGATGACCGAAACCTTCCGCATCGCCGGTGCCGGCCGCCTGACGCCTGCGCGCACTGCGCGCTTCACCTTCGACGGCAAGGCGTACGCGGGGCTCGAGGGCGATACGCTCGCCTCAGCGCTTCTTGCCAATGGCGTCCATCTCGTCGGCCGCTCCTTCAAGTACCACCGCCCGCGCGGCGTGCTGTCGGCCGGCGCGGAGGAGCCGAACGCACTCGTCGGTATCCATCGCGATGCCGCCCGCAAGACGCCGAACGTGCGCGCCACGGTGCAGGAACTCTACGACGGTCTTACCGCCGTCTCGCAGAACCGCTGGCCCTCGCTCGCCTTCGACATCGGGGAGGCCAACGATCTCGGCTCGCCGCTGTTCTCGGCCGGCTTCTACTACAAGACCTTCATGTGGCCGAAGGCAGCGTGGGACAAGGTCTATGAGCCCTTCATCCGTCGCGCGGCCGGGCTCGGCGTCGCGCCGGACCAGCCCGATCCGGATCACTACTCGTCACTTTATGCCCATTGCGACGTGCTCGTCCTTGGCGGGGGCGCGGCGGGCATTGCGGCCGCGCTGGCGGCAGCTGCCGGTGGCGCGCGCGTCATCCTGGCCGACGAACAGGCCAAGTTCGGCGGCGCTCTGCGCTTCGAGACGGGCGCCGAAATCGATGGCATGGGCGGCTGGGACTGGGCACAGGCCAGCCTGTCGAAGCTGAAGGCCATGGACAATGTTCGCGTCCTGCCGCGCGCGACAGCCTTCGGCTACTACGCGCAAAACCTTGTGGGCCTCGTCGAGCGCGTCACAGATCATCTCGCCAATCCCGGCAAGGACCTGCCGCGCGAGCGCCTCTGGCAAGTACGCGCGGGCAAGGTGGTCATTGCGACAGGTGCGATCGAGCGGCACATGGTCTTCGCCGACAACGACCGGCCAGGCATCATGCTTGCATCGGCCGCCCGCACCTTCCTCAACCAGTATGGCGTCGCGGTCGGCACAAATGTCGGCGTTTACACGGCGACCGATTCCGCCTACGCGGCGGCCATCGACCTCAAAAAGGCTGGCGTCACCATTGCCGCCATCATCGACATCCGAGACGACCCGAAAGGCGCGGCCATCGATGAAGCCCGCGGGCTCGGCATCGAGGTCCTGACCGGCCACGCCGTCACGAAGACCGGTGGCAAGCTGCGCGTTTCGTCCATGGCCGTCGCGCCGAAGGCGGGCGGGGCGACGCGCGTCATCCCCATCGACGCGCTGTTGATGTCTTCCGGCTGGACGCCCTCCGTCCACCTTTTCTCGCAGTCCCGCGGCAAGGTCGCGTTCGACGAGGCGACGCAACGCTTTCTTCCCGGCAGTTATGCGCAGGACTGCGTCTCGGTCGGCGCGTGCAACGGCACGGATACGCTTCAGGCGGTCATCGAAGAAGCTTATGCGGCCGGCGAGACAGCCGCAAAGCAGCCGAAAGGCAACCGCCCCACCGCCTCCACCACGGAAAACTGGGCCGGCGGCATGCTTGGCACCGGTCCGGGCGCGGAGCCCGATACCACCGTCAAGGCGTTCGTCGATTTCCAGAACGACGTGACCGCCAAGGACATCCGGCTTGCCGTGCGCGAAGGGATGCGCTCCATCGAGCACGTCAAGCGCTTCACGACCAACGGCATGGCGACCGACCAGGGCAAGACGTCGAACATGCACGGCCTTGCCATCGCCGCCGAGGTGCTCGGCAAGCCGATCCCGCAGGTCGGCCTGACCACCTTCCGCGCGCCCTATACGCCGGTCACCTTCGGCGCCATCGTCGGGCATTCGCGGGGTTCTCTCTTCGATCCGACGCGCCGGACCGCCATGCACGGCTTTGCAGAAGGCCGCGGCGCGGTGTTCGAGGATGTCGGGCAGTGGAAGCGCGCCTGGTATTTCCCGCAGGCGGGCGAGGACATGTACCAGGCCGTTGCGCGCGAATCGAAAACGGTGCGCCAGTCGGCCGGCATCTTCGACGCGTCGACCCTCGGCAAGATCGAGATTGTCGGCCCGGACGCCGCCGCCTTCATGGAACTCCTCTACACCAACCCGTGGGCGAAGCTCGAGCCCGGCCGCTGCCGCTATGGCATCATGCTGCGCGAGGACGGCTTCATCTACGATGACGGCGTCGTCGGCCGCCTTGCCGACGACCGCTTTCATGTGACGACGACGACCGGCGGGGCCGCGCGGGTCATGAATCACATGGAGGACTACCTCCAGACCGAGTTCCCGCATCTGCAGGTCTACCTGACTTCGATCTCGGAGCAGTGGGCGGTCATCGCGGTTCAGGGACCGAGGAGCCGCGACATCATCGCGCCGCTGGTCGAGGGCATCGACATTTCCGATGCCGCCATGCCGCACATGTCGGTGCGCGAGGGCACGATCTGCGGCGTGCCGACCCGGCTCTTCCACATGTCGTTCACCGGCGAGCGCGGCTTCGAGATCAACGTGCCTGCCGATTTTGGCGAGAGCGTCCTGGAAGCCGTGTGGGCCGAGGCGCAGAAGCATGGCGCGTGCCTCTACGGCACGGAAACGATGCACGTCCTGCGCGCCGAAAAGGGCTACATCATCGTCGGCCAGGAAACCGACGGCACGGTCACCCCGCACGATGCCGGGCTCGACTGGGCGATCGGCAAGAAGAAGAAGGACTTCGTCGGCATTCGCGGGCTGAAGCGCCCCGACCTCGTCGGCACCGGCCGCAAGCAGCTCGTCGGCCTGAAGACGGTCGATCCGAACGTGGTTCTGGAAGAGGGCGCCCAGATCGTCGCCGATCCCGACCAGCCGATTCCGATGAAGATGATCGGCCACGTCACATCGAGCTACTGGTCGTCCAATTGCGGCCGCTCGATCGCGCTGGCGCTGGTGGTGGACGGGCGCGAGAAGATGGGCCAGCGGCTCTTCGTGCCGATGCCCGACCGGGTGATCGAAGTCGAGGTAACGGGAACGGTGTTCTTTGATGAGAGCGGGGATCGGTTGAATGGTTGACATGACGAACGTGGCCCGCCGCCCCATCTTCGCCGGCCGGCAGACCACGGCGCCCAACGCCTCGGTCACCGTCGCGCCGCCGGCGTCGCGCCTGTCGCTGCGCGCGCCTGCCGAAAGCGTCGCGGGCCTGTCATCGGTCCTCGGCCTCGACCTTCCGACCCAGCCCAAGACGTCGGCCTCGTCGGGCAGCCGCCACGCGCTCTGGCTCGGACCGGACGAGTGGCTCGTCATCGACGAGGCAGGCGCCGACCTCGCTGCGCTCATCAAGCCCGTCGCAGCCTTCCATTCGGCTGTCGACGTGTCGCACCGCAATGCCGCCTTTGTCGTTTCGGGGAAGGGCGCCGCGACGGCCATCAACGCCGGCTGCCCGCAGGACCTCTCGCTCGCGGCATTTCCCGTTGGCGCTGCTTCACGCACCATCTTGCACAAGGTCGAGATCGTGCTTTACCGCACTGGCGAGGATGCATTCCGGGTGGAGTGCTGGCGGTCCTTCGCCGACTATGCCTTCACTTTCCTGACGGAAGCTGCCCGCGACGCCTAGGACGCTTTCTTCAGGCGGCACTCATTGGCGAAGGCGATGAGTTCGCCCGGCGCCATCGGCTTTGCCAAGGCGAAGCCCTGCAGCGCGTCGCAGCCAAGGCGCTGCAGAATGTGTGCGTGCTCCATCGTCTCGACGCCCTCGGCGAGCACCTGGATGCCGAGCGAATGGCCCATCTCGATGATCGAGCCAAGAAGCTGGCGCTGCGCCGGTGAATCGACGATCGGCTGGACGAGCTGACGGTCGATCTTCAGCCTCTGCGGCTTCAGCTTCAACAATGAGACGATCGAGGCGTAGCCGGTGCCGAAATCGTCGATCTCGACGTCGATGCCGATCGATTTCAGTTCCTCGACATGGGAAATCAGCAAGTCGTCATGCTCGTCGAGGAAGATCGATTCAACCAGTTCGAAGGCGATCCTGCCGGGCTCAATTTTCAGCTTGCGAAGGCCTGCAAGCAATTCCTCGTTGTGCAGGCGACGGGCCGACACGTTGACCGAGGCCTGCGGCACGTGCAGCCCCTGCAGTTCCCAGATGCCCAACTGCGCGACGGCCGCTTCCAGCATCCGGCTGTCGATCTCGTGCACGACGTCGAGTTCCTCGGCGACCTTGAGGAAATAGGCCGGGCTGAGCACGCCCTTTTGCGGGTGCTCCCAGCGGGCCAGTGCCTCCACGCCGATGATGTCGAAGGTCTGCGCATCGAATTGCGGTTGGTAGTGCGGCACGAACTCGCCGCGTTCGAGCCCCAGGCGCAATTCGTCGGCGATCTGCTTGGTGGTGATGATCTCCGCCTGCAGTTCGTCGGAGAAGAACTGGAAGCAGTTGCGCCCGTTGCGCTTGGCGCGATAGAGCGCGATGTCGGCATTGACGAGGAGGCGGGTCGGATCGGCGATCGCGTCCGTGTCCATGGCGATGCCGATCGAGCCGCCGACGCGGCATTCGTGTTCCTCGAATTGCGTCGGTTCCTGCAGGCGCACGATCGTGTTCGCCGCCAGGTCCGCCAGGCTTTCCATCGACAGATGGGCCGCATTCTGCGCCCGGCGCACGATCACGAATTCGTCGCCGCCGATCCGCGCAACGAAGTCGGTCGGTTGAACCGTCAGGCGCAAGACGTTCGCGGCATGGACGAGCATCGCGTCGCCGGCGGCGTGGCCGAGCGTGTCGTTGATCTCCTTGAAGCGGTCGAGGTCGATCTGCAGCATCGCCGCGACTTCGCGTCCTTCGGCGAAGGCGCGCGCGTGCTCGGAGACGATCTGGTCGAGATAGCGCCGGTTTGGCAGCCCGGTGAGCGAATCGTGCAGGGCATTGAACTCGATCCGTTCGCGGATCGATTCCAGTTCGGCGTTGCGTGCCTCCGAAAGGAGGACCGCCATGTTCAGTGCCTCGGCACGCTCCACATCCTCGGTCACGTCCCAGTTGACGCCGGCGATGCGCGGCGGCGCCGTCTCGTCCTGGAACACCGAGCCGATGGCGCGGATATGGCGGATCGATCCGTCGTCGAGCACGAGGCGATAATCGGAATAATAGCGGCCGGTCTCGCGCATCGCTGTCGAAAAATCCGCCTCGGCGCGCGCCTTGTCGTCGGGATGCAGGCGCCGCGCCCAGAACGGATAGTTGCGGATGCCGGCGTCCTGCGGGTAGCCGTAGAGCTCGTTCATGCGGTCGTCCCAGAAGAGCGTGCCGTTCTGCACATCCATTTCCCAGATGCCGATCCGCGAGGCCTGCACCGCAAGCCGAAGCCGTCGCGAGATCCGCTCGAGTTCGAGCCTGCGTTCGCGCATGTCGGCAATGTTGCGCTGACGCTCGTCCATCAGCCGGCCCATGATGCCAGTCGGCACGAGCACGAGAAGTGCGGCGGCGATCAGCCAGGCATAGAGTTGGCCCCGGCCGGGGACTGGCTGATCCCAGCCTCCCTTCGGCCGTGCGGCGATCTGCCAGGTGCCCGAGGGCAGCAGCACGTCGACCGTGACCGGATCGTCCGTGAGAATCGAGGCCGGCCCGAAGAAGCGTTCGCCGCGCTGTCCGGCCGCGTCGCGCCCCACGATCGCGATCTCGATCGAAAGATCGTCGTCGAGCAGCCCGCTCTGGCGGTAGAGTTGCTCGACATCGACGACGGCCGAGACGATGCCCCAGAATTCGCGAACTCCCATCGCGTTGCGCGCGAAGACGGGGAAGTGGCCGATGAAGCCCTGTCCGCCCTGGACGAGATCGACGGGGCCGGCGAGCACGAGGCCGCCGGAATTGCGTGCCTGCAACACCGCGTCGCGCTGTGTGTCGTTCGCGCGGTAGTCGAGGCCGATCGCGCGTTCGTTGCCTTCGAACGGATGGATCAGCTGGATCACGAGGTTGGGCGCGGCGGCGATGTGGCGAATCTGCAGTTCCTGCGTCAGAAGACTGCCGACGAGGTCGGAGAACTCTTCCTGCCAGATGCCGGGGTTGGTCTCGATCGAGGCGACGAGGCCGCGCACGAGTTGGATGTTGGCGTTGATGGAGCCTTCGAGCTTGGCGCGCACGAGGCTCGCCTTGGACAGGACGTCCGAGCGAAGCTTCTGGTCGAAGACGTTCTGGTTCTGGATCAGCGCGAAGGCCGCGGCGGCCACGACGACAATCGTCGCCAGGAGCAGATGCAGGTGGCTGGCGCGTATGCGCCACACCCCCTTGCGATTGCTCTTCTGGTCGAACACTTCGCCCATTCGCCTGCCTCGACGCTGCCCCAAGCACGATTGGGCCAGCATGGAAGGCGAGACCTTAAATTAGCATTGAGGCGGCGCAGCATGTGACCTGCGCAGGCGCAAAAACCACCCGGCGCGCCACTCTTTGCCAAACAGGGTTAAATGGCGGTAATGCCGCCATCGACCGCCAGCGTCTGGCCGGTCATGAAGCTGTTGTTCGGTTCGCCGGCAAAAAGCATGACCTCGATCACCTCGTCGACCTCGGCCAGACGGCGCATCGGCACGCCGCGCACCAGATCCTTCTCGGCGGAAGCCGCGTCCTCGCCGATCGCGCCGAGCGCATCCGTCGCCATCGGCGTGCGGGCGTAGGAGGGGCAGACGGCGTTGATGCGGATGCCTTTGGAGGCATATTCCGCCGCTGCCGATCGCGTCAGGCCGACCACGCCATGCTTGGCGGCGGAATAGACTGCCAGTCGCGGCGCTCCGGCAATGCCGGCAACGGAGGCGACGTTGACGATTGCACCCTTGGTTCCATCAAGGCGATACTGCCGTTCGAGCGCCGGCAACTGGTGCTTCATTGCGTAGAACACGCCCATCAGGTCGATGTCGATGACGCGCCGCGCCTCCTCTGAATCCATCGAGGGCAGCTTGGAAAATGCATGCGCGATGCCGGCATTGTTGAAGGCGACGTCGAGCTTGCCGAACCGCTTCAGTGCCAGGTTGACGAGGTCGCGCGAGTGCTCCTCCTTCGAGACGTCGCCCGAAAGCGTGGCCGCCCGTTCCCCCAGCGGCCCGGCGACGGCGTTGAGTTCCGGCTGGCGAATGTCCGACAGGACGAGATTGGCGCCTTGCTCGGCCAGCCGCTCGGCGAGCCTCTTGCCAAACCCGCCGCCCGCGCCGGTGACGATCACCGTCAGCCCCTCGTAACGCTTCATGTCAGCCCCCCGATGGTGCCGGCTCACTTGCCGGTCTTGATGGTTTCGACGGCCAGCCCGGCGAGCAGCTTCACCGCCTCGCCATAGGTTTTCGCCTTTTCCGGATTGGATGCGTTGCCATCGAGCGCGCGTTTGTAGACGCCCTGGCAGATTGCTGCGAGGCGGAAGAACGAGAAGGCGAGGTAGTAGGTCCAATTGTCGATCCCGGCTATGCCGCGGCGCTCGCAATAGGCCTCGACATATTCGGCCTCGCTCGGCAGGCCGATCCGCTTGCGGTCGACGCCGCCGAGCCCCTTGAAGGCCGATGTGTGCGGCAATCGCCACTGCATGCACTGGTAGGACAGGTCCGCATAGGGATGGCCGAGCGTCGACAGCTCCCAGTCCAGCACCGCGACGACTTTCGGCGCATCGGGCGCGAAGATCATGTTGTCGAGCCGGTAGTCGCCGTGGACGAGCGAGACGAGCCCGTCGTCGGGCACGGCGTTCGCCTCGAGCCAGTCGAGCAACGTCTCCATATCCTCGATCCGGCCTGTCTCAGAGGCGCGGTATTGGCTCGACCAACGTGCGAACTGGCGGTCGAAATAGCTGCCCGGTCGGCCAAAATCGGCAAGTCCGGCGGCTTCGAAGTCGACCGAATGGAGCGCCGCAAGCACCCGGTTCATGTCGTCGTAGATCGCCTTGCGCTCGGCGTTGTCCTTCGCGTCGGGCAGGGCAGGGTCCCAGAAGATGCGCCCATCGACGAAGTCCATGACGTAGAACATGCGCCCGATCGGCGAATCCTCGGGCGCCAGATGCACCATGTTCGGCACCGGCACGCCCGTCGCCCCCAGCGCCTTCATGACGCGAAACTCGCGGTCCACCTGGTGGGCCGACTTCAAAAGTTCGCCCGGCGGTTTGGCCCGCAGCACGTACCGCCCGCTCTGCGTCGTCAGGAGATAGGTCGGGTTCGACTGGCCGGCATTGAATTTCTTGATGTCGGCGAGCTCCGAAAACCCCGGGATCTCGGCCTCGAGATAGGGCGCGAGCGTATCGATCTCGAGTGCGTTGGGGTCACTCATGCCTGTGCTTCCTCGCGCTGCAGGACGGCGAGCGTCAGCCAGCGCGCCGTCAGCGCGGGCTTCTTCGCGCCCTCGATCTCCACCGTCACGTCGGTCGCGACCTGGATCCAGCCCGAGGGCCGCACGTTGACGTCGGCGAGCGTGAACCGGCCGCGCACGCGCGCGCCGGTCTTCACGGGCGTCACGAAGCGCACCTTCTCGAACCCGTAATTGACGCCCATCTCGGCATTCGCCAGCGGCGGGATCGATTCATAGGAAAACGTTGAGAGCAGCGAAAGCGACAGGAAACCATGCGCGATGGTTCCGCCGAAGGGCGTCGCCGCGGCGCGTTCGGGGTCGACGTGGATGAACTGGTGATCGTCGATCGCATCGGCGAACATGTCGATCATGCCTTGCGTGACGGTGCGCCAGGGTGACACGCCGATCTCGTTGCCGACACTGGCCACGAGCTGGTCGATCGAGACCGGCTCCAGACGGGGACCTTCCATGGGCGGGAATCCTAATCCTTGAACAGCGACATGCCGTGCTGGACAGACTGCCCGCCGTCGATCGGCAGAATCGCGCCCGTCACGTAGCTTCCGGCTTTCGAGCACAGATACAGCGTCGCGCCGGCGATGTCATGAGGGGCGCCGATGCGGCCGAGCGGAACGCGCGAGCCGACATGGTCCGCCTTCTCCTCGGTACCCGTGGCGAAGGCCGTCATCCGGCTCTGGAAGGGACCGGGCGCGAAAGCGTTGACGGTGATGCGCCGTTCGGCGAACTCGATCGCCAGCGTGCGCGTGAGGTGATGCACCGCGGCCTTCGAGGCGGTGTAGGAATAGGCGCCATCGGCGATCGGCTGCGTGCCCATCACCGATCCCAGATTGACGATGCGGGCAGGGTCCTCGTCGCTTGCCGCCCGTTCGAGTTCGGGCAGGAGTTCGCGCGTCAGGTGGAAGAGGCCGGTCACGTTGACGTTCAACACCTTCGCCCAGGCCGAATAGGGAAAGTCGCCAAGCTCGGCGCCCCAGGAGACGCCGGCATTGTTGAACAGGATGTTCAGCTTGTCCGTGCGCTGGCGCACCTCGGCGACGAGTGCGGCGATGCCTTCCTCCGTGGAGACGTCCCCGCCGAAGCCTTCCGCCGTGCCTTGAGTTCCCATGGCGTTCAGCTCTTCGGCGGTGCGGGCGCAGTCATGGCCCTTGCGCGATGCGATCAGCACGCGGGCGCCGCCATGCATCAGCGCGGTCGCGGCCATGCGGCCGATGCCGGTCGCCGCGCCGGTGACGAGTGCGGTCTTTCCGGCCACGGAAAACAGGTCTTCGATGTAGCTCATCATTCCTCCCCAAGAAGTTTCGCAACGCCGTTTCGAAGTCGCGTTGACAACATACCCGGTAGTATGTTCATCATTCGAACGTCCGTAAAGGCCCTTCGCGAAAACCGGCAAAAGACTGGTGGAGAGCCTTGCAGAACGGCGGGAGGAAATCGGTTCGCATGGCGCTCGGCATACGGGAACGCACGCTCGACAGTTCGCGAGCCGCCATCTTGGAGGCAGCCGCACGCTGTTTCCACGAGCGCGGCTACGCGGCGACGTCGATCGACGACGTGGCCCGGGCGCTGCAGTCGACCAAGGGCCGCATCTACCACCATTTCGAATCCAAGGCCGACCTTTTCGCCGAGGTGTTTCGCGCCGGCATGGACATGAACTATGCCGCGCTCGAACCCTTGCGCAGCATGAAGGCAGAGGCCTACCAGCTGTGGCGCCGCTTCGCCTGGGTCCATGTCGACCAGATGATCACCACCCGTGCCTTCCAGCGCGTCGTGTGGATGGGCGTCGAGATGCATCTCGTGGGCGCGCCGACGCCCCACCAGCGCGCCCTGTTCGAGGAACTGTTCGAGACCCGCTCGCGCTATGGCGACATCTTCCGCAAGCTGATCGCAGAAGGGCGCGAAACGGGCCATTTCCATTTCCCCAATCTCAGCGTCGCGAACCAGCTGATGTTCATGACGCTCAATTCGCCGATCTTCTGGTACTCGCCGCGCACCGGAGAGACGCGCGCCGACGTCGAGGATCTCATCGCACAAGTCGTCACCTGCGCCTGGCGCGGGCTGGGCGGTACGGAAGGAACCACCACATGAGCGTCAATCCCGAGATGAACCTCGCCATGAGCGAGCGGGTCAAACCGCTGCACGAAAAGGTCGCGCGCATGGTGCGCGAGGAGATCATCCCGCTCGACGAGGAGTTCCTGGCCGAGATCGGCAAGGATGGCGACCGGTGGACCTATACGAAGCGCCAGACCGAAATCCTCGAAGGCCTGAAGGCCAAGGCGCGCGAACGCGGCCTGTGGAATTTCTGGCTCACCCATTCCGACCAGGGCTACGGCCTGTCGACCGTCGAATACGCCTATCTGGCCGAGGAGATGGGCAAGGCGCATCTGGGCGCGGAAACCTTCAACTGCTCGGCGCCCGACACCGGCAACATGGAGGTGCTGGAGCGCTACGGCACGCCCGAGCACAAGGAACGTTGGCTGAAGCCGCTCCTGAACGGAGAGATCCGCTCCGCCTATTTGATGACCGAGCCGGACGTCGCCTCGTCGGACGCCACCAACATCGCCATGAGTTGCGAGCGCGACGGTGACGACTACGTTCTGAACGGCGAGAAATGGTGGTCGTCGGGTGCCGGCGATCCGCGCTGCAAGATCTACATCACCATGGTCGCTTCCCCCTCTTCAGACCGGCCGAAGCACCAGCAGCATTCGATGATCCTGGTTCCCGCCGACACGAAGGGCATTACCAAGCTGCGCGCGATGCAGGTCTATGGCGACGACGACGCGCCGCACGGCCATCTGCACCTGAAATTCGAGGATGTGCGCGTTCCCGCCTCGAACCTGATCCTCGGCGAGGGCAGGGGCTTCGAAATCGCGCAGGGCCGGCTCGGGCCGGGCCGCATCCATCACTGCATGCGCGCCATCGGCCAGGCCGAAATGGCGCTGGAGCTGATGTGCAAGCGCTCCTTGCGCCGCGAGGCCTTCGGCAAGAAACTCGCGCAACTGGGCGCCAATTTCGATATCATCGCCGAGTGCCGCATGGAGATCGAGATGGCCCGGCTCCTCTGCCTCAAGGCCGCCTGGATGATCGACCAGGGCGACAAGAAGGCCGCCGCGCCGTGGATCAGCCAGATCAAGGTCGTCGCGCCGCGCGTCGCGCTCAAGGTCACGGACGAGGCGGTGCAGATGTATGGCGGGCAGGGCATCAGCCAGGACACCCCGCTCGCCCGCTCATGGACGCATCTGCGCACGCTGCGTCTTGCCGACGGCCCCGACGCCGTCCACCGCCGCCAGGTCGCGCGCGAAGAACTGAAGAAGTACACGCAGGAAAAGGTTTGACCATGAAGGCCATCGTCGCTCGCGATTTCGGGCCGCTCGACCAACTCGACTATATTGACTGGCCGGAGCCGGAGGTCGGGCCGAAGACCGTCGTCATCGATGCCGCGATGGTCGGCGTCAACTATCCCGACGGCCTGCTCGTACAGGGCCTCTACCAGATGAAACCCGAGACACCCTTCGTGCCCGGCATGGAGGTGGCGGGCCGCGTCTCGGCCATCGGCGAGGGCGTGACGCGCTTCAAGGTCGGCGATCGCGTCGGCTCGGTTTCCGCGCTTGGCTCCTATGCCGAGAAGGTCGCGGCCGACGAGAGCGCCGTCATGCCACTGCCGGATGGCCTCACCGACGCGGATGCCTGCGCGCTGATGTGCGGCTACGGCACGTCGCACTACGCGCTGAAGCAGCGCGCTCAGCTCAAGCCCGGCGAGACGCTGTGCGTGCTCGGCGCATCCGGCGCCACCGGCGTCGCCGCCGTCCAGATCGGCAAGGCGATGGGCGCACGTGTCATCGCCGTCGCCTCGACGCCGCAAAAGCAGGACGTGGCGAAGGCGGCCGGCGCCGATATCGTGCTCGGCTATGACAACCTCAAGGACGCTTTGAAGGAAGCGACCGGCGGCAAGGGCGTCGACGTCGCCTTCGATCCGGTCGGCGGCGAGGGCTTCGACGTCCTGTCGCGCTCGATGGGTTGGGGCGGGCGCCTGCTCGTCATCGGCTTTGCCTCCGGCACGATCCCGAAGCTTGCCGTGAACCTGACCCTGGTCAAGGGCTACAGCGTCGTCGGCGTCTTCTGGGGCGCGTTCACCGCCAAGGAGCCGAAGGCCTATGCCGACAACATGAAGGAGCTGATCGGCTGGTATCTCGATGGCAAGGTCAAGCCGGTCATCGAGGGCATCTACCCGCTCGCCGATGCGCCGTCCATTCTGGAACGCGTGCTGGGTCGCGGCGCGACCGGCAAGATCGTTCTCAAGCCGTGAAGGAGACATGATGGCTCTTCCCAAGACCATGAACGCCCTCATCCTGAAGAACGAGGGCTATGCGCGCGACCATTCCGGAACGGCTCTGGAAGCGATGGAGCCCTATGTCGAAAAGGGAACCATCGAGGTGCCCGAGCCCGGCCCGAGCCAGGTTCTGGTCAAGGTCGCGCTCGCGTCCATCAATCCCTCCGACGTCATGTTCCTGAAAGGGCTCTACGGCCAGCCGCGCAAGCAGGGCCGGCCCGCCGGCTTCGAAGGCGTCGGTGAGGTGGTGGCTGCCGGCGCCGACGCGCAGGGCCTTGTCGGCAAGCGCGTCGCCTTCGCCACGGGCCTGTCCAACTGGGGAAGCTGGGCCGATTACGCGCTCGCCGAAGCCGGCGCGGCGATCCCGATCATGGACGGCGTGCGCGACGAGGATGCGGCCGCGATGATCGTCAACCCGCTCACCGCGCTCGCCATGTTCGGCATCGTCAAGGACGAAGGCGAGAAGGCCTTCGTCGTCACCGCCGGCGCGAGCCAGCTTTGCAAGCTGATGATCGCGGTCGCGAAGGACGAGGGCTACCGTCCCGTCGCCATCGTGCGCCGCGACGACCAGATCGAGCCCTTGAAGGCCATTGGCGCCGCGCATGTGCTCAACGCGGAAAGCGCCGATTTCGACCGCCGGCTCGCCGAGGTGCTGGGCTCCGAAAGGCCGCGCATCTTCCTCGACGCGGTCACCGGGCCGCTCGCCGCCAAGGTGTTCCACACGATGGGCAAGCGCGCGCGCTGGATCATCTATGGCCGGCTCGATCCGGAAACGACGCCGATCATCGAACCGGGCCAGATGATCTTCATGCACAAGAAGATCGAGGGCTTCTGGCTGACCGAATGGATGCGCACGGCCGGCAACGACAAGCGCATGGCCGCCGTCATCGAGGCGCAAAAGCGCTTTGCCGACGGGCGCTGGAAGACGGACGTAACCGCTGTCGTGCCGCTTGCCGATGCGGTCGAACGGGTGGCCGGCGAACTCGCCCGGCCGAACGGAAAGGTATTCATCAGGCCATGACGAAAAGGTGCGCGGGAGGAGCTTGCGCACCCGTACTGGCAGCTTAAGGTTGAAGGACATCGCGGCGTCAGATCGCGTGTCATAAAGTGGAGGAGAACGTCCTTGGACGTGTTGCAGCTCATCGTCAGCGGCCTTGCGAACGGCTGTGTGTACGGCCTCATCGCCATGGGGTTCGTGCTGATCTACAAGGCGACCGAAGCGGTGAATTTCGCCCAGGGCGATTTCATGATGCTCGGCGCCTTCATCTGCCTCGGGCTCACAAATCCGCAATTCATGGGCCTGCCCTTTTGGGTGTCGGTGCCCATCGCCATCGCCATCATGGGCGCCTTCGGCTATGCGCTCGATCTCGTCGTCCTGCGGCGCATGTTCGGGCAGTCGCAGATCGCCATCGTCATCCTCACCATCGCACTCGGCTTCGTGCTTCGCTTTGCCGCCGGGGTCATCTGGGGGCACGAGCCGATCTCGCTGGCCTCGCCGATCGCCGGCCGCGACGTGCGCTTTGCCGGCGTGGTGCTCGGGCTCGACGAGGTGATGGTCATCTGCGTCACCGCCGTCTTGACGCTGCTCCTCTATCTCTACTTCAACCGCACCAAGCTCGGCGTCGCCATGCAGGCATCCTCGCAGAACCAGCTTGCCGCCTATTACATGGGCATCCCGGTCAAGCGCATCCATTCCTTGATCTGGGCGCTGTCGGGCATGACGGCGGCGGTCGCCGGCATCCTCTTCGCCTCAAAGGGGTCCATCGATCCGTCGATCGGGCTTCTGGGCATCAAGGCCTTCGCGGCTGCGGTCATCGGCGGTTTCGGCTCTCTGCCGGGCGCGCTCCTGGGCGGCATCATCGTCGGCCTGATCGAGCCCTTCTCTGGCCGCTACATGCCGTCCGGCTACTCGCAGATCATGCCGTATCTCCTGCTTTTCCTCATTCTGATTTTCCGACCGCACGGCATCCTGGCCCAGGTCCACGCGAAGAAGGTGTGAGGGCATGAGAACCGTTTTCAAGACGTCCTACGACGCCGACATCAACCTCTTCCGCCATCCTCAGCAGATGGGCTGGTATCTGGCCTTGTTCGCACTGGCTTTGGCGCTGCCCCTCCTGTTGTCGAACTTCGCCCTTGGCGAGGCGACCAACGTGCTCATCTGGGCCATCGCCTGCATGGGGCTGATGATCCTGGTCGGCCAGTCGGGCCAGGCGAGCCTCGGCCATGCCGCGTTCCTCGCCATCGGCTGCTATGCCAACATCCTCCTGCAGACGCGGCTCGGCGTGCCCTTCCTGATCTCCTTCCCGCTCGCGGGGCTGATCGCGGGTGTCGCCGGCGCGCTCATCGCCATGCCGATGACCAAGCTGCACGGCATCTATCTCGCCATCGGCACCATCGCGGTCGTCATCCTCGTGGAGGATTTCATCGTCATCGCGACGCCGCTCACCAACGGCGTCATCGGGCTGGTCGCGCCGCCGATCCAGATCTTCGGCCTGGTCATCGACCGCTATTCGACGCCGAACCTCCTCTATTACCTGACGCTGGCGATCACGCTTCTCGTCGTGCTGCTTTACCGCAATCTCCTGCGCTCGCCGCTTGGCCGTTCCTTCGCCGCGATCCGCGATTCGGAGATTTCGGCGCAGGCGATGGGCGTCAACGTGGCGCGCACCAAGACCGTCGCCTTCGGCATCTCTTCCGGCATCACGGGCCTGGCCGGCGCGCTGATGGGCCACTATGCCGGCATCTTCAACAACGAGACCTTCAATCTCATCATCTCGATCCAGCTCCTGCTCGCCATCGTCATCGGCGGCCTGGGGTCCATCCACGGCGCCTTCTTCGGCGCGGCGGTGGTCGCGATGCTGCCGCAGTCCATCGCGGTCGCCCGCGACTTCCTGACCCGCATGATCGGCGGTGGATCGATCGCGATCCCGGGCATGGAAACGGCGATCTTCGGCCTGATCCTCATCCTGTTCATCCTGTTCGAGCCGATGGGCATCTACGGCCGCTGGGTGAAGATCCGGACCTATTTCGAGCTCTTTCCCTTCTACCGGAAGGACATGTTCCGCCGCCAGAAAGCCTATCTCAAGACGGAGCGTATGCGATGAGCTTGCTCGAACTCGACAATGTCACGCTGCGCTTCGGTGGCCTCACCGCCGTCAGTCAGGTCTCCTTTTCGGTCGAGGAGGGAGAGGTGTTCGCACTGGTCGGCCCGAACGGCGCCGGCAAATCGACGATCTTCAACCTCATCAGCCGCATCTACGATCCGGCCGAAGGCGACATCCGCTTCGACGGCAGGTCGATCCTCGACAGGAAGCCGCACGAGATCGCGGGGCTCGGCATCGCGCGCACCTTTCAGAACATCGAGCTGTTCGACCACGCCACGGTATTGCAGAACCTGCTCGTCGGGCGCCATCGGCACCGCCACAGCAGCATGTGGTCCGAGCTCCTCTTCACGCCCTACGTGCGGGCCGAGGAGCGACGCCACCGCGAGGCGATCGAGAAGGTGATCGACTTCCTCGACCTGCAGGCCTATCGCGAAAAATACATCGCGGGCCTGCCCTACGGCGTGCGCAAGGTCGTCGAAATGGGCCGTGCGCTGGCCATCGAGCCGCGCCTGTTGCTCCTCGACGAACCGGCCTCCGGCCTTTCGGTCGAGGAAACGCAGGACGTCGCCTTCTGGGTCGAGGACATCAAGAAGCAGATGGGCATCACCGTCCTGATGGTGGAGCATGACATGCACCTCGTCGCATCCGTGTCCGATCGCGTGCTGGCACTTGCCGACGGCATGATGCTCGCCATGGGAACGCCGCAAGAGGTGCAGAACCACCCCAAGGTGGTCGAGGCCTATATCGGCGTCGCCGACGAACACGAAAAGGTGCTGGCATGAACATGAGCGCCGCAACGCCGGCTCCCGTCGACAGAACCGACGGCAAGTCCATACTGTCGATCCGCAACCTTGAAAGCTATTACGGGCCGATCATGGCGATCCGTGGCGCCAGCCTCGACGTCCGAGAGGGCCAGATCGTCACCGTCCTCGGCGCCAACGGCGCCGGCAAGACGACGCTTCTCAAGACGATCTCCGGCGTCATGGACCCGGAGAAGGGCCAGATATTCTATGCCGGCCAGAACATCGCAGGCGCCAATCCCGACAAGGTCGTGCGCCTCGGCATGGTTCACGTCCCCGAAGGCCGCGAGGTCTTTCCTTTGCTGACCGTCGAGGAAAACCTGAAGATGGGCGCCTTCACGCGCTCCGATACCGACGGCATCGCCCGCGACGAGGAGATGGTCTACGGCTATTTCCCGATCCTCGCCGAGCGTCGCAAGCAGGCTGCGGGCACCCTTTCGGGCGGCCAGCAGCAGATGCTGGCCATCGGTCGCGGCCTGATGGCAAGGCCGAAGGTCATGCTTCTCGACGAGCCCTCGCTCGGCCTCTCGCCGCTTCTGGTCAAGGAAATCTTCCAGATCGTGCGCCGTCTCAACAAGGAGCGCGGCGTGACCATCGTCCTCGTCGAGCAGAACGCGAAGGTTGCCCTCGAAGTGGCCGACTACGGCTATGTCATGGAACTCGGCCGCATCGTCATGGCCGACACCGCCCAGCGGTTGCTTGCGTCCAAGGACATCCAGGAATTCTATCTTGGCGTCGTCGAGGAAACCCAGCGCGGCCAGAAGCGCTGGAAGCAGAAGAAGACTTGGCGATGACCGCAGTCGGGAGGAGGTCCACATGACCATCGCAGAAAAACTGCCGCCCATGCAGACCGTGCGCGGCCATTCCTTCAACCAGGACCTTCAGCGCGCGCCGTTCTATTTCGACGGCTGCGACACGCTGGTGAAGCTGTTTCGCCAGCGCTGTCTGGAACTTGGTCCCAAGATCGCCCACCGCGAGAAGGATTACGGCATCTGGCTCGCCTATAGCTGGACCGATTTCTACGAGCATGCGCGGCTGATCGGCCTCGGCCTCATCGCACTCGGGCTGAAACGAGGCGAGGTCGTCTCCATCCTCTCGGAAGACAACAAGGAGTGGATCTACTCCGATCTCGGCATCCAGTCGGTCGGTGGCATCGCGTCGGGGGTCTACACGACCGATTCTGCCAAGCAGCTCCAGTATCTCGTCAACGATTCCGACAGCCGCTTCCTCTTCGTCGAAAATGACGAGCAGCTCGACAAGTTCCTGTCCGTGCGCGGCGAGATGCCTGGCCTTTCCAAGGTCGTCGTCTTCGACCGCGACGGCCTGCACGAATTCGCCGACGACCAGGTCATCTTCCTCGACGACCTCTACCGGCTCGGCCGGGATTTCCTGAAGGAGAACCCGAACCGGTTCGACGAGGAAATCGCGAAGTCGCAGCCGCAGGATACCGCGATCCTCGTCTATACGTCCGGCACGACCGGGCCGCCCAAGGGCGCGATGATCTCGCATTCCAACATCATCGCCTCGGTCATCGGCTCGGCGCTGACGCTGCCGGTCACGCCCGACGACGAGCAGGTCTGCTTCCTCCCGCTCTGCCACATCCTCGAGCGCCTGATCACCGTCTTCACCCCGATCGGGCTGAAATCGACCGTCAACTTCGCCGAAAGCCCGGAAACCGTCTTCGACAACGTCCGCGAGGTCTCGCCGCACGTCTTCACCGGCGTGCCGCGCGTATGGGAAAAGATCTACAGCCGCATCTCCATCATGGCGAACGATTCCACGCCAATCGGCCGCTGGGCGTATCGTCAGGCAGTCAAGACGGGCATGAAACGTGCCGCAGCGCTGGAGGCCGGCGAACCGGTCCCGGGCGGGACAAGGCTCGCCTATGCGTTCTGGGATTTCATGGTGCTCTCCAACCTGCGCCGGATGCTCGGCTTCGACCGGCTGCGGCGCGGCACGACGGGCGCGGCGCCGATCTCGCCCGATCTTTTGAAATGGTACAAGGCCGTCGGCATCACCGTCCTGGAAGGCTACGGGATGACGGAAAGCTCGGGCGTCATCTCGATCAACCTGCTCGACGATTCCAAGAACGGCAGCGTCGGCAAGGTCGTGCCGGGGTCTGAAGTCCGCATCTCCCCGGAAGGGGAGATCCAGTACAAGGGCGCCAACGTCTTCAAGGGCTATTGGATGAAGCCCGACAAGACCGCCGAGACGATCACCGAGGATGGCTGGCTGAAGACCGGCGACGTCGGACGCATCGACAATGAAGGCTTTCTCTTCGTCACCGGCCGCGTCAAGGACATCATCATCACCGCCGGCGGCAAGAACATCACGCCGGCCGAGATCGAGAACCGGCTGAAATTCTCGCCTTACATCTCGGACGCGGTGGTGATCGGCGACAAGCGCAAGTTCCTCTCCTGCCTGATCATGATCGACCAGGAAAACGTCGAGAAATTCGCGCAGGACAAGAAGGTGCCCTTCAACAATTTCAAGTCGTTGTGCGCCGCGCAAGAGGTGCGCGATCTGATCGGCTCGATCGTCGAGGAAACCAACCGCGAATTCGCTCGCGTGGAGCAGATCAAGGATTTCAGGCTCATCGACGTCCTCCTCACCGCCGAGGACGAGGAACTGACGGCGACGATGAAGCTGAAGAGAAGTTTCGTCGAGCAGAAGCACAAGCCTCTGATCGACGAGATGTACGGTTGAGGAGAACCGTATGAAAACAATGCGGAACAACCCCAGGAGGAGTTTGAAAATGAGACTGTTGTTCGGAAAATCCATTCTCGCGCTCGGACTTGCCGCCGGCATGTCCACCGCCGCCTTCGCCACGCAGGGCGTCACCGACACGGAGGTCGTGATCGGCTCCAACGGCGACCTGTCGGGCATCTTCGCCGCGTTCAATGTCGGCGCCATCAAGGCCGCGCAGAACCTCTTCGACGAGGTCAACGCAGAAGGCGGCATCCATGGCCGCCAGATCCGCTTCGTCGTCGAGGATCACGGCTACCAGGTGCCGCGCGCCGTGCAGAACTTCAACAAGCTGGTCAATTCCGACCAGGTCTTCGCGATGATCCTGAACCTCGGCACGCCGCACAACATCGCCGGCTTCCAGATCATGGAGCCCAAGCAGGTCGCCAATATCGGCCCGCTCACCTCGGCCCGGCAGATGCTCGAAGGCGACATCACCTACAAGTATTCGGGCTTCGCGGCCTACTATGACGGCCTTCGCGCCGGCATCAAGATGCTGGCCGAAGAGGGCGGCGACGAGGTCCAGAACATCTGCTCGATGTACCTGCCGTCCGATTTCGGCCTCGAAGTCCATGAAGCCGCCGTCGACGAGGCCGAAGCGCTCGGGCTCAACTTCGCCGGCGAAACGACCCACCGCCCCGACGAGCAGGACTTCGTCGGCGCCGTCACGCGTCTTCGCGAACTTGATTGCGACATCATCGCCACCGGCGTCGGCGTGCGCCAGACGATCATCGCGCTCGGCACCGCCAAGCGTCTCGGCTGGGATGACGTCAAGTTCATCGGCTCGTCGGCCGGCTTCAACACCGCCATCGCCAAGGTCGAGGGCGGGGTGACGGAAGGCTACTACGCCGCTGCCGGCTGGGCCGACCACGAGGACCGGATGGACAATCCGGAAGTCAAGGCCTGGGCCGACGGCTACGCCGAGAAGAACGGCGAGCCGGCCGGCACGGCCGCGATCCTCGGCCACGGCGCCGCCACGACCCTCATCAGGGCGCTGGAAGCTGCCGGTCCGGACCTCACCGCCGAGAGCTTCAAGGATGCCATGGAGAGCCTTGAATATACCGACGTCATCTCCGGCAACATCCCCGTCAAGTACACGCCCGAAGACCACCAGGGCGGCTCGACGATCGTGATCTCGAAGATCGAGGGCGGCAAGTGGATCGAGGTCGGCCGCGTCGACCCGACCGCGGAAGGCGGTGCCGATGCTGCGGCGGCGTCTGCTGAAGGCGCGGAAGAGACGGACGCCGCCGACTGATCGAACGGCTTTCGAAATGAAGACGCCGCCCGGTTTTCCGGGCGGCGTTCTTCATTGCGCGATCGCTTTGCCTATTCGGCGGGGGCGAGCTTTTCTTCGGTGGCAGAGGCATGCGCCAGTTCGCGCTCCAGCCGTTCTTCTTCCTCCACCTTCGGCGTTACCCAGCGGCCGAGCAACAGATAGGCGACCGGCGTCAGGTAAAGCGTCGAAAGCGTCGCGAGCCCGAGCCCGCCGACGATCACCCAGCCGAGCGCGATGCGCGCCTCGGCTCCGGCGCCGGAGGCAAGGACCAGCGGCAGGCCGCCGACGATCGTGCACAGCATGGTCATCATCACCGGGCGCAGGCGCACGTTCGACGCTTCCTCGATCGCGTCGCGCACGTTGCGGCCGCGGTCGCGCAGCTGATTGGCGAATTCGACGATCAGGATGCCGTTCTTGGCCATGATGCCGACGAGAAGCACCAGCCCGATCTGCGAATAGACATTGAGCGTCGTGCCGGTCATCAGCATGGCGAAGACCGCGCAGGCGAGCCCCAGCGGCACCGTCGCCATGATGATGATCGCGCTGGTGAAGCTTTCGAACTGCGCGCCCAGCACCAGGAGCACGATGACAAGCGCAAAGCCCATGATCGTGAACATCGCGCTCGACGTTTCGCCCAGCGTCGCGGCCTCCGCGAGCGGCAGCACGCGCGCGCCTTCGGGCATGTGGCGCTCTGCGATCTGGCTTGCCACAGCCAGCGCCTCGCCGAGGGGGAAGCCGTCGGCAAGCGCGGACGTGATCGCCACGGAACGCAGCTGCTCCTCGCGCGACAGTTCCGGCGGCACCGCGATCTCGCGGATCGAGGCGATTGTGGAGACGGGGACGAAGCGGCCGTCACCGGTCTTCAGATAGATGTTTTCAAGGTCGGTCGGGTCGTTGATCGGGTTGGTGGTCGAGACGAGCTTCACCGCGAAGGCGCGGTCGTCGATGAAGACCTCGCCGATTTCCCGGCCATCGAGCAGCGATTGCAGCGCCTGCGCCAGTCCGGAAATCTCGATTCCGAGGTCGGAAGCGCGGTCTCGGTCGATCGCAACGGCAAGCTGCGGCTGGGTGGATTCCGTCGAAAGGCGCGCCTGCTGGAAGCGCGGGTCTTCCTGCATGTCGGCGACGATCGCCGCTGCGGCAACGCCAAGATCCTGATAGTTGTTGCCGAGGATCGCGAATTGCAGGCCCGAGCCTGCGCCGCGAATGCCCAGGCTGTTCGGCTGGAACGCGAAGGCGCGCACGCCCGGCACCTGTTCGACCAGCCCGTTCACTTCGTCGAGGATTTCGCCCTGGCTGCGCTCGCGCTCGTCCCAGGGCGCGAGCGTCATGGCGATGAAGCCGGAATTCGTCGAGCCGCCCGAACCCGCCAGCGAGAACGTGCTTTCGATCTCGCCGGAATCGCGCAGCGGCTGGATCAGCCGCTCCACTTCGGCCATCTGCTGGGCAAGATATTCGATCGATACGCCCTGCGGCGCGGAAATCCGCATGAAGGCGGCGGAGCGATCCTCCGGAGGCGTCAGTTCGGATTCCAGGCTGCCGAACGTCAAGGCTGCCGCGCCGGCGAAGAGAACGGAAACCATCACCACGACGACAGGCGCGTTGAGGCAGGCGGCGAGCGTGCGCCGGTAGAAGGCGGCCAGAAAGCCGCCGATCCGGCCGAGAATGCCGTTGTCGTGTCCGTCGTGACTGCCTTCCTTCAGGAGCCGTGACGCGACCATCGGGCAAAGCGACAGCGAAACGATCGACGACAGGAACACCGCGATCGCCATGACGAAGCCGAACTCGCGGAACAGTCCGCCGGCCTGTCCAGGCAGGAAGGAGAGGGGCACGAAGACGGCGACCAGTGTCGCGGTCGTCGCCAGAATGGCGAAAAAGACTTCGCGCGTGCCGAGCACGGCGGCCGCGCGCGGGCCCATGCCCTGGTTTCGCCGGCGCACGATGTTTTCCAGCACCACGATGGCGTCGTCGACGACGAGGCCGGTCGCCAGCACCAGGGCGAGCAGGGTCAGGATGTTGAGCGAAAAGCCGAGCAGATAGACCGCCGCCACCGTGCCGATCAGCGAGATCGGCAGGGCCAGCGCGGGAATGATCGTCGCGCGCCAATCGCGCAGGAAAACGAAGATGATCAGGAGGACCACCGTCACCGAGATGCCGAGTGCGATCTCGACCTCATGGATCGCGCCCTGAATGAAGGTCGCGTCGTCGCTGCGCACGGAAACGTTCATGCCCTCGGGCAATGTCGGGCGCACGCGTTCCACCGCCGCGCGCACGCCCTCGGAAATGTCGAGGGTGTTGGACTGCGCCTGGCGGATGATGCCGAGGCCGATGCCCGGCACGCCGTCGGAACGCAGGATGGATTCGCCGATGTCGGGACCGAGCGTGACATTGGCGACATCGCGCAGGCGGGCGCCGCCCGCGATGACGATGTTCTCGAAATCCTCCGGTGTCGTCACCGGCGCCGTGGCGCGTACGACGAGATCCTGAGTGCTCGACGAGAGACTGCCGGCCGGCGTGTCGAAGGAGATGGTATCGAGCGCGGTCTGGATGTCGGCCACCGTCAGGCCGAGGCTGGCCAAGCGGTTCTGGTCGATGTCGATGCGAAAGATCTTCTCGCGATCGCCATAGATCTGAACGTCGGCCACGCCGGGAACTGACGCGAACTGGTCGACGAGCTGGTCTTCGATGAACAGCGTCATGTCCTCGATGTTCATCGAGGACGACGTCACCGACAGGCGCATGATTGCCTGCGCATTGTCGTCCGCCTTGACGATCAGCGGCGCCTCGGCGTTGTCGGGCAGGTTGTTCTGGACGCGGCTGACCGCATCGCGCATGTCCGAGGCGGCGGTATCGAGATTGACGTTGTCGTTGAATTCCACGGTCACGCGCGAACGGCCGAAGGAGGACGAGGACGAGATCGAGTTGACGCCTGGAACGCGCGATACCGCGCCTTCGAGGATCGACGTCAGCTCCCGGTCGATGGTTTCCGCCGCCGCGCCGACATAGTCGGTGCGAATGGTGATGACGGGACGATCGACATCGGGGAGTTCGCGGATTTCGACGCCGAAGAAGGCGGCAAGGCCCGCCACGGCGATCAGCACGTTGACGACGAAGGCCAGCACCGCGCGCCGCACGAACAGGGCGGTCATGTCGTTGACGTTCCGGGTGGGGGCGGTCTCGCTCGACATCGGCGCGGTCCTCACGAACCGCGCGCTTCGACGGCCGGAATGCCTTCGCCGGTCTCGCCGCGACGCTGTGCGATGCGCACGTCGCCGCCCTCCCGCACGAGGTGGATGCCTTCGGAGATGATCTGCATCCCCGGCTCGACCTCGGCTGCGATCAGGATGGAGTCCGTGTTGCGCTGGACGACGCGCACGGGCACGCGGCGCGCGACGCCGTCTTCCACGGCCCAGACGAAGGCACCATCCGTGCCCCACTGCACGGTCAGCGGATCGACCGCCGGATAGGTTTCACCTGGAAAGCTCATGCGGACCTGGAACGACATGCCTGCGCGCAGCGCGTCGCTTGGGTTTTCGATCGTGGCTTCGACGCGCAAGGTGCGGCTTTGGCCATCGACCCGGTTGTCGACGGCGCTCACCTGGCCGCGGAAAACCTCGTTGGGCCGGGCGATCAACGAAGCTTCGATCTCCGCGCCGACCTGGATGGCGCCCGCATAGCGCTCGGGCGCCCAGAAATCGATCAGGATTGATGAGCGGTCGTCGATCGACGCGATCTCGGTCGCATTCGTCACGTAGTTGCCGACCGAGACCGGCAAAATGCCGACCACGCCCGAGATCGGCGCTTCCACCTCGCGGCGGTCGAGCGCAAGCTCGGCTTCGGCAAGTTCGAGCCGGGCATTTTCGAGGCCCAGTTGCGCCTCGGTCACCTGCACCTGCGAAGCCGTGTTGGAGGTGCGCAATTGGTTGACGCGCTCCAGCCGCGCCTGCGCATCTTCAAGCGCCAAACGCGCGCGCTCGGCCGTGATCGTCTCGGCCTGCGCATCCAGCCGGGCAATGATGTCGCCGGCCTCGACGGTCGAGCCGGAACGAACGAGGAGTTCAGTCAGCCTTCCCGATGCAAAAGGCGTCACAGCCACCGTCTCGGCTGCGCGGCCGGTACCGATGGCCTGGAGCCGATCGTTGATCGTCGCGGTCGTCACGGGCGAGGTAATAACCCCGCCGCCGGCGCCGGGGCCGCGTCCGCCGCCGCGCCCTGCAGCGGGCGCCGCTGCTTCGGTCGAGGCGGGGGCGTTGCCGATGCCGAGCCCCGCAAGCGTCTCGCGCGATCCGGGCACGAAAAACAGCCAGGCTGCAGCGCCGATGGCGAGCAAGGCGATGCAGACGATGAACTGTTTCCAGATCGGCATGAATGTCTCCGGTTCAGATTCCGGCCGCAGCGCGAAGTGGCCACTTGGATGCAAACGCGGCAGCATGCGAAAAGATGAGGGGCGAGGCGCCGCTCCATGAGTTATGCCAGCAGGCGTGCGGCCATGCACCAGTTTTGTTGTTAAATATCCGTAAGGAAGGGGCTTGTGGATCATGCTTTCGGGCTGGAGGGCCGCACGAATGCGTGATCTAACTGCGCAAACGGACGGCTCGCGCCGCCAGGTGAACAGGCACGAGCGCCGGCAGGCGGCGCCGGACAGAGGGGCCGCATGACCGGATCGCTATCTTTCGACGCATTGAAGAAGCGGGTTGCCGACGGGTCGATCGACACCGTTCTCGTCGCCGCCGCCGACATGCAGGGCCGCCTGATCGGCAAGCGCTTCACAGGCCGCCACTTCGTCGAAAGCGCCTATGACGAGACCCATGGCTGCAACTATCTTCTGGCCAACGACATCGATATGGAGCCGGTGCCGGGCTACAAGGCCGCAAGCTGGCAAAAGGGCTATGGCGATTTCGTCATCAAGCCGGACCTTTCCACGATCCGCCTGACGCCGTGGCTGGAAAAGACAGCCCTCGTCCTTTCCGACCTTCTCGACCATCACAGCCACGAGGATCTGCCCCATTCGCCGCGCGCGATCCTCAAGCGCCAGGTCGAGCGGCTGAAGGAGCGCGGCTATCTGGCAAATTTCGCCTCCGAACTGGAATTCTACCTCTTCGAGGAAAGCTATGACAGTGCGCGCGGGCAGGGCTGGAAGGACCTGCGCACCGCCTCTCCGCATATCGGCGACTACCTGATCCAGATCACGTCGAAGGAAGAAGAGTATATGCGCGCGCTGCGCAACGGCCTCGAGGAAGCCGGCATCCCGGTCGAAAATTCCAAGGGCGAATGGGGACCGGGGCAGGAAGAGATCAACGTCTACTATTCCGACGCGCTGGAAATGGCCGACCGCCACGTCTTCCTGAAGAACGCCGCCAAGGAGATCGCGCATCTTCAGGGCAAGGCCGTCACCTTCATGGCGAAATACGACTATGCGCTCGCCGGCAATTCGAGCCACATCCACAATTCGCTCTGGTCGGTCAACGGCAAGACGCCGCTCTTCTTCGACAAGAAGGGCGAATACACGATGACCCCGCTGATGCGCTCATGGGTCGCCGGCCAGCTCAAATATGCGGCCGACTACACCTGGTTCCTCGCGCCCTATGTCAATTCCTACAAGCGCTTTCAGGCCGGCACCTTCGCGCCGACCAAGATGATCTGGAGCCGCGACAACCGCACGGCCGGTTTCCGCCTTTGCGGGGAGGGCACCAAGGGCATCCGCACCGAATGCCGCATCGGCGGCGCGGACCTGAACCCCTATCTGGCCTTCGCCGCGCTCATCGCCGCCGGCCTTGCCGGCATCGACGAAAAGCTCGATCTGCCTCCTCCCTTCGAGGGTGACGCCTACCAGGGCGCTGACCTGCCCGAAATTCCCAAGACGCTTCGCGCGGCCATCGCGACGCTGGAGCGTTCCGATATGCTGCGCAATGCCCTCGGCCATGATGTCGTCGAACACTATCTTCACACCGCGCGCTGGGAGCAGATGGAATACGACCGCCGCGTCACCGACTGGGAACTCCATCGCGGATTCGAGCGGTACTGAGAACCGGAGACGATCGTGGACACCATCAAACTCATCTCGCCCGTCGACGGGTCGGTCTATGCCGAGCGCCCGGTCGCGAGCGACGCCGAAATCAACGCGATCACGGAGCGTGCGAAGACCGCGCAGATCGCATGGGCGCAAACGCCGCTCGCCGAGCGCGGCCGCTACCTCCTAGCCTTCCTCGAAGCCCTCCTTGCCATGAACGAGGAGATCGTGCCGGAACTCGCCTGGCAGATGGGCCGGCCGGTGCGCTATGGCGGCGAGAAGGGCGGCGTGGAGGAGCGCACCCGCTACATGGTGGACCTTGCCGCCGCCGCGCTCGCTGATGTCCTGCCGCCGGATTCCAAGCAAGGCTTCCATCGCTATCTGAAGAAGGTTCCGCTCGGCACCGTCCTCGTCATCGCGCCATGGAACTACCCGTATCTGACCGCGATCAACACCATCGTCCCGGCGCTGATGGCGGGCAACGCCGTCATTTTGAAGCACGCCGCGCAGACGCTTCTCGTCGGCGAGCGCTTCGCGAAGGCCTTCGAGGCGGCCGGCCTGCCGAGGGGCGTCTTCCAGAACATCGTCCTCGACCATGCGCAGACCGAGGCGCTGCTCGGCTCGGGCCGGATCGACCATTGCAACTTCACCGGCTCGGTCGCCGGCGGCCGCGCGATCGAGAAGGCCGCCGCTGGCACCTTCATGACGCTCGGCCTCGAACTCGGCGGCAAGGACCCGGCCTATGTGCTGCCCGACGTCAAGCTCGACCACGCCGTCGCCAATCTCGTCGATGGCGCGTTCTACAATTCGGGCCAGTGCTGCTGCGGCATCGAGCGCGTCTACGTCCACGAGAAGGTCTATGACGATTTCGTCGAGGGCTTCATCGCCGAGACGAAGAACTACGTGGTCGGCAATCCGCTCGACCAGGCGACCACGATGGGCCCGATGGCGCAGCCGCGCTTTGCCGATTTCGTGCGCGAGCAGAAGGCCGAGGCCCTGCGCAAGGGCGCTGTGGCCCATGTCGGCATGAAGGTCGACGATGACCGCGAAGGCTCGCCTTATCTCGCGCCCGAGGTGCTGACCAACGTCAACCACCAGATGAGCGTCATGCGCGAGGAGAGTTTCGGCCCCATCGTCGGCATCATGAAGGTGCGCGACGACGACGAGGCCATCCAACTCATGAATGACAGCCCCTACGGCCTCACCGCCTCGATTTGGACCACCGATGCCGACCGCGCCGCCTCGCTCGGCGACCGGATCGAGACCGGCACGGTCTTCATGAACCGCTGCGACTATGTCGATCCCGGTCTCGTGTGGACCGGC
The DNA here is from genome assembly GCF_024105655.1 of Aliihoeflea sp. 40Bstr573. Taxonomy (GTDB): domain Bacteria; phylum Pseudomonadota; class Alphaproteobacteria; order Rhizobiales; family Rhizobiaceae; genus Aliihoeflea. The sequence goes on from NZ_JAAAMH010000003.1 coordinate 147,434, forward strand.
GTCAAGGACACCGGCAAGGGCGGCGCCATGGGCCGCACCGGCTACGACAACCTCACCCGCCCCAAGGGCTATCACTTGCGCGAAGTCTGATCACCGACATGACCCTCACCTCCAAGTGGAACTTGCCGACCACCGTCCTCTTCGGCGCCGGCCGCATCGCCGAACTGCCCGCCATCCTCCAATCCGCCGGCATCGCGCGCCCGCTCTTCGTCACCGATCCGGGCCTTGCGAAGCTACCCGTCGTCGCCGACACGCTCGATATCCTCGACAAGGCCGGCGTCGACCATGCCGTCTTTTCCGACGTTCGCCCGAACCCGGTCGAATCCAGCCTTGCCGCCGGCATCCAGGCGTTCAAGTTCGGCAATCATGACGGTGTCATCGCGTTCGGCGGCGGTTCGGCGCTCGATCTTGGTAAGCTCATCGCCTTCCAGGCCGGGCAGACGCGCCCGATTTGGGACTTCGAGGATGTCGGCGACTGGTGGACCCGCGCCGACGCATCCGCCATTGCCCCCGTCATCGCCGTGCCGACCACCGCCGGCACCGGCTCCGAGGTCGGCCGCGCGGGCGTCCTCACAAACGAGGCGACGCACACCAAGAAAGTCATCTTCCATCCGAAGATGCTGCCCGTCACCGTCATCGCCGATCCCGAACTCACGGTCGGCATGCCGAAGGCGATCACCGCCGGAACCGGCATGGATGCGCTGGCGCATTGCCTCGAAGCCTACTGCGCCCCCGGTTACCACCCAATGGCCGACGGCATCGCGCTCGAAGGCATCCGGCTCGTCCTCGAAAACCTGCCCAAGGCCTATGCCGACGGCACGGACATCGAAGCGCGCGCGCACATGATGTCGGCCGCCGCCATGGGTGCCACCGCGTTCCAGAAAGGTCTCGGCGCGATCCACGCGCTGTCGCATCCGATCGGTGCGCTCTATGACACCCATCACGGCATGACGAACGCGCTCTTCATGCCCCATGTGCTCGATTTCAATCGCCCCGCGATCGAGGAGCGCATCGAGCGCCTCGCCGCCTATTGCGGCATTTCCGGCGGCTTCGACGGGTTTCGCGCCCGCATCATGGCGCTGCGCACCGAACTCGGCGTGCCTGAGACGCTGGGCGGCCTCATTCCCGGACTTCGCATGGATGACGCGCGCCGCGACCTGATCGCGGAAATGGCTATCGTCGATCCGACGGCTGGCGGCAATCCGGTCGAACTGACCAAGGAGGCCGCGCTGGCGCTTCTCGACAAGTCGTTGTGAGAAATTCATGTCCGATGAGGGGGTGACTAGGTCAGTAATCCTGTCCTAAGTTGTCCCAAAGGGAGGAATGGAATGGTCGAGACACCTAAAGGCGGTCTTTTCGTGCCGGAGCCGGAAGTGCGCCCCGGTGGCCAACCGGATTTCTCCAAGGTCAAGATCCCGCGCGCCGGCTCCGTCGAGCGCCCGCCGGTCGATGTGGACCCGCGCGACATCCGCGAGATGGCGTTCTCGATCATCCGCGTCCTCAACCGCGACGGCGAGGCGGTCGGCCCCTGGGCCGGCACCCTCTCCGACGAGGAGCTTCTGGAGGGCCTCAAGCACATGATGACGCTGCGCGCCTTCGATGCGCGCATGCAGATGGCCCAGCGCCAGGGCAAGACCTCGTTCTACATGCAGCATATGGGCGAGGAGGCGGTCTCCTGCGCTTTCCGCCGGGCCATGGAGCCCGGCGACATGAACTTCCCGACCTATCGGCAAGCCGGCCTCCTCATCGCCGGCGACTATCCGATGGTCGACATGATGAACCAGATCTATTCCAACGAGGCCGATCCGCTGAAGGGCCGGCAGTTGCCGATCATGTATTCGGCGAAGGATCACGGCTTCTTCTCGATCTCCGGCAATCTCGGCACCCAGTTCATCCAGGCAGTCGGCTGGGCGATGGCCTCGGCCATCAAGAACGATAGCCGTATCGCGGCCGGCTGGATCGGCGACGGCTCGACGGCCGAGAGCGACTTTCACGCCGCGCTCGTCTTCGCCTCCACCTATCGCGCGCCGGTCGTCCTCAACATCGTCAACAACCAGTGGGCGATCTCGACCTTCCAGGGCATCGCGCGGGGTGGTGCGGGCACCTTCGCCGCGCGCGGCCTCGGTTTCGGGCTTCCGGCGCTGCGCGTCGACGGCAACGACTATCTCGCGGTCCACGCGGTCGCCAAATGGGCCGTCGAGCGCGCCCGCATGGGCCTCGGCGCAACGCTGGTCGAATACGTGACCTATCGCGTCGGCGCGCATTCCACCTCCGACGATCCGTCCGCCTACCGCCCCAAGACCGAATCCGACAGCTGGCCGCTCGGCGACCCGGTCATCCGCCTGAAGAACCATCTGATCCGCCGCGGCGTGTGGACCGACGACCGCCACAAGCAGGCCGAGGCCGAAGTGCTCGACGGCGTGATTTCCGCGCAGAAGGAAGCCGAAAAGCACGGCACCCTCCACGCCGGCGGCCGCCCTTCCGCGCGCGACATGTTCGAGGGCGTCTACGCCGAAATGCCGCCGCACCTGCGGCGCCAGCGCCAGCAGGCGGGAGTCTAGACAATGCCGCGCATGACCATGATCGAGGCGATCCGCGACGCCATGGACGTGTCCATGGGCCGCGACGAGAATGTCGTCGTCTTCGGCGAGGATGTCGGCTATTTCGGCGGCGTCTTCCGCTGCACGGCGGGCCTTCAGCAGAAATACGGCACCAGCCGCTGCTTCGATGCGCCGATCTCCGAGCTCGGCATCGTCGGCACCGCCATCGGCATGGCGGCCTACGGCCTCAAGCCCTGTGTCGAAATCCAGTTTGCCGACTACGTCTATCCGGCCTACGACCAGATCGTTTCCGAAGCCGCGCGCATCCGCTACCGTTCGGCCGGCCAGTTCACCTGCCCGATCGTGATCCGCATGCCCACCGGCGGCGGCATCTTCGGCGGCCAGACGCACAGCCAGAGCCCCGAAGCGCTGTTCACGCATGTGTCGGGCCTCAAAGTCGTCGTCCCGTCGAACCCGCAGGACGCCAAGGGCCTTTTGATCTCCGCCATCGAAGACCCCGACCCGGTGATCTTCCTCGAACCCAAGCGCCTTTACAACGGCCCCTTCGATGGCCACCACGACAGGCCCGTCACGCCCTGGTCGAAGCACGAATTGGGCGACGTCGCCGCCGATCATGTCACCGTCCCGCTCGGCAAGGCCGTCACCCGTCGCGAGGGCTCGGCGGTCACGATCCTTGCCTACGGCACGATGGTTCATGTCGCGCTCGCCGCCACCGAGGACACCGGCATCGACGCCGAAGTGATCGATTTGAGAACGCTCCTGCCGCTCGACCTCGATGCCATCGTGGCGTCGGTGAAGAAGACCGGCCGCTGCGTCGTGGTCCACGAAGCAACCATGACGTCCGGCTTCGGCGCCGAACTCGTCAGCCTCGTTCAGGAGCATTGCTTCTACCACCTCGAAGCGCCCGTTGCGCGCGTGGCGGGCTGGGACACGCCCTATCCGCACGCGCAGGAATGGGACTACTTCCCCGGCCCCGCCCGCCTCAGCGAGGCTTTGCGCGGCGTGATGGAGGCTTGAGGATGGCTCGTCGGTTCACCTCTCTCGCGCCCGCCCCTGTGCTCGGCACAGGGGAACACGCCTCGCTTCAGCCTCGACGCGCTGCTTTTTCGCTATGGGGAGGAGTGAGGGGTGGGGGTATCCCCGCCTCGATGATGAAGAAAGGGCTCTGATCATGGCTGAACACACGATCAAGATGCCCGATGTGGGCGAAGGCGTTGCCGAGGCGGAGCTGGTCGAATGGCACGTCAAGGTCGGCGATCCGGTCCGCGAGGACATGGTGCTCGCGGCCGTCATGACGGACAAGGCCACGGTCGAGATTCCATCGCCCTTCGAGGGCGAGATTTCGTGGCTCGGCGCCGAGATCGGCGACGTGGTCGCGGTCGGATCGCCGTTGATCCGGATCAAGACGGCGGGCGAGGGGCTCAAAGAAGAGTCTCCCAAAGAAGTGACCCCCACCCCTAACCCCTCCCCACAAGGGCGAGGGGAACCGGATAGCGCACCGCCAAAAGCCGAGAAAGCATCCACGGATGAGGCGGCTGCGCCGGTGCAGAGTAAGGCAAAAACGTCGGCGCCTCCCTCCCCCCTGTGGGGAGGGATAAAGGGTGGGGGTAGCTCCCTCTCCTCCGGCGCTCCCCGCGCCGAAGGCGAAAAGCCGCTGGCCTCGCCCGCCGTCCGGCTTCGCGCCAAGGACGCGGGTATCGACCTGCGCCAGGTCGCAGGTTCCGGCCCTGCCGGCCGCATCAGCCACGAGGACCTCGACGCGTTTCTCTCGGCAGGCCGCTCGACGAGCGCTGCCCGCGGCCTTGCCCGCAACACCGAAGTCACCGAGATCAAGGTCGTCGGGCTTCGCCGCAAGATCGCGGAGAAGATGGCACTCGCCAAGCGATCGATCCCGCACATAACCTATGTCGAGGAGATCGACGTCACTGCGCTCGAAGAGCTTCGCGCGGCGATGAATGCGGCCAGAAAGCCCGACCAACCCAAGCTGACCATGTTGCCCTTCCTGATGCGCGCCATGGCGAAGGCGATCGGCGAGCAGCCGGAAATCAATGCGATCTACGACGACGAGGCCGGCATCATCCGCCAGCATGGCGGCATCCATATCGGCATCGCCGCGCAGACGGCGACCGGGCTCGTCGTACCCGTCGCCCGCCATGTCGAGGCGCGCGACATCTGGGATTGCGGCGCGGAGGTGAACCGTCTTGCCGAAGCGGCGAAGTCCGGCACAGCCAGCCGCGACGAGCTTTCGGGTTCGACCATCACCATCACTTCGCTGGGCGCGATGGGCGGCATCGTCACCACCCCCGTCATCAACCATCCCGAGGTCGCCATCGTCGGCGTCAACAAGATGATGATGCGCCCCGTCTGGGACGGCACGCAGTTCATTCCGCGCAAGATGATGAACCTGTCGTCATCCTTCGACCACCGCGTCATCGACGGTTGGGACGCGGCTCGGTTCATCCAGCGGATCAAGACGCTACTCGAAGCGCCCGCGCTGATTTTCGTCGATTGAGCAGGAGACGACCCACATGAAAGACATCTCCTGCAAGCTGCTCGTCATCGGCGCCGGGCCCGGCGGCTATGTCTGCGCGATCCGCGCCGGGCAGCTCGGCATCGACACCGTCATCGTCGAGGAGAAGCGCCCCGGTGGCACCTGCCTCAATGTCGGCTGCATCCCGTCGAAGGCCATCATTCACGCGGCGGACGAGTTCCACATCGCGACGGAGGCCTCCAAAGGCGCATCGCCGGTCGGCATCTCGCTCTCCACGCCCGCGATCGACCTCAAGAAAACCATCGGCTGGAAGGACAACATAGTCGGCCGTCTGACGACCGGCGTTTCCGGGCTTTTGAAAAAGGCGAAGGTGAAGAGCGTCGAAGGCCGGGCGCGGTTTCGCGACGGCAAGACGGTCGAGGTCGAGACATCGACCGGGACGCAGATCATCCGCGCCGAGAACATCGTGATTGCGACCGGCTCGCAGTCGGTCGAGCTGCCGAACCTGCCCTTCGGCGGCAAGGTCATGTCCTCCACGGGAGCGCTGTCGCTAACGGAGCTGCCGGAGAAAATCGCCGTCATCGGCGCCGGCTATATCGGGCTCGAACTGGGCACCGCCTTCGCCAAGCTCGGAGCAAAGGTCACGATCGTCGAGGCGCTGGACCGCATCCTGCCGGTCTACGACAAGGAACTGGTGCGCCCGGTCGAAAAGCGCATCGGTGATCTCGGCATCGAGCTCCTGCTGTCGGCGAAGGCCAAGGGCCTTTCTGGAACCGGGGCATTGCTGGTCGAAACCGGCGACGGCGCAGAGCAGAAGATCGAGGCCGACGCGATCCTCGTCACGGTCGGGCGCAAGCCGGCGACCGAGAACTGGGGGCGCGAGGAACTGGTGCTCGACATGGACGGCCGCTTCGTGCGCATCGACGACCAGTGTCGCACCTCCATGCGCGGCATCTTCGCCATTGGCGACGTGACCGGCGAGCCGATGCTCGCCCACCGCGCGATGGCGCAAGGCGAGATGGTCGCGGAGATCGTCGCGGGACACAAACGGAGCTGGGACAAGGTGGCGATCGCCGCCGTCTGCTTCACCGATCCCGAGATCGTCTCGGTCGGCCTTTCGCCGGAACAGGCGAAGGCTGCGGGGCGCGAGATCAAGTCTGCGCAGTTCCCCTTCACCGCCAATGGCCGCGCCATGTCGATGGCCGACGAGACGGGCTTCGTGCGGGTCGTGGCACGGGCCGACAACCATCTGGTGCTCGGCATCCAGGCGGTCGGGCGCGGCGTCTCGGAACTGTCGGCCGCCTTCGGCCTGGCGCTCGAAATGGGCGCGCGGCTGGAGGACATCGCTGACACGATCCACGCTCATCCGACGCAGGGCGAAGCCTTGCAGGAAGCGGCTTTGCGTACGCTCGGCCACGCCCTGCACATCTAGGTTTCAAGGCGCGAGATTGCCTGCCTCCTGTGCTGCCATTTCGACCGCCATGCGCCCTTCGGAAAGTGAGCGGTGGCCGTCGCGGACCTTGAGGCAGATGTCCAGCGCCTCGTCATGCCGGGGCCCGCGCTGCGGCCAGCCGGTGTCGGACAGGGCGGTGATGGCATCGTCGAGCGAGTCGAGGCTGCGGCCGTCGGTGAGGCGGACGGGGGTTTCGAAATGCTTGGTCATGGCAAGGCCCCCTTCGGCACCATGAACTCGCGGGATGTGGACAGGTTGCCGCCGGACTTATCCGCGCGTTGAAGATTTTGCCGCAAAGGCGTAACGAACGAGCTCAAAATCGGCCGGAACGAGCCGGAATTTTCTGAAACGGGACCACAATGAACACCAAAGACATCGTCTTCATCGCACTTTTCGCTGCTCTCACCGCAGCCCTGGGAGTTTTCCCCCCGTTCACGCTGCCGGTCGTCGGCGTGCCGATCACGGCGCAGTCGATGGGCGCGATGCTGGCCGGTTCCGTGCTCGGTGCGAAGCGCGGTTCGCTGGCCCTGGCTCTCTTCCTCGTCCTCGTCGCGGCGGGCCTTCCGCTTCTGGCCGGTGGGCGCGGCGGCTTCGCGGTCTTCGCGGGACCGGGCGGCGGCTTCCTCGTTTCGTGGATTCTGGTCGCCTTCGTGGTCGGCCTTCTGTGCGAGCGTTTCTGGCGCAATCTCGGCTTCTTCCAGGCGCTCGGGATCAACATACTCGGCGGTATCCTCGTCCTCTATCCGATCGGCATCGCCTGGATCAGCCTGACGACCGGGCTCTCCTATTTCGAAGCCGCGGCGGGCTCGATCGGCTTTATTCCGGGCGACCTGATCAAGGCCGCGATCGCGGCGACGGTGGCGGTGACGGTGCGCAAGTCCTATCCGCTGATCGAGGCGCCCCGCCGCGCATGATTCGCGTTTCCGGCGTCAGCCACCGCTTCGGCGAGCGCGAGGTCCTTAAGCCTTTCAGCCTCGAACTCGTCGAGCGGCGCATCGCCGTGATCGGCGCCAATGGGTCTGGCAAGAGCACTTTCGTGCGCCTGATCAATGGCTTGCTGGTGCCGACGACGGGCAGCGTCCTGGTCGACGGGCTCGACACGAAACGCGACGGCAAGGAGGTGCGCGGCAAGGTCGGCTTCGTCTTCCAGAACCCGGACAACCAGATCGTCTATCCCGTCGTGGAAGAGGATCTGGCATTCGGTCTGAAGAACCGGAAACTGCCGAAGGACGAGATCGCGCGAAGGGTCGAGGCCGGGCTTGCCCGGTTTGGACTTTCCCACCTCGCCAAGGAGCAGACGCACCGGCTTTCGGGCGGCGAAAAGCAGATGGTCGCGATTGCCGGCGTGACAATCCTCGAACCGCAGATCATCATCTTCGACGAGCCGACGACGCTGCTCGACCTGCGCAACAAGCGGCGCGTCGCGCGGACGATTTCGGAACTGGACGAGATGGCGATCGTGGTGACGCATGACCTCGATCTCGTCGCCGATTTCGACCGCGCGCTGGTATTCGACGAAGGCGGGCTCGTCTTCGACGGAAATCCCTTCGATGCGATCCGCCACTATGAAGGCCTGATGGGATGATCTCCGCCTACCGGCCCGGAACCAGTCCGATCCACCGTCTCGCGGCGGGGCCAAAGATGGCGGCGCTTGCCATTGCCGGAACCGGGCTCTTTTTCGTCACGGGCCTTATTGGAACGGCGGCCGCGCTCTCCGTCTCGATCGCGCTCTACCTTGTGGCGCGACTTACGCTCCGTGACCTCTGGTCGGTGCTGCGACCACTCCTGATCGTCATGATCATTCTCGTCTCGGCTCATGCCTGGCTGAACGGCTGGGCGGCGGCGTTTGCGATGGGGATGCGGCTTGGCGCGCTCGTGCTTCTCGCCGGTCTCGTGACGCTGACGACGCCGTCCTCGGCGATCATGGCGGCGATCGAGACCGGACTGCAGCCACTTGTCCGGCTTGGCGTCGATGTCGAAAAAATCAGTCTCGCGCTCTCGCTTGCCTTGCGGTTCCTGCCGTTGATCGCGTCCGTGGGCGCGGAGGTGCGCGAGGCGCAGCGGGCGCGTGGTCTCGACGGCAGCCTCGTCGCGCTCGCCGTGCCGCTTCTCGTGCGCACGCTCAAAATGGGCGAGGACATCGCCGACGCGATCGACGCGCGGGGTTTTGGCAGCGCACGCAAATGACGCCATCGTCACATCGCGGCTTCGCGCTTTTCCGCGACGATCTTTCGGGGCGCGAACTGCTCTTTGCCGAGCCGGAACGACTGATCGCCGCCTGGGACGAAAAGGGCTTCCTTCACGCGATCGAGGAGGCGCAGGCGGCGCGGGAAGCGGGCAAATGGCTGGCCGGCTATGTCTCCTATGAAGCCGGCTATCTGCTCGAGCCGAAACTGCGCCCACTGCTACCCGAGAACCGCCGTGCGCCTCTCCTGTGCTTCGGCGTCTTCGAGGGGCCGTTCGAGGGTGACGCGTTCGGGGTTTTCCGGCCGCATTCGAATGCCCAGCCGGCGATCCTCGACGCGCAAGCGTCATGGTCCTCATCGACCTATGCCACGCGTTTTCGCAAGCTTCACGATCACCTGCGCGCCGGCGACAGCTATCAGGCGAATCTGACCTTTCCGGTCGTTGCCCGGTGGGAGGGCGATCCCCTCGCGATCTTCAGCCAGCTCGCCGCCCGGCAACCGGTGCGCCATTCGGCCTTGGTCGAACTCGACGGGCCGGTTGTCGTCTCGCGCTCGCCGGAACTCTTCTTCGACGTTGCGCGCGACGGCTGGATCGAGACGCTGCCGATGAAGGGCACGGCACCTCGAGGTGCGACGCCGCAGGAGGACGCTCGCCAGCGCGATTTCCTCGCCGGCGATCCGAAGAACCAGGCCGAGAACCGGATGATCGTCGATCTCCTGCGCAACGACATCTCGCTGATCAGCGAAGTCGGGACGCTCGACGTGCCAGACCTTTTCAGCGTCGAAACCTATGCGACGGTGCATCAGATGGTGAGCCGGGTGCGCGCGAAGCTGCGACCGGGGCTCACCATCGCCGATGTATTCGCCGCGCTCTTTCCCTGCGGGTCGATTACCGGCGCGCCGAAGATCCGCGCGATGGAAATCTTGCGCGAACTGGAAGACGGCCCGCGCGACGTCTATTGCGGCGCGGTCGGCTGGATCGCGCCCGGTCACCGGATGCGGTTCAACGTTGCGATCCGGACCCTCTCGCTCTATCCGTCGGGCGAGGCCGTCTACAATGTCGGCGGCGGTGTCGTCTTCGATTCCACGGCGGAAGGGGAATATGCCGAATGCCTCCTGAAAGCGCGCTTCGCGACGGGCAGCCCGCCGGCTACGCCCTGATCGAGACCATGCGCCGCGAGGCGGATGGAGCGATGCCGCGCCGCGCGCGGCATCTGGATCGCATGGAGAGGTCGGCCGCCGCGCTGGGCTTTGTGTTCGACCGGCAGAATGCGCAGAAGCTGCTGGACGGCATTGACGGCGACGAGGCGCTGCGGGTGCGGCTGGAACTTCGGGCGGATGGCGTAATCGGGCTTACGACCACGCCTTTTGCAGCGCTGCCCCAAAATGCGATGTGGCATCTCGCCATCGCACGCACGCGGCTCGACGCCGCCGATCCGCTGCGCTGCCACAAGACCGATAGCCGTGCCGTCTACGCCAAGGCGCGCAGCGAGTTTCCGACCGGGATCATCGACGAGGTTCTGTTGCTCAACGGCGAAGGCGAACTTGCCGAGGGGACGATCACAAATCTCTTTCTCGACCTTGGCGAGGGCGTGCTTGCGACGCCGCCAGTGGAGGCCGGCGCGCTGCCGGGGGTGCTGCGGGCGCAACTTCTGGACCAAGGCAAGGCGGTTGAAGCACGGCTTTTGCCAAGCGACATTGCGCGGGCGCGGGCGGTCTTCGTCGGCAACTCGCTGCGCGGGTTGATCGCGGCGCGACTGGAGAGAGACTGAATGCGATACACGCCCTTCGACGGGTCGGCCAAGCCCTTCACCATCGGCCTGAAGCCGCTCGACCTCGCTACCTGGCTGGAGGTGGACGAGGCGCTGGAGCCCTATCTGGCGGAGAAGGACCGGCTTTACGCGGAACTGCCGGAGAAGGTGTTCGCCGAGCGCGCCCACACGCGCGCGGCCCAGCAGGAAGTGCTCGACCTGATCGTCGAGAACCTCGCCCAACGGCATGGCGGCACGCATGTGGTCGAGGACGGCCAGGTTCGGATCGGGGAACGTGTGGTTGCGCTTGCAGACGGTACGGCGCCGCTCAAGATCGCCTCGCATCTGGTTCAGGAAGACCTCGTCCTGATGCGCAAGGATGTCGATGGCTGGCGGCTCGTCGCCGCGTCGCTGTGCTTTCCCTCGTCCTGGTCGCTGACGGAAAAGTACGACCGCGCGCTGGAGGACATCCACCAGCCGGTGCCGCAATTCGGGCGCGGCACGCGGATGGCCGAACTCATCGCGCGGATGTTCGACAAGCTGCAGCCGGGCAATCCGGTCGAGCGCATGAACTGGTCGCTGCAGGGAAATCCCGACCTCTATCACCCGCTGTCCCACGCAAGTCGCATCGACCGCGCCGGCGAGGGCATTCGCGAACTCTCCGCACAGGAGGTGGCCGCGCGCGCATTCATCCGCGTCGAGCGACAGACGCTGCGCAAGCTGCCGCAAACGGGCGACATCCTCTTCTCCATACGGATTTATTTGAACCCGCTGGCGCGGATCGCTGCGCATGAGGATCATCGGCGCGTGGCGGACGGGTTCGCCGGGCAGCTTGGCGCGATGGACCACGATCAGCTTGCCTATAAGGGTCTCTTGCAGGATCGCGATCGGCTGGTTTCGGCGCTCCAGGCCATTTCACGCAACTGACACGCCACTGCCGCATTGATGGCTATCGGCGTGGCGCGATCTGTGGTTTAGCAATCCGTCATCAATCACGAAGGAGACGCCTCGAATGGCAGAACGCAACTGGCCCGTCCATGGTGAAATCACCGGACCTATCGTCCTGGTTGGCTTCGGTTCTATCGGACGCGGCGTGCTGCCGCTGATCGAGCGTCACTTCAAATACGACAAGTCGCGCTTCGTGGTCATCGACCCGCGCGACGAGGACAAGGCGCTGCTCGACGAGCGCGGCATTCCCTTCATCCAGGAGCATGTGACGCGCGAAAATTATCGCGACCTGCTCACCCCCTATCTGACAGAAGGCGAGGGGCAGGGGTTCTGCATCAACCTGTCGGTCGATACGGGTTCGCTCGACATGATGAAGATGTGCCGGGAACTGGGCGTTCTCTACATCGACACCGTGGTGGAGCCCTGGCTCGGCTTTTATTTCGACATGAGCGCATCGAATGCCGAGCGCACGAACTATGCGCTGCGCGAGAGCGTGCGGCGCGAGAAGGCGGCCAATCCGGGCGGGACGACGGCCGTTTCCTGCTGCGGCGCGAACCCGGGCATGGTGTCCTGGTTCGTCAAGAAGGCGCTGGTCGATCTTGCAACGGAAATGAAGCTCAACTTCACCGAGCCGGCGGTCGGCGACCGCGTAGGCTGGGCGAAGCTGATGCAGCGCGTCGGCGTCAAGGGCATCCATATCGCCGAACGCGACACGCAGCGCACCAAGAAGGCGAAGCCGATGGACGTGTTCTGGAACACGTGGTCGGTCGAAGGCTTCATTTCGGAAGGGCTGCAGCCGGCCGAGCTTGGCTGGGGCACGCACGAGACCTGGAAGCCGGCGAACCTCAAGGAGCACGACCATGGCTGCAAGGCCGGCGTCTTTCTCGAACAGCCGGGCGCCGATACGCGCGTTCGCAGCTGGTGCCCGACCCCCGGTGCACAATACGGTTTCCTTGTCACCCATAACGAAGCGATCTCGATCGCCGATTTCTTCACCGTGAAGAGCATCGACGGGGCGGCGGAATACCGCCCGACCTGCCACTACGCGTACCACCCCTGCAACGACGCGGTGCTGTCGCTGCACGAGATGTTCGGCGCGGCCGGCAAGGCGCAGTCGGTGCAGCACGTTCTCGACGAGGACGAACTGACCGACGGCATCGACGAGCTTGGCGTCCTGCTCTACGGCCACGAACTGAACGCCTACTGGTACGGCTCGCAGCTTTCGCTTGACGAGACGCGCGAGCTTGCGCCCTACCAGAACGCGACCGGCCTGCAGGTGACCTCGGCCGTGCTGGCCGGGATGGTCTGGGCGCTGGAGAACCCCGAGGCCGGCATCGTCGAGACGGATGAGATGGACTACCGCCGGTGCCTGGAGATCCAGAAGCCCTATCTCGGCCCGGTGAAGGGCTACTATACGGACTGGACGCCGCTTGCCGGGCGGCCCGGGCTCTTTCCCGAAGACATCGACGAAAACGATCCCTGGCAATTTCGCAACATTTTGGTCCGCTGAGCATTAAGGGGGCGGGGGCGGCATGGCGACACGCCGTGCGACGCCTTGCTTTTGCCGCCGAAAGCGGTGAATTTAGGCTCGGGGACGAGGAGAATTTCCAACATGACCAAGACACGAATTTGGGGTTCGGCCGGTACGGCCATGCTCATGCTGGTGCTGGCCGGCTGCCAGGGCATGGGACCGGGGCCGGGCCAGATGGCCTCGCGCCCGATGATCCAGGCCCCGCAGATGAGCGCGTCGCAGGTCGACGGCGAATGGGCGAGCACCGACGGCGTCGCCATCTCGCGCTTCTCGAACGGCCGGTTCGAGACGGTGGCCACCGACACAGGGAACCGGCTCGCCGAAGGCACCTATGTCGACCGCGGCCAGGGTTCCGTGGAGATCACACTGACCTCGCTGATCCGCCAGACGACCTCGCGCGTCAATTGCCAGATGGCGGGCGCCGGGCAGCTCAACTGTACTGGCGAGGCCGGCAACCAGTTCTCGCTGATCCGCAGCCAGGGCGTTTCGTAACGCCGGCTTGCGGGAGCGAATGAAAAAGGGTCGCCGTCCGGCGGCCCTTTTTTGCGACTGAGGGTGGGCGAACCGTCGGCAGCGACCCCTCACGTGAGGGACAAAAGCGCTTGCGCGGGCGCAGCGCAGGTGTGAACATGTTCAGCAACACGCCTTTGCACGACTGTCACGGTCGCGTGGCAGGTATCGATAAGTACACTCCGGGAGCGTCAAGCAAGATGAAGAAACTCACCCTCGTCGCGGCCATGTCGGTGTCGACGCTGGCCCTTTCAGCCGGCCAGTCCTTTGCCGACTACACCTTGTCCATCCTGCACATCAACGACATGCATTCGCGCATCCAGTCGATCAATTCGTCGGATGCGACCTGTTCGGAGGAAGACGAGACGGCGGGCGAGTGCTTCGGCGGCGTGGCGCGTGTTGCGACCAAGATCAACGAGCGGCGCGATGCTCTTTCCGCCGACGAGGGCAACGTCATCGTGCTGGACGCAGGCGACCAGTTCCAGGGCTCGCTGTTCTACACGACCTACAAGGGCGAGGATTCCGCCGAGTTCATGAACATGATCGGCTTCGACGCGATGGCCGTCGGCAATCATGAGTTCGACGACGGGCCGTCCGTGCTCGCCGACTTCATCGACGCGGCCGAATTCCCGGTGATCTCCGGCAACACGGCCGTCGCCGAGGCCGAGACCAGCCTTGCCGGCAAGATCGAAGAATGGGCGGTCGTCGAAAAGGGCGGCGAGAAGATCGGCATCCTTTCGGTTCTGGCCACCGATACGGACGTGACCTCGCAGGGCGGGCCGAACGTCACCTTCAACGACGAGATCGAATATCTCAACGATGCCGTCTCGCGCATGGAAGGCGAGGGCATCAACAAGATCGTGCTGCTGTCGCATGTCGGCTTTGCGCGCGACCAGGAGATCGCCGCGGCGGTCGACGGCATCGACGTGATCGTGGGCGGGCATAGCCACACGCGCTTCTCCAACACGGAAGAGGGCGCCGAAGCCTATCCGACGATGGTCGCCAACCCATCTGGCACGGACGTACCGATCGTCCACGCCTATGCCAACTCGAAATATGTCGGCGAGCTCGAAGTGACCTTCGATGACGAGGGCAACGTCACGGCGGCGACCGGTGACACGATCCTCCTCGACAATTCCGTCGAGCCAGATGCCGAGATCGCAGCGCGTGTGGAAGAACTCGCCGCGCCGATCGAGGAACTGATGAGCCAGCCCGTCTCCGAGACGACGGCGGCCATCGACGGCAGCCGCGAGACGTGCCGCACGCAGGAATGCACGATGGGCAACCTCGTCGCCGATGCGATGCTCGACCGCACGGCAGACCAGGGCGTGCGCGTCGTCATCCAGAATGGCGGCGGATTGCGTGCCTCGATCGACGCCGGCGAGATCACGATGGGCGAGGTGCTCGCCGTCCTGCCGTTCCAGAACACGCTCGCGACCTTCGAACTGACCGGTGCCGACATCATTGCGTCGCTGGAACACGGCGTTTCGGGCATCGAGGAAGGCGCCGGCCGCTTCCCGCAGGTGGCGGGCATCCGCTACTCGTTCGATCCGAACGGCACGCCGAACGAGGGGCGCATCCAGTCGGTCGAGATCGAGGAGAACGGCGAATGGGTCGCGCTCGACGAGGCGGCGACTTACGGCGTTGCGACCAACAACTTCATGCGCGGCGGCGGCGACGGCTACGAGCTGTTCGAGACCAATGCGCAGAACGCCTATGATTACGGTCCGGGCCTCGAAATGGTCGTCGCCGACTATCTGCGCGAGAACGCCCCCTACGAGCCGATGCTCGACGGCCGCATCACCGACGTCGCCCAGGCCGAGCCCACCGAGCCGGTCGTCGACGAGGCCGCGCCGAGCGACGCGTCGGAAGAGCCGGCGCCTTCGGCCGAGGAACTGACGACCCCGCAGCCCGAAGCAGCCCCGGCCGAGGAAGCTGCACCGGCTGAAGACGCCGCTCCGGCGACGGATGAAGCGGCTCCGATGGAAGACGAAGCCGACCCGATGGAAGCCGCTCCGGCTGAAGATGCTGCCCCGGCAACGCAGGAAGCTGCGCCGGCTGAGGATGCCGCACCGGCAGAAGACGCCGCTCCGACGACGGAGGAAGCTGCTCCGATGGAAGACGAAGCCGATCCGATCGAAGCGGCTCCGGCACAAGAGGCCGCGCCGGCAATGGAGGAAGCAGCACCGGCTGAGGATGCCGCTCCTGTAGACGAAGCCGCTCCGGCGACGGAAGAAGCGGCTCCGATGGAAGACGAGGCCGACCCCATCGAGGCCACCCCGGCAGACGCAGGCCCGCGCACGCACACGGTCGTGGCCGGCGACAATCTGTGGGAACTGGCCGAGCAGTATCTGAACGATGGCGAACGCTTCAGGGAAATCGCCGAGGCGAATCCCGAGCTGCGCAACCCCAACCGCCTGCATGTCGGCCAGGAACTGACTATCCCGGCAAACTGAGGGGCCCGGCGAACTGACGAGCCACAAGGGCATGAATGAACGGGCCGCCTTCGAGCGGCCCGTTTCGTTTGATGCGGGCGCCGATCCGGCTGCGGCCAGACGCCGTATTGATTGACGGCCGGAAGCGCATAGCTTCCGGTCACCTACGGTTTTCAAGGCAGACATCCGCACCGGCACGGGCGGCAAGGAGACGGCGATGACGCTGCACACGACGATCGACAGTGAAAAGGCGCGGGCGACCGGTCCGCTTCCGAGCGGGCATCCGGCGGTGAAGGCCAAGAAGGTCGGCGTCCTGCTCGCCAATCTGGGCACGCCCGACGGCACCGACTATTCCTCGATGCGGCGCTACCTGAAAGAGTTTCTGTCCGATCCGCGGGTCATCGAACTCAACAAGGCGATCTGGTATCCGATCCTCCACGGCGCGGTCCTGACAACGCGGCCTTCCAAATCAGGCGCGAATTACCGGAAAATCTGGAACACGGAAAAGGACGAGTCTCCGCTGCGCACCATCACGCGCGGCCAGGCCGAAAAGCTCGCCGCCGCGCTTTCCGGCGACGAGCGGATCGTCGTCGACTGGGGCATGCGCTACGGTCAGCCGTCGATCGCGAGCGCGGTCGACAATCTGATGAAGGCGGGCTGCGACCGCATCGTCATGTTCCCGCTCTATCCGCAATTCTCGGCGACGACGACGGCGACCGCCAACGACCAGCTTTATCGCGCGCTGATGAAAATCAGGCACATGCCAACGGTTCGTTCCGTGCCGCCCTACTACGACGAGCCGATCTATATCGAGGCGCTGGCGCGCTCGCTCGAAAAGCACCTGGCCGCGCTCGACTTCGAGCCGGAGATCGTCCTCGCCTCCTATCACGGCATTCCGAAGGTCTATTTCGAGCGCGGCGACCCCTATCACTGCCATTGCCAGAAGACGACGCGTCTCCTGCGCGAGCGGCTCGGCTGGGACAAGGACCGGCTGATGACGACCTTCCAGTCACGCTTTGGCGCACAGGAATGGCTGCAGCCCTATACGGACAAGACCGTGGAGCGGCTTGCGAAGGAGGGGGTGAAGCGGATCGCCATCGTCAATCCGGGCTTTTCGGCCGATTGCATCGAGACGCTCGAGGAAATCGACGGCGAGGTGCGCGAGATTTTCGAGCATGGCGGCGGGGAGAAGTTCGCGCACATCCCGTGCCTGAACGACTCGGAGGAAGGGATGGCCGTGATCGAGACGATCGTGCGCCGGGAACTGCAGGGGTGGGTTTAGAGGGCACGGCTGCGGCTTAAACGGGGGCTGTGCCGGGAGTCGGGCGAAGGGGACCCCCACCCTTTATTCCTCCCCACAAGGGGGAGGGAGAGCGCCGGCGTCCTGCGAACCCTTCGAGCCGGGTGACGCATTGATGGGCATGTACGAGGCGGACGAATTCCCTCCCCCTTGTGGGGAGGGATACCGGGAGGGGGTCAATTCAGAAAAGACTCCTGAATGCTGGCCGCGCTATCTCTGCGCCCGAACCCCCACGAACACGCTTGCCGTATCGCTCTCGCGTCCCGCGTCGCTGCTTGTGACGGTCTCGTATCGCGCCCGTCCCGTCACCCCCAGAAAGCGGTTGAGCCACCAGGTCAGTGCCAGTTGCCCGTTCCACGTCATGTCGTAGGCGGACGAATTCGCGTAGTCGCGATAGTCGAGGCCGATCCCGGCCGTTCCCGTCAGGTTCGCGCGCAGTTCGCGCGTCAGCGACAGGTTGCCCGCATAGAGCAGGGAGCCGCTTGCGCCCGGAGACGTCGTCCCTTCCACGGTCGTCAGCGCGTTGAGGTCGACTACGGTCCCGCGCAGCGGTGACCAGGCAAGGTTGCCGCCGATCTCCAGCCCCGACACGGCGTCGAGCGCATCGTCGTCGGGGTCTTCGGAGAGCCAGCCGGCATAGGCCTCGCCGCGCCATTTCTCGGCGATGTCGATGCCGATGCCGCCACGCAGCGCCAGCCGGTCGGCCGAGCGCTCGAAGCCGGCGGCGTCGACGCGGTTGTCGTAGGTTCGCCGGCCGATTTCGACCTCGGCGAAGGGGATGAGGGCCGGCGAGACTTCGTAGCCGGTGCGCAGCCTGAGGCTCGCCAGCGTCGAGTTCCGGTCTTCCTGGCTGAGCACGGTCCCGTCGCCAAGCTCGGCGTCGGAGAACATGTCGCGCGTCACGTTGCCGGTGAGGCCGAGGCGCAGCCGCGCCACCTCGCGCCCGATGCCGAGTTCGCCGGCGAGCGTGTCGCGGTCGGGCCTTGAGGCACCCGCCGTCAGTTCGACCGGCGAGGAGGCGGATTCGGGCCGGTGCAGATAGCTGAACGCGGCCCGACCCTCATACCCGCCGGCGAAATCGAGCAGCAGTTCCCCGTCAAGCCCGGCCTCCGTGTCGCGAATTTCCGCGCCCGAAAGCTCTCGCCTGAGGATGCCGAAGCCGTTCAGCCGCGCCTCGTGCCGCGACCAGTCGGAGCGCAGCTCGAACCGCGCGGTGGTCTCCGAATAGACGGCACTTTCGGCTTCCGCACTGCCATTGGCGTTCGTCGTCGCGCCCAATCCCTGTTCGATCGACGGGAAAAGCTCGAAGGTGCCGACGCGCAGGCCGATCGGCGCATAGGGATTGTCATCCGGCAGGCGCCGCCTGATCTCGATCGAATTGACCCGCGAAGCGTCCGCGCCGATACGCAGATTGCGTTCCAGATCAAGCGAATCGACGGCGGCGAGGGGCACCGTGGCGGTCACCGTGTCGTCGAGCTGCCCTTCCGGGCCCGCGCGCTCCGCGCCGCGGTCAGGCTCGTTCTCGCGACCTTCGCGTAGCCGCGGCCGGGCAAGATCGATTGCTGGCTGCCCGGCGAACGGGTCGACGACCTCTTCGCCGTCCGACGTTTCAGCGCGGTCGCGCTCGCCTGCAAGAGGCTCGCCTGGCGAAAGCGCGCCCCCGGAGAATGGGCGATACGCCGCATCAGCCCGCGCCGCCTCTTCCTCGAGCACGCTGCGCCCGGCGAGCGGAGGGCCTGTGAGAAGGTCGCGTGCGGGGTCCTCGCGCAGATCACCGCGCAGCGGCAATTGCGTCTGTTGCGCAAGCACCTGATGCCCGGCGAACAGGGCGGCCGCCGCGCAGGCAAGCCCGAGCGCGGCGGCAAGCCTGCGAAGCCGGAAACTCGTGTCTGCCATCGGGGCGCGTCGCTTTCAGGTGAGGAAAATCATGCTTACGAAACCGTAAAGCGGCTTGGTTAACCAAGCGTTGAAATGCGCCCGCCAAGCCGACACGAATGGACAGACGGGCAAAGTGAGGCTAATCGCATCTCATGCTGCGCCATAAATCGAACACCGCACCTGACCGCGAACAGATCGTCCAGTCGGCTGCCCGTACGCTGGCGACCGAGGCCGCCGGTCTCGCCACGCTCGCCCAATCCTTCGAAAACGGTCTTGCCGATGCGTTTTCCGCGGCCGTCGAGATCGTGGCCGACATTACCGGCCGGGTGATCGTGACGGGCGTCGGCAAGAGTGGCCATATAGGCTCGAAAATAGCCGCAACGCTCGCCTCGACGGGCACGCCGGCCTTCTTCGTTCATCCGGCCGAGGCCAATCACGGCGATCTCGGCATGATCGCAAAGGACGATGCGATCCTTGCCATCTCATGGTCGGGCGAGACGAGCGAGCTTGGCGGCATCATCGCCTATGCGCGCCGCTTCTCGATCCCGCTGATCGCCATCACATCGGGCACCCAGTCGGCGCTGGCGCGCGAGTCGAGCGTCGTGCTGGCGCTGCCGAAGGTCGCCGAGGCCTGCCCGCATGGGCTGGCGCCGACGACATCGACGCTGATGCAACTCGTCATCGGCGATGCGCTGGCCGTAGCCCTTCTTGAAGCGCGCGGCTTCACACCCGACCATTTCAGGACTTTCCATCCCGGCGGAAAGCTGGGCGCGAGCCTGACCCATGTCAGCGACCTGATGCATGTGGGCGACGAATTGCCTCTGGTGCCCCTCGGCACGGCGATGGCCGATGCGGTCCATGTCCTGTCGAAGAAGCGGTTCGGATGCGTGTGCGTGGTGGACGATGCGGGCCGGCTCGCGGGAATCGTCACGGATGGCGATCTTGCCCGGAACCTTCACCGCAACCTCGCCGCGCTTGCCGTCGACGACGTCATGACGCGCACGCCGCAGACCGTTCCGCCCGACATGCTGGCCGCAACGGCCACCGGCATCATCAACGAGAGGGGCATCTCCGCCCTGGTCGTGTGCGAGGACGATCGCCCGGTCGGCATCGTCCACTTCCATGATCTCCTGCGCGTGGGCACCGCTTAGCTATCGCCTCAACGCGCCGGTTATCTCGGCATCGAACGGCTCGGGCGCTGTGCGCTCGCGCATGAAATTGTCGGCACGCCCGGCGGGCACCTCGTCCGCATCGTCCTCCGCCTCCGCCTCCACCCTTGGGGCGGGCGTTGCCAATCGCATTGGCCGAACGATGGTGCGGCCGAGCAGTTCGCTGCCGGCGCCTGGCGTGCCGAACAGGGCGACGGGCTGCGTCCTGTCGATGCGCGGCGCCTCGCGGGGACCGTCGAGGAAGCCCGGTGGCAGGTCCGGGCCGAAGAAGACGAGTTCGGGCGTCGGCGCGGCACCCAGCGCCTGCTGCAGGGGCTTTTCAACGAAGAACGCGATCTTGCGCTTGCCGGCGCGTGTCACGTTGATGCCGTCGTCGGCTCGAAGCTGAGTCGGCTGGCCGTTCATGTCAGGCCCGCTGGCGACGAACTTGCCGTTCTCGTCCACGAACCCGTCCCAGACATCGACGAACTGCCCGCCCGCCGCTTCCGCGACCTTGCGGTAGATATCGTTGAAGGCGAGCATGTCGGCCGACATCGTCGAGGGCCGGAAAGGGATCATCCCGACCCAGATCAGCGGGACGTCCTTTGCCGCCACGGCGTCTGCGACCAGCCCTGCGCGGCGCTCATACTCCTTCAGCCACGCGTCGCTGCGCGCGGCTTCGGTGCTGCCGCCGGCGGACATCGCCTGCCGGTCGTTGGAGCCCAGCATCACCACCACGACCGCGGGGTCGACCTCTTCCAGCATGGTGCCGAGCGAGCCGGGCCAGTCGTAATAGTCATCGCGCACGAGGCCGGACGAGCCGTTCGAGCGCTCGATGATCTCAACCGAGGCGTCCGCCTCGAAGGCGGCTTCGAGCCCCTCGGCCAGTCCGGCGGCAACGAAATCGCCGACGACCAGAACCTTGCGTGCATCGTCCGCCTTGGCGACCGCAGCCGCGGCGGGCGCTGCCGCCTGGGCGCGCGAAGCCGAGCTCTGGCGAGGCTGCGTCTGACCGCGAACGTCCCGCTGGCGGCGCGGCTGTGCGCGCTGCCGTTGCGGCTGGCGCTGGGGCGCCTCATAAGCCTGCGGCTGGTCGCGCTGGAAGAGGAAGCGCAGCAGCCCGCCGCCCTGCCGCTGTTCCTGCGCGACGGCCGGCGAAACGGCGAAAGGCGCGCCTTGCGGCACGCCTCCGAAAGCCAGGATCATCGCCAGACAGACAAAAGCTGCTTTGCGCAGACCTCGCGATGCCAAATCGTACTCCGTTCCTACTGCCCGCGGATGCGGGACAGAACTTCCTTCGAGGGGTGGCCGTCTGCGCTCATTCCCATGCGCGACTGGAAGGCCTTGATCGCCTCGCGCGAGGCGGGGCCGATCTTGCCGTCGATATTGCCGTCATAATAGCCGCGCGTCAAAAGATGCTGCTGAAGCTCCTGCGTCTCGTCGAACGACAGCCGGGTGAAGGGGCGGTTCCAATCGCGCGCAAGCTGCGGCTGGCCGGCGATCTGGTCGGCCAGAAGTCCGACGGCGATCGCGTAACGGTCGGCATTGTTGTAGCGCTTGAGCATGTTGAAATTGTGCAGGACGAGGAAGGCGGGGCCTTCGCGGCCGTCCGGTACTTTCAGTTCGGCGCTGTCGCCGGGGCGCGGATAGGCCTGACCGTTGGCGCGCACGACGCCGATCGACTGCCACTGCGCAAGACTCATATTGCCCGCGGGGAACTTGCGTCCCTGGGGCAGCTTGACCTCGTAACCCCAGGCATGGCCGGCGCGCCAGCCATTCTTGGCAAGCAGGTTGGCGGCCGTGGCGAGCGCATCGGGCACCGAGTTCCAGATGTCGCGGCGGCCATTGCCGTCGAAATCGACCGCATAGGCCTTGTAGCTCGTCGGGATGAACTGCGTATGGCCCATCGCGCCGGCCCATGAGCCCGTCAGGTGGCTGACGTCGATGTCGCCGCGCTGAAGGATCTCGAGTGCTGCGATCAATTGCTGGCGGGCGAAGCGCTGGCGTCGCTCGTCGGCATAGGCGAGCGTGGAGAGCGAGCGAACGACGTTGCGCATCACCCGGTCGTTGGTGAGGATCGCGCCATAGTTCGATTCCATCGACCAGATGGCCAGGAGGATATGGCGATCGACGCCGAAGCGGCTCTCGATCTGGCCGAGCAGACGGTCGTACTGGCGCGCCATCTGGCGGCCGGTGCCGATCGAGTTCTCGTTGATCCGGTTGTCGAAATAGTCCCAGACCGGCGCGACGAACTCGGGCTGGTAGCGGGCCTTTTCAAGGACTTCTGGGTCGGGCGCGGTCACGCCCTGGAACGCGCGGTCGAATGTCGCGTTGGATATGCCGCTTTGTGCCGCCGTCGCGCGGAACTGCGCGACCCACCTTTGGAAACCGGCATCGGCCTGCGCCGGCTGGGAGATGACAGAAAGGCCGACCGCCATGCCCGTCACGGTCAGAACAGCGCCCAGCGACCGCGCACCGGCGACGAGCGATTCCACGAATGTCTTCAAGCTCATGAATTCCTCCTTGATTCAGGATTTGAAGCGATTCTGCACCGATCGGGTTAGGAAAGCGTTTACCATGCAGTCCAAAGCCGCCCCCGATTCAACCTTTCCGTGCGGCAGATCAGCCACCGTCGTTCAAGACAGATCAACATTGACATGAAAATGTCCGCGACGGAACGTACGCGGCCGCGCCGATCACAAAGTCGCGATCATCGATAAACTCAGAATGGACCGTTAGATGAAGAAAGTCAGAAAGGCCGTTTTCCCCGTCGCCGGGCTTGGAACGCGTTTCCTGCCCGCCACGAAGACGGTGCCCAAGGAAATGCTGACCGTCGTCGACCGTCCGGTGATCCAGTATGTCGTCGATGAAGCACGCGAGGCGGGAATCGAGCACTTCATCTTCGTTACCGGACGCAACAAGGGCAATATCGAGGACTATTTCGACCTCCAGTTCGAGCTCAACGACACGCTGGAGCGGCGCGGCAAGACGGCGCAGCTCGAGCTCCTGCGCTCCATGCAGCCGGCCGCCGGCACGACCAGCTTCACCCGCCAGCAGGAACCGCTCGGCCTTGGCCATGCGGTGTGGTGCGCGCGCGATCTCGTCGGCGACGAGCCCTTTGCGCTGCTCTTGCCCGACATGATCATGCGGTCCGACAAGAGCTGCATGCGCGGCATGGTCGAGCTTTACGGGGAAACCGGCTCCAATGTCATCGCGGTCGCCGAATGCGATCCGGCCGAGACGCACAAATACGGCATCGTCGGTGCGGGCGCGGCGCACGGCGACGGCTTCGAGATCACCGGAATGGTCGAGAAGCCCAAGCCCGCCGATGCGCCGTCGAACCTTTACATCAACGGTCGCTACATCCTGCAGCCGGAGATTTTCGACCTTCTCGCCACGCAGGAGCAGGGCGCCGGCAACGAGATCCAGCTGACCGACGCGATGCTGCGCCTCGGCGACAGCCAGAAGCTCTACGGCTACCAGTATCAAGGCGAGACCTATGATTGCGGTTCGCCCGAAGGCTTCATCGAAGCCAACCTCGCCTTCGCGCTCGGCCGCGACGATCTGCGTGGGCAGATCGAGGCGATCGTCAAGCGGCTCGCCGGCTAGGAACCAAGGCCGCTTCGCCCCGTTGAAGAGCGCAATTCAACGGGGCACCTTCCATGCGCAAGCTTGATCTTCGGACCGGCAAGCCGGTCTGGCACGCATATCGCGCGCCTTCTGTCCCTGTCGCCGCGCTCACCCGCGACATCACGACCGAGATACTCGTCGTCGGCATGGGCATTTCCGGAGCGATGATGGCCGAGGCGTTGACCGGCGCCGGCCACGAAGTCGTCCTGATCGACCGCCGCGGCCCGCTCCTGGGCTCGACGCCCGCGACCACGGCGCTCGTCCAGTACGAGATCGACACGCCGCTCTACCGGCTGAAGCTCATGATCGGCCGCGCCGATGCCGAACGTGCCTGGCGTCGCTCGCGCCTTGCCGTGATGAACTTGAAGTCGCATGTCGAGGCGCTGGGCATTGCCTGCGACCTATCTGCGAAACCGACGCTCTACCTCGCCGGCAACGAGCTTGCCGGCCGCGCGCTCGAAGCCGAAGCCGAGGCGCGCCGCGATGCGGGCATCCTGTCCAGGTACATGACCGCCAAGCCGCTGAAGGAGGAGTTCGGCCTCGAACGCGACGGCGCGATCCTCTCCCATGACAATCTGGCGCTCGATCCGCGCAAACTGACCGCCGGCCTCCTCAACCTCGCCCGGTCGCGCGGCGCACGACTTTACGCAAATGTAGAGGCGACCACGTTCGTCCATGGCAAGGACGGCGTCTCGGTCGAGACGGCCTCCGGCCCTGTCATCACCGCCGGCCATGTCGTCCTTTGCACGGGCTACGAGCTCGTGTCCTTCGTGCCAGCCGACAACCACCAGGTCATCTCCACCTGGGCGCTCGCCACGAAGCCGCAAAAGCAGAACCTGTGGCCGCAGGAAGCGTTTATCTGGGAAGCCTCGGACCCCTATCTGTACATGCGCGCGACAAAGGACGGCCGCGTGATCTGCGGCGGGGAGGACGAGGAGTTCCAGGACGAGGAGCGCCGCGATGCGCTTCTGCCCGAAAGGATCGCTGCGATCCGCGCCAAGCTGAAGAAGCTGTTGCCTGGGCTCGACACGGAGCCGCAGTTCGCCTGGGCCGGTGCCTTCGGCTCCACCTCGACCGGCTTGCCGATCATCGGCGCCGTGCCGCGCAAACCGCGCATTCATGCCATCATGGGATATGGCGGCAACGGCATCACGTTTTCGCGGATCGCGAGCGAGATCATCTCCGCGGCCATCGCCGGGCGCTCGGACAGCGATGCCGACCTCTTCGCATTCAAGACGTGAGCCGCGTCTTCAGCGGTGCTCAACGCGCCATTCGGCCGTCTGGGCGGGCGTGAACAGTGCGCGCCATGCATCCGGGCTCGCTGCGGAAGGGCGATCGAGCAGCGCTCCATAGGCGTCCCGGTCCATCTCCACGCCGCCAAGATCGCGCACCCATCCGGAGATCACCTGATGGTCGACCGCGATGAAGCCACGGTGCGACAGGTGATGGTAGAGGCTGACGATCGCGAGCTTGGACGCGTCATCCACAGTGTGGAACATCGACAGCGCGCTGAAGACGGGATCGACGTCGACACCGAAGACGCCGCCGACTAGATTGCCGCCTGAGTCCCACACTTCCACGGAATGCGCGTGGCCTGCCGCGTGAAGCCGGTTGTAGAGTGCCTGCGCGCGCGGGGTGAGCCACGTCAGGTGCGGGCGGCCGGGCCGCGGCGCTGCGCACGCTTCGAGCACGCGCTGGAAGGCACGGTCGATCGTCACGACCATGTCGGTATTGCGCAAGGTGCGCCGGAACCGCTTCGGCAGATGGACCTCGTCAAGCATCATCACGCCACGGCGTGGCGGCGACCACCACTTCATGGGACCGATATGGGCATGGGGATAAAAGCCGCGCCGCGCAGCTTCCACCACCGCAGCGGGGGCCGGGTTCCAGGCAATGCCGGCGAAGCCGGGCGGCCTTGAGCGGATGTCAGCCGCCTCGGGCATCTTCGCGCCCGACGCGAGCGCGCTCCCCATTGCCAGCGTCAGGTGGGGCAGGTCGCGGATGCGGGCCGGCTTCAGCCAGTATCCCGCGCCCATGACGATCTGCCGCGCACCGCCCACAACGCCCATTGTCCACCACCAAGCGATTGCCTCGACCCGGACCTAGCACGTATGCGTAAAGTCATTCTTGCCGTTGCCCGTTGAGATCGGCGGCGATTCCCTTAAGTTCAGTTGCAGGCTGACCCAAGGGAGACACCATGTTCTTGTCCGGTTTCGAGATCGCGATCCTCGTTTTCGCCGTTCTCGTCCTTCTGGTCATATTCGCCGGCGTCAAGACGGTGCCGCAGGGCCACAATTATACGGTCGAGCGCTTCGGTCGCTACACGCGCACGCTTTCTCCCGGCCTCAACCTCATCGTGCCATTCGTCGAGCGCATCGGCGCGCGCATGAACATGATGGAGCAGGTGCTCGACGTTCCCACGCAGGAGGTCATCACCCGCGACAATGCCATCGTGGCGGTCGACGGCGTCGCGTTCTATCAGGTGCTGAACGCACCGCAGGCCGCCTATCAGGTCTCGGGCCTGCAGAACGCGATCCTGAACCTCACCATGACCAACATCCGCTCGGTGATGGGCTCGATGGATCTCGATGAGCTCCTGTCCAACCGCGACCAGATCAACGACCGCCTGCTCCACATCGTCGACAATGCGACGAGCCCATGGGGCATCAAGATGACGCGTGTCGAGATCAAGGACATCAACCCGCCGGCGAACCTGGTCGAATCCATGGCCCGCCAGATGATGGCGGAACGCAACAAGCGCGCGCAGATCCTCGAGGCCGAAGGCTTGAAGCAGGCGCAGGTTCTGGAAGCCGAAGGCCGCCGCGAAGCCGCATTCCGCGACGCCGAAGCGCGCGAGCGTGCGGCCGAGGCGGAGGCGCGTGCCACGCAGGTCGTCTCCGAGGCGATCGCTGCGGGCGACATGAACGCCGTGAACTATTTCGTCGCCCAGAAGTATACCGAGGCGATGGCGAAGATCGGCTCTGCGCCGAACTCGAAGGTGGTGCTGATGCCGCTCGAAGCTTCAGCGGTCATCGGTTCGCTCGGCGGCATCGGCCAGATCGCCAAGGAGGTGTTCGGCGAGGATGGCAAGCAACAGCCGGGCCGACGTTCCTCGCGGCTTCCAAACGTCCCGGCGCACAGCGTCGCCACCACGGGCACCGCCACCGACACCCAGGGCGAGCGATGAGCGAATTCCTTGCCAGCCTCGGGGCATGGAACTGGATCGTTGTCGGCGCGGTTCTACTCGGGCTCGAAATCCTCGCGCCGGGCGTCTACCTTCTTTGGATCGGCGTGGCCGCGCTCCTGACCGGCGCGCTGTCCTTTCAGATCGGCGAGGCCCCCTGGTGGGGTTGGCCCGCTCAGCTCGCCGTTTTCCTGGTGCTGAGCCTCGCCAGTGTCCTGGCCGGCCGATACGCTTTCGGGTCCGACAAGGGCGAAAGCGACCAGCCGCTCCTCAACCAGCGCGAGCGGCAACTGATCGGGCAGATTTCGACGCTCGAAGAACCCCTGCGCGACGGCCATGGACGCATACGCCTTGGCGACACGCTCTGGCTGATCACCGGCCCCGACCTTCCCGCCGGCACGCGGGTGCGCGTGGTCGGCGCGGAGGGCACGACGCTGAAGGTGGAGCCGGTGTAGCGGCAGGGTCGCGAGGGGTTGGTCGTAGGGACAATCCACGAAAAATCCGCCGTCAGGCGGTCCGGTCCAGTGCTTCGAGTTCGTGGATCAGACCTTCGATTACCGACAGGCCCTTTTTCCAGAAATCCGGGTCGGTCGCATCGAGCCCGAAGGGGGCGAGGAGTTCGGCGTGGTGCTTCGTGCCGCCGGCCTTCAGGAGGGCGAAGTACTTTTCCTGGAAGCCGGGCTCAGCCGACTGGTAGACGCCGTAGAGCGAGTTCACCAGGCAGTCGCCGAACGCGTAGGCGTAGACGTAGAAGGGCGAGTGGATGAAGTGGGGGACGTAGGCCCAGAAGGTCTCGTAGCCCTCGCGGATGCGGATCGCGGGACCAAGGCTTTCTGCCTGCACCTCAAGCCAGAACTGGCCGAGCTGGTCGGGCGTCAATTCGCCGTTCCTGCGCTCCGTGTGCACCTTGCGCTCGAACTCGTAGAAAGCGATCTGGCGCACCACGGTGTTGATCATGTCCTCCACCTTTTGCGCCAGCATCGCCTTGCGCTCGGCCTTGTCGGTGGTGCGGTCGAGAAGAGAGCGGAAGGTCAGCATCTCGCCGAAAACGGAGGCCGTTTCCGCAAGCGTCAGCGGGGTCGATGCCATCAACGCGCCCTGATCGGCGGCAAGCACCTGGTGGACGCCGTGGCCGAGCTCATGCGCGAGCGTCATCACGTCGCGCGGCTTGCCCATGTAGTTCATCATCACATAGGGGTGCACCGACGGCACGGTCGGGTGCGCGAAGGCGCCGGGCGACTTGCCGGGGCGCACGGCGGCGTCGATCCAGTTGCGATCGAAAAAGCGGCCGGCGATCTCGGCCATCTGCGGGTCGAATCCCTCATAGGCGGAGAGGATCGTCCGGCGGGCGTCCTCCCACGAGATGACCGCCTTCGGCGTCTCGGGCAGGGGGGCGTTGCGGTCCCAGTGGTTCATCTGCTCCATGCCGAGCCACTTCGCCTTCATCGCGTAGTAGCGGTGCGACAGGCGCGGATAGGCTTCGCGGACGGCCAAGGCGAGCGCGTCGACGACCTCGCGCTCGACGCGGTTGGCCAGATGGCGCGAATCCGCGATGTCCTTGAAGCCGCGCCAGCGGTCGGAGATTTCCTTGTCCTTGGCGAGCGTGTTGGTGATCAGCGTGAAGGTGCGCAGATTGTCCTTGAACACCTTGGCCAGCGCATGGGCCGCTTCCTCGCGGATAGCCGGGTCCGCGTCCTGCAGCTTGTTCAAGGTCGGCTCGAGCGGCAGCGTCTCGCCGCCGACCTCGAAACGCAGTGACGTCATGGTTTCGTCGAACAGCCGGTTCCAGGCGCCGCGGCCGGTGACGGATTTTTCGTGGAAGAGCTGCTCGATGCGGTCCTCGAGCTGGTAGGGCTTGTCGAGCCTGAGATCGACGACCCAGGGGCGGTATCGGCCGAAGGACGCGTCGGCTTCGAGCGCGGCGTCGATCAGCGCGTCGTCGAGGCGGTTCATCTCCAGCGTGAAGAAGAGGAGGTGCGAGGAGGCGTCGGTGAGCTTTTCCTGGACATCGCCGTAAAGCTTGGCGCGCTTCGGATCGGACGTGTCGCCGGTATAGAGGAGCGCGGCATAGGAGGCGACCTTGCCGATCAGCTCTTCCAGCGCCTCGTACTCGGCCATCGCGCGGCCAAGGCCGCCGGCCGCGCCCTTCTCGGCCTCATCCTTGAGCTTGCCCTTCCAGTTCGCCTCGAACGTTTCGGCATCGGTGCGGGCGCGGGCGATGTCAGCCTTGAGCTCGGGCGCATCCATGGACGGGTAGAGATCTGCGAGGTTCCACTCGGGCAGGTTGCCGAATTCGGTCTCGGCGCGGGCGGCGGAGGCCGGGGCGCAGACGGGCGCGAGCGGCGATGGCGAAGATTTCATTGAATTTCCTCGTGGAGCGAGCCGGTTTAGGCGCTGCCGGTAAGGGTTCGTTCACCGGTCTTCTTGAGCGCCTGTTCATGGAGTTGTGCCAGTGTGGAGCAACTAAACCGGGATAGGCAACGCAAAAAATCGCGCGGGCGGCATGACAGGCAGCATTCTCATCATCGACGACGATCCGGTCCAGCGCCGGCTGGTGGAGGCGGTCGTCACGCGCTGCGGCCACGGGGCGTTGACGGCTGAGAACGGGCGGCTCGGTCTTGAATGCCTGCAGGCTGCGCGCGCCGGTGAGATCGAGGCCGTAGTGCTCGACCTTGCCATGCCGGAGATGACCGGTATCGAAGTGCTCGAAGCGATGGGCCGGGCGGGGATCACAACGCCCGTCATCGTCCAGACCGCGCAGGGCACGATCGACACGGCGGTTTCCGCCATGCGGCTCGGCGCGTTCGACTTCGTGGTCAAGCCGGTCGGGCCCGATCGCCTGAAAGGCGCGGTCGAGGCGGCTATCAAGTTCGGCGCGCTTGCAGGCAAAGCGCGGACGCGCAAGTCGGGACCGGGCGCCGAGCGACGGATCGGGCTCGATGAAATCGGAGCGTCGCCGGCAATGCAGCGCACGGCAGCGCTCGCCCGCAAGGCGGCGGCGACGGATATGCCGATCCTCATCGAGGGCGAAACCGGCGTCGGCAAGGAAGTGCTGGCTCGCGCCATCCGGGCAGCGGGGCCGCGGGCAGGCAAGCCCTTCGTCACCGTCAATTGTGGCGCCATCCCGGAAAATCTCGTCGAAAGCATTCTGTTCGGCCACGAGAAGGGCGCGTTCACCGGCGCGACCGAGAAGCATCTGGGCAAATTCCTGGAGGCAGATGGCGGCACGCTCTTTCTCGACGAGGTCGGCGAACTGCCACCCGAAGCGCAGGTGAAACTGCTGCGCGCCATCCAGGAAGGCGAAGTCGATCCGGTGGGCGCGCGGCACACGATCAAGGTCGACGTGCGGCTGATCTCGGCCACCAACCGCGACCTGGCGAAGCGCATGGCGGAAGGGCTCTTCCGCGAGGACCTCTACTATCGGCTGAATGTGCTGGCCATCCCGGTGCCCCCGCTTCGAGCGCGAACGAGTGAAATCGCTGAACTGGCGGGGATATTCGTCGACCAGGCAAGATCAGCGGCGCAGATCGGCGTATCGGGACTGTCAAAGGATGCACTCAAACTGCTCGCAGCCTATGATTGGCCGGGAAATATCAGGCAGTTGCAAAATGTGATCTTCCGCGCCGCCGTGCTTGCCGAGGGCGACCGGCTGGAAGTGTCTGATTTCGCGCAAATTGCCTCCGAAATAGGCACGATACGGCCCGCGGAGCCGCCGCGCGCCGACGTGCCGTCGCACGTCGTCGAAGTTCCAGCGCAAGTGTCTGAAACAATAGACGAAATGTCGCTTCCGTTACTGGATTCGCGGGGCGAGATGCGCTCGTTGGCCGAACTGGAGCGGGAGACCATCCAGGCCGCCATCGACCACTATGACGGCCGGCTTTCGGAAGTGGCGCGCAGGCTCGGCATCGGCCGATCGACGCTCTATCGCAAGCTCAAAGAGATGGGGATCGATGCCGACGAAGGCCGCGTCGGGCGGCTCGCATCTTGACGGTGCCCCAAGGTTAGCGATAGCGCTTTTCGCCGGCAGTCGACCACAGTTTTGCCATCCGCGTCGCTTCCATTCGCCGCGTCTGCCAAACGTGAACGGCTCCACTAAGTGCTGATTAACCATTAGCGCTGATATTTGGACGACAATTGCCGTCCGGAATCGGTCCGGGGACACTCAACAGCCGACAAGGCGAGATGTTTTGATCAGTATCGCTGGAATGCCCAACACTCGGCAGATCAAGAGCGGCGGTTTCGTCCGCCGGGCCATGCAGGCCTTGATGATCGCCTTTGCCTTCTCCTTTTGCGCGACGGCCAATGCCGATGCGCAGACGCGCACGCTGAAGCTCTTCAACATCCACACCAAGGAACGCGCGGACATCACGTTCAAGCGCGGCAACCGGTTCGACCAGAACGGCCTGAACCAGGTGAACCGCTTCCTGCGCGACTGGCGCCAGAACGAGCCGACCAAGATGGACCCGCGCGTCATCGACCTGTTGTGGGAAGTCTACCAGCAGGTGGGCGGGCGCGAGCCGATCCACGTCGTGTCGGCCTATCGCTCGCCGAAGACCAACGGCATGCTGCGCTCGCGCTCCTCGGGTGTCGCCGAGAAGAGCCAGCACACGCTCGGCAAGGCGATCGACTTCTACATCCCCGGCGTCAAGCTCTCGACGCTGCGTGCGGTGGGGCTGCGCATGGAAGGCGGCGGCGTTGGATACTACCCGACCTCGGGCGCGCCATTCGTGCATATGGATGTCGGCAATGTGCGCCACTGGCCGCGCATGCGCCGCAACGACCTGATGGCCGTCTTCCCCGACGGCAAGACCATTCACGTGCCGACCGACGGCAAGCCGCTGCCCGGCTACAAGCAGGCCCTGGCCGCCTATGAATCGCGCAAGCGCTCCGGCGGCTTCGCGGTTGCCAGCGCCGGTGGTGGCGGTGGCGGTGGCGGCGGATTGCTGGCAACGCTCTTCGGTGGCGGCGGCGGAGCCGACGACGAGGAAGACGTCGCGGTTGCAGCCGCGCCTGCACAGGCCGCGCCGCAGCGCCGCGAGGCTGCGCCGACGCCCGCTGCACCCGTCGCGGAAACGCCCGAGACAATCATCGCCGCCCTGCCGACGCGCGCCGTGCCAGTGCCGCTGTCCGCGCCTCGCCCGCAGGCCGAGGTCGGCGCCCTGCCGGCCGCGCCGACCGTGGCGGCCGCCGCAATGGAAGACCGTTTCGACGCCTCAGGCGCCGTGCCTGACGAAGCCGCCGCGAGCGAGACTGAAATCGCGCTCAACGTTCCGCTGCCCACGCGCCGGCCCGACTATACGCCGGCACCGCAGGAGGCCGCCGACGCCCTGGTTGCCTCGATCAAGACGCCGGAGGCCGGCGTTCCGATCGCAGCACTTCTTGCCGAGCGCCCCAACCCGAACGGTTCGGAAGCGATCAGCCAGATCCTCAAGGAAGAGCCCAAGCTGGCGAGCGCCGACACGCAGGTCGTGTCGGCCGAGCCGGCCGTGGGCGACGGGCGTACGGCGGGCGAGATTTTCGCACTCGCTGCCTTGCCGGAAGTGGCGCCGGCCGAGCCGTTCGATCTCGACGCGTCGCGCCGCGCCAATGGCATCGACGCCAAGGAGGCCGCTCAGGCGATCAAGCAGCAGCAGGTCGCCGCGCTCGAATCCTCTCCGCGTGCGGCGCTGATCGCGCGCGCCGAAGGAACCTCTCCGATGCACGCGATCGAATCGGGCGTGCGCACCACCGCCAAGCTCGGCAAGCCGAAGGCAGGGGACGCGCAGGCGCGCCGTTCACGCAATGTCGAGGCCACGCCCGCCGTCGCGCGCTGGGCGCTTGAGCCGGGCCGCGTCGAGCAGGTACAGACCGGCACCACCGCGCCGTCCTTCGCCTACAACATCGTGCGCACGCCGCCCGCGCAGATCTACACGGCCGGCTTCCAGCAAAGCGATGTGCAGCCCGACGCGAGTCGTTTCTCGGGCAAGGCAGTGCAGTTCATGTCGGTGGCCAGGTTCAACTAGGCGCCGCTGAAAGGTCTAAACTGAAAACGGCAGCCAGCGGCTGCCGTTTTCAGTTTTTCCGAGGGGACCCCCACCCTTTATCCCTCCCCACAAGAGGGAGGGAGGGCGTCAACGGTGCGTGCGCCCGTCGGGGTTGATACTTGGCTGAAGGTGAGCTGGAGGCTGAGGACGCCCTTCTTACACGGAAGAGGGGGATGTTCTTCTTATGGTGGGCTGCACCTGTCTCCCTCCCCACAAAGGCGGAGGATCCAGGATGGGCGTCATCTTCAAAGGAAACCGACACCCGATCGTCGGGCAGAAGTTCGACGCGGAGCCGCCTGGACTACGGCCGCAGCGCTGCCGCCTCTCGTGACAGCCGTTCCACCTCGGCCCAGTCGCCAGCCTTGACGGCGGCGTCCGGCACGACCCAGGAGCCGCCCACGCAGGCGACGTTGGGGAGGACGAGATAGTCTTTGACGTTCGACGGCGAGACGCCGCCCGTGGGACAGAAGACCATGTCCGGCATGGGCGCCGAGATGGCCTTGAGGAAAGCGGCGCCGCCGGATTGCTCGGCGGGAAAGAATTTCAGGAAACCATAGCCTTCCTCGCGCATCGCCATGATTTCGCTCGGCGTGGTCGCGCCGGGCAGGAGCGGGGTTGCGGCGCTGCGGGCGGCGTCCATGAGTTCCTGCGTCGTTCCGGGGCTGACGATGAACTTCGCGCCGGCCTTTTCGGCCGCGACGAACTGCCGGGCGTCGAGGATCGTGCCGGCGCCGACGACGGCATCGGGAACCTCGTCGATGATCAGCCGGATCGCGTCGAGCGCAACCGGGGTGCGCAAGGTGACCTCGATGGCCGGCAGACCGCCCGCAACCAGCGCCCTTGCCATCGGGACCGCATGCGCCAACGCGTCGATGCGGATGACCGGGATGACGGGCTGGGTGCCGACAAGGGCTGAAAGCCGCTCGGCCTGTGATATGGCCATGACGCAATCTCCTTTTTTCAACCGATTTAGCACGGTCGCGGCCTGCGAGTCACCCTCGGGTAAAAAGGGAGCTGAACATTTCAAACATGCGGCCCAGCAGCGTGGGGGACGCCGCCAGCGCGGCAAGGGTGGCGGCATCGGACATGCCGGTGGCCGAGAGCCCGCGGCGGGACTGAAAGGCGAGAAGCGCGCTTTCGGTGGCGGGGCCGAACATGCCGTCGAAGGCAATGTTTGCGCCGTGGGCGACGAGACGGCGCTGGAGAGAACGGACCTGTTCGCCCGTATCGCCTCTTCGAAGCACGGCGCTGCCGGCTGACCAGTCGAGCCGGGCGAGGCGGGCATGCGCGGATGCGACCTTCACGTCGTAGGCGTTGCGCGCGAAGCCGGGGCCATTGTAGCCACGCGCGAAGGCGGCCCAGTCGCGACGAGACAGGGCGTCGGCGAGGCCGGCTTTCTCAATGTAGCGCGCCATGAGCCGCAACTGGCCCTCCGTGCCCGAGCGGGCTTCCGTGACGAGCGCTTCGACCGAGCCGAAGCCGAGCCACGCCCAGTGTGCGCCCATGACCTGACCCATTCCCCATGAGGTGGATTCATCGGCCGCACGGGCATCGATGGCGCGGGCGCGGGCAAGCATTGCCCAGCGGGCCACCTGCGACGCGGGGTTGCGGATCGCGCCCGCAATGGGGGAGGCGAGGCCGGCGGCGCGGGCTTTGGCCTGCGCGGCGCCGGAGAGACGGCGATCGAAATAGTGACCCTCGAGACGGATCAGCGGTTCGCGGCGGCCGTCGATCATCGCATGGGCGACAAGGTCGCTCTCGACCGAAGCAACGGCGGCGAGGGCGTCGGCGTCCAGGCCGAAGGCGCGGGACACGGCAATGAGGGCGGCGCGGATTTCGGGATCGAGCATGGCAATATCCTCTTCGATGGTCGAGGTATATTTTCCTCTCGTTTGCAAGGAGGGGGATAAGTCCGTTGCGCGTTCTTGCCGGACGGCTTATCTGCGCGCCATGCATACCGTTTCCGACATGCCGATCAAGGTCGCCGCGCTCTACCGCTTCGCCCGTCTTCCCGACTGGCGCGAGATGCGCATGCCGTTGCTCGACTTCTGCACGCGGCACGGCGTCAAGGGCACGCTGCTCCTGGCCCATGAGGGGGTCAACGGGACGGTAGCGGGCGCGCCTGACGCGATCGATGCGCTCGTCGCTCATCTGGATGCAATGCCGGCGCTGAGCGGGCTCGACGTCAAATATTCAGGCGCGCGCGAAATGCCGTTCCACCGGATGAAGGTTCGGCTCAAGGCCGAGATCGTGACCATGGGTGTTGCCGGCGTCGATCCCGAGCGCGACGCCGGCACCTATGTCGAGCCGGCCGACTGGAACGCGCTGATCGCCGACCCCGATACGGTCGTGATCGACACGCGCAACGACTATGAGGTCGGGCTCGGCACGTTCGACAGGTCGCTCGATCCGAAGACGGCCAGCTTTCGCGAGTTTCCGCACTGGCTGGAGGCCAATCGGGCCGCGCTGGAGGGCAAGAAGCTGGCGATGTTCTGCACCGGCGGCATTCGCTGCGAAAAGGCGACGGCCTATGCAAAGTCGATCGGGCTGGACGAGGTCTATCATCTCAAGGGCGGCATCCTGCGCTATCTGGAGGAGGTGGCGGAAGCTGCGAGCCGGTGGCAGGGGGAGTGCTTCGTCTTCGACGAACGCGTGGCCGTCGGGCATGGATTGCGCGAAGGAGAGGCCGAGCTTTGCCGCGCCTGCCGGCGGCCCTTGACGCCGCAGGACCGGCGCTCGCCGCTCTTTTCGGAAGGCATCTCCTGTGCGGCCTGCCACGAGGAGCGCTCGCAAGCCGACCGCGAGCGCTATGCCGAGCGCCATCGCCAGGTGGCGCGGGCGAAAACGAAAGGTGCAAGGCATATCGGCGGTTGAGCGCTTTTGCGCGGCCGCATTGCAATTAGACGGGTCGGCCCCTAGCTAATCTCGACTGCCGCAATGGCACGAATAGATGAGGAGAAGCCGATGTTCGACCCGAAGAAGCTCATCGACGGCCTGCTGGGCTCGTCAGGTTCCCTCTCCAAGGGCGGTCTCGGCGGCCTCGGGGGACTGGCCGGCGGCGGTCAGGCAGGTGGGCTGGGCGGCCTTGCCAGCGGCGGCGGGCTCGGCAAGATCGGGCAACTCGCCAAGGACAACCCCATGGCCACGGCAGCGCTGGCGGGGCTTCTTCTTTCCGGCAAGGGGCGCAAGCTCGGCGGCTCGGCGCTCAAGATCGGCGGCATGGCCGCGATCGCCGGCCTGGCCTACAAGGCCTATTCGGACTACCAGAAAGGGCAGCAGCCGCAGGCGACGCCCGCCGCGCGCGAGCCCGAACTCCTGCCGCCGCCTTCCGACACCCCGTTCAACCCCACTCGCGCGCCGCAGGGCGAGGACGCCTTCGCGCTGACCATCGTACGCGCGATGATCGCGGCGGCACGTGCCGACGGTCATATCGACGAGGCGGAGCGCGCAAAGATCGGCGGCCGCATCGGCGGTGCGGGCATCGACGACGAAGCCGAGCAGTTCCTGCTGGCGGAGCTCGACAAGCCCGTCAATCTCGACGACATCGTGCGCGAGGCGCAAAGCGAGGAGCAGCGCGTCGAGATCTACACCGCCGCCCGGCTGACGATCGACCCCGAGACGCGCGCCGAACGCGGCTTTCTCGACCAGCTTGCCGGACGGCTGAACCTGCCGGACGCGCTTGTGGATCATATCGAGGCGAATGTCGCGAGCGTGAAGGTCTAGCGAAACTTTCGCCGCGCATCGGCCGTTGCTGGAAAATCATCTTCCAGCCGCGGTGCCCATGCGCTTCCTCAATGTCCTGCTTTTCGTCGTCCTCATCGTTCTGCCGGGTTGCGGCGGGGTGGTGGGGCTCGTCAATTCCATGTCCGACACGGATGCGGTGGCGGTCGAGACGGGCCGTGCCTACGGCTCGGAGCCACGTCAGCGGTACGACGTCTATCGACCGGTACGCGCCGCGGACGATGCGCCGGTGGTCGTCTTCCTCTATGGCGGAAGCTGGTCGAGCGGGGACCGGGCGATGTATCGGTTCGTCGGCAATGCGCTTGCCGAACAGGGCTTCGTCGCGGCCATTCCTGACTATCGCGTCTATCCGCAGGTGCGTTTCCCGCAATTCGTCGAGGATGCGGCGAGGGCGGTGGCCGCGATCCGGCGCGAGGTGGCGGGTGGACGGCCGGTCGTGCTCGTCGGACACTCGGCGGGCGCGCAGATCGGTGCTCTGCTGGCGCTCGACGAGCGCTATCTCGGCGGCACGGCCTGCGGCACGATTTCCGGCTTCGTCGGCATTGCCGGTCCCTACGACTTCCTGCCGCTGACCAGCGAGCGCTACCGGCGCATCTTTCCCGAAGCGACGCGGGACCAGAGCCAGCCGATCAATTTTGCGGGCGGGCGCGCGCCGGCGAGCTTGTTGCTCCATGGCTCGTCGGATGGGACGGTCGCGGCGCAGGATAGCCGAGACCTGGCGCAGGCGCTTCAGGCGGCGGGTAACCGGGCGGAACTTCGCATCTACGATGCCGTCGGGCACATCAACATCGTCGGCGCCATCGCTTCGCCGCTGCGCGGCTAGGCGCCGACGCTGGCGGATATCAGCCGGTTCGTGCGCGAGCGGGCGGGGCGGCCAGGATGCTAGCGCCTGGGCGCGGAGCGGCGGATGACGGCCGAGATCAGGGCTTCGAGCGCTTGGCGGGGCATATCTGCGGGCAGGTGCAGTTTGCCGCCGATGAGAAGTTCGGAAAGACCGTGGACCATCGCCCAGGCGGCGATGACGTCTTCGCCGGCGGCGGGGTCGGTTGCGTAGTCCCTGCCGGTCATGGCGAGGATGTTGCCGGTCAGCACGGCGAAGGCTTCGCTGCCGGCGTCTGACAGAGGCGGACGCTCGTGGTCGGGGCGGCGCGAGCCGAACATCAGGTGAAAAAGCGCAGGGTTGGCGCAGGCAAAGTCGACATAGCCGACGCCTGAGGCAACGTATTTTTCCTCCAGCCCGCCTTCCGCCCCGGCCATCGCCGTCGTCATCGAGGCGCGAAGGCGGTCAAAGCCTTCGGCGGCCAGCGCCGAGAGGAGCGCATCTGCATCCTTAAAATGATGGGCGGGCGCGGCGTGGGAGACGCCTGCACGCTTGGCACAACCACGCAGCGAAAAGGCTTCGAGACCTTTTTCCGCCAGTTCGGCCTCTGCGGCGGCAATGAGCGTCTGGCGCAGGTCGCCATGGTGGTAGGTCTTGCGGGTCTGCGGCGGTTTCAAGTCAGTCTCCGATCTTCCCTTACATGGCCACAATCTTCGATGTTGACAATGTCAAGATATCTGGCAGTCTTAATCTTGACGCTGTCAAGTCTGTCGATGGGCGCGGGATCGAGGAGGATGCCATGAGTGCCGACCTGATTTTCCAGTATGCCACGCTGATCGCGGTCGCCGGCTGGGCGACGCTGCTGATCAGTCCATTGATCCCGCGCATCAGCGATCTTGTCGCCGCCTATACGATGCCGGCGCTGATCTCGGTCGCCTATGCAGGGCTGATCCTTGCTTTCTGGACGCGGGCGCAGGGCGGGTTCGGGTCGCTCGACGAAGTTGCGCAACTCTTTCAGACGCGCGAGATCCTTCTGGCCGGCTGGCTGCACTACCTTGCCTTTGATCTCTTCGTCGGCGCGTGGATCG
The DNA here is from genome assembly GCF_024105655.1 of Aliihoeflea sp. 40Bstr573. Taxonomy (GTDB): domain Bacteria; phylum Pseudomonadota; class Alphaproteobacteria; order Rhizobiales; family Rhizobiaceae; genus Aliihoeflea. Next base: position 186,112 of record NZ_JAAAMH010000003.1, read on the forward strand.
TGCGGCGCGGGCGTGTCGACGGCGTGCCGTTCTGGCTCGTGCTGCCCTGCCTGCCGCTGACATTCCTGTTCGGCCCTGTCGGTTATCTCGCTTTCGTTGCCATCCGCGCCATACGGATTCAGGTTCGTGCCGCGCCCGCCATCGAGGGACGGCGACCATGACGACGCTCGCACTCGACGGTCGCGATTCGCCGCCGCTGACGCTCAATTCGCTTCTTGGCTCGGAACGCGCACTCGCCGCGCTCGGATTGCTGCTGCTTGCGCTTTTGCCCCCGACGCTTTTCGCCGGCCTCGTCGACGGACGGATGACCAACGACGTCACGGTCTGGTCGAAGCCGGTGAAGTTCCAGGTGGCGCTTGGTGTCTATGTTCTGACGCTCGCCTTCTTCGCCCGCTGGCTGCCGGAAGGCACGCAGCAAAAGGGCTGGTATCGGATCTATATCGGCGCGGTGATCGGCGCGATCGGGCTCGAGACGATCTGGCTGATGGCAGCAGCGGCGAATGGCGTGCCTGCGCATTTCAACGAGACGCCTGTCGGCGAGGTCATCTACATGGCGATGGGCGGTTTCGCGGTCGTCCTGACCTCCGCAAGCGCCGTCTATGCCTGGCAGATCGGCCGCAACCGCCAGACGGAACTGGCGCCGGTCGTCAAGGAAAGCATCGTCGCGGGACTGGCGCTCGTCCTGCCGCTGACGGTGATCACCGCTGGAACGATGAGCGCATTCGGCGGCCACTGGGTCGGCGGCGTGCGGTCCGATGCCGCCGGGCTCGCCATCTTCGGCTGGGCGCGGGACGGGGGCGACCCGCGCGTGGCGCATTTCTTCTCGACCCATGCGATGCACTTCCTGCCCGTGGCCGGCCTTGGGTCGCTGGTGGTCTTCGGGCGGGACGAGGTCAGGCCGATCCGCGTGGCCACGATCCTTCTCGTCGCGCTGGTGGCGTTCACCTTCGTGCAGGCGTTGGCTGGGCGGCCCTTCCTTGGCTTTCTGGGATGAGGGGCATCGCGCAGTTAACCTTCGGTTAAGCTTCGTATCGCATTCTTAACGAACGAATCGGACGTTCCTCCTCCTCCCAAGCACCGATTCCAAACTCAGGCGGCCGCAAATGGCCGCCTTCCTTTGTGTCCTCCCCTTGCACTGCCTCCATGCTTCTGCAATCCGTCTCTCAACGGAAGGGAACTCGACATGCAGGACAAATTCGCGCTCGTCACCGGCGCGGGCTCCGGTATCGGGCAGGCGGTCGCGACCGCGCTCGTGCGGGCCGGGTGGCACACGATCTTCACCGGACGCCGGCAGGAAAAGCTCGACGCGGCGATGGCCGAAATCGGGCAGGCGCCGGCGCGGGGCCTTGCCATCGCCTGCGACGTCGCGCGCGCCGAACAGGTGGAAAAGCTCTTCGAGCGGGTGGAGGAGGAATTCGGTCGCATCGACCTTCTCTTCAACAATGCCGGCATGGGTTACAAATCGACGCTGATCGACGAGATACCGGTCGACGTGTGGCATGACGTCGTCGACGTCAACCTGACCGGCTCGTTCCTGTGCGCGCGCTCGGCTTTCGGCCTGATGCGCCGGCAACGCCCGATGGGTGGGCGGATCATCAACAACGGGTCGATCTCCGCTTACGCGCCGCGGCCGGGTTCGGTGCCCTACACCGCCACCAAGCACGCGATCACCGGCCTGACCAAGACGCTGGCGCTCGACGGGCGCGCCTTCGACATTGCCTGCGGGCAGATCGACATCGGCAATGCCTTCACCGAAATGGCCGCTCCGATGGCGCAAGGCGTGCCGCAGGCCAATGGCGAGATCGCGCCGGAAGCGGTGATGGACGTGCGCCATGTGGCCGACGCGGTTCTTCACATGGCGAGCCTGCCGCTCGACGCCAACGTCCTTTTCATGAACGTGATGGCGACGAAGATGCCGTTCGTCGGCCGCGGATAATTTTTGGCCTGGCGGACCCGGCTGCGCCATTTGCGCGTTGGGTGGCGAAATCGGGGTCATGAGGAAATGATGGCGGGAATTTTCGGCGGTTACGAAGCGACCGTGTCGCTTGTGCTGGTCGGCTTGCTGTTTGCGATGTTTGTCTGGGAAAAATACCCTGCCGACGTCACGGCGGCGGCGGGCGCGGCGGTGTTCATTGTGCTCGGCTTCGTGCCCGCAGACCAGGCGATGGGCGTGTTTTCCAACTCCGCGCCGCTGACGATCGGCGCAATGTTCGTCCTGACCGGCGCGCTGGTCAGGACAGGCGTTCTGGAAACCGTCGCCGGGCTGGTTCTGGAGCGGGCCAAGAAGCATCCCATGCTGGCCCTCGCCCTTTTCCTGATTGCGACGCTGGCGGCTTCCGCCTTCATGAACAACACGCCGGTCGTGCTGGTACTGATCCCCATCGTGATCCGGCTGGCAGGAGCGCTCGACATCGCCTCGACGCGGCTTCTCATCCCGATTTCCTATGCGGCGATCCTCGGCGGCACGCTGACGCTGATCGGCACGTCGACCAATTTGCTCGTCGACGGCGTGGCGCGCGAGCAGGGGCTGGAGCCCTTTTCCATCTTCGAGATTACACCGATCGGAATCGTGACCGCGCTGACGGGCGTCTTGACGATGCTGGTGCTCGGCAGATTCCTGTTGCCTGACCGGCGCGAGGAGGGCGGCGAGGCGGTCCAGGAAGAGGAAGCGGAATTTCTCTCCGAGGTCACGGTTCTCGCCGATGGCGCCTATACCGAAAAGCCGATCAAGGACATCGCCGACTTCAAGCAGCCGGGACTGCGCATTACCGGCGTGCGCTCGGAAGGCCGCACCGTGCGCAAGGATGTCGGCGACATTGTCCTGAAGAAGAACGACGCGCTGATCATCGTCGCCAAGTCGTCGGAACTTCTGACCCTCAGCGAAAAGGAAGGGCTGCGCGTCGGGCAGCGTCGCGGGGTGGTGCGCGAGGGCGAGCAGATCGCGGTCGAGGCCGTCGTCGCGCCGGGCCGCTACAGCCAGGGCACGCGCCTTTCCGGCCTGTCGCTCGGACGGCGCTTCGGCGTGCGCATCCTGGGTGTCCACCGCCATCGGCACGTGCCCGGGCCCGACCTTGGCAGCGTCATGCTGCGTCCGGCCGACCGGCTGCTGCTTGAAGGCACGTCGGAGGGGCTCGACGAACTCTCCGACCAGCACGATCTCGTTTCGGTGACGCGCTCGACCGCGCGCGCGTTCCGGCGAACCAAGGCGCCGCTGGCGCTGCTGGCGCTGGGTCTCGTCGTCGTGCTCGCCGCGTTCAACGTCATGGATATCGGCCTGCTGGCAATGATCGCGGTCGCCGCCATCCTGGTCCTGCGCTGCATCGATGCGGACGAGGCTTGGGGTTCGATCGACGGCGCGATCCTGATCCTGATCTTCTCGATGCTGATCGTCGGGCAGGGGCTGCAGAACACAGGCGCCGTCACCATGATCGTGGAGGGGCTGACGCCGCTGATGTCGACCGTCTCGCCCTTCGTGCTGCTCTTGATGGTCTACGCACTCGCCTCGACGCTGACGGAATGCGTGACGAACAACGCCGTTGCCGTGCTGGTGACGCCGATCGTGATCGGGCTGGGTCAACAGCTCGGCGTCGAGCCGCGCGCTCTGGTCGTCGCGGTGATGTTCGGCGCGAGCGCCAGCTTTGCGACGCCGATCGGCTACCAGACCAACACGCTGGTCTACGGCGCCGGCAACTACCGTTTCTCGGATTTCGTCAAGATCGGCCTGCCGATGAACGTCCTCGTCGGCATCGCGACCTGTTTTGCGATCAGTTGGTATTACGGCCTTTGAGAAACGTGGAAATCCGCTCGAGAGCCCGCAGGATGTTTTCCTCCGAGTTGGCGTAGGAAAGGCGGATGTAGCCTTCGCCGAGCGTGCCGAAATCGGGCCCGCCGATGAGGGCGACGCCGGCTTCCTCGAGCAGCGCGGAGGCAAGCTTCTTCGCCTGCCAGCCGGTCTGCGCGATATTCGGGAACGCGTAGAATGCACCCTTGGGCGTGATGCAGGAGATGCCGTCGATCTCGTTCAGGCCTTCCACCACCAATTTGCGGCGGCGGTCGAAGGCGCGCATCATCGTCTCCACCTCGTCCTGCGGGCCGTCGATGGCGGCGATGCCCGCATATTGCGATGGAGCGTTGACGCAGGACCAGCAATTGACGGCGAGCTTGCGCACCTTCCCGTAAAGCGAATCCGGCCAGATCGACCAGCCCATGCGCCAGCCGGTCATTGCCCAGGTCTTCGACCAGCCGTTGAGAACGATCAGCCGGTCGCGGATTTCGGGGAATTGCAGGAGCGACGTCGCAGTCTCGCCGTCATAGGTCATGACGTCGTAGATTTCGTCGGAGAGGATCGCGACATGCGGGTGGGCGGCAAGGCCGGCGACGAGCTTTTCGATCTGCGCGCGCGGCGTGACGCCGCCGGTGGGGTTGGCGGGCGAGTTGAGGATCAGGAGCCGGGTCTGGGGCGTGATCAGCGCCAGCGTCTCCTCGGCGGAGAAGGCGAAGCCGTTTTCCTCGCGGATCGGCACCGGCACCGACTTTGCGCCGGTGTAGTCGATCATCGACTTGTAGATGGGAAAGCCCGGATCGGGGTAGAGGATCTCGGTTCCCGGCTCGCCGAACATCAGGATCGCTGCGTACATCGTCGGCTTGCCGCCGGGCATGATCATCAAGCTTTCGGGCGAGATCTCGACGCCGGTTGTCGTGAGCGTGCGGCGGGCGACCGCTTCGCGCGTGGCGAGAAGGCCGGTCGCGGGCGTATAGCCGTGATGGCCGTCGCGCAGGGCCTTCACCGCCGCCTCGACGATGTGCTCGGGCGTGCGGAAATCGGGCTGGCCGATGCCCAGATTGACGACGTCCTTGCCGGACTGGGAAAGTTCCGTCGCGCGGGCCAGAACGGCGAAGGCGTTTTCCTCGCCTATGCGGTCGAATGCGGAAATCGTCTGGAGCATATGTTCGCCAAGCCTCCCGTCTTGCAGATCGGGCTCGTTTGTGGGAGCGCTGGACGGCAATGTCAAACGGGAGAGGCGAATGGCGCGGGAGTTGAGCGGCTGGACGGCGCGGCCGATGCCGCCGCGGCAGGCCCATGACGGGCGCTATGTGCGGCTCGAACCGCTCAATGCGGACGATCATGGCGACCAGCTCTTCGAGGCATCGAGCGTGCCCGATGCAGGCGAGCGCATGCGCTATCTCTCCGATGTCCCGCCGTCCGACCGCTCCGCGCTGCAGCCCTGGCTCGACCGGTTCCAGGCATCGCCCGACCCGATGTTCTTCGCCTGCGTCGACAAGGCGGACGGGCGGGCCAAGGGGCGCATGGCCTTGATGCGGATCGACCGGGCGAACGGAGTGGCCGAAGTCGGTCACATCTACTGGGGTCCGCAAATGGCGAAGAGCCGGATGGCGACCGAGACGATCTATCTTCTCGCGCGCCATCTCTTCGACGAACTCGGCTATCGCCGCTTTGAGTGGAAGTGCAACGACCGCAACGTGGCATCGCGCCGCGCAGCGCGCCGCTTCGGCTTCGACTATGAAGGCGTCTTTCGCCAGCACATGGTGATCAAGGGCGAGAGCCGCGATACGGCCTGGTATGCGATGCTGGACGGCGACTGGCCGGCGCGGCGCGCGGCCTTCGAAGCTTGGCTCGACGAGGACAATTTCGACCGCGATGGCCAGCAGAAGCGGAAGCTGGAAGAGTTCGCGGCAGCAAAGAGCGAATGATGGATCGGGATACGAAAAATTCGGCGATTGCGGCGGCGGTCATCCTGGCCGGCATCGGCCTCATCGCCTATTTCATGCCGGCGATCATGCTGGCGGCGATCGAGATTTCGCCCTGGCTCGCGGGCGCGGTGGCCGGGCTTTTCCTGGTCGCGTTCTTCATGATCTTCTGGGTGCGCGGACGGTTCAGACGCTGAGGCTTGCCGTCAGGAGCGTCACGCCAAGCAGGAACACGAAGGCGGCGCCGGCGATTTCGATCGTCATGTGAATGCGGTTGCCGGTGCGCCCGTCGCCGGCGAAGGCGACGGCCCAGTTCTTGGCGGTGACGGCCATGGTGGCGAGCAGCGAAACGGTGATGGCCGTGCCGATCGCCATCGCGAAGACCGACAGGAAGCCGCCGAGCCACAGACCGTTCAAAAACGCGAAGGACAGGACGACCAGCGCGCCGGTGCAAGGGCGCAGGCCGACCGCGACGATGGCCGCCCAGGCCGTCTTCCAGCCGAAGCGGTCGCCCGTCAGAAGCGCCGGGTCGGGCGCATGGGAATGGCCGCAGGTCGCGCAGACGCCGTCATGCCCATGAACGTGCGCATGATCGTGATGGTGGTCATGCGTGCAGGCTTCGCCGTGGTCGTGGTGATGTTCATGCGCATGGTCGTGCACGGCCGCAGAGAGGGCGCGGACGGGGCGGCCCCAGACGAGGCCGGCAAGCGACGGCCCGGCCTTCTTCCACAGGAGCCATGCACCGAAGGCGGCGATCAGCGCGAAGCTAGCGATCTCGAGAAAGCGCGTGGCGTCGGTCATGGAGACGGCGGTGCCGCGCAGCATCAAATAGACCGCGCCCATGACGACGATCGCGGTGAGCGCCTGCAGCATGGCCGAGACGAAGGACAGCATCACACCGCGCCTCAGCGCCACCTCGTTCGCCAGCATGTAGGACGAGATGACCGCCTTGCCGTGGCCGGGGCCGGCGGCGTGGAAGATGCCGTAGGCGAAGGACAGGCCGACGAGCAGCCAGACGCCCGAGCCTCCGTCCCGCATGGAACGAAGGGCGCCGGTCAGCGAGCGGTAGAAATCCTGCTGCTGGGCGTTGATCCAGTTGAGCGTGCCGGCCAACACGCCCGTCGAGGGCGCAGCGACTTCCGCCGCGCCGATGCCGAGCGAGCTTTGCGCGTGGGCATGGCCGAGGAAATGGGTGGCGACATAGACGACCGCGACCCCTGCGAAGAAAACGCGCACGGTGCGCTTGGAAAGCTGCATCATCCGGACGCTCCGCAGGTGATTTCGAGACGCGTGGCGAAGAGTTTGGAATAGTCGACACCGCCGGGCTCGTTGAAGAAGGCCTCAGTCAGCGTTTGCTGGTTCTGGGCAAGCGCCTCGTCAGGGTCGGGGCGCACGACCTCCTTGGCACACGCGTCGGGCATCGAGGCGACGACGAGATTGCTGTCATCGTAGAAATCGATCGCGGTGTAGAAGGTCGGGTCGTAGACGCCGAAACGGAGATTGCCGGCAAGCGGCAGTTCCTCCACCGGCGTCGACTCGAAGAGGATGAGGAGCTGCTGGTCCTCCAGCGAGGCGACGATCCGTTCGGGCGGGGACATCTCGATGTCCTTGCCATCGGCGGTGACGAACTGGAAGTAGTCGAACTCGGCAAGCGATTCCAGGATGACCGAGCCGACCATTTCGAGCTCTTCGGCGTCGAGCTTCAGGTCCTTGTTGCGGTCGAATTCGAAGATGACGGTCGAGGAGAACAGGTCGTCAAAGCGCCAGACATGGCGCAGCGCCTGTACGTTCTCGCCCTCGGTGGCGATCTCAAGGCGCGCTTCGGCAAAGACGTGCGGATGTGCGGCAGCCGGAGCGGCGCCGGCTGCAAGCGCGCCGGTCGCAAGCAGAACAGTTCGAAAGCGGATCGCCATCATGCCCCTCGGTGATTTGCGTGGGAACAGTCTAGCAGAATCGCGGCAAGAATGGGGAGCCCGAAGGGGACGATTAGCCGCGCTCGTTTTCCTTGAACCATTGAGCCAGGAAGTCGACGAACAGCCGGATCTTGGCCGGCAGATAGCGGCGGTGCGGATAGACGGCATAGATGCCGCCGTCGCGCGGTACGTAGTCGTCGAGCACCGAAACGAGTTCGCCGCTTTCCAGTGCGGGCGCCGCGATGAAATCCGGCAAGGGCGCAAATCCGAGCCCCGCACAGGCGGCCGCGCGCGTCGTCAGCGGGCTGTTGACCTCAATCGGGCCGGAAACGGCAACGCTTGTCATCTCGCCATTGTCGCGGCGGAAAGGCCAGTTGGAGAGCCAGCGGCCATTGGTGTCGATGATGCAGGGCAGCTTGGCGAGTTCGGCCGGCTGCGTCGGAGTGCCAACGCGGGCGAGGAGTTCGGGCGAGCCGCAGATCCGAATCTGGAAAGGTGAGAGCCGCCGGGCGATCATCGAGGAATCGGCAAGGCGCGTGATGCGGATTGCCAGATCGAAGCCTTCCTCGACGAGATCGACGAAGCGGTCGTCGAGATGAATCTCGAGCGTGATGTCGGGATGAGCCTTGGCGAAGTCGACGAGCGAGCGGCCGATCGCCGCGTCGCCGAAGGTGCGCGGCGCGGTGAGTTTGATGCGACCCTTCACGTCGCCGGACGATTCGCGCACCGTCTCGGCGAGGCTGTCGATCTCGCGCACGAGTTCGGAGGCGCGCTTGTAGTAGGCGTGGCCGGTTTCGGTCAGCGAGAACTGCCGCGTCGTGCGGTTGAGGAGCAGCGCGCCGAGTTCGTCCTCCAACTCGCGGACATACTTGGACAGCAGCGCCTTGGAGCGGCCGATCTTGCGCGCGGCGGCGGAAAAGCCCTCGGCCTCCACCACGTCGATGAAGGCACGCATGCGGGTCAGGGTATCCATCAAGCGGCGTCCATGATGCGAGTGGCGAGCGCGACGAGCGCGCGGTCGAAATTGCGCGGGCCGATGAGCGATATGCCGAAGGGCGCGCCGTGGACCGTGCCGAGCGGAATCGTGATCTGCGGCAGCCCGGAAAGGCCGGAAAGGCACAAAAGCCGCAATGCGCGCTCGCGATAGTCGAGAAGCTGGTCGCCGGTGGACGCGCTCTTGGGTGCCGCGCCGGGCATGGTCGGAAGGATCAGGAGACCGTTCTCCCCGAGAAGCGCTTCGAGTTCGGCGCGGAACTCGCTTCGCTTCTTCGTCTCCTGCGTGGCCACCTCGCAGCCGAGCGTCTTGCCGAACTCGAACCGGGCGCGCACGGCAGGGTCCATGTTCCGCGTCTTCGACACGAAGTCGCCATGGACGGCCCAGGCCTCGTAGGCCTGGATGCGGCGGAACATCGAATAGAGTTCGTCGACCGAAAAGGAGAGGGCAGGGGCCTCTTTTGCGGCGCCGAGCACGGATTCGACGACGGCGACCATGCGGGCGTATTCGGCTGCCTCGTCGGGGCCGAGCACGAGCGCATCGAAGGAGGCGAGGCGCAGTGGGCGCATGGCAGGCAGCGTGACGGAGGCTTCGCCGAGCATGACATCCGCAACCTTTTCATAGGTCGTGGCGTCCTTGGCATACCAGCCGAAGACATCGAGGCTGGGGGCGAGCGGCATGGCCTTTTCGAGCGACAGCCGGCCATGGGTCGCGCGCAGCCCGATCAGCCCGCAAAAGCTCGCCGGGCCACGAACGGAGCCGCCGGTGTCCGACGCGGTCGCGATGTCGCAAAGGCCGCCGGCGACAGCGGCGGCCGAACCCGAGGACGAGCCGCCGGTGACACGGTCGCGCGCCTTCGGGTTGACCGGGTGGGGAAAGTGGACGTTCTGGCCCATCAGCGAGAAGGTCAGCTCCTCGGTCTGCGTCTTGCCGACGTAGCGCGCGCCGGCATCGAGCAGCTTTTGCACCGAGGGCGCGGTGGCCGTCGCCATCTTCAAGGCGCCGGGAAATTCGGGATTGCCGCCGCCTGTAGGGTGGCCGGCGACGTCGTAGATGTCCTTGACGCCGAGCGTCAGGCCGGCGAGCGGGCCCGTTGCGGCATGGGGAACGTCGATTGGCGGATAGTCGAGGAAGGCATTCAGGTCATCGCGTGTCGAGGTCATCGTTCAGTCTCGTTTGACATTGATCGCAAGGTCGTTCAGCGGGACCGGTTTTTCAAGGCGCGTGCAGTTTTTCGTTGAACGAATCGATGATCTTGCCTATGTACGCCTTGCCCAAAGTCGCACGTGCCTGTGGGTGTCCGCCGACCCTCGAATGGTGAGGGAACCGGTAAGGTACCTGGAACTAACCCCTCCAGTCGGTCTGACGGCCAACCGCCAGTCCGAGGACATCTTGAAGCAACGACGGTGCGGGCCTTTCTGGTGTTTTCCCGGTTGTCCAAAGACCGGGGTACTCAAAGAGGCACACCCTCATTGCCGGCAGTGCGGAGGCATTCTCCAAAGCTGAGGCAGACAAAGCGAGCATTCGCCGCAGACGGCGTTCGCTCACCGCCGCGTAAGCGCGTCACACGGTTCCGGTGTCTCCACCGGCTGGTTCCGTGTCGGCTGTCGCATACGCCCTTTGTCCACCGCCCGTCCATGGCCGCGCGCCGAAGACGGGAGCTTTAAGAAGCGGCTTTCGCCGCGATTGGAGACAAGCATGGCCACGCAGCGCGTCCTCGATTTCTTCGCCACCCGCCGTCCCTCGGGCCCTTGCCTCGTCGTCGACCTCGACGTCGTCGCCGATAATTTCCATGCCTTCGAAAAGGCGCTGCCGGACTCGAAGATCTACTACGCCGTCAAGGCCAATCCGGCGCCGGAGATCCTGCGCATGCTGGCCGGCCTCGGCTCGTCCTTCGACACCGCCTCGGTCGCCGAGATCGAGATGGCGCTCGACGCCGGCGCGACGCCTGACCGGATTTCCTTCGGCAACACGATCAAGAAGGAGCGCGACATCGCGCGCGCCTTCGAACTCGGTATCGACCTCTATGCCGTCGACAGCGTCGAGGAAGTGGAGAAGGTTGCCCGTGCTGCTCCCGGCGCCCGCGTGTTCTGCCGCGTCCTGACCGATGGCGAAGGCGCCGAGTGGCCGCTGTCGCGCAAGTTCGGCTGCGTGCCGGCGATGGCCGTCGACGTGCTGCGCCATGCCAACCGGCTCGGCCTTGCCGCCTATGGCGTCTCCTTCCATGTCGGCTCGCAGCAGACCGACCTCGGTGCCTGGGACAAGGCGCTTTCCGACGCAAAGGCCGTGTTCTCGCGCCTTGCCGATGAAGGTATCCTCTTGAAGATGGTCAACATGGGCGGCGGTTTCCCGACCCGTTACCTCAAGGACGTGCCGACCGCGCAGGCCTATGGCCAGGCGATCTTCCAGTCGCTGTCCAAGCATTTCGGCAACCGCCTGCCCGAGACAATCATCGAGCCGGGCCGCGGCATGGTCGGCAATGCCGGCACCATCAAATCGGAAGTCGTGCTGATCTCCAAGAAGGCCGACAACGACAATGTGCGCTGGGTCTTCCTCGACATCGGCAAGTTCGGTGGCCTCGCCGAAACGATGGACGAGGCGATCCGCTACCCGATCGTCACCGAGCGGGACGGCGACGAGAAGGCGCCCTGCGTGCTTGCCGGCCCGACCTGCGACTCGGCAGATGTGATGTACGAGAAGACGCCGTACCCGCTGCCGCTGACGCTGACCATCGGCGACGAAGTGCTGATCGAGGGTGCCGGCGCCTACACCACGACCTATGCCTCGGTCGCCTTCAACGGCTTCGAGCCGCTCCGATCCTACGTGATCTGAGGGGCGCGAGCCTTTCAGATCGCCCTGCCGCCGAAGACCTCGGCGGCAGGCTCGCTTGTGGAACAGACCTCCGCTCGTGAAGGATCGTGGAGATGGAATTTCAGCAGGACAATGTCGCGCCGGTAGCGCAGTTCACGATTGCCGTGGAGACGGCTGCCGACATTTGCGCGCGCGATGCGCTGCTCGACCGGGCCATGGGGCCGCGGTGGAAGAAGAAATCGTCGGAAAAGCTGCGCCGGGGGCGGTTGCCGGCCGAGGGCCTGGCCTTCGTCGCGCGCGATGCGGCAGGCGATGTCGTCGGGACGGTTCGGCTTTGGGACGTTGCGTTCGATGGAACGGGCGCAGAACCCCCACTTTATATCCCGCCCCACAAGGGGGAGGGAGGGCATCCACGCTGCGCTCCTCCTGTCGGCAGCAGTTCCGGTGAAGTCGTAGATGGGACGCTTGCGACTCCCTCCGCCATGTGGGGAGAGGGCGGCGGCCGCCTCGCGGCAACGCGTCCGCACAGGGCGCTCTTGCTCGGGCCGCTCGCGGTCGACCTGCAGGTCAAGTCGGGCGGGATCGGGTCGGCGCTGATGCGCCATGCGATCGACGAGGCGAAGCGGTTTGGCCATGGCGCGATCCTGCTCGTCGGCGACGCGCCCTATTATGCGCGGTTCGGCTTTTCGGCCGAGAGAACCGGCGAGTTGGCCATGCCCGGTCCCTATGAGCGCAGCCGGTTTCTGGCGCTGGAGTTGACGGATGGTGCGCTCGATGGCGCATCGGGCACGCTTGTCGCCGCGGGCCGCAAGCTGGTTCGCGAACGCTTGCGCGCCGTCGCCTGAAGGATCGCTCCAGATGAACAAGGGCACGCCGTGGCAGCACGGCGGGCCCTTTTGATTTTCAGGTCAGATCAGTCGGTGACGGTGTAGCTCCCCGTCTCGCAAAGGTCGCTCTCGTCGTCCAGTACGTCGCCGTCCTCGAAGACGACGCGCAGATCGTATCCGCACACGTCGCGGCCATCGGCGATCGTGATGCGTACGGCATCGCCGGCCGGCAGGATGTCCGCGCCGAGAATGTCCTCCTCCCAGTCGCCGACAGCGGTCGGCGAGGCGTAGAACTCGTGAATGTCGTAGCTCGACTGGTTGTCGAGCATGAAGACGAGATCCTCGGCGAGGAGGGGAAGCGTCATCGCGCCGGTCAAGAGCGCGGCAACGGCGGCAATCCTTCTGGATTTCATGATGGGTAATCCGGTTGACGACATCGGAGCGATGCCGGGGGCAGTCTATATTCAGGCACGCTGAAATACGAAGGCGGGGCGGCGTCTCTCCACAGACTAAAAAGGCGGCCCGAAGGCCGCCTTTTCCAAATTCTGCGGGGAACGCGTCAGATCAGCTGGCTGAGCTGCATGGCTACTGACATATCGCCCTCGACCTTGATCTTGCCGGTCATGAAGGCGGCGGTCGGGTTGAGGTCGCCGGCGATCAGCTCTTCGAAATTTTCCTTCGAGATCTTGATCGTGCAGTCGGTCGGCGCGTCGGTGGTCGACACGTTCTGGCCGTCGATCACGATGACCTCGTCGCCCATGTCGAACTTGACCGAACGGTCGAAGCCGGATGTGGCAACCTTGTCGCGCATCTTGGCGACAATCGCTTCGGTGTCCATTTCGAAACTCCTCTGAAAGAATGGGCTGATCGAGCCAATGCGTAGCAGTCGATTGACGTTTACGTCAACGACAATCGGCGTGAGCATCCCCCATCTTGCGATGCAGCGCGGATATTGTTATCACGCATAACAATAATCGGGAGGAGACCGATGCCGATCGTTTCGATGCCGGGACTGCGCCCGGTCAATATGGGCGAACTGGCGGCCGAGATGAGCCGCGACAGCGATGTGATCCGCGTGCGCGCGAAGGCATCGCTCGATCCTTATCCGCGCTCGCTGATCGACCGCCTGCGGCATTGGGCAGAAATCGCGCCCGACCGCATCTTCCTTGCCGATCGCGGGCCGGAGGGGGAATGGCGCAGGCTGACCTATTCGCAAGTTCTCGGCAAGACCCGCGCAATCGCGCAGGCGTTGATCGACCGCGATCTTTCGACCGAGCGGCCGATCGTGATCCTGTCGGGCAATTCGATCGAGCACGGGCTGATGGCGCTCGGCGCGATGATGGCGGGCATCGCCTATGCGCCAGTCTCGCCGGCCTATTCGCTCGTCTCCAGCGACCATGCCAAGCTGAAGCACATCTTCTCGCTCTTGACGCCAGGTCTGGTGTTCGCGGCCGATGGCGCACCGTTCGCCAAGGCGCTCGATGCGGTGATGACGCCGGAGCTGGAACTCGTCGTCGCACGCGACGCACCGGTGGGGCGCGAAGCGACGATATTCGACGACCTTCTGGCGACCGCGCCGAGCGACGCCGTCGCGGCGGCGGAAGCGCAATTGACGGGCGATACGGTGGCGAAGTTCCTGTTCACCTCCGGCTCGACGGGGATGCCGAAGGCGGTGATCAACACGCACCGCATGATGGCCTGCAACCAGGTGATGATCGCGACCGCGCTTGCGTTCCTGAAGGACAAGCCACCGGTCATGGTGGACTGGCTACCGTGGAATCACACGGCCGGCGGCAACCACAATTTCGGCATCGCGCTCCACAATGGCGGGACGCTCTATATCGACGACGGCAATCCCACGCCGGCGGGCATCTTGAAAACCGTGCGCAATCTCGAGGAGATCGCGCCGACGCTCTATTTCAACGTGCCGAAGGGGTTCGAGATGCTGGCCGAGCATCTCGCGAAGAACGACAGGCTGCGCGAAACCTTCTTCTCCAGGGTCGAGCTTCTGCAATATGCAGGCGCAGGGCTTGCCCAGCATGTGTGGGATGCGCTCGAACGCCTCGCGATCGAGACGACGGGCCACAAGATCATGATCGTCACCGGCTATGGCTCCACGGAGACCGCGCCCTTCGCCTCGACCACGACATGGCCGGTGGGGCGACCGGGCGAGGTGGGGCTGCCCGCGCCGGGGCTGGAACTGAAGCTGATACCGGACGGCGAGAAGCTGGAGCTGCGGCTGAAAGGCCCCAGCATCACGCCAGGCTATTGGCGCCAGCCGGACAAGACTGCCGAGTGCTTCGACGAGGAAGGGTTCTACAAGATCGGCGACGCGCTGAAATTCGTCGACCCCGACGACGTCAACAAGGGGTTCCTTTTCGACGGGCGCGTGTCGGAGGATTTCAAGCTGTCGACCGGAACGTGGGTCAACATGGCCGGCGTGCGCGGAGGATTGATCTCGGCTTGCGCGCCCTATGTCCGCGACGTGGTTCTGACCGGGCTCAACGCCAACCATATCGGGGCGCTGCTGCTGCTCGATTTCGACGCGGCCCGCAAGCTCGACGCATCGCTTGGCGGTGCGGACGAGAAGACCGTCGCGCACCATCGGGCGGTGCGCGGCGAAATCCAGAAACGCCTCGACGCGCTGGCGGCGAAGTCGACAGGAAGTTCGAACCTCGTTGCCCGCGCCATCATCCTCGACACGCTCCCCTCGATCGACAAGCATGAAGTGACCGACAAGGGCTCGATCAACCAGCGCGCCGTGATGGCCGCGCGGGCCGAACTGGTCGATGATCTTTATGCCGAGCCGTCTCCGGCCCACGTTATTACCGCCAACCGAAAGGCAGCCTCATGACGCAGCATCGCGGACTTCGCTATTCCTTCGAGGATGCCTGGCTCTATGACGGCATCCGCACGCCGTTCGTCGATTACACGGGCGCCTTCGCGGACGTCTCGCCGATCGACCTCGGCATCAAGGCGGCGCGCAGTGTGATCGAGAAGACCGGCATTTCGCCGGACGAGATCGACACGACGATTGCCGGCTCGATGGCGCAGGCTTCGTTCGACGCCTACATGACGCCGCGCCATATCGGGCTTTACGCAGGTGTGCCGGTCGACCGGCCGGCCCATCTCGTCCAACGCATCTGCGGCACCGGCATCGAGGTGATCCTGCAGGCGGCCGACATGGTGGAGCAGGAGCGGGCCGGCGTGGTGTTGTGCGCGGGCGCCGAATCCATGAGCCGCAACCCCGTTGCCGCCTACACGCACCGCAACGGCTTCAAAATGGGCCAGGTGGCCTTCAAGGATTTCCTCTGGGAAGCGCTGCTGGACCCGGCGTGCTCCTGCACCATGGGCGACACGGCGGAGAATCTTGCGCGCGATTACCAGATCACCCGCGAGGAGGTGGACCGCTTCGCCGAGCGCTCGTTCGCGCGCGCGGTGAAGGCGCAGGAGAGTGGGTTCCTGGCCGGCGAGATCGTGGACGTGAAAAGCGAGACGTTCACGGCCGAGGGCTTCAACGACCGTAGCATTCGCCTGCCGCGCAAGGTGGAGGCGGTGACAGTGGATAGCCACATCCGTCCGTCGCCCTATGAGGCATTGGCGAAGATCCGGCCGGCTTTCGGCGGTGTGCAGACCGGCGGCAATTCGTCGGCCGTCGTCGACGGCGCGGCGGCTTCGCTGGTCGGGTCGAAGGCCCAGGCTGCAAAGAACGGCATCACGCCGATCGCGCGGATCGTTGCCGGCGCAAGCGTCGGCGTGCCGCCGCACATCATGGGCATCGGACCGGTGCCGGCAATCCGCGCCGTTCTCGAAGAGGCCGGATTGACCCTCGACCAGATCGACCGGATCGAGATCAACGAGGCGTTCGGCGCGCAGATCATGGCCTGCATTCGCGAACTCGGGCTCGACGAAGACAAGACCAACGTCAATGGCGGCGCGATCGCGATCGGGCATCCGCTGGGCGCGACGGGCGTGCGCATCACGACCACGGTGGCGCGCGAGTTGCAGCGCTCGGGCGGGCGGTACGGCATCGCGTCGGCGTGTATCGGCGGCGGGCAGGGGATTGCCGTGCTGGTCGAGAACGTGGCCTCCGGCGCGTGAAGGGAACACGGATGCTGACCAATACGCGCGAAGTCGAGCTCGAATGGGGCGATTGCGATGCCGCGGGGATCGTTTTCTATCCGCGCTATTTCGCCATGTTCGACGCGTCCACCGCCTATCTCCTGGAAAAGGGGCTCGGCATGAAGAAGATCGCGTGGACGAAGAAGTTCGGCATCGTCGGCATTCCGATGGTCGACACCGGCGCGAAGTTCTCCATTCCGTCGCGCTATGGCGACGTCATCGCCATCGAGAGCACCATCAAGGACATTCGCCGCTCGAGCTTCGACGTCGCGCACCGGGTGCTGAAAGACGGAAAGGTGGCCATCGAGGGGCATGAGACGCGGGTCTGGACGGGACGCGATCCCGATGATCCGGCGCGCATCAAGGCCGTCGCCATGCCGGACGAGGTTGTCGCTGGGCTTTCCGGGAATTAGTCCCGCGCGACGACGCGGTCGAGGAGTTCGATCAGCCGGTCGCGCTCTTTCGGTCCGCCGAGCTTTTCGACCAGCCTTTCCTCATGCGCGGTCCAGACCGCCATCATCTTGCGCACGAACCTCACGCCTTCCGGCGTCAAATGTAGCGAGTGCGAGCGCTTGTCGGTGTCGGCCTTGCGCCGTTCGGCCAGGCCGCGCCTTTCCAGGCTGTCCATCAGCGCGACGAAGTTGGCGCGCTTGATTCCCAGTTCCTCGGCAATCTCGGTCTGCTTCAAACCGGGCCGTCGCGCCATGACCGAGAGCACGGAGAACTCGGCCGGACGCAGCTTCATGCGCGTGAAGCTCTCGATGAAATCCTGGAAGACATAAAGCTGAGCGCGGCGCAGCCTGTATCCGATGATAGTCTCGAGCGCCGGGATGCCCTCGACGTCCGTCGCTGTCAGTTCATCAAGGCGTGGACGGCCTCGTTTGGCGGCTTCCGGCGGTCTCGTCGTTGCATCGCTCATAGGACCTCGTAGAACGCAATCTTCACGCAGTCGGCCTCGCGCGCGCCCGAGCCGACGAAAATCGTCCGGTTGAGCCAGGCGTAGCGCGCATCGCCCGTCTCGAATCGCGGTTGCGTGCGCATATAGTAGCGCATCGGGTCGACATCCTCGCCCTTGGCCAGCGCTTCAAGCACGTCGGCCGGACCGTGACGGTAGCCGAAATTGCGGATGTCTATGACCGCACCATCGTGCGTTTCCATCGCATAGCGCGTGTCGAGCTCGGCCGAGCCGTCGGCGAAGACCGTCTGCCAGTCCGCGCCGAGGTTCAGGATGCGGCCGGCCAGACGCTGCCCGGTCACGGTGCCGCCGACGATCGGGATCATGCGGCGGCGGCCGCGCGGGGAAAGGCCGAGCTCGATCGGGGGAGCGAGCTCGACCCTCAGGTCGCACAGATGCGCAAGGCGCATGTCGTCCATCACTCGTAAAGCGCGTCGTGGCGGGTCAGCGCCTCGCGGTAGCTTTCGTACAGCTCGTCCGGATTGCCGCCGACGGCGGTCACCTCGGCGCGCCAGTCGTCGAGAAGCGGCGCGGCCGCGTCACGCCAGAGCTGGACCTCCTCGGCCGTCGGCTCGTAGAGCGTGTGGCTCTCGTCGGCGATCATCTTGTCGCGGCCCGATGCCTCGTTGTCCGCCCACCCCTCGGAGAAACGGCCCGACCATTCAGGCGTGCAGTGGTCGTCAATGACCTTGCGGTTCTCCTCCGACATCCCCTCATAGACCGACTTGTTGAAAAGGAGCATCTGTGAGGAAATGTAGAACGGCATGTCGAGATGGTACTTTGTCTCCGAATCGATGCCGAATATGTAGATGGAGTTCCAGGGAAAGGTCATCGCGTCGGCAGTGCCACGCGCGATCGCCTCTCGGGCCTCGGGGGCGGAGACTTGGATCGACGTGCCGCCGAGCCGCGCCACGAGCTTCGCCATGGTCGCGTGCGCCGGGCGGATGTTCTTGCCGCGAACGTCCTCGGGCACCTTGATCTCGGTCTTGGAATGGATCGTGCCCGGATCATGCGGGTTGATCAGGCAGAAATAGACTTCGGACATCTCCGTTTCGGCGATCGGGTCGTACCATTCGTGAAGCGCCACCGCGCCGCCCTTGGCGTTGGCGACGTGGAAAGGCACCTCGGCGAGGCCATAAATGGGGAAGCGGCCGGCATTATAGCCGGGATTGACGTAGCCGATGTCGGCGATGCCATCGCGCGTCATGTCATAATGGTCGGCCGGCGCGCCAAGCTGGCTCGAGGGGAAGATGGTGATGCCGATGCGCCCTTCCGAGGCTTCCGAAATCGACTGAATCCATTCCGTCATCGCGATTTCCTGCACCGGATGCGTCGGCGGCAGCCAGTGGGCGAGCCGGAGATTCACCTCTTCCTGCGCATAGGCGCCGGTCGATGTGCCGACGAGCGCCGCCAAAATTGCGGTCTTCACGAGCTTCATGATGTCCTCCCAGACAGATTGGCCAGACTGGCCTGCCGAACCAAGCGGCCGGTTTCCTCCCTGCCAGCTTGAATGAAATTCGATTGTTATGATACAGAACAATTAAATCAAGCAAAAAGGGGGCGGACGGGCCGCCTGCGAGGGAAATCGACATGAATGCGATGACGGGTACGTCGAAGGGTGGGGCGGACGACGTCCTGCATGTGAAGATTGATGGACGCATCGCTCATCTGACCTTCAACCGCCCGGCAAAGCGCAACGCCATCAACGACGCGACGCTGGCCGCGCTCGACGCATTCTTCTCGGACGTCCCGCAGGGTGTTCGTGCAATCGTGCTGTCGGGTGAAGGCGGACATTTTTCCGCCGGGCTCGATCTGTCGGAACAGTCCGAGCGCGAGGCGGCTGAAGTGCTGCGCCACTCGCGCGGCTGGCACGCGATCATGGACAAGATCCAGCTTTCGGGCGTGCCGGTCGTCTCCGTGCTGACCGGCGCCGTGATGGGCGGCGGGCTGGAGATCGCGGCGGCCACGCATGTGCGGGTCGCCGAGCCATCGGCGAAGTTCCAGCTGCCCGAAGGCAAGCGCGGCATCTTCGTGGGCGGCGGCGCGACCGTGCGCGTGGGCCGCATCATCGGTCCGGACCGGATGACCGAGATGATGCTGACGGGCCGTCTCTACACGGCTGAAGAGGGCGAGCGGCTGGGCCTCGCACACTATCTCGTCGGCGAGGGCGAGGGGCTGGAAAAGGCCTTCGCGCTTGCCAGCGACATCGCCGACAATGCGTCGCTGGTCAACTATCTCATCATCCAGTCGATCGCGCGCATCAACGACATGTCGCGAAGCGACGGGCTCTATGCGGAAAGCCTGAGCGCAGCGCTGTCGCAGACGGGGGCGGATGCGAAGGAAGGGCTGATGGCGTTTCTGGAGAAGCGGAAGCCGAATTTCAGATAGGTTTTTGCGAAGGGGACCCCCACCCTTTATCGCTCCCCACAGGGGGGAGGGAGAGCATCGGCGTCGATGCTAACCGTCAAGCTTGGTGTCAAGCCGAAGGGTAGCGCGATGCGCTGACGGCTCCCTGCCCCTTGTGGGGAGGGATACAGGGTGGGGGTCAATTCGAAAAACCCCGTCCGGGCATCACATCAACGCCCGCCATCCGCCTTCTTCGGCTCGGCCTGAGCGGCGGCGGTGGCGCTGTCCCAGCCGCGGAAGCTTGCGCGGCGGATGTCGGCCTTTGACAGATAGTCGACCTGTTCGATCAGGACTTCCGTAATCAGTTCCTCGCCGATCTTCGCATTGACCGCGTCGCGCAAGCCGGCGCGGAAGGCGTCGATGTCGAGCGCCTCCACGTTCGAGAAATCGAGGGAAGGATCGGCGTAAAGCTTGGTATAGACCGCGTCGGTCAGCATTGCGTCGGCCGGGAGGACGAGCTGCTTCAGGCGCTCGGCGGGGGCGGTGAAGACGAGACGGGCAAGGAAGTAGCCGTCGACCTCGCCGTTCTTCAGCTGCGGCACCGAGACGACATTGAGCCGGACATAGTCGAGACCGCCGAAGGCTCCGGCTTCGGGGGCGGGCGCTGCCGCCTCGACCTCGCCGGCCTGCTGGAAGGCGTAGAAGACGGAGCCCGCCGTTGCGGCGGCGATCCAGATTGCGGCTGCTACGAGCTTGATCATCTGCGCTTAGCTTCCGGGAATTCGGCCTGCGAATAGGTGCCGTCGGCCTCCGCGTCCTGCAGGGCGGTCTTGACCAGCGTGGCCACTTCGGTGACCGCTTCGAGATGGGCGACGATGGCGCCCTGATTGACGGCGAGCTTGTCGCGCAGGCGCTCGATCTGGGGCCGGAACGAGGCGATGAGGGCCTCATCGTCCTGACCGCGGATCGCCCGGGTCAGGTCGTAGAGATGGCGGCTCTTGCGCGCGTTCGACGCGGCGATGTCGAAGTTCATGTCGGTCCGGATACCGGCGGTCTCCGTTTCGATCGCGTCTTCAATGCGCGCCAGAATGGTACCGAGATCGGCCGGCTTGGAACCGGGACGCATGCGGGGCGCGGGGGAAAGTACGGGTGCTGCAAAACTGGTCATCGTTGGCAATCCTGACTCATCGCAAAGTGCTTAACTGTCGAAAAGGCTCGTGTCCGCATCAGCCCGGCCGGGCTGCAGCGCCATGCGCTGGGCCTCGTGCAGGATCGATTGGGTGACCAGCGAGCGGCCGGCGGCGTCGAGCGCGGCATGGTCCTCGGCGCGTCCGTAGTAATTCTTCAAGATGCGGTCGGCGACGCCGATGCCGCCGCTATCGGCCATGACGCCGGCAATCTTTTCGGCCATCATCGAGCGCCACATGTCGCCTGCAAGCCCCTTGCCGAAGACCGCCTCGCTTTCCTCGGGGAGCATCGACTGGATGAAGCTTTGGAGCAT
Organism: Aliihoeflea sp. 40Bstr573; assembly: GCF_024105655.1. Taxonomy (GTDB): domain Bacteria; phylum Pseudomonadota; class Alphaproteobacteria; order Rhizobiales; family Rhizobiaceae; genus Aliihoeflea. Next base: position 207,290 of record NZ_JAAAMH010000003.1, read on the forward strand.
CATCGCCTCGAACTTGCGAAAGGCTTCCGGCGTCGCGTCAGCGTCCTTTGTCGGGAAGGGCGCGGCCGGCGCGGCGACTTCGAAGCCAGGCGCCGCATTCGTCGAGGCGCGGGCTGCAAGGCGCTCGCGCGCGGCCGCCACGTCATCGGCGGTTGCGGCGCGGGCAACGTCCAGCACGATGTCGACGGGCGGGCTGATGGCCAAGAAAATCCTCCATGTGGTGCATCACGACTATCGTTCAGGAAGCTTGTGGCAGCCTTACTTCGGCTTTGCCGGCTGTCGGGAGAGCGCTTCGGTCCGGTCGCGCTCCTCGGCGGCGCGCTCGTCCGCACGGCGCGAGATGCCGACTTCGCGAGCGACCACGTCGACGCGTGCCGACGCCTTGGCAACGCGCAGGCCCTCGACATGGGCGTTGGCCAGATGGTGCTGCTTGGCCGCCGTCGCCGAGGCCACGCGGGCGTGGTAGACCTCGGGAAAGACGCTTGCCAGCGAGCCTTCGGCGTTGAACGCCTTGACCACGTCTTCCGCCTCCTCCGCGGCGAAGCGGGCATTTGCCGTGTGCATGGCCTGACGGGTCTCGTGAAGTTGCTTCAGCTTTTCCTGCAGGACGAGGACGTTGGCCAGGCGGTCGGTGCGGCGCGACATGGCTATCTCGCAATCGTGGAAGGGAGGAAGCCGTCGACCGCCAGCGAAAGGAACGGGCCGATGGCGAACCAGGCAAGGATCAGGCCGCCGGCAAGCACGAAGGGCAGCGAGACGAAGTAGATCGGGATTTGCGGCGTCAGCTTGTTGATGAGGCCGACGGCGAGGTTCACGAGGATCGCATAGGCGATGAAGGGCGAGCCGAGACGCAGCATGACAAGAAAGGCCTGCGACAACGTGTCGGTCATGTCGGCCAGGGCAGAGGCGGGGTCGTAGAGCGTGTCGACCGGCGCGACCTGGTAGGAATCGACCAGCGCCCGGATGATCTCGTGGTGGAAGTTGAAGACGAAGAGCAGGAGCAGGACCGACAGCGAGATGATCGCGCCCAGCGCACCCTGTGGGTCCGGCTCTTCGATGGCGGTGCCGCCCATGGCGTTGAAGCCCGACATCATGCCCATGGCCGCGCCGATGAACTGCACGGCAAGGAGGTAGAGCCGGGCCAGAAGGCCGATCAGCGCGCCGATCAGCACTTCCGACACGATCAGGAGCAAGAGCGCGTCCGGCCGCGAGGAGACGAAGGGGACGAGAAAGTCCCAAAGGTGGGCGAGCAGCGCGAAGGTGACGGCGGCTGCGGTGAAGAGCCTGATCTGCATCGGCACGCGGATGCTCGACAGGCCCGGCATCAGCATGAAGCACGCGCCGATCCTGCAAAAGGCCAGGAAGGCGGCGATGACGATGGCGTCGAGGGAGGCCGGCAGGTCCATCGAGGCCTACGAGACCGAGCCCAGCACCTTGATCTCGACGCCGCGCGCGATCTCGACATGGGAGAGCACGGGCAGGGTGGAGAACAGGCGCTCGATGATCATGCGGACATAGGGACGGGCCTCGGGCGCGGCGACGACGACGAAGCGCTCGCCCTTTTCCATCTGTTCGCGGATCGCCTTCGACGCCTGGTCGCCGAACTCCTCGAGCTGGCGCGGGTCGATGTCGAACTCGCGCACCTCGCCCTTGGCGTCGCGCTTGAGGCTCTGGTGGAAGGCGAGGTCCCAGCGGTTGCCAAGACGCATGACCTTGAGAACGCCACCCTCGGCGAGATCACCGCAAATCTGCTGCGCCATGCGGATACGCACATGCTCGACGATCTGCTCGGTGCGGCGGACATGCGGTGCGATCTCTGCGATGGCCTCGATGATGAGATGGAGATTGCGGATCGAGATGCGCTCGGCAAGCAGCAGCTTGAGAACGGCCTGCAGGCCCGGATAGGTGATGTGCGAAGTGCAGATCTCGTCGGCGAGCTTCTTGTATTCGGCGTCCTGCCGGTCGAGCAGCGCCTTCATGTCCTTGTAGGAAAGAAGCTGCGGCAGGTTGTTGCGAATAACCTCCGAAAGGTGGGTCAGCAGAACCGACATGTTGTCGACGCCGGTCAGTTTCTCGCGCTTGACGTCCTCGGCGAACATTTCCGGCACCGAGAAGGCGCGCATTCCGAAGGCCGGTTCGCGCACTTCCTCGCCAGGCAGCGGCGGGGGCGCGCCGTTGCCGACCAGAACCATCAGTTCGCCGACGCGCATCTGGTATTCGGCGACGACGGTGCCGTGGATCTTGATCTGGTAGCTCTTTGGCGGGATCGAGAAGTCGTCCGTCAGTTTCACCTCGGGCACGACGAAACCGTATTGCGAAGCGAACTTCTTGCGCATCTTGCCCATGCGGAAGGCGAGTTCCTGATGCGAGGTCAGTAGCTTGGTCGAAAGCTGCTTGCCGATCAAAAGCTCGATTTCGGCGGTGCGCAGCGAGGATTTGACGGACTGCTTCTCCTCCTCGTCGCGGTCAGCCTGCGCCTTCTGCTGCACGGCGAGCGCCGCATCCTTGTCGCGCTGGCGCTGACGCGGGATGACATAGGCAAGCGTTGCGAGCGCACCGCCGAGAAAGGCGAAGGGCAGGAAGGGCAGACCGGGCATCAGGCCGAGCGTCAGAAGCAGGATCGCGGCGACGAAGAGCGCCCGCGGATAGGCGCCAAGCTGGCCGAACACGGCCTTGTCGGTGGAGCCGCGCGTGCCGCCCTTCGAGACGAGAAGGCCGGCGGCGAGGGAGACGATCAGGGCGGGAATCTGGGTGACGAGACCGTCGCCGACCGACAGCTTGACGAAGACGTCGGCCGCCTCGCCGATCTGCATGTCGTGGCGGGCATAGCCGATGGCGATGCCGCCGACAATGTTGATCGCCGTGATGATCAGCCCGGCGATGGCGTCGCCGCGCACGAATTTCGAGGCACCGTCCATGGAGCCGAAAAAGGAGGATTCCTCTTCCAGCTCGCGGCGGCGAAGCTGCGCCTCCTTCTCGTCAATCAGGCCGGCCGAAAGGTCGGCGTCGATGGACATCTGCTTGCCTGGAATGGCGTCGAGGGTAAAGCGGGCGCCCACCTCGGCGATACGCGTCGCGCCCTTGGTGATCACGATGAAGTTCACCACGATCAGGATCAGGAAAACGATCAGGCCGATGACGAAGTCGCCCGCCATGACGAGATTGGCAAAGCCGCCGATGACGTGGCCCGCGGCGTGCGTGCCCTCGTTGCCATGGGAGAGGATGACGCGCGTCGTGGCGATGTTGAGCGACAGGCGCAGCATGGTCACGATCAGGAGGACGGTCGGAAAGGCGGAGAATTCGAGAGGTCGCTGAATCCAGAGCGACACCATCAGAACGAGGACGGAAACCGCGATGGAGAAGGCAAGACCAAGATCGATGAGGAATGCCGGGATCGGCAAGAACAGAACGGCAAGAATGACGATGATGCCGAGCGCAAAGCCAATGTCGCGGCCATTGTTGCGGATCGGAGCCGCGCCCAGTGCTTCATTCATCGCCATATGGTTCGTCCATGCCTGATACGGCCGCGGTGCGGCCGGAATGACAGGACGCTAGAGGATGAAGCTTGCGCGAAAGGTGTGGAGCGGTGCGGCCCGTATCAGAAGCCGCTTTCGATGCGCTGGAAGATGACCGTGGAGAAACTCGAGATCTGGGCGCCAACGAAGGGACCGGTGAGCGCGACGGTCAGCAGGATCGCGACGATCTTCGGGACGAATGTCAGGGTGATTTCCTGGACCTGGGTCAACGCCTGGACGAGCGCGATGCCGACGCCGACGGCCATGCCGACCACGACCGCCGGGCTCGACGCGACGAGCACGACCCAGATGGCATATTGGACGATGTCTAGCGCGTCGGCTTCATTCATGGCGTTCGGTTCTGATCAGCGGATGGTGACGCCCGGCAGAATGGGGATCTGGCCACCCGATTCCAGCACGGCGACGACGCCGTCGGAGTAAAGCTTGATTTCCTTGACCGTGCCAGTGACCGAACCGTCGTGGCTGACGACTTCGCGGCCGATCAGTCCGCTCGCCTGCGACAGGGCTGACGCCTGGAGGATGTCGTCGAGCTTCTTGTTCATCTGCACCTGCTGCTCGACCTGGCTGAAGGTGGCGAGCTGGGCGACGTACTCAGTCGACTCCATCGGCGCAGTCGGGTCCTGGTTCTTCATCTGCGCGACGAGAAGCTTCAGAAAGGATTCGTAGTCGACGGTGGCGGCGCTTTTGGCGCTGGTTGGGCTTGCCTGGCTGGCGCTGGTCAGGGCTGCAACATTCATCGCGTCATTCTCCGGCAAGCAATTGGGGTTGGGGCGCGGAACGGAAGGGAAGGGGCGTCGCGCCCAGGATCTTGTCCTCAAGCGGGAACAGGGCGCGCAGCATCTTCATCGCATCGTAAACCTGGCCCTCGGCGACGAGCTGGTCGATCTGCTTCAGGTCGGCCCTGATCGTGGCGGAGGAGAAGGAGTCGATGAGGCGAGGCAGCGACTTGCGGAACATGGCGCGCGCGTCCTCGGCCTCCTGCGGGCTCATCAGCATGATCTGGACGATGAAATAGAGCTGGCGAAGCGGCGTGCGCGCGGCTTCCGGCTGCATGACGTGGTTCTCGAGGAGGAACTGCACGTCGTTGAGGAATTCGAGGGATACCTTTCGGTCGGCGCAGATGACCGCGCCGTTGACGTAGATCTTCTCGCCGGGTTTCAGCGTGATCTTCAAAGTGTTCTTCATTGCAATCCGTCCCGGATTATCTCGGAGACCTCGATCAGGCCATCGAAATTCTCTGAGCGGCCCTGGCGGATTTCCTCGCCTTCGCGCAGGAGCCACAGGCCGATGGAGATGAGGTTGGCGCGCAGTTCCTTGGGCAGCGCGTTCTCCGCGGAGCCCAGATCTTCGATGAACGTGGTCCACACGCGGTTCATGAAATAGATCGCTTCGATCGACTTCATCGACCGCACGCCGGCATCGCGCGCCTCGACCAGAAGGTCGATCGACCGCGCCAGCACCTGCTTTTCGCGGTCGCGCGCATCCGCGACGGAATCGGTCTGAATGTCAGCGTAGGCGAATTGGTACATCAGCAGGCCGATCTTTCTATGCTTGTGACGTTGAGCGGTGTCATCAGGAGATGAATTTCAGGAGTGAGAGCTGCTGTATGCGAGCCGTGAGCGTGTAGGATGTCTCGATCTGGGCCAGAAGCGATGTCAGCCGCGTGCCGGCCTCGAACTCGTCGACGCCGACCATGTCGATCTGGGTGCGCTTGAACAGGTCCACCTGGAGCGACACGCGGTCGGTGGCCTGCGTCACGCGACCTTGAACGAGGCCGACCTCGGACTGCACCGCCGTCACATCGCTGATCGCGCTGGAAGTCAGTTCGATGGCCTTTTCGGTCATGACGCGCTTTGCGTCCGCATCCATGTTGCGGTCGACCAGGCCCAAGATCATGGCCGATGCCATGGCCAGTTTGCGCAGGCCTTCTTCATTGGCGGAAACGGAAGTCTGTGCGGTCTCGCCAAGCGCGATGCGGCTCTGGATGGTCGCGTCGGTGGCACCGGACCAATCGGCCTCCCATCCGGCGCCGAGCATCTGCGTCTCGAGGTTGCCGAGGAAGGCTGCCATCTGCGCGCCGTCGATCGGGCCGGGACCGGGGAAGCTTGCAGTTGCGAGCGCCTCGAAGGAGACGCGCGCCGTCGAAGCAGGGTCGGAGAAGTCGGCCAGCGGGCGCACGTCCGTGTTGGTGCCGGCGAAGATGTAGTCGCCATTGACCGTGGTATTGATCACCGCGTTCATGGTTTCGATCACGGTGCGGGCCTGCGTGCGCGGCACGGCGGGATCCAGCGCGCCGTTGAGCATCGTCGCGAGCGTGCCCATCATCTGCTCTGCAACTTTGCGCGTCTCGCCCAGCGCGTTCTGCGTGGCGTCGAGGCGGGACATGACGATGGCGTTGGTGCCCTTGATGTTTTCCAGCCGCGCGATGTCGCGGTCGAGCGAGACGGACTGGCCTGTGCGCACGCCAAGGTGCAGGCCGCGATCGGCGACCTGGCCGGTGACGACTTCCTTTTCGGCCTTGATCATCTCGGCTTGCGTGCGCGCCATCTGCAGGCGGAGCGCCTGGCTGATCGCGTTGGAGGAAACGGACATCGCCTTCATGGGACTACCTAACCGTCGCCATCAGTGTGGACAGCATGTCGTTGGCGACCTGCATCAGCTTCGCCGAGGCCGCATAGGACTGCTCGAGTTCGAGCAGCTTGGCGAGTTCGTCGTCGATATTGACGCCGGACTTGTTGGACAGGGCCTCGGACGTTCGAGCGAGCGTGGCGTTCTTCTTTTCGGCCGCCGTCGAGGAGAGCTGCCGCAGGTTCTCGAGCCATGAGATCGACGCGGAGGCATAGGTCGAAAGGGTCTTTGCGCCTTCGATGCCGCCATCGGCGCTGAAGGTGCGGTTCGCGTCGAAAGCGTCCATCAGGCGTTCGATTTCGGCGGTGAAACCGGCATTTGCGTCAGGGTTCAAGGTGCCGGTCGTACCATCGCGAATGGCGAGCGGGTTAGCCTTGTAGGCAGTGTTCACGACCAGGGTCGACGCGCCCTGGTTGGCCGGCGTCGTCCCGGTGGCCCAGGTGAAAAGGCCGTCGTCGCCGGTTGCCTGCCGCATCTCCTCAACGAGGGCATGCGCCATCTCGTCGAGCTGGGTTTGCATCTGCGTCGCAACGCTGTCGCGAAGCTGTAGCAGGCCGGCGATCGAGCCGCCTGCATCGGTGTCGCCGCCCTGGCCGCCGGCGAGCGGTACGCCGTCGATATAGACCTGGTTGCCGCTCTGCCCGGAAAGGAGCATCGGCGAGGCCTCGAAGGCCGCCTTGCGGGCCACCGTCTCGAACAGCGTGACGCCGTCTTGGGTGAAGATGACCATGTCGCCGTCGCCACGAAGCTGCGTGGTGACCGGAACGAGTTCGGAGATCTGCTTGACGATGCCGTCGCGCAGGTCGAGCGATTCAGAGGCGTCGCGACCGAGCGTGGTAGCGGTCATGACGTCGGTGTTTATCTTTTCGAGGTCGGCGAGGAGCGAGTTCAGCTTGTCAACGGACTGCTTGATCTCGACATCGGCGTCGGTGCGCAATTGCTGGATCGCCTGCGTGCCGCCATTGAGCGCGCGCACGATGTCGCCGGCCGAATTGACGACGTTGACCGCCAGGCTGCGGTCACCGGGAGAGGCCGAGTAGGTCTGCAGCGCCGTCTGCAACTCGCCCATGCGCATGGCGGGCGAGGTGGCGTTGTCGACGCCATTGACGGAAAGGCTCAGCCTTTCGAAGCCGGTCATCAACGTGTTCTGGGCGTGCCAGACCGAAAGCGCGTCGGAGTTCTGGCGCATCAGCGCGGCGTCGGCCGCGCGGGTGATGGAGACGACGCGTGCGCCGGGGGCGGTGCTGGCCAGCACCGCCTGACGCCGCGTGTAGTCGGTGTTGTAGGCGTTGGTGATGTTGCGGGAAACGACGTTCGTCTGTCGCGACGTGTTGGTCAGCGACGACTGCGCGGTATTCAGGACAGACGATAGTGACATTTCCCACTTCAGCCGGGCGCCAAGCCCGGTCCTAACGCTTCAGGTTGACCAGGACGTCCAGAAGGTCTGCACCCGTCTGGAAGACTTTCGAATTTGCCGTGTAGTTGCGCTGCGATTCGATCATGCTCGTCAGTTCCTCGGCGATGTCGACATTGGAGCCTTCGAGGGCGCCCGAGACGATTTCGCCGAAGTTCGAGGTGGTCGCGACGCCGATCGTCATGCCGCCCGATCCGTTGTTGGACTGGTAGACGTTGCCGGGGAGCGTCGTCAGCCGGTCGGGGCTGGTGACGGTGGCGATCGGGATGCGGAAGAGGTTGATGACCGAGCCGTTCTTGTTCAGCGCGGAAACCATGCCGTTGAGGTCGATCGAGATCTCGTCGAAGCCGCCTGTGCCGCTGCCGTTCACGGCAGGTGCGCGGGCGGTGTAGTCGGCTGCGAGCGACTGGGTGCCGGCAAGCGACAGTTTGAAGAGGCCGCCATTGGGAATGGTGAACTCGACATTGGCATTGGCCGGGTCGAGGAGGGCACCGTCGACCGTGCTGAACCCGATCGTCTGCGTGACGTCGTTCAGCGGGCCGCTGGTGTAGGGAAAGCCACGTGTGGTCGCGTCGGCGGTGCTGGCGTCATAAGCCGCCACTTCCCATTCGCTCGGACCGACCTTGGTGAAATAGAGGTCGATGATGCGTTCCTCGCCGAGGCCGGTGTAGACGGTCATCGAGGTCTTGCCGCTGAACTGTGCGCCGGCGACGTTGTCGCTGGCACGCGAACCCGCGGGAACCTCATTGGCGAGCGCCGGAAGGTTCGGCGAGAACGCGCCTTCGGTGGAGGGCGAGGCGGTGAGGCCGGTCGACGAGATCGAGATGACCTCCAGATCGTCGGGCGTCAGGCCGGCGGCCATGTTGGTGGTGCCGAGAAGATAGAAACCGGCCGCGTTGACGAGGCGGCCCTGCGCATCGGGAACGAACGAGCCGGCGCGCGTCATGAACTGATCGCCGGCCCCGTTCTGCACGAGGAAGAAGCCGTCGCCCTGGATCGCGATGTCGGTCGTCGACGAGGTGAACTGCAGGAGGCCCTGATCGGCGATCGAGTTGCGCACGGTCGTCTTGACCGCGCCCGACGAATAGCTGCCGTTCTCGCCCGGCAGGATCAGCGCCGAGAATTCCGTATAGGCGCGCTTGTAGCCCATCGTGCCGGAGTTGGCGATGTTGTCCGCCACAGTGCCCAGACGGTTCGACTGCGCATTCATACCCGACACGCCCGTGCGCATCATTCCGTAAAGGCTCATTCCGGTCTCCCCGAGGTTCGCGAGCTGCCTTCGGTCAGGTTAAACCGGATGACTTGCGCGAGGCTGGCGGTGAGGCTGGTCTCGCGCATCGTGTTCATCTCAAACGACGAGCTGGTAGCCGAGGAACCGCTTGGAATCGATCGGGTCCTCGCCCAGCCGCTCGCGCAGCTTCTTGCGAAGCTTGGAGATGTGGCTTTCGACGACGTTCTCTTCCACGTCCTCGTCGAAGACGCCGTAGATCGCATTGAAGATCTGCGTCTTGGTGACCCGGCGACCGCAATTGCACGCCAGGTATTCGAGGATGCGGCGCTCGCGGCGCGGCAGCGGAAGCGGCTGGCCGGCACATTGCGGATCGCGCCCGTCGAGGAAGATGCGAAGCTGGCCGATGTCGGTGAAGGTCGCCTCGTCCTGCGCGCGGCGGCGGATCGCCGCGATGCGGGCCAGGATCTCACGGATGTGGATCGGCTTGCGCACCACGTCGTCGACGCCGGCCTCGAAGAGCTTCAGCGTATTTTCCAGCGACGGATGTTCCGACAGGGCGATCACCGGAGCGCTCGTCCGGTCGCGAATACGCGCCGGTGAGGCAATCTCCGTGTCGCAATCCCCAAGGAGAACCGCGCGCACCGCGCCGATGTCATCGTCCGCAGCGCTTTCGACCCATTCGCCGAACTCGCGTGCGCCGAAGCCAACGCTTGCAACGCCTTCCCTGTTGAAAAGTGAGTGGTAGCCGTCCTTCACAAGGTCGCGCTCGTCCACGATCACTATCATCGGCCGCCCTCCGAATCAGTTAATCAATCTCGTGCGTTATGGTTAACGCTTCATGCGAATCGGGCACAACCACGAATTCTTGTAGGTCAGAATTGGGGATTCGATTCGCGGGCGGGATCAGGGGCCGCAGAACTGCCTTGCCTCGGGAGTCCATCGGCCGAATCCGGTGGCGACCATATTGGTGATCACGCGGCAAACATACCGCTTTTGGTCGGGGTCGTTGTCGGGGCCGGCATGGTAGCGCGCGACGGCCATCGACCAGCTCTCGTGGCGCCCCTTTAGTTCGACGAGGAAGCGGGCGGCGTAGTCAACGTTGCGGGCGGGCTCGAGCATCTGGCCGACGGAGGCGAACTTTTCGCCGTGCCAGCGATGGTTGATCTGCATGCAGCCGAGGTCGATCAGGCTCGCGCCACCCTGCTTCGCAGCCGTGAAACGGCGCACCGCGTCGGACGCCGACGAGGCAAACACGGCCTTGCCTTCGATGTTCATGGCGTAAGGCTGCATCGAGCCCTTGCGGCCGGTCTCGGTCAGGCCAACTGCGTAGAGGATGCCGGCGGGGATGCCGTACCGGTCGGCGGCGCGCAAAATTTCCGTCTCGCAGGCATTGGCGAATGCGGAGCTGGTGAGGGGGAAGAGGGCGAGGACGCTAAATGTAAACGCCGCGGCTGCCCTGGCTGTCGCCTGCATTGCGCTCTCCCTCGAAGCTGCCAGTTCCGCTGCCTGCGCCGTTCCGGCCGTTCTGGCGGCCGCTTGCGCCGCCTTCATTGGCAAACCGCTCGCCGCTGCGCTCGGACGCTGCCTGCTGTCCCTGCTGGTCCTGCGACTGCGTGCTGGTCGAGGGCTGCTGTGTCACCGTCACTCGGTCGATCTCGATGCCGAGGCCGCGCAGGGCCTTCGCGATCTCGTTCGAATCCGCCTGCAGTTTGGCGGCGGCGTCGCGCGTCTCGGCCTGTAGCTCGACGCTCATCTCGCCGCCCTGGAGCGACAGGCGCGCGGTGACCATGCCAAGTTCCAGTGGGTGAAGCTGGATCTTCAGGACGCGCATCGGTTGCGCCGCGGTGTGCGGCTGCGTGGCCGCGGCATCGGCCGATCGGGCAATCTCCGGAGCCTGCTCGCCGACAGCGTCCAGGACAGTCTGCGCGGGGCCCTGCAGGGTGGCCGCAAAGGCCGGCACGGTCTGGACCGAAACGGTCGATACAGGGCGCATGGGTCGATCTCCGGTGCCTGCCTCCGACTGCTCGCCGACGCGCTGTGGCACGAGAAGCTGATCGGATGCCGGCTCGGCGGAGCCATCGCGCGCGCCGGTCTCGCGCGGGGCAGGTTCGGATGGCTTGGCGTCGGCGACCGGCGCGGAGGCGCGGGCGGGAGCTTCCTCGGCATTGCCACGCATCGATGGCCGCTCGCGCTCGGCCGAAACGCGCTCGTCCGGAATGCGCTCCTCGCGGCGCGCGACTGCGGCGGCAAGGCGCACGTCCGGCGCCGCCTCGGTCGCTTCCTGCGAGATGGCGGTTGCGTTCTCGGCGGCGTCAACCGGAGCCGGAATGGCAACGGCGTTCTCGATCTTCAATTCGCCGCTGTCGGCGGCGGGAGCCTCGTCGCCTTTGGGTATGCGCAGGGCGAGCCAGTCGATCCGCGCGCGACCGGGCGGCTGCAGTCTTGCGTCGGCGGCTTCAACGCCCGCGCGCGGGTCGGGGGCATGGCCATCGTTGGCAGGGCGGTCGCGGCGTTCAGTCAGGTGTTCATCCGGAGCGGCGACAGCGAACGAGCCTACGACCTCCATGTCGGGTTCATCCTCCACCGGCAATGCCGTCTCGTCGAGCGGCTCCTTCGATACGACCTTTGCGTCCATCCGCCGGGCAGGGGTATCGCGGTCGAGCAATTCGCCGAACGCGCCGAGGGCGCCGAGCGCATCGGCCGGCGTCTCGCGGCCGGGCATGGCGCGTGCGGCTGGCGATGGCATGGTGGGCATGTTGATGAGGCGCATCAATTCGATCCCTCCAGAAGGCTGTCGATCGCGTCGAGCTTGGCGCGGGTAGACGAGATGTAGCTCTCAGTATCGCTGGTTGCGTCAAGCCCGGTCGCGACCGGGCCGGCCGATGCGGGCACGGCCTCGGGCCGGTCGACGACGGTTCGTGCGATGTCGGTCGCCGCGTCGAGCAGCGCCCGGTCGCCTTCGGAAAGGCGCGAGCGGTCGATCGATTGCAGCGTCGAAAGCGTGTCGGCGACCTTGGGCGACGCGACGCCGCCGATGCTCGAATAAAGAAGGGCGCGCGGGTCTGTCGCCGGTTCGCCGGCCGCAAGGCGCTCGGCGAAGGCGATCATTGCCGGGTCGTTGGCGATCGCCGCCTGGCGCGAAACGCGCAGCGCGATCGTCTCGGCCTGTTCCGGCGTCATCCATGTCAGGGTTTCGGCCATCTGCGCGGCGTCGAGGCTGGCGTGCATGGCGGCGAGCCCCGACACGAAGGCTTCGGCGAACTGGCTCGCATAGGGCGAGCGCAGGAATCGGCGGACGTAGGCCGACGAGACACGGGTGAAGACATCCGGCTTCGATGCGCTAACTGCGACGAGGAGAGAGCGGCGCAACGCCGCTTCCTCGACCAGCGTGCCGGGCGCAAGCAATCGCGCGACATCGAGGTTTTCGAGCGCCGCATCTGGCTTCTCGTTCGAAAGGACGGTGCCTTTGACCAGCGCCACGAACGGCGCGTGGTCGCCAAGCGCGACGGGATCGATAGCGGCGAGGGCGTCGCCAGCATCCTTGAAATTGCCGCCGAGATAAGCGCGCAGAGCGTCGGCCAGCGGCTTTGCGGGGCTGGCCGGATCGAGCCGCGAAAGGGCAACGTCGAGGGTGACGGGGTTGCCGCCGCTCATCGCATAAATGAGAAGGGCAGAGAAATTGCGCGGTTCGGCAAAATCCTCGGGCGTGGCGTTGCGCATCCGCTCATCGATCATCTCCAGGAGCTTGCGCTGCATCGGCAGGGCCGCGTGGTCGCCATTGGCGATACGGTCCTGCACCAGTTGCAGCGAGCGGATCATCTGGAAGGGCTGAAGCGCGGAACTCGCCGCCGCCGCGCCGGCAAGGGCGCCGCAGATGGCGAGCGAGAGCCCGAGCCTGGCGGCGGCGCGTCTCATCCCTCGACCTCGAGCAGGATCTCGATACGCCTGTTGATGCCGTCGAGCGGATCGCTCGCATTCTTCAACTGGCGGTCGGCATAGCCGGCGACCTCGCCGATGCGCGTCTCGTCGAGACCGCCGCGGACCAGCATGTAGTAGGCCGCATGGGCGCGGGCGGTCGACAGGCGCCAATTGTCGTATTCGGCGCTGCGGAACGGGCGGCCATCGGTGTGGCCCATGACGGAGACCTTGCCGACACGTTGGTCGAGCGCAGCGCCAACCTTTTCCATGGCAAGGACGAGCTGGCCGACAGGCACGGCGGAGCCGACCTGGAACATGCCATATTCGAGATCGTCGGTAAGCGAAATCAGGATGCCCTTGTCGACCGACGTGATGGTGATCGATTCATTGAGCTGGCTGTCCTCGCCGAAGGCCTCGGCAAGGTCCGAGCGCAGGCTTTCGGCCATCTGCTCGGCAGCGCTGTCCTGCGGGGCGTTTTCCTCGCTCGACAAACCCTCCGCCGGGTCCGGGAGAATGGCTTGCGCAGCATCCGGCAAGGGCGCGGCGAGCGCTGCGACCTCTTCGCCCTCCAGTTCCTCGACCGCGGGCACCTCGACCATGGCGGGTGCCTGCGAGACGGGCGGGGCGGGCTCTTCGAGCACCAGCGGCTCGGCGTCCGGCAAGGGCGGGATCGCGACCTGTTCGGACCAGAAGTCGGGTGCAAAGGGATCGCGATAGGACTCGCCCCCGTGCGCACCGGTCGCCGGACCGGAGGTCTGCGCGCCGCCGTCGCCGCGCGCGGATATGTTCTGCATTGTCGCGGTCTGCTGCGCGATCTCGGCGAGCACGGCGAAAGGATCGGCGAAGAGGTGCGCGTCGCTCGTCTCTGACTGATCGTGCTGCCCTGGCGCGCTGCCTTGCTGCGCGGGGCCGGCCATGGCGCTGCTGTCGCCCGAGGGATTGTCGTTCTCCCGACCGGCGCGTCCTTCGACACTTTCGTTGGAACCGCCGGAGGGCCTTTCCTGCTGCTGCGTGCTCGGCGTCGGATCAGCAAGGCGCATCGGGTTGAAATAGCTCGCGACAGCGGCCTTGGTTTCCTCGGTGGTGGCGTTGACCAGCCACATCACGAGGAAGAAGCACATCATGGCGGTCATGAAATCGGCGAATGCGATCTTCCAGACGCCGCCATGGTGACCCTCGTCCTCGTCGCCGCCGCGGCGCTTGACGATGATGATCTCGCGCTTGGAATCGTCGCCGTCGGGCATGCTCATGCGATCACCTCGGACAGCGCGCCGGACCATTCGGCGAGCCGCGTTTCATAGACGGTCTCGTCGATCGAGACGGAAAGATCCGCGCCGGGCGCCTCGACGAAACGCATACGCTCCGAGGACGCGCCCATGGCCGCGCGCAGCGGCTCGTAGAGCGAGACCGGGCCCCGCACGACGATCTCGAGCGCGTCGCTGTCCTCCAGCGCCGAGCGTATGACCTTGACCATGCGCTGAACCGACTTGCGGCCGAGATCGTCGGACAGGACGCCCGACAGGAGCCTTGCGGCGGAGGCCGCGGTCAATTCGACGACGCGGTCCTCCAATTCCTTGAGGCGGGTGGATATCGTCGCGCCCATGGTCGAGGCGAAGTCCTGCATCAGGGTCTGGACTTCGGCGCGATGCGTCTCGGCCAGCTTCTCGATCTCTGCCTCGTGGCGCTCCTGCAGGGAGGCCGCGACACGCGCCTCGGTGTCGGCAACGACGCGGTCGAGCCGCGCCTGCCATTCGGCATCGCTCGTCGCCGAGCCGCGCGGCTCTGGCGCAGGCATGGGACGAGGGAGCTTGTCCGGACGGGGAGCAAGGGCCGCAGCACCGAAATCCAGCAGGGCGTCGGAGAGCGTCTGCGTGCGCATCAGGCGGCTTCCTTATGCGCCCATTTGCGCAGGATGAGGGCGGTGCGCTCCTCGTTCAGGTCAACCATGCGCGCCAGGCGCTCCTGCGGGTTGGGCTTCAGCTTGCGGCGCAGATCCTCGGTGACGTTGCCGGTGGCCGGGCCGGGCAGGGCCTGCGAGGCCTCGGCGTCCGCGGCCCCACCGCTCGGCGCGGGCAGGCTGTTCTGCACCTCGTCGTAGGACGGGCCAGCGACGGCCTCCTGCTGACGCGTGAACGCTGCCGTCATGGGGCGCAGGCCGAACCAGGAGACGAGGAAGACCACGACGACGAAGGCGAGGGCGTTGATCATGGTGCCGGTGTGGCGGCCGGCGGCCTCCAGCCAGCTTTGCGTGATCGGTTCGGCGCCTTCGAGGCCGTCCATGAATTCGACGGCCGAGACCGTGATGACGTCTCCGCGCGCCTCGGAGAAGCCGGTTGCGGAGGCGACGACCTGACGGATTTCGGCGATGCGCGCATCGATCTGTTCAGGCGTCGGGCTCTCGCCGATGACCGAGGCGAGCCGCGCCTGGTTGACCACTACGGCGATCGACATCTTGGAGACGGAGTAGCCGTTCGAGGTGGTGGCGATGCGCTTGGAGTTGATCTCGTAATTGGTCGTCTCCTCGCGGCGCTCGCGCTGCTCGGAGGATTCGGGGCCGGCGGCGGACGCGGCCTGCTCTTCGGGCAGGTTCTGCTGAACGGTGGTCGTCTGCGAGGCTTCGCGCTGGTTCGACTGATCGTTGGAGCGCACGACCTGCATCGAACGTTCGACGCGGCTTTCGGGATCGAAAATCGTCTCTTCGATCTGCTGGCTGTCGGTGTTGACCTCGGCGCGCACGGAGGCGCGGAAATTGTCGTAGCCCAGATAGGGCGAAAGCGCGCGGCGGATGTTGTCCTCGACCTGACCCTCGACCTGGCGCTCGACGCCCATCGCCCGGGTCAGCGCCATGTTGTTCGGGTCGTCGCCGGCAGCGAGCAGCGTGCCGGCGGAATCGAGCACGGTGACGTCCTCGACCGAAAGGCCGGGAACGGCGGCGGCGACCATGTGGCGGATGGATACGGCCTGCTGGCTGGCGTCGCCGCCGGTCGTGCGGATGACGACGGAGGCCGAAGGGCGCTGCTCCTCGCGACGGAAATTCGCGCGCTCCGACATGACGATGTGGACGCGCGCGGCCTTGACGCCGGCGATCGACTGGATGGTGCGCGCGATCTCGCCTTCCAGAGCGCGCACGCGCGTGACCTGCTGCATGAAGGAGGTGAGGCCGAACGAGCCGACATTGTCGAAGAGTTCGTAGCCGGCATTGGTGGAGGTCGGCAGGCCGCGCTCTGCGAGGAGCATGCGGGCCGGACCGGTGCGGCCGACGGGAACCATCACCGTGGTGCCGTCGCTGGCGACGTCGAAGTCGATGCCGTTCTCGCCGAGCACCATGCCGATCTGGTTGATGTCGCCCCGGTCGAGGCCGACATAGAGCGTCTCGTAGGTCGGCTTATTCAGGTAGAGCGAGGCCGCAATGACCGTCGCGACGACGAAGGCGCCGACACCGCCCATGATGGCAAGCTTTTGGGGCCCGAAGGCACGGAGATTGTCGAGAAGGGTCTTGAGCTGTTCAGGCAAAGGTTTCGCGCTCCGGCAATGCATTGTCGCATGGCGTAGGCCCGAAACCGGCTTCCACTTGCGGGCGCCATGCTGCGGGTTGCGCAGACCTTAGGTTCCCAAGCTTGTGCGAAAATGAAATCGGGCCGCTGCAAGAGCGGCCCGACCCATGTCACATCGCGGCTGCCGCTATTAGCGGAAGAGCGAGAGGATCGACTGCGAGTTCTGGTTGGCGATCGACAGCGCCTGGATGCCGAGCTGCTGCTGCGTCTGCAGAGCTGAAAGGCGAGCCGACTCGGCGTTCATGTCGGCGTCGACCAGGACGCCCACGCCACGGTCGATAGCGTCCATGCGCTTGCCCGTGAAATCGATCTGCGAGTCGATGCGGGCCTTGGAGGCGCCCATCGTGGCGGCGGCGCCACGCATGGCGGTAAGTGCAGTCTGAGCAGTGGCAGCGTCGGTGATACCAGTGCCGGCAGCTTCCAGATCATACTTGGCGACGGTGATGGTCGTTACACCGCCGGCGGCCGTGTAGCCGTTGACGACAGTCAATGCAGTACCGGCGGTCGAAAGCAGATTCTGACCCTGAAAGTCCGACGACGTCGCAATCGAGGTCATCTGTGCCTTCAGCTCTGTGATTTCCGCGTCGATCGCAGCCGTGTCGACGCCGCCCTGCTGGCGCGCGACATACTTGGCCATGATCTGCTCGGCGAGTTTGATGCCTTCCTCGAGGCCCGTGTAGGCGGTGTCGACGACGGCGGCGCCGAAGCCGAGCGAGTCCTTGACGGCGGAAAGCGCGCTGCCCTGCGCCTTCATGCCCGTGGCGATCGACCAGTAAGCCGCGTTGTCGGAAGCGGTCGAAACGCGCTCGCCGGTTGCGATGCGGTTCTGGGTCGTCGCGAGATTCTTGTTGGTGCTCTGCAGGGTCTGCAGGGCGGTCATCGCGGAGGTGTTGGTGAGAAGGCTTGCCATTGGAAATTGCCCCTGTGTGTACAGAAAACTCGACGGGACATACCGGGCTTCAAGAACCGGTTCGACGGAGCGGCATCATGCCTGTGACATCCCCTCGTCGAGCGTCAGTCCGTCGTGCTTCCTGATTCATAGGCACGAGGTCTTAACGAGATGTTTCACAGGTTGCTTATTTTCGGGAGGCTCGGGTTTTTCATGAATGAGACCCCGAGTTGCTGGTTTGCTGGGCAAGGGGGAAGGAATAAAGGGTGGGGTCAATTCGGAAGAATGCCGGTCAGGAAATCGACCGTACCAGACTGCCGACAAGCAGGTTCCAGCCGTCGATCAAAACGAAGAACAGGATCTTGAAGGGCAGGGCGACGACGGTGGGGGGGAGCATCATCATGCCCATCGCCATGGTGATGGTGGCGACGATCAGGTCGATGACGAGGAAGGGCAGGACGATCAGGAAGCCGATCTCGAAGCCGCGGCGGATTTCGGAGATCAGGAAGGCGGGGACGAGGATGCGCATGTCGACGACCTCACCCGTGGCGATCGCCTGACCGCGCTCGGCGGCGAGGTCGGCGAAGAGCGCGAGGTCCTGGTCGCGCACGTTGCGCAGCATGAACTCGCGGAAGGGCTGCGCGATCTCGGTGACCGCCTCCTCCTCCGAGATTTCATTGTTGATCAGCGGCTGCAGCCCGTTTTGCCAGGCTGTGTCGAATGTCGGCGACATGACGTAGAAGGTCATGAAGAGCGACAGCGAGATCAGGATCAGGTTCGCGGGCGTCGTCGGCAGGCCCATTCCGGCGCGCAGGATCGAGAGCGCGATGACGAAGCGGGTGAAGCTCGTCACCATGATCAGGATGCCCGGCGCGACGGACAGGATCGTCAGGATACCGAAGAGCTGGATGATGGTGCCAACCGTCGAGCCGTCGGCCTGGCCGGTCAGCGCGCCAAGGTCGAGCGTCTGCGCTTCGGCGGGCGCTGCCAGCCAGAGAAAGACAAGAAGATAGCAAAGGAATTTCATTCGAAGAGCAGCGTCCGGATCAGGACGCCCTTTACCTTGCCGTCGGAGCGGATGCGGGCGATTTCCTCGAGGTCGGCCTTGAAGTGACGATAGCCCGACGCACCCTCGATCTGGTGCGGCTTGATCGTGCGCACGAAGGCTAGGATGTCCTGATGGACGGCTTCGCCGACGAGTTCGTCGATCTCCTGCTCGAAGAGAAGCGTGGTCTCCAGCCGCGCCCACACATCCGCCGGAGCGGCGAGCGCGGTGGTGATGGCGGGCAGCGGCAGGAGCGCGAGGCTCGATTCGTGCTCGCCCGCTTCGGCGTGGGCGATTGCCTCGGCGACCTCGGCCTTGGCGGCGCTTGCCTCCGAGCCAAGCATATTGCCGAGGAACCAGCCCGCGCCGACGGCGCCGCCTGTCAGCACAAGGAAGACGATGCCCGTCACCAGGGCGGAGCCGCCCTTCTTCTTCTCGCCCGTCTTGTCTTCGATCGCTGTCGCCATTATTGCGATCTCCTAGAAGGGAAGCGCGGTGTCGACGACCTGCTGGCCCCAGGTCGGCTGTTGCACCTCGGACAGGCGCCCGCGGCCGCCATAGGAAACACGCGCCTCCGCGATGCGGTCGTAGGCGATGGTGTTGTCGGCGCTGATGTCGGATGGACGCACGATGCCTGCGATCGTGAGGATGCGCAGCTCGGCGTTCACGCGCACTTCCTGCGAGCCCATGATCAGCAGATTGCCGTTGGGCAGGACGTCGGTGACGACGGCTGCAACGCGCATGTCGATCTGTTCGGAGCGTTCGGTGGTGCCCCGACCGGCGCTCTGGCTGTTGCCGGAGGCGGTCAGGTCGAGGCCGCCGCCGGTCGAGGCTGCCTGCCAGGAAGCGTCGCCGGAAAGGCCCATGCTGCGCGCCGAAGTCCGCCGGCGGTCCGATTCGTTGTTGAGTTCGGCACGGTCGTTGATCGAGATCAGCACCGTCAGGATGTCGCCATTGTCGAGAGCGCGCGCGTCAGTGAAGAGCCGGCTCTGGCGGTCGTCCCAAAGCGAGGACCGGCGCACCTGCGGCGCGTCAGGGTTCGGATAGGTCATTGTCTGCCTGGTGCCCGAGACGACGCCGTAGCCCACGGGCGTCAATTTCGGCTCCTTGCCAAGTTCGGCGGTCTGCGAGCAGCCGGCGAGGGTCAGCAGGGCGAGAGCGGCAATGCCGTGGCGAGCGATCATGACGGGTCCTTTTCGCGCGCGGCGCTCGCCATGATCGACGTTACGCCCGCAGCGGCCTTCGTTTCCATTTCATTCATGATGATGCCGGCCTTGCGGGCGTCGAGCTTCATGAGGATGCCGGCGGCAAGCTCCGGGCCGAGTTCGGTCAGGCGCTCGGCTGCCGCGTCGGGGCGCATGCGGCCATAGATGTCGACGACGTTATCCTGCGCCTTGGCAAGGAACGTTTCGCGGCGGCGCAGCCATTCCTCGTATTCGGCGCGCTTTTCCTCGAGCGCCGCGATGCGGGCATCGACCTCGGCCTGAAGCTTGCGCAGTTCCTCGGCTTGCAGCGCGTAGCGCTGGTCGCGCGCGGCGTCAGCGATGTTCGTGCAGAACCGCTCGACATCGTTGGAGGCGACCGGCGTCTCCTGCGTTGCCGCCGGACCTGCAAGGACGAGGAGGCACGCAGCGACAGCGGAGAGCCGCAGTGTCTGGGACAAGGTGAGGTTCGTCATCGCGCGCCCTATTGCACTACCAGCTCGGCCTGAAGCGCGCCGGCGGTCTTGATGCCCTGAAGAATGGAAATGATGCCGTCCGGCTTGACGCCGAGGCGGTTCAGGCCTGCGACCAGCGTTTCGAGGTTCGGGCCGTCGAGGAGCGCGACCTGCGCGTCGGGCTGCTCGACCTCGATCTGGGTGAAATCCTCGATCGCCGTCTGCCCGTCCGTGAACGGGTCCGGCTGGACGACCTGCGGCATTTCGGTAATGCGGACGGTGAGCGAGCCATGGCTGATCGCGACCCTGGCGATCTTGACGTCCTGGCCGATGACGATGGTGCCGGTGCGCTCGTCGACCACGACGCGGGCAGGCGTGTCCGACTGGACGACGAGGTTTTCGATCTCGGCGTAAAAGCGGGCGGTCGACACGTTCGCCGGCCGGGTGATCATGACGGTGCGCGCATCCTGCTCGGCGGCGACGGCGGTGCCGAAGCGTTGGCGCGCATAGGCGTTAATCGCGTCGGTGACGCGCACGGCAGTCGAGAAATCGGGATTGCGAAGCTGCAGCGTGAGCGTCGCGTCGGCGTTGAAGGCGCCAGGCACCTGACGCTCGACGATGGCGCCGTTTGGCACGCGGCCGGCGGTGGGAACGCCCTGCGTCAGCGTCTCGGCCGCGCCTTGCGCGGTGAAGCCGGAAACGATGACGCCGCCTTGCGCGACGGCGTAGATGTCGCCGTCGGGCGCGCGCAGCGGGGTCATGACGAGCGTGCCGCCCTGCAGCGATGCGGCGTCACCCATCGACGAGACGTTGACGTCGATGCGGGCGCCGGACTGGACGAAGGCCGGCAGATTGGCGGTGACGATGACGGCCGCCACGTTGCGCGAGCGCGCGGCCGAACCTTGAGAGGCGATGCCGAGGTTTTCGAGCATCGCGCGGATCGACTGTTCGGTGAAGGGCGAGTTGCGCAGGCTGTCGCCCGAGCCCTGCAGGCCGATGACGAGGCCGTAGCCGACGAGCTGGTTGTCGCGCGCGCTTTGCAGCGTCGCGACGTCCTTGATGCGCGAGGTCGCGCCGGCCGGCAGCGCGAAGGCTGCCAGCGCAGCGAGGATGGCTATCGCGATGCGCTTCATGATGCGGAAACCCGGACCGTGCCGTCGGCCATCACGACGCCGGAGACGACGGCGCCGGAATCGAGGTTGCGGATGCGAACGACGTCGCCGGTGGAGCCCGGCTGGAGCGGAACGCCGGTGACGGAGATGACGAGCGGGCCCTGCACGAACTGCATCTCGACCGGCTTGCCGGCCTCGACGACATAGGCCTCGCGCAGCGCGGCGACCGCGACCATTCGGCCGGGCAGGAGCGTGTTCTTCGCAACCTTGCCGGCGAACTGCTCCATGTCGAGCGCATAAATCGAGGGGTTCGGAAGCTGCCGGCGCAGCGGCACGACTTCGAGGAGGTCGAAGCCGATCTCCTGGCCCGGATAGATGACGCGCGTCGGCACCACGACCGTCTCCTGCGCGACGGCGAAGACCGGCGCGAGGAGGGCGAGAGAAACGAAGGCGATGCCGATCATGCGACGCGACATGGCGTCTTACCTCATGTTCTGCGAGACGGTCGCCGCCATCTGGTCGGCGGTGGTGATGACCTTGGAGTTCATCTCGTAGCCGCGCTGGGCGTTGATCAACTCGGTGATTTCGCGAACCGGATCGACGTTGGAGCTTTCGAGATAGCCCTGGCTGATCGTGCCGAGGCCGGCGACGCCGGGAAGGCCCTGCACCGGATCGCCGGAGGCGGCGGTCTGGCGGAAGAGATTGTCGCCCAGCGGCGCGAGGCCGGCATCGTTGGCGAAGGCGACGAGGTTCAGCTGGCCGAGCTCGGCCGGCTCGTCCTGTCCGGGAATGCGGGCGAAGACCTGGCCCGAACCGTTGACCGTGAAGTCGAGCGCATTTTCCGGCACCACGATGTTGGGCAGGACGCGCATGCCCTGAACCGTCACCACCTCGCCCTCGGCGTTGAGGTTGAACGCGCCGGCACGTGTGTAGAGCACCTCGCCGTCCGGCCCCTCGATCTCGAACCAGCCGCCGCCCTGGATCGCGAGGTCATGCGTGTTGCCGGTGGTCGCGAGCGCGCCCTGCATGTGAACGTTGCGCACGGCAGCCAGCTTGACGCCGAGGCCGAAGCTCGCGCCTTCCGGCACGACGCCGGTATCGGCGCGCGCGGGTACGCCCTGCAGGCGGTCGACCTGATAGAGCAGGTCGGTGAACTCTGCGCGGGCCCGCTTGAAGCCCGTCGTGTTGAGGTTTGCGATGTTGTTGGCGATGACTTCGAGATTGGCCTGCTGGGCCGTCATGCCCGTAGCCGCGATGGCGAGCGCTTTCATGGTGTCGTCTCCGTCAAATCTGCAAGCGGCTGATTTCGAGGTAGGAACTCACGATCTTGTCGCGGATCGCGATGGCTGCCTGGAGCGACTGTTCGGCGCTCATGACGGCGTCGACCACTTCGCGCGTCTCGAGACCGCCCTGCAGGCCCTCGAAGGATGCCTGCTCGGCGGCCTGAAGCTTGCCGATGGTCGCCATGGCGGTGTCGCCCAGCGCATCCGCGAAGCTCTGGCCGATGGAGGGCGCCTGGGCGGGCTGCGCGAAATTGCTCTCGAAGGGCTTGGCGGCGCCTCCAATGTTCTGGAGGCCGGGTATCGCAGTCAGCATCAGGTGCTCCGCATCAGGTCGATTGTCATGGAGATGAGTTCGCGGGCCTGCTTGATGACCTGCAGGTTGGCGTCATAGCCGCGATTGGCCTCGCGCATGTCGGCCATCTCGATCAGCATGTTGACGTTCGGCATGCGCACATAGCCGTTCTCGTCGGCCGCCTCGTGGCCCGGCAAATATTCGAGCGGGAAGGCGGTCTGGTCGTTGGCGATCGAAGAGACGTTGACGAACGAGCCGCCCGAGGTGCGGTCGAGCTCGGCGGCGAAGGTGATGGTCTTGCGCTGGAAGGGATCGGCGCCCGGCGTCGAGGCAGTCGACTGGGCGTTCGCCATGTTTTCCGAGACGATGCGCAGCCGTTCTGACTGGGCGCCCAGTCCGGAGGCGGCGACCTTCATCGATGTGAGAAGCGGGTCCATTCGCTCAAGCCCTCGTCGTCATCAGATACATCCGGTGGAAGGCCTTCACGATGCCGGTGTTGAGCTCCAGCCCGCGGCGCACTTCGCCCGCCTTCATCAGCTCTTCCTCGATCGCGACCGTGTTCTTCGAGGGCACCTGGGCGCCCGCGGCCTCGTTCTCGCGGATCTGGAAATCCTGGCTGGTGGCGCCGAGCGAGACGTGGCTGGCGTGGGTCTGCTGCAACGAGACGCGCGTGTTCGACAGCACCTGCTCGAACGGCTCCACGTCCTTCGACGCATAGCCGGGCGTATGCACGTTTGCGATGTTGCCCGACACGGCTGCCTGCCGGACTGAAAGCCACTTGGCCTGTTCGGAGGCCAGCGAGAACAGATTGACTGGTTGCATGGCATGTTCCTCGATCTTGCCGGGGAACCTAGCGGGTCAGTCTTGCGTCAGCCTTGCGGATGGTTACTCGACGGTTAAGACCGAGCCGTTCGAATTGACGAGGACCCATTTCCCCTCACGTTGCTCGATCTTCGAAACGCTCGTTCCATCGGGCAGCGTCGAGCCAGGCTGGACAACGAAGATGCCGCCATCGTCTTCGATCATGGCGCGCCCATTGGCGACGTGGACGAGGCGGTAGGCCGGCAGTTCACCGGGGAAGGGCTGCGGGGAAGCTGCCGCCTTGCGTGGCTCGTCCGCGCCGGTGGTGCCGGTGGCGAAAAGGTCGAGTTCCATCATCGGGAATTCGTCCGGCGTCATCGGCGACATGACGAGTGGCGGCTGAGCCGTCGAGGGCGCGAGACTGCCCGGTGTCATATTGCCGGAAAAGCGCATCTCGCGAGGGCCGAACTGGTCCTGGTTCATGAAGACGTACCAGGGAAAGGCTGCGCAGGCGAAGGCGAGGCCGAGCCCGCCCGCCGTGATGACGAGGTCGCCCTTCGTCAGTCCGCGCCGATGCAGGAACCGTTTCCAGGCCGTGTCGTGAGTGTCAGTTTGCAGCGGCGGCAACGGTTTGCTCCTTAGGCTTCAGGCCGGCGGCCAGATCGGCGAACGGGTCCTTCGATGGACCATCGTGCGGGGATTGGGCGAGGGCGGCGTAAACCAGCGGAACCTGGCGTACGGCCTGGTCGAGTTCGTGGTCGGCGCCCGGCTGGTAGCCGCCCAGAAGACGGATGTCGCGCGTGTCCTCGAAGCGGGCGATCAGCGCCTTCAGCATCGAAACCAGCTTGCGCTCCTCGGGAGTCCAGGCCTTTGAACTGAGGCGCGAGATCGAGGCAAGCGGATCGACGGGCGGGTAGCGGCCCTGTTCGGCGATGGAGCGTTCCAGCACGACATGGCCGTCGAGAATGCCACGCGTGGCATCAGCGACCGGGTCATTGTGGTCGTCGCCGTCGATCAGGACGGACAGGATGGCGGTGATGGAGCCTTCACCAGCCGGACCGGGACCGGCGCGTTCGAGAAGCTTCGGCAGTTCGGTGAAGACCGAAGCCGGATAGCCGCGCGCGACCGGCGGCTCGCCGGCGGCGATCGCCACCTCGCGCAAGGCGTGGGCATAGCGGGTGATGGAATCGAGGACGAGAAGGACGCGGTCGCCGCGGGCGCGGAAATATTCGGCGACGCTCATTGCCGTTTCGGGCGCGCGCCGGCGCATCATCGCGCTTTCGTCGCTGGTCGAGACGACTGCCACGGTCTTCTCGATCGCCCTGCCGATCGTGTCTTCCAGGAACTCGCGTACCTCGCGGCCGCGCTCGCCGATCAGCGCGACGACGACCGTGTCGAAAGCATCGGCATTGGCGAGCATGGCGAGCAGCGTCGACTTGCCGACGCCGGAGCCGGCAAAGACGCCCATGCGCTGGCCGTAGCAAAGGGGGGTGAAGATATCGATGACCTTGACACCGGTGCGGAACGGCTTGTCGACGCGCTGGCGCGACATGGCGGCGGGCGCGGAGCGGGCCTTGTCCGACGTGCCGGGCGCGACCGGACCGAAGCCGTCGATCGGGCGGCAAAGCGCATCGATGGCGCGCCCGCGCCACGAGATGTCGGGCGCAAGGCCGAGCGGGCCGACGATGGTCACCGTTTCCCCGACGCCGGCGTCCGCCGATCGGTCGAAGGGGGAGACCATGACGCCGGACGAGGTGATCTGGACGACTTCGCCGAGCTTCAGCCCTGCGCGCGATCGCAGCTCCACGACGTCGCCAAGCCGCGCGGTGCGCGTCAGCCCGTCGACCATGATGTGGGTGGCGGTGACTTCCGTCACGCGGCCCCCGGTGCGCACGAGCCCGTCCGCATCGGCAAAGCGCAGATGCAGCCGTTCGAGCGCTTCGAGCGCGGTCGGGACCGGGGTCGATCTCATCTTAGGCGCCCAGCGCCTTCACAGCTTCGTCGAGCGAGCTTTCGCTGTTGCGCGTCAGCGCGGCCATGTTCTCGAAGGCGCGCTGGACCTGGATCAGCCGCGTCATCTCGAGCACCGGGTCGACATTGGAGTTTTCGACAAAGCCCTGCATCACGCCGACGTCGATGCGGTCGACGACGGGCTGAGGCTCGGTCGGCGGCACGACGCCGGAATTGCCGTAGCGCACGAAATCGGCGCCTGGCGTGAACTCGAACAGGCCGATGCCGCCGACGAGATTGCCGCCCTGGCGGATGATTCCGTCGGCGGACACGACCGGTGGGCCGGCTTGGGGGTCAAGGAGGATCTCGGCGCCGCCGGCATCGACGACCGGATGGCCCTCGATCGAGACGAGCTGGCCGTTCGGCTGGATGCTGAAGCGGCCGTCGCGGGTCATGACCAGGCCCTGAGGTGTCTGGATGCCGAACCACGCATCGCCTTTGACCGCCATATCGAGCGGATTGCCGGTTTCCTTCATGCCGCCCGATGCGGTCGAAAGGTAGGTCTCGCCGGTGGATACGAAGGACATCGCGCCCTTGCCCATGCCCGAGACGAGGTCTTCGAACTTCACACCGGTGGCGCGAAAGCCGACCGTGCCGGCATTTGCGACATTGTCGGCGATGGTGGTGAGGCGCCGCTCGAGCGCGACCTGCGATGAAAGGGCGACGTAAAGTCCGGGCTGCACGGCGTATCCTAGCTTTTGAGGCGGGCGATGGTGAGAAGAACGTCTTGCGAGATGCCGAACTCGGGCTGCTGGAACAGAACCAGCGCCGGGTTGCTCGTGGCTTGGGAGGGATTGTTCATTTCCCACATGGCGGCGAAGCGCGAGAGGAACTTGCCGAGCGCTTCGGGGTCCTTGAAATCCGCGAGGTCGAGGCGGCTTTCGAAGAACTTCACCTGCTTGTCGATGTCGGCCTGGGCGAAAGCGTCGGGAAGGCCGAGAGCGACTCGCACGACCTGCGCAAGCGCACGATCGCCCAGCACCTCGTACCAGTTGGAAATGCCGCCGGCCTTTCGCTCGAAATAGAGTGCGAGGCGCACGCCTTCGTTCTGGTTGCCGGCATCCTCCTCCAGCGTCTGGCGCATATAGCTGTCGACGGCGAGGTCGCCGGCCTTGGTGAAGGTCGTGGCGGCCTCGCCATATTCCGCGAAGTTGTAGGCCTGCACGAAAGCGAGCAGCTTCGGCTCCTCGTCCTCGTCCTTGGCAAGCGAGGCGACGCCCTCGACCCCGCCGGCAAGAAGCCGGCGGATGAAATCCGGATCGTCGGCGCGGTCCTCGAGCCCGTAGGCGCGCGTCGCGTATTCAAAGAGACGTTCATTGGCGATCAGTCCCTCCGCCGAGGTGACGGACGGGATGGTCTGAAGATAATAGGCGGTCTCGGCCTGCTGCGTCTCGACCGGGATCAGGTCTCTCTTGGCGGCAAGAGCGTAAAGCTCGATCGCGCCCGTCTGTGCCGGGTTGTAGGTCGTCGCCCCCGCGCCGTGCCTGGCGAAATCGAACGCCTTGGCGAATTCGGCGTAACGCTTGTCGGTCAGCTTGTTGGCGAAGGCGTCAGGGTCCTCGACCCCTTCCTCCAGAACCTTGACCATGAAGGCCTTGGCAAACGCCATGTCCTGCAGGCCGAACGCCTTCATCGCATAGTTGAAGAGGCGATAGTCGTCGACGAATTCCTCGACGCTGGTGATCTTGCCGATATTGGCGAGGTAGTGCTCGGTCTCGCGCTGCACGACAGGCTGGGACTCGATGCGCGCCAGAGAGCGGTCGAGATTGCGCACGATGTTCTGGTAGGTCGCAAGCGTCCCGATCACGGCCGAATCCCCTCGCCATCAAAAACTACCTGCGACATAGCGCGAGCGGCTTGCGCGAAGCTGGCAAGGGCGCCGTTCAAGCCTCGCGCAAGCCGCGCGATCTAGACAGGCATACCGGGCCTTCCATGGGCCGGCCTTTGCATGGGAAGGATTGTCGTGGGCATTCTCATTGGTTTCGTTGTTATCTTCGGTTGCGTGCTGGGTGGATACATGGCCATGGGCGGCCATCTCGACGTGCTCATGCAGCCTTGGGAACTGGTCATCATCGGCGGCGCCGGGGTCGGCACCTTCCTGATCGCCAACCCGCTTTCCACCGTGAAGGATGCCGGCAGGGCGACGATGGAGGCCATCAAGGGCGCGGTGCCCAAGGAGCAGGACTATCTGGAAGTCCTCGGGGTCCTGCATTCGCTGATGCGCGAATTGAAGACCAAATCGCGCAACGAAGTCGAGGCGCATATCGACAACCCCGAAGAATCCGCGATCTTCCAGGCCTATCCCACCGTTCTCAAGAACAAGGACCTGACCAACTTCATCTGCGACTATTGCCGCATCATCATCATCGGCAATGCGCGCCCGTTCGAGATCGAGGCGCTGATGGACGAGGAAATCCACACCATCCGCCACGACAAGCTGAAGTCCTACCACGCGCTGACGACTGTCGGCGACGCGTTCCCGGCGCTCGGCATCGTGGCCGCCGTGCTCGGCGTCATCAAGGCCATGGGCGCGATCGACCAGTCGCCGGAAATCCTGGGCGGACTCGTCGGCGCTGCGCTGGTCGGCACCTTTCTCGGCATCTTCCTGAACTACGCGGTGGTCGCGCCCATCGCGGCCAAGATCAAGGTCGTGCGCGAGAAGAAGAACCGCCTCTACATCATCGTCAAGCAGACGCTGCTCGCCTACATGAACGGCTCTCTGCCGCAGGTGGCGCTCGAATTCGGCCGCAAGACCATCTCGGCCTATGACCGGCCGACCATCGACGCGGTGGAGCAAAGCACTTTGAATATGGGTGGCGAAGCGTCCAAAAAGGCTGCCTAATCTGCAAGTGATTCTCGGCAAGGTCCAGCAATGCCCGTAACAGCACCGTCAGCGCCCGCGCGCAGCCCGATCGTCGAACGTCTCGTCGGCGAAACGGGCGAGCCGCAGCGCGTTTCGGGGGCGGCGCGGGCCCTTGCCACGCGGGTTATCCCCCGGATTCTCGCTGATATCGAGGAGCTTGTTTCCTTTCCGCTGGAGATGGAAGTCGACGGCGTCGACGTCGTGCGTTTCGGCGAAGCGAAGCCCAAGCGGGCGCAGTTCGAGGCGATGTCGATCGTACCGTCAAAGTCCTCGCCAGATGCGCTCGCCATTCTCGCGGGCGCCGATCTCGTCGGTCTCCTGGTGGGAGCCGTCTTCGGCGGTGATCCCGACGTGCCGGCCGAGCCGATCACCCGCAAACCATCGCCGATCGAGCTCCAACTCGTCGGCTCGCTGTTCAACAGCATCGCCAAGGCCTTCAACGGCTCGGGCGAACGCGCGCTCGACCTGCGATTTCCAATCAACGCGCCGGTGAGCGGGGCCGATCTCGACAAGCTCGTGCTGCGGGACGGGCCGGGGGTGAAGATCACCTTCCGTCTATCCTCATCCGCCGGCTTCGGGACGCTGTCGGTGACCATGCCGCAGCGCGTCCTCCTTTCGCAGCGCGGCGACGCCACGCAGGCCGCTGCACCTGAAATCGCCACGCCCGGCGCCTGGAAGGCGCGGTTCGGCGAAGAGGTGATGCGCTCCAGCGTGGCGCTGGAGGCAACCATTCCGCTGTCGAAGATGACGCTCACCGAACTGACGCAGCTCAGGGTGGGCCAGGTGATAGAATTTCCGCAGGATGCGCAGGCGAACACGCGCCTGTCAGCCCGGCGCAAGACTGTGTTCGTATGCGAGTTCGGTAAGCTCGGGAATCATTTCACCGTCCGTGTCCGCCATCCCTATGATGCGGGCAAGGAGTTCATGGACGGCCTGATCTCGGGCTAACGGATTTGACTGGGGACGACATGACCAAGGCACAGGCGGCGACGCCCGAAGACATCGAGGAAGAGCAGCTCAACCGGGCGATCGACGAATTGCGCGGCGTGCTCAAGGATGACGATGGCGGTTCCGAACCGGGAAAGATCGCAGGCGGTGCCAGGCCGACCGCTGCTTCCTCGAACGGCAATCTGGGCGAGCCGGCCGGCAATTCGATCATCATGAACATTCCCGTCGACGTGCAGATCGTGCTCGGCTCGACCGAGATGCCCGTTTCCGAGCTGATGGCGCTGCAAAAGGGCTCGACCGTTGCGCTCGACAGGCGCATCGGCGAGCCGGTCGACATCGTCGTCAACGGCCGCAAGATCGCGTCGGGCGAGATCACCGTGCTTGAAGACGATCCGTCGCGCTTCGGTGTGAAGCTGACGCAGATCGTGGATACGACCAAGCAAGGCTGATGAAACACGCCAACGCCCCCGCAGAGGACCCGCGCAGCTCCGCCCATGCGGCGACGCAAGGGCTGTCGAAGGCGCAGAAGGCAGCCGCGATCCTCGTGGCGATGGGCAAGCCGTCCGCCGGCAAGCTCCTCAAATTCTTCAAGCAGGAAGAGCTGAAGGCGCTGATCGAGGCGGCGCGGATGCTGCAGACCATATCGCAAGGCGAACTCGAGCGCATCGTGGCCGAGTTCGAAAGCGAGTTCACCGAGGGCGCGGGTCTGCTCGATTCGTCCGACCAGATGAACAGCCTCCTGAGCGACGCCTTCTCGCAGGACGAGGTCGACGTCATCATGGGGCGCGGCAAGCCGGGCGCCGTCATCGATACAGCGCCATCGATCTGGGCGAAGCTCGACGACATGGACCCGACGCGCGTCAACCAGCTTCTTGCCGAAGAACACCCGCAGACGATCGCTGTCATCCTCACCGCCATGAAGCCGCCGGCCGCCGCCAAGGTGGTTCTGACCTTCGAAAAGGCCGAGCGCAGCGACATCATCCGGCGGATGCTGGCACTGAACACGATCCAGCCGGCGG
Organism: Aliihoeflea sp. 40Bstr573; assembly: GCF_024105655.1. Lineage (GTDB taxonomy): Bacteria > Pseudomonadota > Alphaproteobacteria > Rhizobiales > Rhizobiaceae > Aliihoeflea. Next base: position 237,490 of record NZ_JAAAMH010000003.1, read on the forward strand.
CGCATAAGCTGATCGAAGGCCAGTTGGAAAGCCGCATCGCCGAGCAGTCGAAGTCGAAGAATGTCGGCGCGGCGCAGGCGCGCGTGGCAAGTCTCCTGAACGAACTCGACAAGTCCGAGCTCGACGAGGTGATGTCCGATCTTGAGGCGTCGGGACAGACCGACGTCGCGGCGCTGCGCTCGCGTCTGTTTTCCTTCGACGACATTCTCAAGCTCGATCAGAAATCGCGCGTGGCGCTCTTCGACGGATTGTCGACGGAAATCGTCACGCTCGCGCTGCGCGAAAGCGACGGTACGCTGCGCGAGGCGGTGCTGTCGGCGATCGGCGCGCGCTCGCGGCGCATGATCGAATCCGAGCTTTCGGCACCTGCCGACGTCAATCTCGATGCGATCATGAATGCGAGGAAGGCGATCGCCTCGACCGCGCTCAGGCTTTCGGCAGACGGCGTCGTCGAACTGCCGGCGCTCGACACTGCGGCCTGAGCCGGCTTCTGCGCCGCCTGCCCGTTTCCGGCTCACCCGTGATCGCATCTCGACAATGTCCTCGATCAGAAGCACCTGACAGATGAGCGAGAACGCCGACAAGGACTCAAAGACAGAAGAGGCGACCGAGAAGAAAATCCAGGACAGCCTCGACAAGGGTCAGGTGCCTGTCGCCAAGGAAATCTCCTCCGTCGCCTCCTTCCTCGCCATCCTGACCTTCTTCATGTTCTTCGTGCAGGACAGCGTGCTGGAGCTCGGCGCTTTCCTGTCGATCTTCCTCGAACGGCCCGACGAATGGAGCCTTGCGACCCAACCCGACGCGGTCAACCTCTATCGGCTGGTCATCATGGAGATCGCGAAGGTGCTCGTCGCGCTTCTCGTCCTGATGATGCTCGCCGGCATCGTCGCCTCGGTGATCCAGAACATGCCGCGCATGGTGCTGGACCGTATCCAGCCGAAGCTGTCGCGCATCTCCATCAAGCAGGGCTGGGGCCGGCTGTTCGGCCAGCAGGGCTGGGTCGAGTTCGGCAAGTCGCTCGGCAAGATCTTCATCGTCGGCGGCTTTGTCGTATTCGCAATGCGCGAGGCCCAGACACGCCTTCTCGACGGGATGCTGACCCCGCCGGACGTCTTTGCCGGCACGATCCGGCAGATCGCCATCGAGATCGTGGTCACGATCGTGGTGATCATGGTGGTGGTGGCGGCCGCCGATCTCTTGTGGTCGCGCTTCCACTGGCGCCAGGAGCTGCGCATGACGCGGCAGGAGGTCAAGGACGAACTGAAGCAGACCGACGGCGATCCGATCGTCAAGTCGCGCCTGCGTTCGATGCAGCGCGACCGCGCGCGCCAGCGCATGATCACCGCCGTGCCGAGCGCGACGCTCGTCATCGCCAACCCGACGCACTTCGCGATCGCGCTGCGTTACGCGCGCGAGGAGATGGCAGCGCCTGTCGTCGTCGCCAAGGGCCAGGACCTGATCGCGCTCAAGATCCGCGAGATTGCGGAGGAGAACGGCGTGCCCGTATTCGAGAACGTCGATCTCGCTCGCTCCATGTATAAGCAAGTTTCGGTGGATAAGGTGATCCCGCCTGAATTCTACCAGGCTGTCGCCGAGCTGGTCCGTATCGTCTACGGCGCCAAGGCGCAGCCTTCCGCGGGAAGACCAAAATGATAAAGCAGCCCCATACCGAAGCCCGCGAAATCATCGTCGCCGATGCAATTCGCGACGTCGTCAGCGAGTTGCGGCTCGTCGACATCGCCGACTACATCGCCTTCATCCGCATGGAGCGGTTCGCCTCAGTGGCGGACCTCGTGGACTCGGCTGCCGAACTCTACTTCATGCCCGGAACGCTCCGGCTCGGCCATGGCGGCGAGGCGCATGCCTGCTGGGCGCTGCCGCCGAAGATCGCGCTCGACCTCGAGCTCCATCCGCGCGGCGCCAAGGTGTTCTTCACGCTGACGCTCGCCGACGAGACCGCGACGGTCGAGCTCAACTACGTCTCGTTCGACGATGCGTCGGACGATGCGGATCTCAATACGATGCGGCTGAAGAAAAGCATCGACGACGCGCGGCTGCGCGCCAGCGAGCCCATGCGAAAAGCCGGCTGATCAGGAGATGATGCCGGCGCGCAGCGCCTTGGCGACCGCGTGCATGCGGTTGACGGCGTCGAGCTTCTCGGCGGCCGCGGAAACATACTGATTGGCGGTGTGAACCGACAGGCCGAGCCGTTCGGCGATCTGTTCGCTGGTCAGGCCGTCGGCCGTCAGGCGCAGGCATTCGATGTCGCGCTTGGACAGCCCATGGCCCGCGCGCGGCTCGGGTGCGCGCAACTGGCAGGCCGACCGGAAGAGGGCGAAGGCGCGCAGATGTGCCCGCATCGAACGGTCTTCCTCGACGGTCATGTCCGGCCCGCTCAAGGCGATCAGCCCGCGCCGTCCGCAGGGCGAGTGAACGGGCAGGACGATGCTGGTCTCTTCGCCGATGAGCGCCGGGGCGCTCGCCTGGCCGTGATGGGCTGGCAGTTCACGGTTGCCCGAGAAGACGGTCGGCTGCGCACGCGTCACGGCCTGCTGCAACTGGGTTGTTTCGCCTGGAGCGGTCAGTGCGCGCGAGAGGGCGGGCAGGCCTGGATAGCTTGTGTCGAGGAATGGCTGGAGCGCGAGACGACCTTCGCGATAGGCCGCAAAGACGATGGCGAAGCGTTTCGCGTCCATCATGGCGGCGAGATCCTGGCCGCGCTCGACGACGGCGAGGAACGCGCGCGAGACTTCGCGTTCGATCCTGTCGGCGGCGATCTGCGGTGCGGCCCCGTCTTCGAACATCAGATCATGCCGGCTCGGATCGCGGTGGCGATCGCCATGGCGCGGTTGGTGGCCGCAACCTTCTGGATCGCCTTAGCGATGTAGGCGTTGATGGTATTGGCCGAAACGCCGAGGATCATCGCGACTTCTTCGGTCGTCTTGCCTTCGGCGACCCAGCTCAGGCATTCCTTCTCGCGCACGGAGAGCGGCGAGGCGATCTCGACCTTCGCCTTCAGGCGCTGCGAGATGGCGTAGATGGCACGCATCTGGGCAAGCTCGGCCTCTTCGGCATCGAGTGCACCATCGCCGGCGGCGCAGTAGACGGCGACGAAGAGAGCGTCGCCGACGGGCAGGCTCTGGCAGATCAGGCTGGAATAGCCGTTCTCGCGCGCGGCGGCCGAAATGTCCGCCGGTATGGCTTCAGCATCGAGCGCGACGATGGCAGCCGCCTCGCCGGGCGCGCAGGCGATGCCGGCAGTCGCCAGGCGATCAAGCCCTTCCGAGCCGATCTCGGCAATCATGTCGAACGGCCAGTCGCAGGCGATGAGCCCAACGCTGCCGGTCTGAGGGCGATGTTCGAAGAGGAGATAGGCATCGGCGCCGATACGGCGGGAAAAGCCGCGCATCAGGGCGCCAAGCTCGCGCAGACCGGAAGCTTCGATACGGTCGGTGCGGAAGGTCGAGAAGGCTTCGGTCATCGCAAGTGTCGTCGTCCCATTCGGTATCGGCCAGGCCGGCGCCAAGGCGCACGAACCCATCGCCGCCATGTCGCCATGGCAGTCGCAAAACGCATTGAACTCTCGACAAAGCGAAGTCACCCCCGCGGGACCTTGCGCGATCGGCACCCAAGCCCAGGTGCACGGAAGTGATCGCGAAGCACCACTCGTCCCTGTCAACAGAGGTACGTAAAGGCTTGATTCGCGTCAAGATTCGCCACGCGAAGTTTCGGACGTTCACGGACCGCGAGCGCGGGTGAGTCTTTCGTGCAACACATGAAAAAGCGCCGGCCTTGCAGCCGGCGCCCTCAAAAAGACGAGTCGGAAGAACGACTTAACGCAGAAGTTCGGTCCAGATTTGGGTGTAAAGCTGCTGGACGTCCGCCGGGCAGGTGACCGAGAAGTACGCCGCTTCCTCGTACTCGGCCGGCAAGACGATCTCCGGCGCGGTCTTCATGTCCTCGGGCATGAACTCGTCGGAACCCTCGACGCCGTTGGCATAGCGAGCGAATTCCGAAATCATGGCGGCGTTCTCTGGCTCCAGAATGAAGTTCAGGAATTTCTTCGCGTTCTCGGGGTTCTGCGCATCTGTCAGGATGGCGGCCGAGTCCATCCAGACCGGATAGCCTTCCTTGGGATAGCCATAGGCCAGGTCTTCATTGGCCAGGCGCGCGCGCATCGAGGCGCCGTTCCAGTAAACGCCGGCCGCGATGTCGCCGGCGGCATAGGCGTCGACCGTACCGTAGTCGAGCGCGATCCAGTGCTGCTTGGCAGCGACAAGCTTGTCGCGGGCCTGGCGAAGCACGTCGCGGTCATCGGTGCAGGCTTCACCCCCGACATAGTTGACGGTAAGGTTCATCACGTCGGTCATTTCAGGAATGACGTTGATCTTGCCCTTCAACTCGTCCGGCGGATCGAGGAAGATGGCCGAGGTGTTGATGTCGCCGTCATAGACCGAGGTGTTGACGATGACGCCCGTGGTGCCCCACTGCCACGGCACGGTGTGCGTGCGGTTTGGATCCCATGGCACATCCCGCCAGCGCTCGGCGATGTTGGCCATGTTCGGGATTTCCTCGGGGTCGAGTTCCTGAAGGAGGCCGGCCTCGACCCAGATCGGCACGTAATTGTTCGACGGCACGACGATGTCGAAGCCGTGGCCGCCGGCCCGGATGCGGGTCAGGGCGGTGTCGTTGGAATCGTAGTCGGTGACCGTCACCTCGATGCCGGTCTCCTGCTCGAACTTCTCGATCATTTCGGGGCTCGTGTAGTTGCCCCAGTTGTAGATGTTGAGCTGGCCGCCATCTTGTGCGCTCGCCAGCGCGGTAGAGGCAGCAAGCACGGCTCCCGCCAGTATCAGTCGTGTGGTTTTCATCGTCGGCACTCCCATTCGATTTGGTTCCAGTTCAGGTTTTCTTGCGTGACAAAAGGAAAAAGACGGTCACGGCGATCAGGGACAGGAGAAGGAAGAGCGTGGAGATGGCGTTCATCTCCGGCGTAATGACGCGGCGCAACTGACCCAGCATGTAGGTCGGCAGCGTGTCTTGTCCGGCTGATTTGATGAATTCGGTGATGACGACGGTGTCGAGCGAGGTGACGAAGGCGAGCATGAAGCCGGCGATGACGCCCGGGACGAGCAGAGGCAGCGTCACATGGCGGAACGCCTGCATTGGCGTCGCGTAAAGATCGGCCGCTGCGCGCTCGAGCGTGAGGTCCATCGTTTCCAGTCGCGCGCGGATGGGCAAATAGGCGAAAGGGATGCAGAAGGCCGTGTGGGCGGCGATCAGGTAGCCGAGCCCCTGATAGCCGGTCGATACCTTGATCATGGCGAAGAAGATCAAAAGCGCTACGCCGGTGACGATCTCGGGCACCATCAGCGGCTGGTTGATCAGCGCATAGACCATCGTCTGCCCGGGAAAGCGCCGCTCGCTACGTGTCGTGGCGAGCGCGGCCATCGTGGCCAGGATCGACGCCAGGCTCGCGGCCCAGAAGGCGATGACGAGCGAGCGGATCGAGACGTCCTGCACCTGCGTGTTGTTCAGCGCTGCCTCGTACCAGCGCAGCGAAAACCCTTCCCAGCGCGCCATCGAGGGGGCTTCGTTGAAGGAATAGATGACGAGCGTCAGGATCGGCAGATAGAGAAAGACGAATGTGATCATCGCGATGGTCGCGAAGCCCGGCAGGCTGGCGACGGAGAAATTCCGCTTACCCATGACGCTGGCCCTCGGGCTGTGAGGTCGAGCGGATGTAGAAGAGCAGCGCGACCACCACGATGACGAGCAGCGTGAGCGCAAGCGCCGAGCCGAGCGGCCAGTTGCGGCCCTGACCGAACTGCAGCTCGATCAGGTTGCCGAGCATCAGATTGCGCCCCCCGCCAAGGATGCGCGGGGTCACATAGGCGCCGATGGCGGGGATGAAGACGAGGATGGAGCCGGCGATGAAGCCCGGCTTCACCAGCGGCAGGACGATGTGCCACAGGACGCGCAGCCGGCTTGCATAAAGGTCATATCCAGCTTCGAGCAGCTTGAAGTCGAGCTTTTCCATGCTGGCGTAGAGTGGCAGCACCATCAGCGGCAGGAACACATAGGCCATGCCGAGCAGGATCGCGAAATCGGTGTAGAGCATCTGGATCGGTGCGGAGATGAGCCCGAGCGAGCGCAGGACGGTGTTGATCAAGCCCTCGTTGCGGATCACTTCCTGGATGGCGAAGGTTCGGATGACGAGGTTGGTCCAAAAGGGAATCGTGACAAGAAAAAGCCAGATGGGCCGCACGTCCGGCGCGCGCGTGGCGATGAACCAGGCGGTCGGGAAGCCCAGGACGGCAGTGATCACGGTCGTATAGAGCGCCAGCGTGATCGAGCGCCGGAAGATGTCGAGATGGGCGGTGGCCGGTCCGACCGTGTCATCGAAAATGTCTCGCGAAAAGAAGACCTGGAACCAGCCATCGGTCGAAAAATTCCAGATGACGCCGCCAAAATTGCCGGGCTCGAGGAAGGAATAGACGAGCACGATCAGAAGCGGGCCAGAGGCGGCCAGGATGAGGACGACGAGCGCCGGGGCGACCAGCCACCAGCGCCAGGCGATGTCGCCGCGCCGTGTTTTCGGCTTGTCCGTTTCCGCGCCGTGCGGCGCCAGTTCGACCGCGCTCACCCGCGCACCACCTGGACGGCGCCTTGGGGAATCGCGATTGCGACCGGGTCGCCCATCTCGGGCAGGCCGGCAGGCATGGCCGAATTCTGGCTGCGCAGGATGAACAGGTCGCCTGTGTCGAGGCGGATGTGGAAATGGGTGTCGGTGCCGAAATAGACGGCGTTTTCGACCGTGCCCTTGAGCGCGCCATCGGCGGCGAGCTTTGCGTGTTCGGGGCGCACGACCAGCGTGACGTTCTCGCCTTCGCGGGGGGACAACCCTTCGGGAAGCCCGGCATCGAGCGCTGCGCCCGAAGGCAGACGCACGGTCGCCGAGCGGCCATTGGCGCGATCGACCTGGGCGGAAATGAAGTTCGTGTCGCCGATGAAGTCCGCCACGAAGCGTTCGGCGGGATGATTGTAGATCTCGCGCGGCGGACCGACCTGCAGCACCTTGCCGGTACTCATGACCGCGATGCGGTCGGACATGGTCAGCGCTTCTTCCTGGTCGTGCGTGACGAAGATGAAGGTGATGCCGGTTTCCGCCTGCAGGCGCTTAAGCTCGACCTGCATCTCCTTGCGCAGTTTCAGATCCAGCGCGGAGAGCGGCTCGTCGAGAAGGAGCACACGCGGGCGCGGGGCCAGCGCGCGGGCCAGCGCCACGCGTTGCTGCTGGCCGCCGGAAATCTGCGCCGGCTTGCGGTTCGCCATCGGCTCCATCTTGACCAGCTTCAGCATCCGCGAGACGGTCTCGTCGATCTCGGTCTTCGGCTTGCCGAGCATCTTGAGCGCGAAGCCGATGTTCTGCGCCACGGTCATGTGCGGAAAGAGCGCGTAGGACTGGAAGACGGTGTTGACCGGACGCTTGTTGGGCGGCAGGTCCGCGATGTCCGATCCACCCAGGTTGATCTTGCCGGATGTCGGCTGCTCGAAACCGGCGATCATCCGCAACAGGGTCGTCTTGCCGCAACCGGACGGGCCCAGAAGGGTGAAGAACTCGTTTTCAGGGATCGTCAGGCTGACATCGTCAAGCGCTCGGACCGCATCCTCGCCGCTCCCGAAAATCTTGCTGAGGTTCACGACTTCGATGTCCGACCGGGTCGTTGAGGGGGGCAAGCGCGTCTCCGTATCCGTTGGGCTGGACTAGCCTATCCGTTTCAAACTCGAATTCACCCCAAAAATGAAGAACTTGGAGATTTTCTGCGCACTCAACCGGAGGTGGAATCCGCCTCATGGGAAACCTTGCCGCCGCAGACGGTCATCGAAACGGCCAGCGTGTCGATCGCCTCGGGCGCGATCGCCTCGATGTTGCCGTCGAGAAGCACGAAGTCGGCGAGATATCCGGGCACCAGCCGACCAAGCCTGTCGTCGGCAAATCCGGCATGGGCGCCCTTGGCGGTATAGCCTTCGATCGCTTCCATCAGCGTGAAGGACTGGTCCTCGAGATCGTCCGCCCATTTCCTGCGCATCACCGCCGCCTTGATGCCGCGCAGGACGGAGATGTCGGCCACCGGCCAGTCGGAGGCGAAGCAGATCTGCGCACCCGCCTCCTTGAGCGAGCGCCAAGCATAGGAATACGGCCAGCGGTCGCGGCCGATGACGGAAATGGTCGGTTCCAGCGGGAAGTCCATCGCGCCCGGCGGGTGGGGCGGCTGCATGGAGGCGACGACGCCGAGGTCGGCGAAGCGCGGAATGTCGGCCGGCGTGGTCACCTCGATATGCTCGATACGGTGGCGGCTGTCGCGCGCGCCGTTGGCCTCTCGCGCCGCCTCGTAGCCGTCGAGCACGGCGCGCACCGCTCCGTCGCCAATGGCGTGGACGGCGATCTGGAGCCCGCGCCGGTCGATCTCGATCGCCAGCTCCTTGAAGCGCTCCGGCGAGAACAGCGGCTCGCCGCGCCAATCCGGCTTGTCCGCGTAGGGCTCGACCATGACGGCCGTCCAGCCGTCGAGGACGCCGTCGTAGAACATCTTGACGAAGCCTGAGGACAGCCAATCGGACTTGTAGGTCGCCGCCATCCGCGAAGCTTTGTCGAGCGCTTGCGGCTGCATGAAGTTCTTGAAATGAAACGGCACTTTCACGCGCAGGTCGAGCGCGCCCTCGGCTTCGATCTCGGCGAGGAGTTCGAGCGTGTAGAGATTTCCGTCCATGTTGTGAATCGACGTGATGCCGTGGCGCGCGGCGAACTTCAGCCCCTGCTTGAGGATCGCGCGGTCGGCAGCACGTTCCTGCGGCGTCGGTGCCGGATCGGGCTCGCCGCCGGTCCTGAGGCCAAGCTCCGCGCGTTCCTTGCCGGTGAGCGCAACGACCGGGCCGAAGGCTTCGGATTCGCGCAACTCCCCAATGGCGAGCCCGTCCTCGCCCATGACGATCTCGTTGCCGGGGCCGAGCGCCTTGCCCTGGAGGAGGCCGGCAGCCTCGAGCGCCGCCGTGTTCGCCCACACCGTGTGGTGGTCGGCGGCGGACATGGCGAAGGGGCGGTCTGGCAGGATTGCGTCGAGGTGATGGCGGGTGACGCGCTCCTTTTCCGACAGGATCGCATAGTCGGCAAGCTGCGCCATCAGGAAGGGCGCGTCGGGGTTGCGTGCGGCGTAGTCCGTGACGGCCGTCTTCAGCGCCTCGAAGCCCTTGACGCCGCCAAGGTGCAGATCTTCGAGTTCGGCCGCACCGGAAAAGAGGTGCATGTGGCTTTCGATGAAGCCAGGCAGGAGCGAGCCGCCCTTGCCGTCGATGCGGCGCGTGTCCGGTCCGGCCAGCGCTTCGATTTCGCCTTTCGTGCCGACCGCCAGGATGCGACCGTCGGCAATGGCGATCGCGTCGGCGCGGGGCACGGCCTCGTCCATGGTGAGAATGTGCGCGTTGGTGACGATGAGTTCGGCGGATTTTGCCAAGACCGGGCCTCGCAGGTTGTTTCGTTCATCGTAGGCCGTGGCCTTCGCGCCGGGCAAGTGCTGGCGCAACGGCTTCGGCGGAACAGGCACGACGGTTGCGAGTTCTTGTGATTGCGGCATTGGGTTCGGAGTTCAGCCCGTGGCACCACGTGCAATCTGGAAAGGTCACCTCAAGATCGGCGAACTCGCCTGCGGCATCGCGCTCTATTCGGCCGCGACGACGTCTGAGCGCGTCTCCTTCCACGTCCTCAACAAGAAGACCGGCAATCGCGTGAAGCGCGAGTATGTGGATGCCGATACCGGCAAGCCGGTCGACCACGACGATCAGGTCAAAGGCTACGAGACGTCGAAAGGCGCCTACATCCTGCTCGAGCCGGAGGAAATCGCGGCGGCGACGCCGCAAAGCGACAAGATGCTGACTGTCGAGCATTTCATCTCGTGCGCCGACATCGACACGGTCTATTTCGACAAGCCCTATTACCTCGCCCCGGCCGACGACGCCTCGCAGGAGGTGTTCGGGCTGATCCGCGAGGGCATGAAGACGAAAGACGTCGCGGCGCTCGCCACGGCCGTGCTCTTTCGGCGTGTGCGCGCGGTTCTCATCCACGCGCAGGGGCGCGGGCTGGTCGCCGACACGCTGAACTTCGACTATGAGGTCCGCGCCGCCGACAAGGCATTCGACAAGATTCCTGACCTGAAGATCAAGGGCGAAATGCTCGACCTTGCCAAGCACATCATCGGAACCAAAAGCGGCGAATTCGATCCGGCGAAATTCGACGACCGCTATGACGCGGCGCTCGCCGACCTCGTCAAGGCGAAGATGGAAGGCAAGGAGATCCAAAAGCCGAAGCGCGAGGCCAAGGGCAAGGTCATCGACCTGATGGATGCGCTGCGCCAGAGTGCGGGCGCGCAGAAGGCGGCGGCCAAGCGCAAGCCGAAGGCCGAGGCGCCGAAGCGCAAGGCGAGCTGACATGGCGCTCGAAGTCTACAAGCAGAAGCGCGACTTCAAGAAGACGCCCGAGCCGGCCGGGTCGGCGCGCAAGGCCAGGTCGAAGGGCAACAGCTTCGTCGTCCAGAAGCACGACGCCACGCGCCTCCACTACGATTTCCGCATCGAGGTCGATGGCGTCCTGGTCAGTTGGGCCGTTACGCGCGGACCCAGCCTCGTTCCGGGCGAGAAGCGGCTGGCCGTCCAGACGGAAGATCATCCGCTGGACTATGGCGATTTCGAAGGCACGATCCCCAAGGGCGAATATGGCGGCGGCACGGTGATCGTGTGGGATCGCGGTACATGGAAGCCGGTCGGAGACTACGCCAAGGGCTACAAGAAGGGGCATCTGGAAATCGAGCTTTCCGGCGAAAAGCTGAACGGTGTCTGGCATCTGGTCCGCATGGCGCGAAAGCCGCGCGAGAAGCGCGACAACTGGCTCATGATCAAGAGCGACGACGAATTCGCGCGCTCCAAGGATGATCCAGACATCCTCGAAGAACGGCCGGAATCGGTGAAGACCGGGCGGCTCGTCGCTGACGTTGCGAGCGAAGCGCCGGGCTGGTCGTCGAAGACGGGCCCGATCGAGGCGAAGAAGGCACCGCCGAAGCGCATCAAAGGCGCGAAGGCATCAGGGTATCCCGGTTTTGTCGAGCCGCAGCTTGCGACGCTGAAGCCAAACGTTCCTTCCGGCGCGCGCTGGCTGCACGAGATCAAGTTCGACGGCTATCGCCTGCAGGCCCATGTGCAGGGGCGCAAGGTGACGCTTTTTACGCGCAGCGGCCTCGACTGGACAGAGAAATTCGGGGAGACGGTTCCCGATGCCTTCCGCAAGCTGGCGCTGAAAGACGCGATCATCGACGGCGAACTCGTCGTGGAAGGCAATGGCGGCGCATCGGATTTCTCCGCGCTGCAGTCGGATTTGAGCGAGGGGCGCAGCGACCGCTTCGTCTTCTACGCTTTTGACCTTCTTTATCTCGACGGCAAGGATCTGCGCGCCACGCCGCTGATTGACCGCAAAGCGGCACTCGAAAAGCTCCTTGCCGACGCGCCTGAGGCCCTGCGCTTTTCCAGCCATTTCGAGGAAGACGGCGAAATGATCCTTCGCCATGCCTGCCGCCTCAGCCTCGAAGGCGTGATCTCCAAGGTGCGGGACGGCAAGTATGTTTCCGGGCGCGGACGCGAATGGATCAAGTCGAAATGCGCCGAGCGGCAGGAGTTCGTCATTGGCGGCTATGTGCCGTCGTCGACCTCGAAGACGGCGGTCGGGTCGCTTCTTCTCGGTTATCATGAGGACGGAAAGCTCAAGCACGCCGGTCGCGTCGGTACTGGCTTTTCACGCGCTGTCGCCGAAGACGTCTTCAAGCAGTTGAAGGCGATCGAGGCTGAGGCATCGCCCTTCGACGGCAAACTCTCGGCGGAGGCGAAGCGCGGCGCGGTGTTCGTCAAGCCGCAGATGGTCGCGGAGGTCGAGTTCCGCGCGTGGACGGCCGACGGCAATGTGCGCCACGCATCCTTCCGCGGCATCCGCGAGGACAAGCCCGCAGCCGAAATCGTGCGCGAGGGCGGGGCCAAGGAAAAGGCGAAGGACAAGCCGAAAAGCGCGGTCAAACTCACCCATCCCGACCGGGTCTACTGGAAGGGGGCAGGCGTCACCAAGGAGGGGCTTGCGGACTACTACGCGCAGGTCTGGCCGCTGATGGCGCCGTTCGTCGTCAACCGGCCGCTCGCGCTCTTGAGGTGCCCGACCGGCATATCCGGCCAGTGCTTCTTCCAGAAGCATGCTTGGAAGGGCCAGAGCAAGGAAATCCTCACAGTCCATGAAAAGCTGGACGACAGCGATGAGCCGGGCATCGCGATCGACGATCTCGACGGGCTGATCGGCCTCGTCCAGGGCGCAACGCTGGAAATCCACCCTTGGGGCGCGCCGCTTTCCGACATCGAGAAACCGGACATCATCATCATGGATCTCGACCCTGGCGATGGCGTTGCCTGGGAACGTGTCATCGACGCTGCCCATGCCGTGAGGGAGAGGCTCGAGGCGCATGGACTGACCGGCTTCGTCAAGACGTCCGGCGGCAAGGGGCTGCATGTCGTCGCGCCGGTCAAGCCCAAGGCCGACTGGGATACGGTCAAGGCATTCACGAAAGCGATCGCCGAGGAGATGGCGGCAGACGAGCCGGACGCATATGTCGCGACGATCACCAAGGCGAAGCGCAAGGGCAAGATCCTGATCGATTACCTGCGCAACGGGCGCGGCATGACCGCCGTGGCGCCGTATTCGACGCGGGCGCGGGAAGGCGCGGCGGTGTCGATGCCGCTGTCGTGGGACGAACTGTCGCCGCAGATCAAGGCCGACCACTATACGGTCATGAACGCGCTGGCGCGGCTCGACAATCTCAAGGCCGATCCGTGGGCGGATTTTCGCAAGGCCGAAGCGGTGATCGGCGGCAAGCGCAAGCGGAAGGGGTGAGGACCGCCTACTTCTTCTTTCCCGCCTTCTCGCTGGCGATGCTCTTCTTCAGGGCGTCCATGATGGAGACGACGTTGGACGGCGTTTCGGGTTCGGGCTCACTCCTGGTCTTTGCCAGCGTCGGCTTCTTCCTTTTCTTTTTCGCCGCGATGATCTTGAGGAGCCTGTCCTGCACGGGGTCCTGGACGAGCTTGGGATCCCACTTCGTGGAGCGTTCGTCGATCAGGGACTTCACCAGCTTCATCAGCTTCGCATCGGGCTTGTCCTTCTCGATTTCGGAGAAGTAGTCGGTCTCTTCGCGCACCTCGTCGCCATAGCGAAGCGTCCACAGGACGATGCCCTTGCCGCGTGGCTCCAGCATCACGGCGCGCTCGCGTCGATAAAGGACGACGCGGGAGATGCCGACCTTCTTCGTCGCGCGCATGGCGTCGCGGATGACGGCGAAAGCTTCCTCGCCGACCTTGTCGTCGGGGGCGATGTAATGCGGCTTGTCGAGCCAGATCCAGCCGATGGAATCGGCAGGCACGAACTGCTCGATGTCGATGGTGCGCGTGCTTTCCAGAGCGACGGCGTCCAGTTCGTCGTCGTCGAGCATGACGTGGTTGTCCTCGCCGACCTCGTAGCCCTTGATCTCGTCGTTCTCGCCGAGGGGCTTGCCGGTCACCGCATCGACATAGCGGCTTTCGATGCGGTTGCCGGTCTTGGCATTGATCGTGTGGAAGCGAACCTTGTTGTTGGCCGTGGTCGCGGGCGTCATGGAAATCGGGCACGTCACCAGCGACAGCTTCAGATAGCCCTTCCAGAACCACCGCGGCGCCATGGTCCTACCTCGCCACGATCTCGTGGAAGGAATCCTTGCGGCCCGGAACCTCTTCGGACACCACGAGCGCGAGCTGCTTTTCCTCGAAGATCTTGAACCATTCGTCCCATTCGACGATCTCGCGCCCGCCAAGCGCCATTGCCGCATCGGCGCCGCGGTCCTGGTCTTGGTAGGAGGCCTGGTCGAAGACGATGGAGAGGACCGGATCGTCGCCGCCGACGGAGGGCGAGGCCTCGCTGATCGCCGGCGAGCCCATGCGGGCGGCGGCCCAGTCGCGGATTTCGTCGCGGTCGGTGAGGGTGCGTGTGTCTGCCATTTCAGAAACTCCTGTTATACCCTCCAAACGTCGGGCGGGGTCAGGAGTTCCGGCTCAGGCCGCGCGTTCCTCGCTCTTGCGCTCGACCTGCTGCGCCAGCGGCTTCATGTCGATGTAGGCCTTGATCGGGCGATGGTCGGAGGCGATGCGCGCAAGCTCGGAATCGTGCACTTCCAGCCTTGCGACGAGGTTTTCGGGCGTGCCGAAGATGCGGTCGAGCGCCAGCACCGGATAGCGCGCGGGAAAGCTCGGCAATGCCTCACTCGGCCCGAAAGAGGCGGGCAGGCGTCTCAGCGCCGAGCGTCGCCCGAGACGCCATTCATTCAGGTCACCCAGGATCAGCGTCGGCTTGGTGCCACATTCGGAAACTTCGGCGATCAGCGTCTCGATCTGGCGCTTGCGGGAGTGGCGAAGGAGGCCCAGATGCGCAGCGATGACGCGCAGGACACCGCCCTTGACCTCAAGGTCGACGACGATCGCACCGCGCGGCTCGGCGCCGGGCAGCTTCAGCTTCTGGATGTCGCGTACCGCACCTTCGCGGTAGAGCAGCGCGTTGCCGTGCCAGCCATGGCCGGAAGCGTGGCTGGCGACGGGGACGTGCGTGAGGCCGAGCTTTTCCTCGATGTGGAGAAGGTCGAGCAGGCCGTCGCGGGTGCCAAACCGGCGGTCAGCTTCCTGAATGGCGACGATGTCGGCGCCCAATTCGTCGATGACGGCGGCGGTGCGCATCGGGTCGAAACGGCCATCCGTGCCGACGCATTTGTGGATGTTGTAGGAGGCGACCACCAGGTCCGCGCTGTCACGGGCGCCTTCGTGCCGTTCATAAACGGTCTGCGCCTCGCGCAGGCTGGCGATGAGGCGCGAATTTCTGATCGTCTTGATCCTGCCGATGCGGCGCAAAGCCTTCATCACGTCATCCGGGGTTTTGTCGAGCATCGTGCCTGCTAACGCCATGACGGCCAATGCGTTGCAAATACGACGTTTCGAGAAGCGCTGGCGTCACGATCGGTTTATCTCACAGATAGGGCGAGGCCAGCCAGACGATCCGGTTGCGCAGGCGCTTGAAGAATGTCCGGCCGGTCAGCGTCGCCAGCGTCTCCTCCTGCCCGCCCTCGATCCGGCGCCTGAGATGTTCTTCGATCCCGGCGGCGAAGTCGCGGTCGAAAACCTCGACGTCGAACTCGAAGTTCAGCCGCAATGAACGCGTGTCCAGGTTGGATGAGCCGATCAGCGACCAGGTGCCGTCGATGGTCAAAAGCTTGGAATGATCGAACGGGCCGTCCGAGCGCCAGACACGGCAGCCGGGCCCGATTACCTGGTCGAGCTGCGACGTCATCGCATAGTCGACGAGGCGCAAATTGTTGGCCGCGGGAATGACGATGTCGACCTCGACGCCGCGCCGCGCGGCAGAGGCGAGCGCGCCCACGATCTGCAGATCCGGCAGAAAATAGGGTGAGGCGATCATGAGCCGATGACGCGCGACGGCGGCTGCGCCCATCACCATCGCATGGGTAGCGTCGAGCCGCGTGTCGGGACCGGAAAAGATCACGCGGGCGATGGACGTGCCTGAAACCTCGGGCGTCGCCGCGCGCCAGACCTGGCCGTCGAGCCGCTCCCTTGCGACGAAGAACCAGTCATCTGCAAAGACGGCGAAGAATTGCGAGACGACGGGGCCGGTGACGCGGAAATGGAGGTCGCGATGCGGCTCGCGGTTGTCGGCGGAGGTGACGAAGCCCTCGCGGATGTTCATGCCGCCGGTAAAGCCGACGCGCCCGTCGACGACCATGATCTTGCGGTGGTTGCGCAGGTTCGCATAGGGCAGGCGAAAGCCGATGATGTTGCCGAGGAAGAGGCGGTTCGGCACGCCGCCCTTACGAAGCTGCTCGCGGATCGAGGGGCGCGAATAGCGCGCGCCGACCGCGTCGATCAGCACCCGGACCTCGACCCCCCGCCGGCGCGCGCGCACCAGGGCGTCGGCGACCTTCCGCCCAGCCGCGTCATTGTCGAAGATGTAGCTCGACATGACGACGAAGCGCCTTGCAGCATCGATCTCGGCGATCATCGCCGGATAGGTTTCGTCTCCGCCATGCAGGGGTTTGATCTCGTTGCCGGCGGTCAGCCAGAACGGCGAGACGCGGTCTCCCAGCGTCTTGATCGCCTGGAAGCGAGGCTCGGCGTGGATCGCCTCGAAGGCCATGCCTGAATCGGCGGTGGCTGCGGCGTCGACCTCCTTCGTCGATTTCATCTTGCCGATCGTCTCGCGCCGGATGCGGTTGATACCGGCGATCGCGTAGATGACCGCGCCAAGGATCGGCGACAGCAAGATGATGCCGACCCAGCCGATCGCGGCGCGCACGTCGTCCTTGGTCATCGCGGCATGGATCGCCGCCGGAATGCCGAAGGCGAGGCCGAGGACGAACAGGATGTAGGGCCAGTAGAGCTGGAGCGTTTCGTACATCGTTGCCTTTGGTCAGTTCCGACAAACGCCATAGCGCGCCAGTCGATCCATCGGTGGATCATGCCGCATTTCGCGCTGTCAACCGATGCCGCATGATGGCACAAGCGGGGAAGGGATGGCTCGGGGGTTCGATGGACTGGCGGTTTGCACTCAAGATCGGCGGCTTTCTCGTCGCCACGGCGGCGCTCAGCCTGCTCGCGGTCAATCTCATGCCCGAGGACACGGACGTCAGACGGCCGGTGCCGCATGTCGTCGCGGTATCCGATCCGGCCTTCCTGCGCACGATGCATTCGGTCTTTGACGGCAACATCGCCGGCGGGCACGCGATCTCGACGCTGATCAATGGCGACGAGATCTTTCCGCCGATGCTGGAAGCGATCGCGGCCGCCGAAGTCAGCATCAACTTCGAGACCTACATCTACTGGTCAGGCGAAATCGCCCTGACTTTTGCCAATGCGCTCGCCGCCAAGGCGCGCGAGGGCGTGCCGGTGCGGGTGCTGGTCGATGCGGTCGGCAGCGTGCCCTTCGACGAAGACATCATCGCCGTCATGACCGACGCGGGCGTCGCCTTCGAGCGCTTCCGGCCGGTGCGCTGGTACACGCTCGACCGCGTCAACTACCGCACACACCGCAAGCTCCTGATCGTCGACGGGCGGATCGGCTTCACCGGGGGCGTCGGCGTCGGCGACGAGTGGCTGGGCGATGCGCGCAACCCGGACGAATGGCGCGACAACCACTACAGGGTGGAAGGCCCGGTCGTGGCCGACATGCAGGGCGCCTTCGCGGAGAACTGGCTTGAGGCGACGGGCGAGATTCTGCAAGGCAACGTCTTCTATCCCGAACTCGAACCGGCTGGCGAGGTTCTCGCGCAGCACGTGAAATCGTCGCCCAGTGGCGGCTCGAAATCCATGCACCAGATGCTGCTGATGGCGATGGCGGGCGCGAGCGAGCATATCCGCATTTCGATGGCCTATTTCGTGCCGGACGACGTCTCGATCGCGCAGCTCGTCGAGGCGCGGGCGCGGGGCGTCGAGGTCGACATCATCGTGCCGAGCGCGCTGACGGACGTTCCGATCGTGCGCCACAGCTCGCGCCATTTCTGGGGCGATCTCCTGAAGGCCGGCGTGCGCATCCACGAGTACCAGCCGACCATGTACCACACGAAGGTGCTGATCATCGACCGGCACTGGTCGACCATCGGATCGACCAATCTGGACGAACGTTCCTTTCGGCTGAACGACGAGTCCAATCTCAACGTCTATGACGAGACCTTCGCCCGGTCGCAGATCGACGTCTTCGACGCCGATCTTGCGCTCAGCGACGAGGTGACGCTGGAGGAATGGCAAAATCGCGGGATGTGGGAAAAGACGAAGGACTGGGCGGCGAGCTGGTTCAGGACGCAGCTCTAGCCGCGGCGATCTACCGGCCCCAGGTCTCTCCCAGCACGCGCAGCCAGTTGCCGAAGCACAGCTTCTCGATATCGGTCTCGTCGTAGCCATGCACGCGCATCGCGTCGACGAGCTTCGGCAGTCCCGCCGCATCGCCGAGCACCTGCGGCACCATCGCGCCGTCGAAATCCGAGCCGAGCCCGACCGAGTCGATGCCGGCCTTCTCGACCATGTGGTCGATTTGGCGCAGCATGATCTCGAAGGGCGTGTCGGGGCGCATGCGACCATCGGTTCGCAGGAACGCGGTGGCGTAATTGAGGCCAGCGATGCCCTTCGTCTCGCCGACCGCCTTCAACTGCTCGTCGGTCAGATTGCGGGCGTGGGGCGTCACGGCATGGGCGTTGGAATGCGAGGCGATAAGCGGCGCGTCGGTCAGGCCGGCGACATCCCAAAAGCCCTTCTCGGTGATGTGCGACAGATCGAAGGCGATGCGCAGCGCGTTGCAGCGGCGCACGAGTTCGCGGCCGAGATCGGTCAGGCCCGGTCCGGTATCGGGCGTTGAGGGAAAGCGGAAGGGGACGCCGTGCCCGAAGATGTTCGGCCGGCTCCAGACGGGACCGAGCGAGCGCAGGCCGGCCTGGTGGAGAACGTCGAGATTGTTGAAATCCGGGTCGATCGCCTCGGCGCCCTCGATGTGAAGCACTGCCGCAAGATTGCCGGGCTTTGCGGTTGCGGCGATCTCGCCTGCCGTGCGGCAGACCTTCAGCCGGCCTTCGGACGCCGCCTCGATGCGGAAGAGCAGCGCGGCCATCGCCATCGTCTCGGCCAGCGCCGCGTCGGTCGTGCAGCGGTCGGGCAGCGGCGCGTCGTATTTCGGCTGGCTCATGATCGCCTCGACATCAGCTCCCTTGCCGGGCGAGGGGATGAAGATCGCGAACAACCCGGCGCGCAGGCCGCCTTCCATCGCGCGCGGCAGATCGATATGGCCGCCGGCGCCGCCGTTCAGGAAATCGGCCACCGGGTCGGCGCTCTTGCTCAGGTGAAGCCGCAGCAGCGTGTCGTTGTGGCCGTCGAAGATGGGGGGCGGTGTCTGCATCAGGAATCGATTCGCCTTTCCGCCGCAAGTCGTTGGAATTTCAGTAAAGCATATCCGTCCCGAGGCAATCGGGACATTGCCGCCTGGACTAGGGGCGCGGCGCGAATTGGGCCAAGCGCGCCGATTGTCCTTTTCCTTCGCCGGCGATAGTGCGGGGGCCATGAGCCTCACCGTCATCGCCATCGTTCTCGCCTCCGCCTTGATGCATGCGGGCTGGAACGCCGTGCTGCGTTTCCGCGGCGACCGCATCGCGCTCATGACCATGCTCGCGGCGATGAGCGCGCTGATCGCGCTGCCGGGTCTGTTCTTCGTCGACTTTCCCCGCGCCGAGGCCTGGCCGTGGCTGGCGCTCTCCGTCTGCCTCCATCTTGGCTACAACGTCTTCCTCGCCAATGCCTATGCGCATGGCGAACTCGGACAGATCTATCCGCTGGCGCGCGGTTCGGCGCCGATGCTGACGCTGGCCGCCAGCATCCTCGTCCTCGGCGAGAACCTGACGCCCTTTGCGACGATGGGCATCGTCGTGCTCGGGCTCGGCATCGTGACGTTGTCGCTCGACGGCGGCGTGAAGGCGTTGCGAACTTCGCCGCGCGGGCTCGGCTTCGCGCTGATCACCGCCGTCTTCATCACCGGCTATACGCTTTCGGACGGCGTCGGCGCGCGGGCGGCGGGCGATCCGCACGCCTATGTCTTGTGGCTCTTCGTCCTAGACGGCATCCCGCTGATGGCCTGGGCCTTCTGGCGGCAGGGCAAGGCGACCGGGCGGATGATTGCGCAGAACTGGAAAGCGGGCTTCATCGCCGGCGCGCTGTCGCTCGGCGCCTACTGGATCGCGATCTGGGGCTTTACCGTCGCGCCGATCGCGCTGGTGGCGGCGCTGCGCGAGACGAGCGTCGTCTTCGCGGTCATCATCGGCGTCTTGTTCCTCGGCGAGAAGATCAAGGCGCAGCGTGTTCTCGCCATCCTCATCGTCATCGCCGGCCTCGTACTGATGCGCCTATAGAAAAAGGGCGGCTTTCGCCGCCCTTTCCAAGGATTTACCAGGCCGTGAGAACCGAGCCCTCGAAGGTCTCATCGACGAAAGCCTTGACCTCGTCATTTTGGTAGGCGGCGATCAGCTTGGCGACCCAATCGGCATCCTTGTCGGCAGTATTGACCGCGATCAGATTGACGTAGGGCGCCTTGGCGCCTTCCTTCAGGATCGGGTCGTTGGCCGGATCGAGGCCGGCTTCCAGCGCGTAGTTGGTGTTGATCGCAGACGCGTCCGTGTCGGCGAGCGAGCGGGGAAGCTGGGCGGCGTCGAGCTCGACGAAGTTGAAGTTCTTCGGGTTCTCCGTGATGTCCGCGATGGTGACGTTCAGACCCTTTTCCGGGTCGAGCGTGATCGCACCGCTATCGGCGATGACGAGAAGCGCGCGGCCGCCATTGGTCGGGTCGTTCGGAATGCCGATCGTCGCGCCGTCCGGCAGGGCCTCGAAGCTCTCGTGCTTTTCCGAATAGATGCCCATTGGGAAGTTGACCGTGTAGGCGACGTCGACGATGTCGAAGCCGCGGTCGCGGACCTGGTTGTCGAGATAGGGCTTGTGCTGGAACGAGTTGGCCTGGAGTTCGCCGTCGTTCAGCGCCTGGTTCGGCACGACATAGTCGGAGAATTCGAGGATCTCAATCTCGAGGCCGTCCTCTGCGGCGATCTCCTTCACCTTCTCCATGATCTGCGCGTGTGGTCCGGGCGTGACGCCGACCTTGATCTCCTGCGCGAAGGCGGAGCCGGCAAGGAGGGCGGCGAGCGCGGTGCCGAGGGCGAGTTTTTTCAACATTTTCAAGTGTCTCCGTTTGGGATCAGGGAAAAGAGTTCAGCGCGGGCGGGCGCGCTTGTCGAAATGACGGGCGAGGCGGTCGCCGGCCGATTGCACGATCTGCACCATGACGATCAGCACCACCACGACCGCGAGCATCACGTCCGGCATGAAGCGCTGGTAGCCATAGCGGATGCCAAGGTCGCCGAGGCCCCCACCGCCGACCGCGCCGACCATGGCCGAATAGCCGATGAGGCTGACGATGGTCAGCGTCAGTGCAAGCGTGATGCCGGGGCGGGCCTCGGCGAGCAGCACCTTCCAGACGATCTGAAACGGCGAGGCGCCCATGGCGCGCGCCGTTTCGATCAGGCCCGGGTCCACCTCGCGGATCGCCGATTCCACCAGCCGCGCTACGAAGGGGATCGTCGCGATCGTGAGCGGCACGATGGCCGCCGTGGTGCCGATCGACGTTCCCGCGACAAGCCGGGTGAAGGGGATGATCGCGACGACAAGGATGATGAAGGGCGTCGAGCGCGTAGCGTTGACGATAGCGCCAAGGACGCGGTTCGTCATCGGCGCATGGAAGAGTTCGCCGCGCGCCGACGTGGCAAGGAAGACGCCGAGCGGGATTCCGATCAGCGATCCGATGAGCGCCGCGACCGAGACCATGTGCAGCGTCTGTCCGGTGGCGCGGAGGATGAGCCAGGCGATATCAGGCGACATGGCCGAGCACCTCCGTCGTGAGGCCGAGATCGGCGAGGAAGGCGCGGGTCTCGGCAATCTTGGCGTCGTCGCCCCTGAACGAGACGATCAGCGTGCCGAAGGGACGGCCGGCGATCTCGTCGACCGCGCCGCCGAGGATGTTGACTTCGAGGCCGAGTTCTTTCGACAGGCGCGAGAGCACCGGGTCGGTGGCGTGGTTGCCGGTGAAGACGATGCGCAGCACCGCCTCGCTTTCCGGCGAAGACGTGGGCTTCAGGCGCGCGGCAACGAAATCCGGCAGCGTCATGCCGGGAATGCCGGCGAGCAGCGCCTTCGTCGTCTCGTGCTGCGGACGGGTGAAGACGTCGAAAGTCGTCCCGCGCTCCACGATCCGGCCCTTTTCGATCACAGCGACATGGTCGGCGATCGACTTCACCACTTCCATCTCGTGGGTGATGAGGATGATCGTCAGGCCGAGCTCGTCGTTGATGCGGCGCAGGAGCGCGAGCACTGAAAGCGTCGTCTCCGGATCGAGCGCCGAGGTCGCCTCGTCCGACAAAAGGAGCTTGGGCTGCATGGCGAGCGCGCGGGCGATGCCGACGCGCTGCTTCTGGCCACCGGAGAGTTCGGAGGGGTAGCGGTTGCGCTTGTCGGCGAGGCCGACGAGGTCGAGCAGCGGCGTCACGCGCGTCTCGATTTCCTTGCGCGCAACGCCGGCGATCTCGAGCGGCAGCGCGACATTGTCGTAGACGGTGCGGGACGACAGGAGGTTGAAGTGCTGGAAGATCATGCCGATCTGCCGGCGCGTGTCGCGCAATGCCTTCTCGCCGAGCGGCGCGATGTCCGTTCCGTCGACCAGCACCTTGCCGGAGGACGGCTTTTCCAGCCCGTTGACCAGACGGATCAGCGTCGACTTGCCGGCGCCGGAGCGGCCGATGATCGCGGTGATCGAGCCGCGTGGGGCGGCCAGATCGATACCGTCGAGCGCAACGACCTCGCCCGAGGAACGGCCGGCAGGAAAGCTCTTGGAAACAGCCTCGAAGCGGACGATCGCGTCGGCCGCTGCAGCCTCGGAGGGCACGAAATCCTGGGGTGCCATGTTCATGCCGGCCATCCTGCCGGTCGCGGGGAGTTCATCGTCGATGCCTTTCCGATCCGCAGGCTCTCTCCCAAAAGCCGTGGTCGTCTCTGTGCTGGTTTTCATGGCGCGGTGCTACGCCTTCATTTCGGCCGCGACAATGCGCAAATTTGCGATCCGGTGTGGAGAATTTGCATTCCAAGTTCGATGGGCACGGTGGAAAAGCATTTCGACACAGCAAAGCGCGTTTTGCCACATCGTGACCATGCTTGCGTCGATGAATAGAAGCGGTCGCAAATATCCTGGGAGTGACGCGTGAAGTTCCTTCGTTCCATCGCCGTTGCCGGCGCCATCGCCGCGTTCGCCGTTCCGTCGTTCGCCCACGACTTCACCGCCGGCGACCTGACGATCGACCATCCGTGGTCGCGTGCGACGCCGCAGGGCGCGCGGGTCGCCGCCGGCTATGCGTCGATCCGGAACAATGGGTCGGAGGCGGACCGGCTGATCGGGGTACGCAGCGATCTGGCTGCCTCGGGGGAAATCCACGAAATGGCTGTTGACGGCAATGGGGTGATGACGATGCGCCCGCTTGCCGATGGCATCGAGATCGCAGCCGGCGAAGAGGTGAGGCTGGAGCCGGGCTCCTTCCACATCATGTTCATGAATCCCGAAAGGCAACTCGTGGAGGGCGACAATTTCGCCGGCACGCTGGTCTTTGAAAAGGCAGGCGAAGTGGAGGTCGAATTCGCGGTCGAGGGTATGGGCGGTGCGAGCGGGCATTCGGGCCACAACCATTGATGGCTGAACGGCTCAGCCTGGTGGCGAGCCGCGCCTGCGTTGCGTTAACCATTTATTAAGGCTGTGATTGCGCATTGAGGCGAACAGGCACAGTGATGCGTTCGGGTGGGAAAGAATGCGTCGCAGTGAAAGCCCAGCACCATGCGGATCTTCGATATCGCGCGCAGCGCCTATACCAGCACGCCGGCACCGTTACGGCGCAGGCTGGCGCCGCTCGTGGCGCTCGTCCCGAGCAGCCTGAGATACGGGCCGGCGTTTGAACGCTGGCGGCACGACATCCGCCGTTCGCAGACCGATCCGGTTTTCGCCGTTGACCGGGCGCAATCTCAACTGCGGTCGCTCCTTGCCAAGGCCTCGACGGGAAGCGCGTTCTGGCGCCACCTTCTCGGCGCTGCCGCACTTGCAAGTTTTGAACTCGAGGCGCTGGCGAGCGTGCCGATCACGACCAAGCAGATGATGCGGGAGGCCGGCGATGCCGCCCGCGTCGATGCCCTGTCGTCCCTCGTCCAGGCGACGACCAGCGGCTCGAACGGCGAGGCGCCGTTCGCTTTCCTCATCGACGCGGACCGCAGCGTCCGCGAGTTCGCCTTTGTCACCTCTGCCTGGGCGCGGGCGGGCTACAGACCGGGCGATGCCCGCGCCGTCTTGCGAGGATTTCGAATCGACGACGCTGATGCCGCGTATCAGTGGGACCCGGCGCTGAACGAACTGCGCCTCGCGGTCTTTCCGCTCGGACCCGCTGATGCGGCGGTGATGGCGGACGAGATCGAGCGCCGGCGCATCGCCTACATTCACGGCTACCCCTCGGCAATCGAGCTGTTTGCCCGCCATCTCGACAAGGCAGGACGTCGGCTGGCGCAACCCATCCGCGGCATCTTTCCGATTTCGGAGCCGGTTCTGGGCCACCAGCGTGCGCTCTTCGCCAAGGTCTTTCCGCAGGCCGATATCGTGCCCTTCTACGGAATGAGCGAGAAGGTCGCCTTCGCCGTGGAGCGGCGGGGCGAGCCGGGCGTCTATACGTTCGAAGCGCTCTACGGCCTTGCCGAGCTGGTGGACGAGGACGGCCGGTTCGTCGAGACGCCGGGCGGGGAAGGGCGGTTGCTCGGCACCGGCTTCATTTCCACAGGCGTGCCCTTCATCCGCTACGACACCGGAGACCGCGCCCGGCTGGTCGAGGCGCCGACGCGCCAGAATGGCTGGCGGCTCACGGTTCGCGACATCGCGCCCCGCCGCAAGCCGGATTTCCTGATCGCCCGGGACGGCGGGCGCATCGTCGCCACCGACCTCGTGCCGGAGGATTTGACGCTCCTGCGCGGGCTGGCCGAATGGCAGTTCGTGCAAAATGCTCCCGGCATCGCTTCGCTGCGCTACGTGCCGGCCACCGGCGGCGGGGCGTCTGATGCCGAGCGGCTTGCCAGGATGCTTGAAGCGCGGACGGACGGTCGCCTGCGCTTCGACCCCGAACAGGTCGCTTCGATCGCAACAGGCGCGCATGGCAAACGCGCCTTTATCGTCCAGCACATCGCAGGCTGAAGGCTCCGGCGGACGATCACCCGCCCGCCGGAGCGATTTCGGCTATTCGGTCACGACCGCACGCAGCATCCAGACGACCTTTTCGTGATAGGTCATGCGGCCGACGAGCATATCGTGAGAGACGAAGTCCTCGGCGTCCTCGGCCTGCTCGGCGGCGTCGCGCATCTTGCGGATCGCAGCCTCGTGCCCGGCGATCAGATCGGCGACCATGTCATGGGCGGTCTTCGATTCCGCGCCGAGTTCGACGACGATGTCTGCGCCCTTGTTGCCGGCGACCGGGGCTCGGTAGCCAAGCGCCCGGATGCGCTCGGCAAGCTCGTCCGTCGCCTTGAAGAGGTCGTTGTACTGCTCCTCGGTCATTACGTGGATCGAGTGGAACAGCGGGCCGACGACATTCCAGTGATAGATGTGCGTCTTGACGAGCAGCGCATAGGTGTCGGCCAGGATGGCCGAAAGGCTCTCGGCGACGGCCTTGCGGCTCTTGGCATCGATACCGGTGTTGACCTCAACGTCGCGGGGCTTGGTATCGAGAACCTTGGCGGTTTTCGCCATGAGAATGCTCCTGTTCTTGCTGGGCGGATGGCCGTTCGGCCGTTCGCTCCATAAACATTCTCTAATGTGAAATGTTCCCGTTCACCGCCGCCAGAATGCGGGCGACAGGAGCACCAGCACCGCGAGGATTTCGAGACGGCCGAGCAGCATGGCCACGATCAGCACCCATTTGGCGGCGTCCGACAAGGGTACGAAATTGCCAGCAGGCCCGATGATGTCGCCGAGACCGGGGCCGACATTGGTCAGCGCGGTCAAGGTGCCGGTGACGGCGCTGACGAGGTCGAGCCCGGTCAGTGTCAGGAGCAGCGTGCCGACGCAAAGAAGGACAAGGAAGACCGCGACAAAGAGCGTCGTCCCGCGTTGCATGTCGACGTCGATGACGCGCTTGCCATATCGGATCGACTGTACCGAATTCGGGTAGATCAGCTTGTTCAGTCCGCGCACGATGAGTTGGAACAGAATGTAGAACCGCTACGCCTTGATCCCGCCCGAGGTCGAGCCCGAACAGCCGCCCATGAAGGTGGCGACAAAGGCGCAGCCGACGGCGAACGGACCCCAGGCCGAATAGTCGCCGCTGGCAAAGCCCGTCGTGGTGATGATGGAGATGAAGTTGAAGGCGGAGTGGGTGAGCGCCGTGCCGAATCCGACCTCAGACGTCACGCGCAGATAGATGGCGACGGCGAGGATGAAGCCGGCGCAATAGGTGGCGAAGACGCGAATCTGCGGATCGCCGAGCGGATCGATGCGCCCGCGCACGGCGAGCAGGATCAGGATCGAGAAGGGCAAGGCGCCAATGAACATGAATATGGTGCCGACCCACAGGATGGCCGGCCGGTCGGCATAGGCACCGAGCGATGCGTCATGTGTCGAGAAGCCACCGGTCGAGAGCGTCGTCATGGAGTGGTTGATCGCGTCGAAGGCGGTCATGCCGGCTGCCGCGTAGCCGAGCGCGCAGACGAGAGTCAGCGCTGCGTAGATGGCGATCAGCGCCACCGTGTATGTCGACAGGCGCGCGAAGGGCCGGTCTCCGATCTCGGAGGATTCGATCTTCAGATAGGATACGCCGCCGATGTTGAGGAACGGCAGCACGAAGAGACCGAGCGCGATGACGCCCACGCCGCCGATCCATTGCAGAAGCGAGCGCCAGAGGAGAAGGCCCGGCGGCAACTGGTCGAGGCCGGCGATGACGGTCGAGCCGGTGGTCGTCAGGGCCGAGACGCTTTCGAAGACGGCATCCGTGATGCTGAGGCCGATGGAGGCGGCGTAAAGCGGAACCGCGCCGGCGATAGCGGTCGTGACCCACAGCACGTTTACGAGGAGAAAGCCGAAGCGGGCCG
The DNA here is from genome assembly GCF_024105655.1 of Aliihoeflea sp. 40Bstr573. Taxonomy (GTDB): domain Bacteria; phylum Pseudomonadota; class Alphaproteobacteria; order Rhizobiales; family Rhizobiaceae; genus Aliihoeflea. Next base: position 264,340 of record NZ_JAAAMH010000003.1, read on the forward strand.
AAAGCTGCGGCCGCGAGCCGTAGGTCGCCAACGCGACCGCTGCCGACAGCCCGCCGACGAACATTCCCGACAAGGTGAATACCTGCCAGTCCCGGTTCCCGACATAAAGATCGGTGAGCGCCGGAATGGCCATGAAGGCTGCGAGATAGGCCGAGAAAATCGCCGAGACAAAGGTGACGGCGCGAATATGCAGCGTGTTCAAGTGCGTTCGAACCACACGGAAGGATGCGCGATCTATACGCCCGATGGTCAGCAGTGCATAGATGGCCCGGCTTCGTTTGGGATCACAAGTTGAGCCACCGTTCATAGTCGCTGACGAGAAGGTGGAGCGGCGGCTCGTCCTCCTCGATTGTCGCGAAGCGGCCGATCGGATCGCGGAAGATGTTGTCGGTCAGGTCGTCATTGACGGTCGAGACCTCGCCGATCAGCACGTCGCCGCCTTCGCCCCAGAAGGCGTGCCAGTCGCCCGGCATCAGCGTCACGCTCTCGCCGGGCGCAAGCTGCAGCTTGCCGCCGGCGGGGACGGCGCGGGCAATGCCGTCGCAGGCGACCGTCACGCCGCGCGTCGCATCGAAATCGCCGTTCTCGTCGGAGCCGAAAAGCTCCACTGTCAGCGTTGCGCCGCCGCGATTGATAATGTCCTCGGCCTTCAGGGCGTGGGTGTGCATCGGGCTCAACTGATCTTTGCGCGAGATCAGCAGCTTTTCGGCGTAGCACATGCCGCCCCCGCGTTTCAGGTCCGCGAGGCGACCGTTGCGCAAAGTGAAGAGGAAGAGGCCCATCTCGTCGAAGCGGCCCGCGCCATAGTCGGTGATGTCCCAGCCGAGGCGCGCGCCGACGAGCGCATGCGCATCGCCGCGCGCGCGAAATTCGTCGGGCGTCCAGCGGGCGAAAGGCGGCAGGGCGAAGCCGAACCGGCGCATCATTTCGTCGGCGTCGCGCATGATGTCGTTGATTTCAGAGCGTTTCATCGGCTTAGCTCAACCCGTGATTCAAGGGGTTCATCGATGCAGTCCGTATTGCAGGTCGCGGCGGTCATCGCCGAAAGGGCGCGAGGTGCCGGCCGCTTCATCGTTGCGCTGGCCGGGCCGCCCGGCGCCGGCAAGTCGATGCTGTCGCACCTTCTGGCGGAAGCGCTCGGCGATGCGGCGATCCTTCAGGGCGACGGGTTTCACTACGACAATGCAGTCCTCGACGTGATCGGCCGGCGCCACCGCAAGGGCGCGCCGGACACGTTCGACGTCGCGGGGCTGGAGAGCGTCCTGCGCCGCATCAGGGCCGGCGAGGAAGTGGTGGTGCCCGTCTTCGACCGCCCGCTCGACCTGGCGCGGGCAGGCGCGGCGCGGATTTCGCAAAGCGCGCGGTTCGTAATCGTGGAGGGCAACTATCTGACACTCGACGCCGCGCCGTGGAACGCGCTGCGCCCGCTCTTCGATCTGACGATCCTGATCGACGTCCCGCGCGACGAGCTTGAACGGCGGCTGACGCGGCGCTGGCTCGATCTCGGCTGGAGCGCGGAACGAGCAAAGCACTGGGTGGCGTCCAACGACATGCCGAATGTCGATCTCGTCAAGGCGAAGGGCGGCTCTGCCGATATCGTCTGGCGGCCGCAAGAAATCTAGGCCCGCGCGGCGAGCCGCTGCCAGGCAGGCTCCGAAATGTCGGGCGCCCAGGGAGGGTTGGCGCCGGGCCGCGAGACGGCGACGGCGGCCACCTCCGCCGCGCGGTCAAGGCAGATCCGCAGATCGCCGGCGCTCATCGAACGCGTTCCTGCCTTGTCGAGGCGGCCCAATCCCTCCAGCGCTTCGAGGAAGCCGGCATTGAAGGCATCGCCCGCACCGACGGTATCGACGATGGTCGTGGGGCGCGGCGAGACCGAAATCGCTTCGCTGGCGGTGTGCCCGGTCGCACCGCGCGCGCCGTGGGTGACGAGCACGATGGCGGGGCCGGTGACGAGCAATTCAGCGATGAAGGCGTCGGCGTCGGGAGACAGCCAGTCGAGGTCTTCTTCCGAAAGCTTGACGATGTCGGCGCCGGCCATCATCCGCGTCAGCCGCGCGCGATAGGCTGTTTCGTCCGTCACGAAGTCGGGCCGGATGTTCGGATCGATCATGACGAGACGGGTCGCGGACCCGCGCGCCATCAATTTCTCGAAGGCCGAGCCGCTCGGCTCGACGACGAGGCTGATGCCGCCGAAGAACAGTGCGCGCACATTGCCGTCCAGAACCGGGAGTTCGGCCGATTCGAGCAGCCGGCTTGCGGTCGCCTCGTCGTAGAAGTGATAGTGGGCGTGGCCGTCTTCCAGCGTCACGAAGGCGAGGGTGGTCGGTCGGCCGCTGCGCGGGCAAAGCGAGTGGTCGACGCCGGAGGCCTTCAACTCGTCGGCCAGCATCTTGCCGAAAAGATCGGTCGACAGGCCGTTGAAGAAGCCCGTCTCGACCCCCAGCCTTCCCAGCGCGATGGCGGTGTTGAACACCGCGCCGCCCGCATGAGGCGCAAAGGTGCGCCGCCCGTCGCCAAGGTCGACGGGCAGCATGTCGATCAGCACATCTCCGCAGCACAGGATCATCGCGTCACGCCGCCTCGGCCAGTTCCGGCGGCGCCTTGGCGCCGGTCATGAAGGCGACGGCATCCGACATGGTGTGCTCCTTCGGGTTAATGACGCACAGGCGCCGGCCCAGACGGTGCACGTGGATGCGGTCGGCGACCTCGAAGACGTGCGGCATGTTGTGCGAGATGAGTACGATTGGCATGCCGCGCTTCCTCACATCGAGGATGAGTTCGAGGACGCGGCGTGATTCCTTGACGCCGAGCGCTGCCGTCGGCTCGTCCATGATGACGACCTTGGAGCCGAAGGCGGCGGCGCGCGCCACGGCGACGCCCTGGCGCTGGCCGCCCGACAGGGTCTCCACCGCCTGGCTGATGTTCTGGATGGTCATCAGGCCGAGTTCGGACAGCTTGTCGCGGGCGATCTTTTCCATCGCGGGGCGGTCGAGAAGCCGGAAGCTCCGGCCGAAAAATCCCGGTTTGCGGATTTCGCGGCCCAGAAACATGTTGTCGGCGATCGAGAGCGCGGGAGACAGCGCAAGGTTCTGGTAGACCGTCTCGATGCCGGCATCGCGCGCCTCCATCGGCGAGCGGAAATTGACGACTTCGCCGTCGAGCCGGATTTCGCCCTCATCGGGTTTGATCGCGCCGGAGATCGCCTTGATCAACGACGACTTGCCGGCGCCGTTGTCGCCGATGACGGCCAGAATTTCGCCCGGATAAAGGTCGAAATCGGTGCGGTCGAGGGCGGTGACGCGGCCATAACGCTTGACGAGACCGCGGGCGGAAAGGAGGGGCTGAATGCTCATGACGAAAGCTTCCTGATCCACTGGTCGATGGCGACGGCGACGATGGTGAGCCAGCCGATGGCAAAGACCTGCCAGAGAACGTCGACGCCGGCGAGGCGCAGACCCGAATTGAACACGCCGACGATCAGCGCGCCGACCAGCGGCCCCATGATCGAGCCGCGTCCGCCGAAAAGCGAGATGCCGCCGATCACCACGGCGGTGATGGATTGCAGGTTCGCTTCCTGGAACGATTGCGGCGAGACCGAGCCGACGCGGCCGATAGACGCCCAGGCCGCGAGGCCGCAGACGAGGCCCGCGAGCGCATAGACCGACAAAAGCGTGCGGTTGGTGCGAATGCCCGAGAGTTCGGCCGCTTCCTTGTCGTCGCCGATGGCGTAGACGTGGCGGCCCCACGCGGTGCGGTTCAGCATGTACCAGAGGACGACGAAGATCAGCACCATCAGGATCGAGCCATAGGTGAACTGTGCCCCGCCGATGCGGAAGCTCTGGCCAAAGAATTTGAGGAGCGGAGCCGCCGCGTCGATATCCTGGCTGCGGATCGACTGAGCGCCGGAGAGCCACAGCGTCAGGGCGAAGAAGATGTTCCAGGTGCCGAGCGTGACGATGAAGGGCGGCAGCTTGAATCGGGTGACGAACAGGCCGTTGAGCGCGCCGGCGGCGGCGCCGCCCACCATGCCGATGCCGATGGCGAGCGGGGCGGGAACGCCGAGACCGACGGCCAGATTTCCGGCCACCACGGACATCAGCACCATGATCGCGCCGACCGAAAGGTCGATACCGGCGGTCAGGATGATGAGGCTTTGGGCCGCCGCCAGGATGCCGATGATCGAAACCTGCTGCATGATCAGCGACAGGTTGAAGGCGGAGAAGAAATTCGCGCCGGCTATGAAGCCGAAGGCGATGATGCTCAAGGCGAGAACGATGAAGGGCACCATCGTCGGATTGGCGTGAAGCACATGCTGCAGCCGGTCGATGACGTTCTTCTCGTGGCCCTCGAAGGCGGCGACGGCGCGGTCGCTCTTGTCGAGCGAGGCCTCGAACTCCTGCCTGCGCGGGGGCAGGGCGCTTGTATCGGTCATGGCGGCTTCCTCCCAAAAGCGAAGCGAGTGTGATCCTTATCGCACGCGCGGTCAAAGCGGCGGCGGCTCCCTCTCCTTGCGGAGGAGAGAAACGTCACTCGTGTCAGGCGGATTTTCATCCGCTACGCGGACCGCTCCTCCGGCCGGCGACCTGCTGCCTTCGGCAGCGCCCCGGCGTTCGGAGCCTTGCATCGTGCCACGGGCACGTTGCGTTCGCTCACGCGAACCGATCCCTTACCCCCAGCACTTGTCCAGCCCCTCGGCCGAACCGATCGATTCCACGCCGTCGACCGGCTGGTCGGTAATCAGCGTCACGCCGGTGTCGAAGAAGTCGAGTCCTTCGGTCGGTGCGGGCTTTTCGCCGCTCTCGGCGAATTTCGCGATCGCCTCGATGCCGAGCGCGGCCATGTCGAGCGGGTATTGCTGCGAGGTCGCGCCGATAATGCCTTCGGAGACGTTCTGGACGCCCGGGCAGCCGCCATCGACCGAGACGATCAGGACGCCGTCGGTTTTGCCGAAGGATTTGAGCGTTTCGTAGGCGCCGGCGGCGGCCGGTTCGTTGATGGTGTAGACGACGTTGATGTCGGGGTCCTGCTGGAGAAGGTTCTCCATCGCGGTGCGCCCGCCTTCCTCGTTGCCGTCGGTGACGTCATGGCCGACGATGCGCGCGTCGTCCTCGTCGCCGATCAGGTTCTCGTCCTTGATGTCGATGCCAAAGCCGCTGAGGAAGCCCTGGTCGCGCAGAACGTCGACCGAAGGCGCGCTGGGGGCGAGGTCGAGAAGCGCGATCTTCGCATTCTCCGCTTCCGCGCCGAGCGTCGCGGCGGCCCACTGGCCGATCAGCTCGCCGGCCTTGAAATTGTCGGTGGCGAAGGTCGCGTCAGCGGCGTCGATCGGCTCCAGCGGCGTGTCGAGCGCGATCACCAGAATGCCGGCATCGCGCGCCTGCTGCACCACCGGCACGATCGCCTTGGTGTCGGAGGCGGTGAGCAGGATGCCCTTGGCGCCCGACGCGATGCAGCTTTCGATCGCCTGGACCTGCGTCTCGTGGTCGCCGTCGATCTTGCCGGCGAAGGTGGAGAGCTTGACGCCGAGTTCCTCTGCCTTGGCTGTCGCGCCTTCTTTCATCTTGACGAAGAAGGGGTTGATGTCGGTTTTGGTGATCAGGCAGGCACCAACTTCCTCCTGCGCGGCGGCCGGCGCGGCCATCATGATGGCGAGCGGTGCCGTTGCCGCCAAGGCTAGCTTGATCGTCGTCTTCATCGCGAAATCCTCCGTTGAACTGACCGCCACCTCCTGGCGGGATAATTGGACGACCGGACAAGCGGCCATCGCAATCTGTCGCTAGGGAACCACCCTTGGTCGCCTGAGTCAATTAATAAATCAATCTAATTTATAATTGACCGCAGGCGTGCCACGCTGCATGGTCGCACGTCGCTTGGGAGGGCGCATTGCTGGACAATCCGCATACGACATCGCATCTCGAGCCGCAGCTTCGCGGTTCCAACCAATCGGGCATGCGCGCCTGGAACGAACGGCTCGTCCTGTCGATCCTGCGCCGGCAGGGGCCGATGTCGAAGGCCGACATCGCCCGCGCCACCGGCCTTTCCACGCAGACAGCCTGGGTCATCATCCGCGCGCTAGAAAAGGATGGGCTGCTCGAAAAGGGCAAGCCGCAGCGCGGCCGTGTCGGCCAGCCCTCCGTGCCTATGTCGCTTGCTCCCGATGGCGCACTTTTCCTCGGCCTGAAGATCGGCCGCAGGTCGAGCGAACTCGTCCTGATGGATTTCGTCGGAAAGATCCGCGCCCGGCGCACGCTCATCTATCGCTGGCCGACGCCCGGCAGCGTGCTCGAATTTACCCATGGCGCGATCGAAGCGGTGGTGGCCGAGATCGCGCCCGACCTTCGGTCCCGCATTGCAGGGCTCGGCGTCGCGATGCCGTTCCAGCTCTGGCAATGGTCCGCGCGGATCGGTGCGCCGCCGACCGATCTGGCCGGTTGGGAAACGCTCGACATCCGTGCCGAGCTTGCCCGCGCCTATCCGTTCCCGGTCTTCCTGCAGAACGACGCCTCGTCGGCCTGCGGCGCCGAACTCATCTTCGGCGACGAGGTGCCGGCGGGCGATTTCCTCTATTTCTACGTGGGCTATTTCATCGGCGGCGGCGTCGTCCTCGACGGACAACTCTATACCGGCCGCAGCGGCAATGCAGGGGCGGTCGGGTCGATGCCGGTGCGCGGCGAGGACGGCCGAAACGTGCAGCTCATCGAGCGGGCGTCGATCTTCGGGCTGGAAGAGCTGCTGCAGGCTTCCGGCCAGCCGGCCACCAGCCTTTGGGAAACCCCGGCGGCCTGGCATGTCGATTCCGCCATTCTGGAGCGCTGGATCGAGGCAGCAGGGCAGGCCATCGCCGATGCGGCGCTTGCCGCCGTCGCGCTCGTCGATTTCGACGCCGTCATCATCGACGGCTCGATGCCGGTCGAGGTGCGTCGTCGCCTGCTGGCCGTCGCCGAGGCGCGGATGCGCAGCCACAATCTTTCCGGCGTGGCCGTACCCGCCTTCCGGGAAGGCTCGCTCGGGCCGCAAGCGCGCACGCTCGGCGCAGCGGCAATCCCGCTTTCCGAGCGCTTCCTGGTCGACCGGAACGGCCTGTTGATGCCGGCCTGAGCCGTGCAAGGCCGATAAATATGCCGCGTCGGGCGTCAATGCCTCTTGAACATCGGCCGGACGCCATATCTAAAGCGCGTCCACCGACCGCGACGGCGGTCCCGTTCCCGAGCTTTCCGGAGACCTGAATGGAAACCTGGCTGCCCCTCATTGCCGGACTGATCATGCTCGTTATCGGCGGCGAGCTTCTGGTTCGCGGGGCCGTCAAGGTCGCCAGCAACATGGGCGTCTCGCCACTCGTCATCGGCCTGACGCTGGTCGGCTTCGGAACCTCGACGCCCGAGCTGGTGACGTCGGTCCAGGCCGCGCTCAACGGCTCGCCGGGCATCGCCTTCGGCAACGTGGTCGGATCGAACCTGGCCAATCTTCTGCTGATCCTGGGCGTTTCGGCCCTGATCACGCCCATCGCCATCGCATCGGGCACGCTGCGGCGCGACGGCGCGGTCATGGTCGCGGTCGCGGTCGTGTTCACGGTGCTCGCGCTGACCATGCCGCTCGGCCGCGCCGTCGGCATCGCCTTTGTCGCTGCGCTTGCGGCGTATATCTTCATCGCGTTTCGTCAGGAAAGCGGCGGCAATCCCGATCACGGCGCCGTGCATGACAAGTCGGCGGCCGCGCAGGGCATCGATCCCGCGCTGGCCGGCGGCTCGGGCGGCTCCACCCTCATGGGCCTCGTGACGGCGGCCGTCGGTCTCGCCATCGTGGTGGGCGGCGGCTATTTCCTCGTCAACGGCGCCGTTGCCCTCGCGCGCTCCTACGGCATTTCGGAGACCGTGATCGGCCTGACCATCGTCGCGGTGGGCACTTCGATGCCCGAGCTCGTTACCTCGCTCGTCGCTGCCTTCCGCAAGCAGGCGGACGTCGCCTTCGGCAACATCATCGGCTCGAACATCTACAACATTCTGGGCATCGGCGGCGTGACCGTCCTGATCGCCCCGAGCGAAGTGCCGTCCGAGATCGCGAACTTCGACAATTTCATCATGGTCGGCGCATCGCTGCTGGTGGTTGTGCTGGCCAATACCGGGCGCAGGATCGCGCGGTGGGAAGGGGCACTGCTTCTGGCCGGCTATGTCGCCTACATCGCCTTCCTCTGGCCGACGGGTAGCGCAGCCTAGAGGATCGTCGCAGCGATCATCCACAAGAGCGCGGCTGTGCGGGCAAGATCACGCCAGACGGGCGTCGTCTGGTCCGCGGCCTTCCAGACGCCCATCGTCACCAGCACATTGTAGGGAAGCGGCGACAGGAAGACCAAGACGCCGAGCGCGGTCGGCGCGTCGCTGGCAAAGACGGCCAGTGCCGCGGCGGCGCTGGCGACAGCGAGCACGGTGCCGACCAGCATCATGTCGCGCCAGAAGACGGTGCCGAGCGGCACCGTCCCGTCAATTCGCTCACGGATATAGGCGCGGATCACGAAGTGTCAGATGTCGAAGTCGCCGAAATCCCCGCCATCCATGCCGGGGTCTTCGAAATCGGCTTCCGTCTCGTCGATGCCTGCATCGGCGGCCTCCGCGTCTCCGGCCAGCATGCCCCCGAGCATGTTGGCAAGAAGAACGCCGCCGGCCACGCCCATTGCGGTCTGCGCGGCACCGGCCAGGAACCCGCCGCCGGAACGGCCCTGCGGGCCGCGCGGCACGGAAGGCGCTCCCATCGGCGAGCGGCCGACGCGGGGAACGGAGCCGCGCGCGTTCGGCGACGATGCGCCGAAGAGGCCGCCGAGAAATCCGCCAGCCCCCTGTGACGCGCTCGATTCGAGTTCGGCAAGGCGGGCCTGCGCCGCCTTCAACGCCTCTTCCTGCACGACGATGGTCTGCGCCATGTAGTAGGGCGCCCCAGGCTGGCGCGCGATCCGATCGCGAATGAACTCCTCCGATTCAGGGTCGCGCGGCTGTCCCTGGCGTTCCACCTCGGCGAGCTTGCCGAACAGATCCTCGATTGCCTGCTGGTCGTTGCGGTCCATAGCGCTCTCCTTCCATTGTTCGACGCGTGAATTCGCGGGTCGCGCTTTCGATCCCGCGCCATTGGTCGAAAAGAATATAGGTGGTCTTTCGGGCCGCTGCTGAAATCGTCTAAGGAGAGCCGCACGATGCGGCTGGAGGATGAAATGAAGCAACTGACGATCAGGCGACCGGACGACTGGCATGTGCATCTGCGCGATGGTGCGGTGCTGAAGGCCGTGACGCCCGACACCTCGGCGCATTTCTCACGCGCGATCGTCATGCCCAATCTCGTGCCGCCGGTCGTGACGACAAGGGACGCAGCCGCCTATCGCGATCGCATCCTCGCCGCCATTCCAAGCGGGCACGACTTCACACCGCTGATGACGCTGTATCTCACCGAAGGCACGAGTGCCGAAGACGTCGAGGTGGGTTTCCGCTCCGGTCTCGTGACGGCCGTGAAGCTCTATCCGGCCGGCGCGACGACCAATTCGCAAAGCGGTGTGCGCGACCTTTCCAAGGTCATGCCGGTTCTGGAGCGGATGGCGTCGATCGGCATGACGCTTTGCGTCCATGGCGAGGTCACCGATCCGTCGACCGACATCTTCGACCGCGAGGCGGTGTTCATCGAGCGCGTTCTGGCCCCGCTGCGCGAGCGCCTGCCCGAACTTCGCATCGTCATGGAGCATGTCACGACGAAGGACGGCGTCGATTTCGTCAGCTCGCAATCCGAGAACATGGGCGCGACGATCACGACGCATCACCTGATCATCAACCGCAACGCGATCCTCGCTGGCGGAATCCGCCCGCACTATTACTGCCTGCCCGTCGCCAAGCGCGAGGAGCACCGGCTGGTGCTGCGCCGCGCGGCGACGTCGGGCGACGCGCGTTTCTTCCTCGGCACGGATTCGGCGCCCCATGTCGACCCACTGAAGGAGTGCGCCTGTGGCTGTGCGGGCATCTATTCATCGCTGAACACCATGTCCTGCCTCGCCCATGTGTTCGAGGAAGACGGCGCGCTCGACCGGCTGGAAGCCTTCGCCTCGCTCAACGGCCCGGCCTTTTACCGCCTGCCGCCGAACGAAGCGACGATCACGCTTGAGCGGCGCGAGACGGCATGGGATTATCCCAGGAAGCGCAACACGGGCGAGGACGACATCACCGTCTTCGATCCGATGTTCCCGCTTCACTGGGTGGCTACATGAAGCTCTTCGATACCGACCATCCGTTCTTCAGGCCGCTCTGGATCAGGCTTGCCGTCTGCGCGGTCGCAGGCGGCTGGGCGGTCTTCGAGTTCTCGACCGGCGCCACCGTCTGGGGCCTGATCTTCCTCGCCTTCTTCGCCCTGTCGGTCTGGGGCTTTTTCATCGACTTCAATCCGCGCGAACCCGACTGACGCGTTGCGCGCAGCCTCCCGCCATGCTCCCTTCGCGGGCGTCGCGTGAATCGGGAGGAGATGCGTTGACGCAAGAAGACCAGCCGGCGCCCCGCGCGCCCGGTATCGATCCGCAGATCGTGCGCCTGTCGTCGTGCCTTACCCTCGGCGCGCTCTTTGCCAATGCCGCGCGCGCCGGGCCGGAGCGCATCGCTGTTCAGGAAGGCGAGCGGCAGCTCACCTATCGCGACGCCGACCAGCGCAGCAATCGTCTCGCCAACCATCTTGCCGGGCTCGGCATCCACCGCGGCGACCGCGTCGCCATCATTTCCGAGAACCGCTGCGAATATATCGAGACGTTCATCGCCTGCGCCAAGCTCGGCATCATCGCCGCCTGCCAGAACTGGCGGCTCGTCGATGCCGAACTGCGCCATTGCGTCGAACTCGTCGCGCCGAAGGTGATCCTCGCTTCGCCGCGCTTTGCCGGCCGAACGGCCATGCTTGCCGACATCGCGCCGATGCTGGAATTCGGTGCGCCTTATGAAGCGGCACTCGCCGCTGCCAGCGAAGCACCCGTCTCCGACCGCTGCAACGGCGAGGACGGGCTGGTCATCCTCTATACGAGCGGGACGACCGGCATGCCCAAGGGTGCGCTGATCAGCCAGCGCGCCGAGATCGCGCGTGCCTATATCCAGATGACGGACATGCCGAACACGGCCGACGACGCCTTCGTCGCCTGGGCGCCGCTCTTTCACATGGTCTCGACCGACACGGTCTTCATGACGCTGATCCAGGGCGGAAAGGTGATCGTGACCGACGGGTTCGACGCCGACGAACTGGCGCGGATCGTCGCCGCCGAGACGCTCGGCCGGCTGACGCTGATGCCCGGCATGATTACCGCCTTCCTCGACGCGATGAAGGCGGCCGGCCAGTCGGCGCGCGGCGTCAGATGGGTGGGCGTCATGGCCGATCTCGTGCCGCGCGAGCAACTCGCCGAGATCACCCGCACCTTGAATGCGCCCTATCTCAACACGTTCGGCGCGACCGAGACCGGCTTTCCACCGGCTTCGCTCTCGGCCATTCCGGTCGGCGTGGTGCCGACCTCGCTCGACAAGCGCCAAAGCTCGTTCTGCCAGATCAAGCTGGTCGATCCCGAAGGCCGCGAAGTGCCGGACGGCGAGCCGGGCGAGCTTGCGATCCGCAGCCCCGCGCTCTTTTCCGGCTACTGGAACAACGAAGCAGCCAACGCCGAGGATTTTCGCGGCGGGTGGTTTCATATGGGCGATGTCTTCACGCGCAATCGCGACGGTTCGCTTTCCTTCGTCGACCGGCGCAAATATCTGATCAAGTCGGGCGGCGAGAACGTCTATCCGGCCGAGATCGAGCGCGTGCTGCTCGCCCAGCCCGGGGTGGCGGACGCCGTCGTCGTGCGCAAGCGCGATCCGCAATGGGGCGAGGTGCCGATCGCCTTCGTGGTGCCGAAGGCGAAGCTGGAGGCGGGGACGCTGATCGAGCGCTGCCGCGCAGAAATCGCCCGCTATAAGGTGCCGAAGGAAATCCACTTCGTCACCGACGCGGACCTGCCGCGCAGCACCACCGGCAAGATCATGCGGCACGAACTCGAAAAGCGCCTGACAGGCAGCAAGGCAAGCAAACGATGATCGAACTCTACCATTGCGTAAACGCCCGTTCCTTCCGCCCGCTCTGGACGCTGGAGGAGATGGGGCTCGACTACACGCTCCACGTGCTGCCGTTCCCGCCGCGCTATCTCGCCCCGGGCTACAAGGACATGAACCCGCTCGGCACTATCCCGCTCCTGATCGACAGCGAGACCCGAATGACCGAATCGAGCGCGATCTGCCATTATCTGGCGACGCGATATGGTCCATGCCCACTGGCGGTAGCGCCAGACGAGCCGGACTATGGCGCCTATCTCAACTTCCTTCACATGGGCGAGGCGACGCTGACCTTCCCGCAGACGCTGGTGCTGCGCTATCGCCATTTCGAGGAGGCCGAGGAGCGGCGCCTTCCGCAGGTCGCCGACGACTATGCACGCTGGTTCCTCGCCCGGCTGCGCGCGGTCGATGCGCGCCTTGCCGGCCGCGACCATCTTTGCGCCGGCCGCTTCACCGCCGCCGACATCTCGGTCGGCTATGCGCTGATGCTGGCGGCCACGATCGGGCTCGATGCCGAGTTCTCCGAGACGCTGCGCGCCTATTTCGACCGCATTCGCGCGCGTGAAGGCCATCGCCGCGCGCAGGCGCGTCAGGCCGAGGGCGCGAAATCCCTCGGCCCGGTGGACCAGTTCGGCCGGCCGCTTGCCTCGCTGGCAACGTGACCGGCCAGAGGTCTATTCTGCCGCGGTCGCCAGCTTGTCCTGGGTGTTCGTGTCGAAGTCGCTGGCATCGTGGCGCTCGTGGAGCTGGCTGGCCGGTTCGCCGAAGGCGCGGTTGACCATGCGGCCACGCTTGACGGCGGGTCGGGCATAGATCTCGTCGGCCCAGCGCACCACGTTCTTGTAATCCTGCACCTGCAGGAACTCGCCGGCTTCGTAGAGCCAGCCCTTCACCAGCCCGCCATACCAGGGCCAGATCGCCATGTCGGCGATGGTATAGTCTTCGCCAGCGATGAAGCGGTGTTCGGCGAGCTGGCGGTCGAGCACGTCGAGCTGGCGCTTCACCTCCATCGCGAAACGGTCGATCGGGTATTCGAATTTCGCCGGTGCGTAGGCGTAGAAGTGCCCGAAGCCGCCGCCGAGATAGGGCGCGGCGCCCATCTGCCAAAAGAGCCAGGAGAAGCATTCGGCACGCGCGGCCGGCTCGGTCGGCAGGAAAGCGCCGAACTTTTCCGCCAGGTGCGTGAGGATCGCACCCGATTCGAAGATGCGGATCGGCTTGTCGCCGCTGCGGTCCATCAGCGCCGGAATCTTCGAATTCGGATTGATTTCGACGAAGCCCGAGCCGAACTGGTCGCCCTCGTTGATCCTGATCAGCCAGGCGTCGTATTCGGCGCCCTTGTGGCCGGCAGCGAGCAGTTCCTCCAGCATGATCGTGACCTTGACGCCGTTCGGCGTCGCCAGCGAATAAAGCTGCAGCGGATGCTTGCCGACCGGCAGTTCCTTCTCATGCGTGGCGCCCGCGATCGGCCGGTTGATGCTGGCGAACCTGCCGCCGCTTTCCTTGTTCCATGTCCAGACCTTGGGCGGTGTGTAGTCGGTCATTTCCACACTCCGATGTCGTTGCTGCGCCGTTTTCGACGCCGTTGGAGATAGGGTAGCCACTCGCGTCCGTCCTGTCTCTTTTGAAAAATTGACCTGACTTCTGCGTGAGCGAACGCCCGAAGGAACGGGCTGCCGTCGAGCGGGTTGATGCTTGAAAGCGCCCGTAAGCCGATATTGTCGCACCTTGCACTTTTTGAGCGGCGACAGGAGTATGTGGAAGACGCTATTCTCGGATCGGGAACGTGCTGCAAGGAGCATGGCAAAGTGAGCGTGGCATTCGTCAAAGAGGAAAGCGCCGAGGCGGCATCCGAAACCGTCCTGCCCGCGCGGCCGATCTCGGATCGGATCAACCTCGTCACGGAAACGGGCCTGCGGATGCTGCAGGACGAACTGGCCCGGTCGCAGCACGCACTCGAAGCCGCCAATGCTCTGGACGACGTCAACGAGCGACGGCGGCAGTCCGCGGTTCCTGCGCGGGATTTGCGCTATTTCGCAGAGCGCGTGCGAACCGCGGAACTGCGCGCGCCGCCCGCTTCGAACGACGCGGTCGCGTTCGGCCATACCGTCACGTTCGAGCGCGAGGACGGCAGATCCCAGACCTTCCGCATCGTCGGCGAAGACGAGGCGAACCCGTCTGAAGGAACGATATCGCACGGCTCGCCGGTGGCGATCGCACTGATGGGCAAGTCGGTCGGCGATGTCGTTCAAGTCGGCGAGCGTGAACTCGAGATCATGTCGATTTCCTGAGCCGCGACCTTTCCGGCAAGTCGGACCATTGCCTGTGGGGCCGAAAAGTCGTGCTGACGAGAGCAACAAGAGATCCGAACCGATCAAAGGCGGCTCGCGCGCAGCAGCGGCGAGGCAAGCAGGACGCGCGGTCGAATTGAGAGTCAGCTTTGGAAGCCGATTGGCAGGTGCAGCGCCTGACATTTCTCCGCTTCGCCCACCAAGGCTCGGATGGTCGTGGCAAAGCCGCTCACGGTCACGACCTCTTTTGACTGAGAGCGACGGCGAGGATGATGATTCCTCCGCGGGCTATGAGTTGCTGGCTGTATTCGAGACCCATCAGGATCAGCCCGTTGTTGATGACGCCGATCATCAACGCACCGAAGATGGAGCCGATCACGGTTCCTCGTCCGCCAAAAAGAGCGGTCCCGCCAAGGACGGCCGCCGCAATCACCGAAAGCTCGTCGCCTTCGCCCAGCTGGAACCGCCCCGATTGCAGGCGCCCGGCATAGAGCATGCCCGCCAGCGCGGCTGTCATCGATGAGATGACCAGCACGGCCATCTTTATCCTCGCCGTGCGGATGCCGGTATATCTTGCTGCCTCGGCGTTGCCGCCGACCGCCAGTATCCTGCGGCCGAACTTGGTGTGCCGCAGCGTGACGTGTCCGATGGTGCCTGCCACGATCATCCACAGAAGCAGGCTCGGAATCGGACCAAGATTGCCGCTGCCGAAGAAGCTCGCATAATTGTCATTCAGGACGGGGATTGCGGCGGTATCCGAGATCCACATCGCGGCGCCGCGCGCGATTCCCATCATCGCGAGCGTAGTCAGGAATGTCGGGATCAACAGGCGCGTGGACAGGACGCCATTCACCAGCCCCACGACCAGCCCCGTTCCGAGACCAGCCACGATGCCAAGGCCGAGGCCACCTGCTGACAGGGCCATCGCCGTGGTGACCGAGGCCAGTCCGGCTACGGCTCCCACGGACAGGTCGATCTCGCCCGACGACAGGACCAGGGTCATGGCCACCGCCATCACGGCAATCACGGCGGTCTGTCGAGCGATGTTCAGGACGTTGTTCGGATGCAGGAATCCCCGATCGTGCAGGGTCACCGCAAAGAACACGAAGACCACGGCAAAGCCGATATAGATGATGTTCTGGCGCCAGGTCTGCTTGAAATAGCTCCAGAGTTTTTCGACAGATCCATGCGTAGATCGCGCCTCAGCCATGCCGCTTTCCTTGTTGCAGGAGCAACTGCAGCTTCTGCTCGGCCTGCAGCTCCGATTGAGGATCTTGATCGCCCGCCACCAACTGTCTGGCGTCGAAGGACTGAACGATTTCACCGCGCGCCATCACGCAGATGCGGTCGCTGACGGCCAGGAGTTCTGCAAGCTCGGACGAGATGAAGATGATCGATTTGCCTTCCGACGCCAGTTCGCGGACCAGGCGCAAGATTTCGCCCTTCGAGCCGATATCGATGCCCGCGGTCGCTTCATCCATGATGAGAATGTCAGGCGCGGTTGCCAGCCACTTGCCGATCACGACCTTCTGCTGATTGCCACCCGACAGGGTGTTCACGGCGGAGTCCGGGCTTTGGGTCTTGATGCCCATGCGGGAGATGGTGTCCCGCACGATCTGCCTTCCAGTCCGGCCGCTGATGAAGGCGGACGCGCCGAGCCTTCCGAGAACCGGCAGCTCGATGTTGTGGGCCACGCTGTGCTGGAGGACCAGTCCCTGACGTCGGCGGTCCTCCGGCACGAGCGCCATTCCGGCGGCCATCGCAACCTGGGGTGACGTGATCTGAAAGGGCTCGTTTCGGAGGAGGATCTCGCCGGCTCCGACGGGTTCCAGGCCGAAGAGCATGCGCGCCAGGCGGCTTCTGCCCGATCCCAGCAAGCCGGCGATGCCCAGGACCTCGCCTTGATGAAGGGCGAAGCTCGCGCCGGCACCCGTGCCTCCGCTGCGCAGGTTCCTGACCTCCAGAACGACATCCTCGCTGCTGGTCGAGGCCGTCGCATATTCGAGCAGGTCGCGGGTCGCCTTGCCCATGATGTCCGCGATCAGCGTGGTCAGCGTGTAGTCGGCGATCGGTCTTGTATCGATATGACGTCCGTCGCGGAGCACCGTGGCGCGATCGGCCAACTGGAAGATTTCGTCCATGCGGTGCGACACGTAGATTATGGCTTTGCCCTCGCCTCGCAGGCGTCGCACCAGGCCAAACAATATCTCCACCTCGGTGGCGGTAAGCGCCGACGTCGGTTCGTCCAGAACCAGTATGCGTGCGTCCTGGGAAAGCGCCTTGGCGATCTCGGCCAGTTGCTGCTGGCCGGTCGACAGTTCGCCGACAAGCGCCGCGGGGTCGATCTCGACGCCCATGTCGCGAAAGATTTCCAGGCTGCGCTCCCGCATCGCACGTTCGTTTATCAACCCGGTTCGCCCGAGGGGTTCGTTGTTGAGGAACACGTTCTGGGCAACTGTCAGAGTCGGGACCAGGCTCATCTCCTGAAAGATCATTCCGATCCCGTGCT
This sequence comes from Aliihoeflea sp. 40Bstr573, assembly GCF_024105655.1. Classification (GTDB taxonomy): domain Bacteria; phylum Pseudomonadota; class Alphaproteobacteria; order Rhizobiales; family Rhizobiaceae; genus Aliihoeflea. Next base: position 281,226 of record NZ_JAAAMH010000003.1, read on the forward strand.
CGCGGGCCGCCTTCGCCGTGAGGGAAGGAAACGAACTGCCGTCGACGATGATCTCGCCACTGTCGGGCGCAAGCACCCCGCGCAGAATTGTCAGGATCGTCGATTTGCCGGCGCCGTTCTCGCCCAGGAGCGCATGGATTTCGCCGAACTGCGCGGAGAAATACACCTCGCGCAGGGCGTGAACGCCGCCGAAGCGCTTCGAGATGGCGCGCATCTCGACGGCGATGTTGCCGTTGGCCCCTGCGTTCATGCGACGTCTACCCAGGCTCCCGCTTCGGCCGATTTGGCGATCGCATCGGCAATGAGAGAAATCCGGTAGCCGTCCTCGAAATTGGGCGAGGGCTGCTCTGCCGACACGATCGCTTTGATCAGGTCGTAGCACTCGATGATCTTGGTGTCGCCGTATCCGATGCCAAGCGCCGGGATCGGCCACAGACCGTCACCATAGGGATGAGGTGCCCCGGTATAGATCGTCCGGAAACCCCTGGCGTCCTCCGGGTCGTCGGCAAACATCGCCTGAAGCTCGTCTCGGCGTTCGTAGTTGAAGGCGAGTGAGCCTTTCGAGCCGTGAATTTCGAAGGTCAGGAAGTTGTTGCGGCCATATGCGTTTCTCGTCGCCTCGAGAGACCCTACCGCGCCATTCGCGAATTTCAGCATCGTCATGACCTCGTCGTCGACATCGACGGGGCCGCGCTCCGCATCCCTGTTGCCGCCGCCTACGCCCAGCTTGTCGACGGTGCCGGACTGTTTGGGCCGGGTGGGGATGTAGGTTTTCACCAGAGCGTTGACGGACGCGACGTCTCCCACGAGGTAGCGCGCGAAGTCGAGCGCGTGGGTTGCGATATCGCCGATGGCGCCGGATCCGGCGACCGATTTCTGAAACCGCCATGACAGGGGCGAGTCCGGATTGGCGGACCAATCCTGCAGATAGGTGCCGCGAAAATTGAGCACCTCGCCGATGCGTCCGTCCTCGATGAATTTGCGCGCCAGAGCGACCGCCGGTGTTCGGCGGTAGTTGAATGCCACCATGTGGATGGAGCCGGACCCCACCACCGCATCCAGCATCGTCTTTGCTTCCGCGGCCGTTCGCGCCAATGGCTTCTCGCAGATGATGTGCTTTCCGGCGCGGGCGGCGGCGATGGCGATTTCGGCGTGGCTGTCATTGGGCGTGCAGATGTCGATGATATCGACATCGTCACGCTCGACCACCGCACGCCAGTTGGTCGCCGATTCGTCGAAACCGAACCTTCGCTGCGCGTCCTGGGCGGCTTCTTCGGTCAGGTCCACGACCACTTTCCGTCTCGGCAGGGCCGGCGCCGGCCAAAAATACATGGGCATCGCGGCGTAGGCCAAAGCATGGGCCTTCCCCATGAACCCGCCACCGATCATCGCCACATTCAGCGTTCGCATATCGTCACCAGTCTGCATTCATGAGGAAGGGGGGCAGAGTCAGGACGAACTGCCTCCGCGGCGCTCGGGAGGCGCTGTAGTCAGTTCAGGCTATCGCGCACGGTCGCGGGCGCATCGGCGTGATAGACCTGCTGCCATGCCTCGAGAAGGTTCGCCTTTTCCACCGGCAAGGCAGGCAGAGCCACGTATGCGGGTGCATCCTTGCCAAGCAGGCCATAGCCAGCCAGCATGGCTTCGGTCACCCCCTGATCGAACGGGCGCTGCGCGCCAAGTCCCTTCACATATCCGCCGCGGGCCATGTCGATGGCGACGTTCTCGCCCAGGTCGACGGTCGTGATGACGAGATCGTCGCGTCCGAGCGAGCGGGCGGCCGAGATCACGCCTTCGGCCGGAACGTCCCAGACAGCCCAGATCCCCTGGAGGTCGGGATTGCTGACCATCATCGCCGAGGCGACCTCTTCGGCATCTCCGGTGAAATCAGGCCCGCCGATGCCCTGCTCGGCAACGATCTCGATGTCGGGATAGTTCTCGGTGATCGTCGCCTTGAACGCGTCGTAACGCTGCCGCGTCACGAAAAAATCGGCGGCATGGAACACAAGGCCGATCTTGCCGCCTTGATCCAGCGCCTTCGCCATCAGATGAGCGGCCGCCACGCCGTTTCCGTAATTGTCGGCCGATACGGCGCTGATGTAGTCCTTTCCGGCCTCGAAGCCGCTTGGAACATTGTCCATGAAGACGAGCTTCACGCCTGCCGTCACCGCCTGGCGATAGGCGTTCGCCGTCGCCGACGGATCGGTGGGTATCGAGACGATAATGTCGGGATTTTGCGCAAGTATCGTCTCGATGTCGGAAACCTGCTTGGCCGGATTGAAGTTGGCATCGGTAACGGCAATGACTTCGACGCCCATCTTGCCGAACTGATCCCGCAGTCCGTCGATCTGAGCCTGGGACCAGTCATTCCCGCCATAGTGCATGACGATGGCCGCCGTGGCCTCGAGGCCCTGGATCTGTGCGATTTCTTCCTCGGACAGGCTGATTTCCGAGGCGGAAACCGGTTCTTCGCCATTGGGACCGGTGCTGAGCGTTTGCTGCGACAAGGCCGTCAGTGCTTCGTCCGGCGATTGGGCCAATGCGGTGCCTGCAATACCGCAGGCAAGCACGGCAGCAAGTGCAGTGTGAGCGATGGTTCTCATTCTTTCCTCCCTGTTATTTCAGTTCGACCCGGCAAGAGCTCCTAGCCGAGTGCCTTGGTCAGAAAGCGGTGACTTCGCCGCGCGCCGTCCAGCGGATCTGGCCAGGCGTCGAGTTCGTTGGTGATCCACCCGGAAAAACCCATGGCCTTCAGTTCCTTGACCACCGCCTCGTTGTCGAGGTCGCCCTCGTCGAGCGGCGTGAAGGCGAAAGGCTCCTTCCTCAGACCTTTGAGGTGGACATAGGTGATCCGGTCCCGGTGCTCGCGCACCATCGCGGCAGGGTCGCCGCCCGCGGCCGCCAGATGCGCCGTGTCCGGGCAGAAGCGGATCCCCGTCAGCTTGAAGACTTCGCGCACAGCATCCGGGCCCTCCACGAGTGTGGTCAGGTGCGGATGGTAGTGAGCACTCAGCCCTGCTGCCGAGGCAATCTTGTCGACCTTGTCGAGCGTCGCCGCCAGGCGCTTCAGGTCGTCCGGCCGGCTGCCGCCGGCGCGCTTGGCTCCCCCGCCAACGACCAGATGCTCGGCGCCCAGCTCCGCTCCGGCTTCCGCAGCCAGGCGAACGCGGTGCAGCTCCTCCTCGAGGATGTCGTCGAATAGGAAGTTGCCACCTGAATATGCAGCCACGAGCGCAAGACCCGCGTCGGCCAGGATGGCCCGCAACTCGCCATAACGGCCGCGGTAATCGACGAGATTTCCGTCGAACATCTCGATGCCGCTGTAGCCGGCGGCCGCTATGTCCGTCGCGGCTTTCCGCATGTCCCCGAAGGTTCGGTAGAAGAGCTGAGCTGCCGATGTGACGCCGACAGCCTCGCCGCCGAGGGGCCCCCAGCAATTGGCGTGATAAGCCAGTTTGACCGCCATCGAAGACCCTCCCAGCCCTTCATTCTGGTCGCTCGGTCCGCCAGAATCCGGGTGCAGCCTACGTCCTGCTTTCGAGGGAAGTCAATAATTTTTCAAATTAAGTGCGGTTTCTTTTGCTGAAAAACAACAAAAGCATTACTTGCCCCGGCGAAAGGCTTGCGATATCCCGGCTTCGGAAGGGCAGGGTTGGCGGGGAGTCGAGGGACTGGATGCGGGAGCAATGACGGACAAGATGGACAATTCCGGAATTCCTGCGACCGCCAGTTCGAAGCGTCAGAGCGCCCGGAATGTCGGGCGCCCGCGGACCACCGAGTCCGGCTATGCAAGCCTTTCCACACTGCTCAATCTCGTTCGCACCGGCGTCGCCACCACACGCCAGGAACTGGAGAGGCACTCCGAGCTCGGCCGGGCGGTCGTCAGCGACCGGCTGTCGACACTCGTCAAGCTTGGCCTTCTGGAAGAAGGCCGGCTCGGAGAGGCGGCCGGCGGCAGGGCGCCGCGTCACATGCAGTTCCGGGCGGCAGCAGGCAGCGTGGAAGTGGCGGTCATCGACCGTTCTTCGATCGCGGCGGGAATTGCCGACCTGAACGGATCACTGCTCATGGAGCATCATGAGGCGTTCGACATTACAGCCGGCGGGGCGGTTCTTGTCGAACGGCTGACGACGCTTTTTGAATGGATGCGCGATGAAAGGTCCGATCTTGGCTCGGTCTGGGGCATCGGCCTCGCGCTTCCGGGACCGGTCGCCCAGAACGGCGAGCTCGGAATAAGCAGTCCGGTTCTTCAGGCGATCGAAGGGTGGACGGACTATCCTTTCGTCGAAAACTTGATGGTCCGCAACCAAGCGCCGGTTTGGGTGCGCAGCGGCATTCAGATGATGACGGCCGGTGAGCATTATGCCGGCGCGGGAGGAAATCGCGGAAACCTGATCCTGGTGAAGTTGGGCCGCTCCTTGAGCGCGGGCGTGGTTGCCGACGGAAAGCTGTTGCGCGGCTCGGAGGGAGCATCCGGCCTGATCGGATATACGAGATTGGGCGACGAGGGCCTGGACAGCCTCGCCGGCAGCGATGCCATTGCGGCGGCCGGCCTGCAGGCGGCTCAGGATGCTGAAAGCCCCTTTCTTCAGAGCGTGCTGGCAAGAAACGGTGTCGTCGACGAGAGTGATGTCGGTCACGGCGCGCAATTCGGCGACGCGTACTGCATCGAACTCCTGACCCGGAGCGGACGGCTGATCGGCGAGGCATTGGCTCCGCTCGCAAATCTTCTCAATCCGGACGTGATCGCCCTCGGCGGAGCCATGGCCCATGCGGGCGACACGATCCTGGCCGCAGTTCGAGAGGCGGTCTACCGGCAGGCGCATCCGCTGGTCACGCGCAATCTGAAGATCGTCACGTCGCAGATGGGAGGCACCTCAGGGCTCGTTGGCGCCGCTCATGTCGTGACGGAGGAGATTTTCGCACCCCGGTTTCTGCAGGGCTGGATCCTCAACGGTTCGCCCTTGCACCATCCGGAGTTCGCGGATCAGCTCGATCTGGCGCGTTCCACCATCGCCGTTCCCTCGAAGGGCAGGGTGGCACCTCCGCTCGAGCGTCGCCCCGTGGCGGGATCGATGGCGGAGAAGTGAACGTCCAGCCGGATGCAGGCCCGGTCGGGGTGATCAGCCCCCACTGACGGGTCCGGCTGGAATGTTAGTGCATTGACGGTCTTGTTGCCAGCGCGGGCGGCATCGCTGGTTGGGTTTGCAGGGCCGTCCGCGCGGCGAAGGCTGGGATGAAGACCTC
>NZ_JAAAMH010000030.1 GCF_024105655.1 Aliihoeflea sp. 40Bstr573
CTCAGCCGTACATAACGCTCGTCAATATCCCAGAACCCAACCTGTCCCCGCATCTGCAGCCTCCCGCAAATCACCGGAAGATTGAATCATGAAACGGGCGAGATGGGGAGGTTCTTCGAGGTCTCCACGTGAGGGCGCGGGACAGGTCGGCGTGGGCGGCGGGCAATGCCATCGGGGCAGAAGCGCAAAACCCATGCGGGAAAAGCCGCGGGCGCACCTTATCAAAGGTGCGTCTGTGACCGATCGAAGGCGCGACAGACACCGGGCGACGGTCTGCGGATCGCGTTACATTTAGAAATCAGGAAGCGAGACGCAGACCGCCGCCTTCCCGACTTTCTCTCTCCCCATGATCCGGCCGATGCGGCGCGGTGCCGATGAAGCGCGCGCCCACGGCGCCTTTTCGCCCTCTCCCCCACCCGCTATAACGCCCCGAACGGAAAAGGATACCACCATGGCACTGGACGGAAAGACGGCGATCGTGACGGGGGCCGCGGGCGGCATCGGCTATGCGATCGCGGAGCGCTTCCTGCGCGAGGGCGCCCGCGTGATGTTCGCCGACATCGACGTCGAGAAGGGCGAACGCGCCGAGGCCGACCTGCAAAAGCTCGGCGATGCGCGCTTCGTGAAGGCCGACGTGTCGAAGCGGCTCGACGTCCACAACATGGTCGCCGCCACCATCGACGCCTTCGGCGACATCGACGTCCTCGTCAACAATGCCGGCATCGTCCACGGCGCCGAGTTCCTGGAAATCTCCGAGGAGGATTTCGACCGCGTCCTCGCCGTCAATCTGAAGGGTTCGTTCCTGGCGGGGCAGGCGGTCGCCCGCTTCATGGTCGACAAGGTCAATGACGGCAAGCCGGCAGGCAGCATCGTCAACATGTCGTCGATCAATGCCGTCTTCGCACTGGCCAACCAGGTGCCCTATTCGATCTCCAAGGGCGGTGTCATGCAGTTGACCAAGGTCATGGCGCTGGCGCTCGCGCCCTACGGCATCCGCGTCAACGCCATCGGCCCGGGCTCGATCATGACCGACATGCTGTCGGCCGTGAACGCCGACCCGGCGGCCAAGAACCGCATCCTGTCGCGCACCCCCATGGGCCGCATGGGCGAGCCGTCCGAGATCGCCTCCGTCGCCGCCTTCCTCGCCTCCGACGACGCCTCCTACATCACCGGCCAGACCATCTACGCCGATGGCGGGCGGCTTCCCTTGAACTATACCGTTCCCGTGAAGTAGCTGACAGCTCCTGACACAATGCTGTCAGGAGCCCGGGCGCATGATGGTCCCTCAACGCTTCGCGAGAGGGACCGCCATGAGCCATCACCTGCCGAAGAACGCCGCCGTCTGGTTCGAAATCCCCGTCACCGCCATGGACAGGGCCAAGGCCTTCTACGCCGCCGTCACCGGTCACGAACTGGAGGATCAGGAAGGTGCGCCGAACCCGATGGCGAATTTTCCCATCGCCAACATGCGCGAGGGCGTTTCCGGGCACATCTATCCCGGCAAGCCCGCCGCCCCCGGCACCGGTCCCACCATCCATCTCGCGGTCTCCGATCTCGAAGCCGCGATGGAGCGCGTGCCGTCCAATGGCGGACAGGTCGTCTCGCCCGTGATATCCATACCCGCCGGCCGCTTTTGCTATTGCCTCGATCCCGACGGCAACAGCTTCGGCCTGTTCACTTGAGGATAAGCCCAGATGCGGCGCGCCGACCGGCTGTTCCAGATCGTGCAATATCTCCGCGGCGGCCGCCTCGTCACCGCGCACATGCTGGCCGAGCGGCTGGAAGTGTCCGACCGCACGATCTATCGCGACATCGCGGACCTGCAGTCGACCGGCGTGCCGATCGATGGCGAGGCGGGCGTCGGCTACATCTTGCGGGAAGGCTTCGACCTTCCGCCTTTGATGTTCACGCGTGACGAGATCGTCGCCCTCGTCGCCGGCGCGCGCATGGTGCGCGCTTTCGGCGGCGCGGCGATGGCGCGCGCGGCGGAGGAGGCGCTGGTCAAGATTTCGGCCGTCCTGCCCGACGCCGAGCGCGCCCGCATCGACCGCACCGAGATCCACATGCCGCTCTGGGTCGTCTCGGAGGCCGAGCGCCGGACGATCGACACGCTGGAGCGCGCAGTGGAAGCGCGCCATGTCCTGAAGATCGACTATCGCGACGAGGCCGGCGCCTCGTCCTGCCGCGACATCCGCCCGCTCGGCCTGTGGTTCTGGGGCAAGGTGTGGACCGTCGTCGGCTGGTGCGAGCTGCGCGGCGACTTCCGTGCCTTCCGCATCGACCGCATCGCCTCCATCGCCTGCGACGGGACCGTCTTCAAGCACGAGCGCGGCAAGCAGCTCGCCGATTTCTACCGTCAGATGGAGCGCGACGAAGCCGCGCGCGACTGGGCGCACAGGCGCTCGCAAAAGGCGACGTGAATCCCTATCTCTCGCCCGAACTGATCTGATCGGAGCAAGGCGCATGAAATCGGGACCCGTTGCATTCCTCCTGTGGCTGTTGGGCCTCGTCGGCTTCTGCGGCCTCCACCGCTTCTACACCGGCCGCATCTGGACGGGCCTGCTCTGGCTCCTGACGCTGGGCCTGCTCGGCATCGGCCAGATCATCGACCTCTTCCTCCTCCCCTCCATGGTCCGCGAAGCCAACCTCGAACACCGCGTCGAGACGATGGAGGCGGGACGGCTGCGCTGATCTGTCCTGAAACCATCGAGCGCCGCGTCCGTTGGCCTCCCAACCTTGCAACGCAACAGAAGGGAGAGACCATGTCCATCAGCCGTCGCGACGAAGAGCGCGCCCTTTCCAAGGACGAGCGCGAGATCGTCGCCAAGACCCGCCATCCAGCGCTGCAGGATCTTGACGACAAGGAACTGTCCGCAACGATCAAGCTCCTGCGCGAGCGCCGCGACAAGGCGAGCGGCGAAGTGCAGCGGCGCAGGCGCGAGATGCGCGGCAAGGCAGCGCCCAAGGGTGCCGAGCCGGCCGGCTCCGCATCCGGCAACAAGGCCAAGCTCGAAGTCCTCGCCACCGCCATGCGTCGTCTCAACGCCGAGCGTACGCGGCGCGAGGAAATGGGCTCGCAGGTCGAGCTCGCCAAGAAGGCGCTGGAGTTGAAGCGGCAGTCGTCCGGTGACGACTCCCCGGCAAATACGCGCCATGCCCGCAAGGGAATGCGCAAGGCCGCCTCCGAACGCCGCCAGAACCTGGTACGGCCGATGGAACTCGGTCGCCAGCGAAAAGCTGGCGCAGTCGCGCAGGCAAAGCGCGATTCGAAGTAAGTTTAGCAAGAATGCAAAAGGGCGCCGCGCGGCGCCCTTTTGCATGTCGTGGCGAGGCCGCTCAGTAGCGGTTGTCGTCCTCGTCGTCTTCCGGCTGGGTCGATTTCAGCGACGACAGCTTGGCGAAGACGGCATCGGCGTCGAGTTCCTCGTCGTCGCGATCTTCACGCACTTCAAGCGATTCCGTGTCGCGAGCCGGAAGCAGCGTCCCGCCCGTCGGTTCCGCCGCCGGCATGCCGCGCGACGCCTTCTGGACTTCGAGATCGAGATCGATCTGCGAGCAAAGCCCCAGCGTCACCGGGTCCATTGGCACCAGATTGGCCGCGTTCCAGTGCTTGCGCTCGCGGATCTGTTCGATGGTCGACTTGGTGGTGCCGACGAGGCGCGATATCTGCGCGTCCTTGAGTTCGGGATGGTTGCGCACCAGCCACAAGATCGCGTTCGGGCGGTCCTGGCGTTTGGAAACCGGCGTGTAGCGCGGCGTGCGGCGCTTGGATTCGGGCACCCGCACCTTCGGCTCGGCGAGCTTCAGTCGATAGTTGGAATCGGCCTCGGCCTTGGTGATCTCCTCGCGCGAGAGCTGCCCGGTCATGACCGGATCGAGCCCCTTGATGCCCTGAGCGGCCTCGCCATCGGCGATCGCCTTCACCTCGAGGGGGTGCAGCGTACAGAAATGTGCGATCTGGTCGAAGGACAGGGCGGTGTTGTCGACCAGCCAGACGGCCGTGGCCTTGGGCATGAGAAGCGTGTTGGCCATAGATAAATCCTTCCTGTTCGCCCGCGGTCCCTGCCGCGGGCGGTGGGCAGAGCCACCAATATGGGAAAATCAGCGTTGCATATAAACGCATTTGCCGACGATCGCAACGCATCGCCGACGATGATGCGGATATTGTAAAAACCCACGCCCTCCCTCTACCAATAAGCAGACACTGGTGAATCGGAGCTGAAATGAGCGGACTTCTCGCGCTTCTCGACGACGTCGCCGCCCTGGCGAAACTTGCCGCCGCCCATGTCGACGACGTCGCCGCGCAGGCAGGTCGCGTCGGCGTCAAGGTCACCGCTTCGGTGATCGACGACACCGCCAAGGCCGGTTCGAAATCGCTCGGCGTCGTTATCGACGATACCGCGGTGACGCCGAAATACGTGCAGCATCTGCCGGCAGCGCGCGAACTGCCAATCGTGTGGAAGATCGCGCGCGGTTCGATCTTCAACAAGCTGGTCATCTTGTTGCCGCTTGCGCTGCTGCTCGACAATTTCGCCCCGTGGCTGATGACGCCGCTGCTGATGCTGGGCGGCGCCTATCTGTGCTTCGAGGGCGCCGAGAAGGTCGCCCATCTCTTTCTGGGCCACGAGGAGGGCGCGCACGAAGAGCCGCATGAGCTCGATGCGGCCCAGCTGGAGGAACAGCGCGTCGCCGGTGCGATCAAGACCGATTTCATCCTGTCGGCCGAGATCATGACCATCGCGCTCGCGGCGATCGAGGCGCAGGGCGTCCTGACGCGCGGCGTCGTGCTCGCGCTGGTCGCCATCGGCATCACCGCGCTGGTCTACGGCGCGGTCGCACTTCTGGTGAAGATGGATGATGCCGGCCTGAAACTCGCCCAGATCGGGCGCCTCTCGGCAACCCGCGCCTTTGGCCGCTGGCTGGTCAAGGCGATGCCGGCGATCATGACCGCGATTTCCACCATCGGCACCGCCGCGATGCTGTGGGTGGGCGGCCAGATCGTCACCCACGGGCTGGAGGTGCTGGGATTCGGCGCGATCGCCCACTTCATCGAGACAGCCGCGACAGGCGCGGCCTCTCTCGTCGGCAGGGCCGAGTCGGCGGTGGAATGGATCGCCGTCGCCGCGCTCGACGGGGTGTTCGGACTGGCGCTCGGCCTCGGCCTGATGCCAATCGTCGGCCGCGTCTTCGTTCCGGCCTTTGCGGCTCTGCGCGGGAAAGGCTGACGCCCCCTCCCGCGAGCGCCGGCTGGCTCATCCCGCCATTGCGACCAGATCGGGCGCCGTGTCGTGTTTGACCACGATGGGGCTGCCGTCGCGCACATTGTCGTGCAGGTGGATGACGTCCTGGTTGATCAGGCGGATGCACCCGGAAGACACCGCCTTGCCGATCGACCAGGGCTGGTGCGTGCCGTGCACGCGGTAAAGCGTGTCGCGGCCGTTCTGGTGAATGTAGAGGCCGCGTGCACCCATCGGATTGGTCGGCCCCGGATCCATGCCGCCATTGGCGATCGAATAGGGCTCGAGTTCGGGCTGGCGCGCGACCATCGAATCCGGCGGCGTCCAGCGCGGCCACACGCGCTTGTAGGCGATGATGGCGCGGCCCTGCCACGAAAAGCCGTCGCGCCCCACACCTATGCCGTAGCGCATCGCCCGGCCGCCCGGACGCACATGGTAGAGATATTTCGTGGCGGTTTCGACGACGAGCGTGCCGGCCGCCTCCGTGGTTTCGTAGTCGACTTCGCGGCGCCACCATTCGGGCGCCATCTGCGAGACGTCGACGGCAGGAACCGCGAATTCCTCGTCGGGAAGCGCCTGATACATCAGGGGCGTTGCGAGCGGTTCGGGCTCCGGCGGAGCGGCGGCGACGGGGGGCTGTGACGTGGACATGCAGCCCGACAGGGCAAGCGAACCAGCGCCGAGGAGAAAGATGCGGCGGGCCATGCGCGTTGAAGCGAGCGCGGGCGCGCGGTTGATACCGATAGCCATGAATTGCCTCGAAAGATTGGGCGTCACGCCGTTTGGACGGCGCGACAGAAAAAGTTGATATGGGATGTGGAGAAGATCAGCTCCGAGGCGGGCGATCGATGCTGGCGGGACGCTTGGCGATTGTCAGCTGCTCGACGCTTGCCGGCCGATGGCTGCCGAGGACATTCGCCGGCAATCCGACGGAAGCGCTCACGATGGCGCAGGCCATCTTGCAGGGCACGCCGCCGGGAGTTCCAGGCGTACCGTCGGGCGTCTGCGCTTTGCTGAGCGCTGCTGCGGCGCTCGCAAGATGCCGGCATTTGCTGTCGCCGTCCAGAAAGCCGGCCGCCTGCGCCGGCGCGAGCACCGAAAGGCAGAAGGCGAGGATCATCAGGAAGGCGGGCATGCGACACATGATTTGCGCTCTAGAAAACAATCATGGCGAGAATGGTTCGTGCCATTTCTGCAACGCAATCTCATGGGAATCGTCACGTTAAGGAGATATCATCGCAATAGGGCTATGCCCCCCAAAAGGGATGTGACGCAGGGTGCGAGGGCGATGAGAACGATCACGGCGCTTTTCGGCTTGGGGCTCGTTGTGGCCGCGCTCGCCATCGGCTGGTGGGCGCCGGTCGATGAGGCGCAGCCGCCGCAGATCGCCGTCGCCCGACCCGTACCGCAAGACATGATCGTATCGGTGGAGCCCGAGGACGCGCCGGCCACATCGACGCGCGAGCCGGTCGAAGCCGATCCGATCGAGAGGGCCGCCACGGCCGAAGATGACCGCGACGTCTTCTATACGTCCGCGAATGTGCGCATGCGCAGCGGCCCCTCGTCCAACTTCGCCATCGTCTGGACGGCTCCCGCCGGCACCGAGGTGCGCTCGCTGCAGGTCGACGGCAACTGGCACTTCGTCACCACCGCCGAGCACGAAGGCTGGATCTACAACAGGTATCTCAGCCCCGACCCCACCGGCTGAACTTTCGCGGATCAGCCGACGTCGAGCACGATCTTGCCCACATGATCGCCCTCTTCCATGCGTTCGTGGGCGCGCCAGGCGTCCTTCAGCGGAAAGATCATGTCCATGACCGGAGCGATCTCGCGCGAGGCCAGCAGAGGCCAGATCTGCGCCTCCAGTTCGCTGGCGATCTTCGCCTTGAACTGCGTCGTGCGCGGACGCAGCGTCGAGCCTGTGTGGGTCAGTCGCTTGACCATCAGCTTGGAGTAGTTCGCCTCGCCGGTGGCGCCGCCCATCGTGGCGATCTGGACGATGCGCCCGTCGATCGCGGCAGCATCGTAATTGCGCCCGACATAGGAACCGCCGACCATGTCGAGAATGACATCGGCGCCCTTGCCGTCGGTCGTCTCCTTGACCCCTGACACGAAATCCTCCTCGCGATAATTGATCGCGCGCACCGCGCCCAGCGCTTCGCAGGCTTCGCATTTTTCCTTCGAACCGGCGGTGACCACAACCTTGGCCCCCAGCTTGGCAGCGATCTGGATCGCCGTCGTGCCGATGCCCGACGAGCCGCCATGGACGAGAAGCGTCTCGCCCGGCTGGAGCCCGCCGCGCTGGAAGACGTTGTGCCAGACGGTGAAGAAGGTTTCGGGGATGGCGGCGGCTTCCGTAAAGGTCAGGCCGTGCGGGATCGGCAGCGCGTTGGTTTCGTGGACGCGGCAATATTCGGCATAGGCGCCGCCCGGGGTCAGGGCGGTGACGGTGTCGCCGACGCGCCAGCGCTGGACGCCCGGCCCGACAGCGGCGACTTCACCGGCGGCCTCGAGGCCCGGCAGATCGGATGCATCGGGGGGCGGCGGATAGGCGCCCTTGCGCTGCTGGATGTCGGGACGGTTGACGCCGGCGGCCTGCACGCGGATCAGGATCTCGCCGTCACGCAGTTCCGGCAGGCTGCGCCTTTCGGGCTTGAGAACCAGCGGTCCTCCCGGCTCGGTGATCGCGATGGCGGTCATCTTTTCCGGCAGGGTCTGGCTCATGTGTCGCTCCTTCGATGGGTTTGATCGTGGCAGTCTCCTTATGTAGGTTCAGGTCTCGACGATCAAACCGGAGAAGTGCGCCATGGCCATTTTCGACGACGAACCGGTCCGCAAGCGGCCTGTTCACGAAATCGGGCAGGATCTCTCGCTGCTGTCGGTCGGGGAGCTCGGCGAGCGGATCGAGGCGTTGAAGGCCGAAATTGCCCGGCTCGAAGCGGACATTGCGGGGAAAAGCTCGACGCTTTCGGCTGCGGAGGCGCTGTTCCGGCGGCCCTGACCCGATGCGTGGCGACGGTTTTGCCGGCGCCCCTGTCGCACACGCGCCGTCAAATTGACGTAAAGCGTCTATTGTCCCGGCGCTTCCAGACCGGTTCGAGCCGTATGAGATTCGCCTGATGTTCATGTCTTTCCGCCCCGTCCTCTCTCTGCTCTGGGGCACTGCCTTCCTGCTTGCCGGATCTGGCCTGCACGGCCTCGTCCTGCCGTTGCGCGGCCAGGCGGAGGGTTTCTCGACGACCTCGCTCGGCCTTTTGGGCACGGCTTGGGCGATCGGCTTCGTCGCGGGCTGCTACATGGCGCCGCGCTTGGTGCGAAAGGTCGGCCATGTGCGCGCCTATGGCGCCTTCGCCGCCACGGCGTCGATCGTCGCGCTGATGACCGGTATCTGGATCAACGAATATGCCTGGATCATCCTGCGCGCCTTCACCGGCTTTGCAATGGCGGGCGCCTTCATGGTGATCGAAAGCTGGCTGAACGAGCGCTCGAGCAACGAGAACCGCGGCACCGTCTTCGGCCTCTACATGATGGTCACCTACGCCTCCATCATGGCCGGCCAGATGGTCGTTGCCTCGGCCGATATCGGCAATGGCTCGCTGTTCATGATGGCGGGCATCCTGTTCTGCGCCTCGCTGATCCCGACCGCGATCTCGTCGGCCATGGCACCGAAGCCGCTGCAAAGCGTCTCGCTGGACCTCAAGGGCCTTTACCGCAACTCACCCGTGGCCTCGGCCGCCTGCCTCCTCGTCGGCATCGCCAACGGCGCCTGGGGTACCCTCGGCGCCGTCTATGGCGCGCGAATCGGCATCTCGACGGTTGAGATCGCGCTGATGATGAGCCTCGTGGTGCTGGCCGGCGCGCTGGCGCAGATGCCGGTCGGGCGGCTTTCCGACCGGATGGACCGCCGCTACGTTCTGGCCGGCGCAGCGGCCGGCTGCGGCATCATCGCACTCTTGATCTTCGTTGCCATGCCGCGCAGCGGGACCGCCGTCCTCGCCATGACCGCCGCCTACGGCATGCTCGCCTATACGCTCTATTCGATCGCCGTCGCCCACGCCAACGACCATGCGAGCCCGGAAGACTTCGTCAAGGTGTCCGGCGGGCTGCTGCTGCTCTACGGCTTCGGCACCATGATCGGACCGGTGATCGGCGCGCCGCTGATGGACTTCATGCGGCCGGAAAGCCTGTTCCTGGCGACGGCGCTGCCGCATTTCGTGCTCGCTGGCTATACGCTCCTGCGCATCTCCCGCCGCGCGCCGGTTGCAAGCGAGGACAAGGAGGCGTTCAAGACGCTGCCTTCCGAGCGCGCCGTCACGCCGCAGGCCGTGCTGCTCGATCCGCGCAGCGACATGGAGCCGGCCGACCAGCCCGAGGAACAGCAGGACGCCGCATGAGCCAGGCCGACGCCTTCGCGGCCATCGCCGACGCCAACCGGCGCCACCTGCTGGAGGCATTGCGGCGCGGCCCGAAGACCGTCAACGAACTGGCGGAAGGCTTGCCCGTCTCGCGGCCGGCCGTCTCGCAGCATCTGAAGGCCCTGCGCGATGCGGGCCTCGTCTCGGTCCGCAACGAAGGTACGCGCCGCGTCTACCGCGTCGAGGAGGCAGGGTTCCTGAAACTCAATTTGTGGCTGGACCAGTTCTGGCAGGGCTGAGGCGTTTCCCAGCACCTGGGCGGCGCCAAAAACAAAGCCGGCGGCGCTGGCGCCACCGGCAGGTTGCCTCGTTGGATCAATGCATCGGATCGCCGATGTGCCGAGCGTTTGCGCTCAGTGTCGTGTCGGTTGTGACCGGAGTTTTTCCATTTCGTCCTTCAGGGCCAGCTTCCGCCGCTTCAAGGTGGCGATCTCGAGCGGGTCGGCGGAGGGATGCAACATCACCTCGTCGATCCGCCTTTCGATATCGCCATGTTTGCGCTGGAGTTCCTGTAGATGGGACGCAAGAGACATTCCGGGCTCTCCCTTCCTGGTTCCTCGTTTGCGTGCGTTCCGTCCGGCTCCCGGCTGGAACCGGATATGACAGCACGATGACACTGTGCCACCGCTTTCAAAAGCTGTCGAACATCTCGTAGTAGCATTTCCTGACGTTTCGACATGTGTTATGAATCAGGTACGAGGACTGTGCGTCGCGCGGCCTACCCCCGCGAGCGCGCTCGCTTTCTTTAGACGGTGAAGATGTCGGAACAGGATCAGGCGGAGATTCGTCTCGAATTTGCCCGGACCAAGCAGGAGCATGCGGATTTCGACGCGGCCATCAACGCGATGATGAAAGTCGGCTGCGACCCGCTCCAGATTCAGCGCATGAAAAAGAAGAAGCTCGCCCTCAAGGACCGGCTGACCAAGCTGGAAGACGGCATCATCCCCGACATCATCGCCTGACAGGCCTGACGGAGCATCGCCATGGCCGAACCACGCGCTGTAATCGCCATCATCATGGGCAGCCAGTCCGACTGGGCGACGATGCGCCATGCGGCAGTCACGCTCGACGCGCTCGATCTCGCCTATGACGCCCGCATCGTCTCCGCCCACCGCACGCCCGACCGGCTTTATGATTTCGCCCGGGGCGCGAAGGCGGCCGGCTTCAAGGTGATCATCGCCGGCGCCGGGGGCGCGGCGCACCTGCCGGGCATGACGGCGGCGATGACGCCGCTTCCGGTCTTCGGCGTGCCGGTGGAATCGAAGGCGCTGTCGGGACAGGATTCGCTGCTTTCCATCGTCCAGATGCCGGCCGGCATTCCTGTCGGCACGCTCGCCATCGGCAAGGCGGGCGCCGTCAACGCAGCGCTGATGGCCGCCGCCGTGCTGGCGTTGAGCGACGATGCGCTTGCCGGACGGCTCGACGCCTGGCGGTCGAGACAGGCCGAAGCCGTAGCCGAGCGGCCGAAGGACGAAGCATGAGCACGCTTCCGCCCGGCGCGACGATCGGCATCATCGGCGGTGGCCAGCTCGGACGGATGCTGGCGATGGCTGCGGCCCGCCTCGGCTACCGCACGATCGTGCTCGACCCGCAGGGCGACTGCCCCGCCGCGCAGGTGGCGAACGCGCAGATCGTCGCCGCCTATGACGATGCGCATGGCCTGGCGCGGCTCGGGACCGCGAGCGACGTCATCACCTACGAATTCGAGAACGTGCCGGTGGAAGCCGCGCGCAGCCTTGCCGCCAACCACCCCGTCTATCCGCCGCCGCGCGCGCTCGAAGTCGCGCAGGACCGGCTGACGGAAAAGGAATTCCTCAACAGGGCCGGGATATCCACCGCGCCGTTCCGCGCCATCGACAGCGGCGCGCAGCTCGCCGAGGCGCTCGACCTCATGGGCGGCTCGGGCGTGTTGAAGACACGGCGGCTCGGCTATGATGGCAAGGGCCAGAAAGTGTTTCGCGACGCGAGCGGGGGCCAGACGGACGGCGTCTACGAGGGCATGGGCGCCGTGCCGCTCATCCTCGAAGGCTTCGTGCCCTTCGCGACCGAAATCTCCGTCGTCGCCGCGCGCGGGCTGGACGGGAAGAGCCGGGCCTTCGACCCGGCCGAGAACCTGCACCGCGGCGGCATTCTGAAAAGCTCGACCGTGCCGGCGAAAGTCGCGCCGCAGACCGTCGAGGCCGCCCGCACGGCGACGCTGCGCATCCTCGACGCGCTCGACTATGTGGGCGTCATCGGCGTCGAGTTCTTCGTTCTCGGCGACGGCTCGGTCATCGCCAACGAGATCGCCCCGCGCGTCCACAATTCCGGCCACTGGACGGAAGCCGCCTGCACCGTCTCGCAGTTCGAACAACACATCCGCGCCATTTGCGGCCTACCGCTCGGCGACCCGAAGCGCCACTCGGACTGCGTGATGGAGAACCTGATCGGCGACGAAGTGGATCAGGCCAGGGCGCTGCACGCCGAGCCCGACCTCGTGCTGCACCTCTATGGCAAGAGCCAAGCCCGCCCCGGCCGGAAGATGGGGCATTTCACGCGATTGACGGCGCGGGCGTAAGGGCAAGGTCGTGCCTTCGCGGGCCTCTCGCGCTGCGAAGCAGCCTATAGCGGCTTTCGACGCCACTGTCGTCATTCCGGCTGATACGATCGCTCGCCGAAACTTGCCGTTCGCTTGGCTGCGGCCGATGTCCGATTGAAAAGTCGTGACGTTCTCAGACCATCCGGTCTTGGGCGCGGAGGGAGGAATAAAGCGACGGCATTTAGCCCGCGATGTTCGTTTTCTGGGCAGCGGCGGCGTCAAGCTGGGCAATCTTCTCTGCAATGCCCCAGCCTCGCACTTTGTACCGTCTAAGTTCGCTCACCTCGCCGATGCGCGTCAGCGCTTCGCCCGTTTTTCGGATTATGTTCTGTATGGCAGGTGTAGGGTTGGAAAGCTGATTGTACTGGGTAAGAGCCCTGCGAACAATGCCGAGCTTTTCGCCCTTCATTGTTTCCAGAACTCGGACATAATCCTCAACGGGAACCTGTGACAGTTGCTGAGTGATGTCGCTGTCATACCCATCGTCAGCGAGTAGTAAGAAAAGATCGTCTGAGGAAAATACGGGTTTGGCGTCCTTCTCGAAGCCCCGAACCTTTTCCGCTACATCCATGTCTATCCTATTTCCAAACAGTCCGGTGTCCTTGAGACTGTAAGCATCTTTAATGCCTTCGCGCATTGGAAGGTAGGCATCCAATAATTTGTCCCCTTCGTCCTTCCGATTGAGATCACGGAACATGTTGATGACTGGAATGACGTTGTGAAGTTCGTAGAACCTGCCGTTTGAGAGAATGCATTCGCTGAATTCTGCCAAACTCTTGTCGGCGTCTGCCGAAAAGTCGTCGTACATATTCCGCCAGGCCCGCCGTAGCCGGAGTGCTGCCTCGTCAGCCTCAGCCCGCTGATGCAGCTCGGTGGCGTGTTGCTTGACGATGTCCGAATTGAAGTAGCCGTCCTCGATTCCCCTTAGGAGAGCAATGTCGAAATCGTCAGTGTGCATGTAGCCGTAGTTTCGGAGGAGCTGCATCCACTCGATTTCCTTGGCGGAGTATTGGCCGTCCCGATTGCCGACCATGTCCGCATAGAAGTTCTGCTTTGTCGTTAGAAAGAGCTTCGGTGGCGCGACGTTTGGCTGGAGGTGAGCCCATCCCATTAGAACGATGGTCGAAATGACGCTGTTAAGAACGGCAGGCTTGTAGCCATCAAGCAGCGGCTCGATTTCTCGCGCATACCCGAGAAGCTTCCGGACAACCCTGATGTTGTCGATGCCAAGACGGATACAGCGGTCCTGGATCATCGCTTTCAATTCCAGGTTACCCTTGACGCCCTCCAATGCAATATCCACTGTTTGCGTTGGCGTGGGTGCGAACTTCAGGCTTACGTCGACCACTTTCTCAAGATAGTCGCTGAACTCGGATAGATCGGCATCCTGTAGAGCGTCTTCGTTCAGGAGGATTACGACCTTGCACTTGCGTTCTAGCGCCAAGAGGTTGACGTAGCCGAGAAAGTCCCCGGTGCGTAGATCGGGACCTTTCCTCTCTAGGTCGTCGAAGCAGATAATCTGATTGCTGATCATGACGGACAGGCCGGAAACGACAGCTTCAAATATCCCGTCGCCGCCCAGGCCAACCATCCCCAGAAAGCTGCGCTTTACACCGCTTTCGAGGGAGTTGAGCTTGCTCCTCAATGTATCGCTGGTGACCAATTCACCAATCTGCGCCCTCGGCAGCGTGTTCTGGAGAATATGTGAGCGGAGTTGACTGATGGAATTGACACCGAACAGCGACACGTAGGCATACTGGTCGAGCGCGACCTTATCCTTGCCCTCCCGCAAGGCTTTGGCGGCTGTCTGCCAAACGTAGGTTTTGCCGGCACCCCAATGGCCACGTATACACAGGACTTCCGGGGCGGGTGATTTGAGGAACCTATCTATCTGCAACTTGACCTGTTCGACTGACATGCGTCCCTCAAACCGTGCTCGGTGTGATGAAGTTATTCTGCGAAATCGACGAGTTCTTTAGGGAGAGACTTCAGACAGAACGCAGCGCATTTGGTTCTGCATATCTTCTTCTCCCATGGTCGCCGATTCCTGCAAATGCCGTCAAGGGCGCGGCCCAGCGGGATCGCTAGTCTAGTTTGTCCGCATTCAACCGCACGCAAGTTCTATCTTGACTTCCGCTACAGGGACGCACTGCGGTCGAAGTGCGGTGGCCATCTGAACGGCCGCTATCCCAGCTAGCCATCCAAAAGCGGTCGGGCAGAAATCCACCCCCACGCCGACCTCCCCCAGCGCCCGCCTCTGACTCCGGTTGACAGCCCGCCTGCTCCTCCGGTATGAGCCAGCGCAACGATTTGAGGCGCGCCCCGTGGCGCGGCGTATCATTTGGCGCCCGATCAAGGGCAAGAAGAACAAACGGGCAGACCGATGAAGATCAAGAACTCGCTCAAGGCGCTCAAGGGCCGTCACCGCGAAAACCGCCTCGTGCGCCGCAAGGGCCGCATCTACATCATCAACAAGTCCAACCCGCGCTTCAAGGCGCGCCAGGGCTGATCGGGAGCAGTCCCGGCAAAAGGGCGCAGCGGTTTTGCGTTCGGGACTGCGAAGATGAAGTCCGGGGCGGGGCGCACAGCCTCACGGACATTTCAGTTTGACGTTCCGCATGTGGGGCATACCATGCCCGCATGCGGAATTTTTTGTCATGCGCGGTCGCGCTCCTTCTCTCCCTCGGCATCGCCAACGCCGCCGAGACGATGGGCGAGGCTGGCTCCCGCCAGAGCGAACCGGCCGCCAGGTCAACGCTCGACGACCTCTTCCACGACCTGAAGCGCAGCGGCAACGAAGCCGCCGCGGCGCGGATCGCCGAGCGAATCCAGCGCGAATGGACGAGTTCGGGCAGCCGCTCCATCGATCTGTTGATGAAATGGGCCGCCGTCGCCATGCAGGCGCGCAAGTTCAACACCGCGCTCGATTTCCTCGACCAGGTGGTGGCGCTTTCGCCTGACTATGCCGAAGGCTGGAACCGGCGGGCGACAGTTCATTTCATGATGGATAACTACGCGCTCTCCATGGCGGACATCGACCGCACGCTGCGCCTCGAACCGCGCCATTTCGGCGCCCTCGCCGGCATGGCGCAGATCCTGCAGCGCTCGGGCCGCAAGGAGCCTGCCTTGAAGGCCTACGAGCGCGTGCTAGATGTCTATCCGATGATGCGCAACGCACAGGAACAGGTCGGCACGCTGGCCGACGAACTGGCCGGTGAAGGCATCTGACCATACACCTTGTCCCAGCCGCGCGTCTCATTCAGGTCCCCGCCCCCGCATGAACCTCCTGACCGCCGCCGCGGCCTTCATTCTCGCTCTGGTCCTTGTCCTCGTCGGCGTCACGCGCGTGGGCGCATGGCTGATCGAGCGACGCAACCCGCCGATCGGCACCTTCACCACGGTCAACGAAACGCGGATGCACCATCTGCACCTGCGCCACGAGGGCGAGGCGGACCTGCCTCCGGTCGTCTTCATCCACGGCGCGAGCGGCAACCTGCTCGACCAGATGATGCCGGTGCGCGGCGCGCTCGAGGGCCGCGCAGAACTTCTGTTCCTCGACCGGCCGGGTCACGGCTGGTCGAAGCGCGGGCCGGGCAACAACGAGACGCCGTTCGGCCAGGCCGCGACCATCGCCGCGTTGATGGACCAGCTCGCCATCGACGATGCAATCGTCGTCGCCCACTCCTTCGGCGCGGCGGTGGCGACGTCGCTGGCGCTCGACCATCCGCACAAGGTGCGCGGGCTCGTGCTTCTGGCGCCGGCGAGCCATCCGTGGCCGGGCGCGGACACTTCCTGGTATTACGATCTGACGGCGCGGCCGGTGGTGGGGCGGTTGTTTGCCGAGACTCTGGCGCTGCCGGGCGCGCTTGCCAGCATCCGCAGCGCCTCGCAATGCGTGTTCTCCCCCAATGCGCTCTCGGAAACCTATCTCGACGAGGCCGGCATCTCGCTTTTGCTGCGCCCCGCGACCTTTCGCGCCAACGCGATCGACGTGGCCGGGCTCTACGCGCACACGCTTCTCGCCGCGCCGCGCTATGGCGAAATCGAGGCGCCGACAGTGGTGATTTCGGGCGACCGCGACACGGTCGTCTACGAGGAAATCCATGCCGGCGGGCTGATCCGCGACATTCCCCGCGCCGAGGGCGTGTGGGTGCGCAATCTCGGACACAAGCCAGACTGGATCGCCCCTGAACTGACGGTCGCCGCGATCGAAAAGCTGGCCGGCCGCGACGTCGACCTGCAGGCGCTCTCGCTCACCGTGCAGGATCGCATCGCCGGCGATGCCTTCAATGTGGGGACCTGCGCGGAGCCCGGCACGCCGCAGGCCGCGCCCGCCACTTAACCTTATCTTCTCGAATTGCGGTCCAGCATGACCAGGGGTAAACGCGGTCGGGGCGGGATGACTGGCGAAGACGAAAAACAGGGGCCGGAACGCGACCTGTGGGCGCACGCGATCGAAAGGGCCGGTCTGGGCGTCTGGGACGCCGACCTTCAGACCGGCGATTGCTACTATTCGCCGAGCTGGGCCCGGATGCTGGGCTACGCACCCGGCGAACTGCCCCGCGACCCGGATGTGTGGCTGGCGCTGCTCCACCCCGACGACCGCGAGCAGGCGATCGCAAGCGGCGACCGCCATGTCGCAGGCCTCACCGAGCGCATCGACACCGAAATGCGGCTGCGTCACAAGGACGGTCATTGGGTCTGGGTGCTCGATCGCGGCGGCTCGGTCGCATGGGACGCCTGGGGAAAGCCAACGCGCATCGTCGGCGTGCAGACCGACATCACCCGGCGCAAGCAGGCCGAGGACCGGCTCGCCCAGATCAACGCCCGCTTGCGCCTCGCCCTCGACGCCAGCGGCACCGGCATCTGGCACCACGACTTCGCGACGCGCACGAGCTTCTGGGACGCGCGGACCCATGAGATATTTGGCTTGCCTTCGGGGGATGGCGAGGTCGCGCGGGACCAGTGGGTCTCGCAGCTTCATCCCGAAGACCGCCAACGCGCCGAGCGCGAGCACACCTTGCCGCGCAAGACGGGCGCGACGGCGCAGCTTCGCTACCGGATGATCCGGACGGACGGCGAAATCCGCCATCTGGAGACGCTGGTCCGTTTCGTGCCCGAATTCGGCGAGGAGGGCCAGTTCGTCGGGACGGTGCAGGACATCACCGAAGCATGCCTGCGCGAGGAGGAACTGGCGCGTGCCGCCAGTCACGATCGGCTCACCGGCCTGCTCAACCGCAGTGCCTTCGATGCCGAACTGGCCCGTGCGCTGGAACATGTCGAGGACCGGCCGTTCGCGATCTACTATCTCGACCTCGATTACTTCAAGGCGCTGAACGACGTTGCCGGTCACGCCACCGGCGACAGCGCCTTGCAGATGATCGGCCGGATCATTTCGCAAGCCCTGCCGCACGACGCCACCGCCGCGCGGCTCGGCGGCGACGAATTCGCCATTCTCGCGCCCCTTGCCGATGGACAGGAACCTTCGACGCTGGCGCAAACGATCCTGCGCGCCATCGCCGGCACCAGCTTCGGCGAAAATGCCGGCTCGCCGAAGCTTGGCGCCAGCATCGGCTATGCGCTGATCAACGACGGCTCGATCTCGCAGGCCGAAGCCGTCGCGCGTGCCGACGACGCCTGCTATGCCGCCAAGGCGTCCGGACGCAATCGCTGCGTCGCCTTCGGCGAAGGCGCGGCGGCCTCGACCTCCGGCCTCACCGCCGCGCGCATCCTGTCGGACACCATCGACGGCATGGAGGACGACCGGCTGCTGCTCTTTGGTCAGCAGATCCACATTCTCGGCTTGCCGTGGAGCCGCTCGCATCGCTGCGAGGTCCTTGCCCGTCTGCAGGATCGCAACGGCCGGTTGATTCCCCCCGGCGCGTTCATCCCCGCCGCCGAGCGCTTCGGCATGGCTTCCAGGCTCGACCGCTGGATCGTGCGCAACGCCTTGCAACGCTATGGCCACGCGATGCGCGGACCCGGCGACCTCGTGCTCGGGTTCAACCTCTCGGCCCAGACGCTGAGCGTCCCCGGCCTGTGGGAATTCGTCGACCGCGAGGTCGAGGCATCGCATGCGGCCCATTCGAACCTAGTCTTCGAGATCACGGAGACGGCTGCCGTCACCAATTTCCAGGCGGCCGAGCGGTTCGTCCATGCCGCGCGCGAGCGCAATTGCCGCGTCAGCCTCGACGATTTCGGCTCGGGCCTGTCCTCGTTCGACTATCTGCGCCGCTTTCCGGTCGACAGCATCAAGATCAATGGCGACTTCGTCGAGAATCTCGCCGGCTCGGCATTCGACCAGGCGGTCGTGCGTGCCATCACCGATATCGCCAAGGCGATCGGGCTGACCGTGGTGGCCGAAAAGATCGAGGATGGCGACACGCAGGCGCTGCTGAAGAATCTCGGCATCCGTTATGGGCAGGGGTTCTTCCTGCACCGGCCGGAGCCGCTCGACGCCATCATGGTTCAGCTTCAAGAGAGCCGGGCGCGCATGTGAAAAGGCCGCGGTCTCCCGCGGCCTCGCATTCTCTTAGGGAAATGAGCCGAATCAGGCCATACCTAAGCGTCTAGCTACGGAGCTCGTTGCATCCATATTGGCTATTCTGCAGGCGTTCAGCAGATATTCTCCGCCTGGGTGTTGCAGAGCCTTCGCACAGTTTGTGTTGCATTTCTCGAGTGCAGCTGCCCGATGCACCCCATTGAAGCGCATCAGGTGTCTTTGTATATCACGTACTGACCTAAAGCCCTGCATTGGCTACACATCTCGGCTGAAAGGCTAACCCGGCGAACTCCAAGTTCCACGTCGTCTCTCGCGTAGCCGAATCTCGTGTCCTCCCGCTGATCTTTTCCCTGTAATGGCGAAAGCCCTGCTGCCTTGCCGTAGGGCCGCGGCGCTTAGTCCGATCACGACTCACCAAGTCCAGCGGGTCTAATTATCTCATAGACAATTAGACCAACAGGCTCACCATCTAATAGTATACTAGAAGTATATGTCGTCGGTATAGAGATTTTTACATTGACATCGGTGGAATCGTAATATTCCATAAAGTGGATCGCGCATCTTATTGGCGTCCAGAGAATATATCTAAAAGCATCGGTGCCCGGATATTATCATGCTGACTCAGCTCCGAGACAAAGCGGTTCCACAGTCTCTGACGGGGCATATGCTTGTCGATGCCTACAGACTGCCCCGGGTGTTTGCCACGGGCCATATGATGACTTGGGGAGCAATCTCGTCGTCCACAAAGACTGCACGGCTACGAGCGATAGACAGTGTCTACCGGGCTTTCGAGAAGCGAACAAAAGAAGATTGCCTTGACGACCTCATCAGCCGACAAGAAATAAACCGAATATCTGACACCTTGGAGGCATGGTACTTCGAGTTGAGCACTTCTGCGCAAGACCGACATGTCGACAACAAAAGAAGATGGAAGTACGCGATAGAATTTATAGTTTCGAGTGTTGAAGCCTCTTCACCAGCCCATCTCCTCGAGAACGAGGTCTATCAGCGCCGTCTCTCGCGCATTCGAGCGTTTGGAAAGATGAAGCTGGGAAACGGCACGCGGGCGTTTCGACCGCGCTCCATACCGGATTCGGTCATTGATGAAGTCTTTTCGATCATCGACCCCACGTCCGAGATGAACCCGTTTCGAACTGAAGCAACCGCATTCAGAAACTTCACAATCGTGCTCATGGCGTATGAGCTTGGTTTGCGCCGGGGCGAAATGGCCATGTTACCGGTCGATGCGATCAAAGAGCAATTCGACGCACAATCAGGGCAACGCCGTCGCTGGATAACCATTGATAGCAATCATTATGAACGAGACGAGCGCTCAACGCGGCCGTCCCTGAAAACCAAAACGTCCCGACGTGTCTTACCAATAAGCCGCGCGCTTCTCCAGACGGTCAACGCCTACCGGAGTGACTTCCGCGGCAAGCCGGAACACTCTTTTCTATTGAACTCGAGTCAAGAAAAGCCGCTTGCCTTGCCAAGTCTAAATCTGGTTTTTGCCGTCCTTTCGAATTGCCTGTGCGCCAGGTCTCGATCAATAATTCACGAGACATGCGGTAAAGCGACATTATCTCCTCATGATTTTCGACACACGTCAGCCGTGCTTCGGATGAAGAGACTTATATCGGAAGGCAAGAGCATGCAGGAAGCAATCGAAGACCTTCGTGTATTCTATGGCTGGTCAAAGAACTCTGATATGCCACAGCATTATGCTCGAGCCTATTTTGAAGGCGAACTCACCGAACTATCTAGCGAACGGATGGAACGTGCCATCGAATCTGCCCGCAATAGCTACGAAGGCAACAGAATATGAATCTCGTCCCGCACCACGTCTTCGAAGGAATTCTGTCACTGCACGCGCACACGGGAGAATACTCCTATCATGACAGGTACGACAATCAGACAAAGTACATCACGGATCCAGCAGCTAAGACATGGAATGTCGATATTAATGGCGTGCGAACGACCGTGGATTTCGGCAGCTTAGAATCTGATCTTGCTAGACTTTTCCAGTTATTTGCGATGTGGGGCTTGCAGCGTTTTGCACCTGCGACCGTATACGGCAATTTAAGCGATCTTATTAAGATGAGTCGCATCTGCAAGATTGCTTGTTTTGCTCCAGTGATAATGTCACGAAACGAGTTCACCAGAGCATGGACGCACGAAATACGGCCTATATTTGATCGTCATCGCACCAGCGTGAGGTCGCTCAAGATGTGGTATCGGTTCCTCTCCCAGTCGGGTCAGGTATCGGTAGATTACGATTTCGACCGATTATTGAGAGATCTTCCACATGCTGAGAGTGTTGGCTACCAGTCGGTACTATCTGGCCGGTTTAGAATGTCAGGAGAAGATGAGCGGAATATTATTCACCATCTCGATGAATCAGCGCGTCATCCAGAACACTACGATGTCATCGAAAGCTGTATTCTTATAGCAACTTATACGCATGGCATGCGTCCTATCCAACAGGCTAAGTTGACTGTCCCCGACTTAACCGTGGTCGAAATATCTTCTAAAACTGATGTGCACGTTAAACTTCGCTACCACTCTGAGAAGCAACGAACCCCAGGATTAAGCAAAGGACTGGTGCGAAGTGTAAGGCGGGAGTGGTGCAATATCTTTATTGCTTTGCGTGAGCTTCGAGCGAGTGCAGCGTTCAGAATCCATGACGGCGCTGTGCCAAATTCGCTTCTAGGACTGAACCCTCAGGAGATCAGCGAACTTATCAAGGCTGCGACCCAACGCATTACCGGACGCTCCATAAGTGCAACAAATTTGCGTCATGCTGCGGCACAGAGGCTAGTCGATAGCGGAGCAAGCCACGCAGAGGTCACAGAGTTTTTAGGCCACAGTTCACTTAGAACCGCAAATATCTACTTCAGCCACAGTCCCATGCAAGCCGAACGATTGAATGCCGCGCTGGGCTCGTCTCCGATATACACCAAGGTTAAGAGGCGATGGGTAACTATTACGGTCGATGTGAATAGCCCCGAGTTTCGTGGACGCCCTCGGGTTACATTTCCTGCTGCCGTTCGAACTCGACGGGTGACAGCATCCCGTTCCTGACGTGCTTGCGCTTCGGATTGTAGAACATCTCGATGTAGTCGAACACGTCCTGCCTTGCCTCGTCGCGTGTTCGGTAGGTCCTGCGCCGGATCCTCTCTCGCTTGAGGAGATTGAAGAAGCTCTCTGCCACAGCGTTGTCGTGACAGTTTCCGCGCCGGCTCATCGAGTGCTCAAGGTTGTGGTGCTTCAGGAACGCCGCCCAGTCCATGCTGGTGAATTGCGAGCCTTGATCGGAATGGACCAAGACCTTGCTCTTCGGCTTTCGACGCCACACCGCCATGAGCAAAGCCTGCAGCACGACATCAGTGGTCTGCCGGCTATGCAGCGACCAGCCGATCACGCGGCGTGAAAACAAGTCAATCACCACGGCCAGATAGGCGAAGCCTTCCTGGGTTCGGATGTAGGTGATGTCTGTTACCCATGCCCTGTCCGGCGCGTCGACGTCGAACTGCCGGGCAAGGGTGTTGTCGACCACGACGGACGGCTTTCCACCATAGGATCCGGGCCGGCGCTTATAGCCGATCTGCGCCTTGATCCCGGCAAGCTTTGCAAGACGGGCAACACGGTTGGCACAGGCTGTTTCTCCCTGATCGAGAAGGTCGTCGTGCAGCTTGCGATAACCATAGACCCTGCCGCTCTCTTTCCACGCCTTGCTGAGGAGTTCGGTCTGACGTGCGTCTTCCCGAGCCCGTTTGCTCAACGGGTTCTTCAGCCAGGCATAAAAGCCGCTGGGTCGGATACGCAGGCAGCGACACATCGCGCGCACGTTGAACTGGTGGCGATGCTGGGCAACAAACGCGTATCTCACTTTGCATCCTTGGCGAAATACGCGGTGGCTTTTTTTAGGATGTCGCGCTCCTCGGTAACGCGCGCCAACTCCTTCTTCAGACGGCGGATCTCTGACGCCTGATCGCCATCTGTCGAGACGGACGGCTTCGAAAACTTCCTGCGCCACGCATAAAGTGAATGCTGACTGACCCCGAGCCGCTTCGACACCTCTGCAACGGGATAGCCCCGCTCGGTGATCTGCGTGACAGCATCGCGCTTGAACTCATCAGTGAAATTGCCAGACCGCATCAGGGCCTCCTTGCCTCAAATTTAGGGAAGAAGGCGTCCACAAATCTAGGGGCTGTTCAATGAGTTGCGCAAGGCAAGCGCAGATTCTCAGGTCGGGGGAACGGTTCACGGTACACCAATATCAGGTATCGGGGGATGCCGCATTGGCCAGTCCCGCTGCACGCTTAATCCCGTGTTTTCCTGCTATGGTTGCTTCCAGTTCATTCCAGCGAACGACCTGCGAGTTCATCTCGAAGTTCGCGAAACATTAGTGCCTATCATAAGAGATTTTTTTGAGACCTCCGAACGAGGTGTTGGGAGTTCGTTTGGACAACTCAGGCACACCATGGAGGCACTTGGTGAGGTAATAGACTACCTACGAAATAGAGAGGCCGGCTCGTGAACGCCGCCGCGGATCGGTTTTCTTGGTTCATCAAGGCGATGCAAGTCCACGCGGGTGCACTTGGGCTACGCTGGCAGTTCGAGCTTGATGAAAAGGGCCACGCGGATGCGTTGGACATTTGGGATATTGAAACGGCTTGCGATGTTCCGCGAACATACAAGGGGCGGATTCGACAATGGGGTGCGGACGTCAAAGTCGTCGACATCCTCAAACACAAACTAGGTGCCTATGACTGCAACCTGCATCCAGCTTGGACGGAACTATTCAAGGCAACGGTCATCGATTGGATTGCAGTGATCCAGCCCCACTGAACGGGTCCACCTTGAGTTATGGTTTTGACCATGAAGGAGGACCACGATGAGCAACAAACGACACAAGCCGGAAGAGATCGTCACGAAGCTTCGGCAGGTTGAAGTCC
>NZ_JAAAMH010000031.1 GCF_024105655.1 Aliihoeflea sp. 40Bstr573
GGACTTCAACCTGCCGAAGCTTCGTGACGATCTCTTCCGGCTTGTGTCGTTTGTTGCTCATCGTGGTCCTCCTTCATGGTCAAAACCATAACTCAAGGTGGACCCGTTCAGTGGGGCTGGATCACATACTCGCGCGGCGACAGGTCCATTTTCAGATCGCCCCATTCCTCGGTGGGGATCTCTGCCAGCCGCCGTTCCATCAGCGCCTCGCCGGTCGAGACGATCTGGATGACGGAAGAATGTCCCGCTTCCAGATCGGCCGTGATGGACCGGATCAGCGTCGGGGTTTTCATCGACGTCAACAGGTGCCCGAAGAACCTCTGCTTGGCGCTCTCAAAGGCCGAGCGGGCGGCGGACTTGGCCTGCCGGTTCAGCGTGCCGGACCCGCCCTCGCCGCCGGTGATGTTGGCGGCCTGCATCGCCGCATCGAGATTGTTATGGATGATGGCGAAGGCATCGGCATAGCTGTCGTAGATGCGGACCTGTTCAGGGGTCAGTTCGTGGTCGAGCAACTCGTATTCCACGCCTTTGAAGGACAGCGAGCGGGCGGTGTAGAGGCCAAGCGCCCGCAGGTCGCGCGCCAGCACCTCCATCGCCGCGACGCCGCCGGCCTCGATCGCCTCGACGAACTCCGCCCTGGTCGAGAATGGGAAATCCTCGCCGCCCCAGAGACCGAGCCGCTGCGCATAGGCGAGATTGTGGACGGTGGTGGCGCCGGTGGCCGAGACATAGACCACGCGGGCCTGCGGCAGGGCGTGCTGGAGGCGCAGCCCGGCACGGCCCTGCTGGCTGGCGGCGACATCGCCGCGTTCTCCCTTGCCTCCTGCGGCATTGGCCATTGCGTGCGCCTCGTCGAAAATCACCACTCCATCGAAGTCGGAACCCAACCATTCGACGATCTGCCTGACCCTGGAAATCCTTTCTCCGCGGTCGTCGGAGCGCAGCGTGGCATAGGTTAGAAATAGGATGCCTTCGTTCAGGGTGATCTTTGCGCCTTGCGGGAATCGCGACAGCGGCGTGACCAGCAGCCGCTCCATGCCAAGCGCCGACCAGTCGCGCTGCGCATCCTCCAGCAGCTTGTCGGACTTCGAGATCCAGACCGCCTTGCGCCGCCCCTGCATCCAGTTGTCGAGGATGATCGCTGCGGATTCCCGGCCCTTGCCGACGCCGGTGCCATCGCCGACCATGAACCCTTGGCGGAAGCGGACGGCGCCCTTGGCGTCCTCCGGCGTGGCAGCAAGATTGTCGAGCGTGTCGTCCACCGTCCAAGCCCCGGCGAGGAATCCCATATGGGCCTCGCCGGCATAGATCACCGTCTCCAACTGCGCCTCGGACAGCCTGCCGAGAATGTCTTTGGGCAGCACCGGACGATAGCTCGGCTTCGGCGGCGCGATGCTCGCCATCGAGGCCGACTGCACGAGCTGGGTCGGATGCGCCTGCGCCCCGGCGATGCGGATGGTCTGAAGACCGTATTCCTCGTAGATCGCGTCGGAGAGGCGGCCGCCCTCGGCCGGTTCCCAATCCACGATCTCGTAGGCGACCGGCACGGCCTCCGGTTCCGCAAGGGGCGCGTCGGGCGCGGATCGCGCGGCGCGGTTGACATAGCCGCGCACGGTGCGCGGCGCGGTCGGTCGTGCCACCGGCACGGCCAGGCCGGGATCGACGGGAAGCCTGGCCGGAAGCTGCTCCGCCAGCCAGCCCATCAGGGTGGCAACATCCGACGCCACACCGGGCGCTGCCGGGAACACCGCCGGGTCTTCGGCGGGCAGCTTGTCGATGACGGTCAGCCGCGTGTCGATGGTGGTGCCGTGCTTGGCATAGACCGATCCATCGATGACGGCCGAGAAGACCACGCGGCCGCGCTCCTGCAGCCGTTTCCAGTTAGCCGTCCAGGCCGGATTGTCGGGGGCGAAGCTCGCGCCGGTGATGGTGACGAGCCGCCCGCCGGGCGCAAGGCGCGCCAGCGTCGAGGCGACATGGCGGAAGGCGGCATCAGCCACGCGGCCCTCGACATGGGCCATGACCGAGAACGGCGGGTTCATCAGCACCACTGTCGGGATCAGGCCGGGATCGAGATGATCGTCGATCTGGGCGGCGTCGAAGCGGGTGACGGACAGGGCCGGAAAGAGGGAGGAAAGCAGGCCGGCGCGGACCTCGGCCAGTTCGTTGACGAGCAGCGCACCGCCGGCGATCTCGGCCAGGATGGCGAGGAGCCCGGTGCCGGCCGAGGGCTCCAGCACGCGGTCGGCGTGCGTGATCGCCGCCGCCGTCACCGCAGCGAAGCCGAGAGGGATCGGGGTGGAGAACTGCTGGAAGGTCTGCGCTTCCTCGGAACGCCGGGTGTGGGTCGGCAGGAGCCCGGCAATTTTCGTAAGCTGCGGCAGGATTGCCGACGGAGACCCGGCTTTGCGGAAAAGTGCATTGCCGTATTTGCGCAGGAAGAGGACGGTCGCCGCCTCGCAGGCATCATAGGCGGTCTTCCAGTCCCAAGCGCCGGTGGCATCGGACGTGCCGAAGGCGGCCTCCATGGCGCCGCGCAGCGTGGCGGCGTCGACACGCTGACCGCGTTCCAGATGCGGCAGCAGCAGACCGGCAGCGGTGAAAACGCAGGCCGCGGTCTCAGCGTCATGGTCGAACGGAAGCGGCGCGGTGGCGGATGCCGCCGCGGATGCGGAAATCATGTTCATCGGGGATTCCTCGGGAGAGCAAGTCAGGATCAAGCCGGGCAGCGCTCTCTCTCGACCGCACCGGCTCAAACCCCTTCCGGCCCATCTCTCGCTCTGAAGCCGTGGCGAAAGCAGGCATGAAACAAGCGCCCGACCGTCAGGCTGGGCGCTTGTGGGTTTCAGTCGATGGCCTGGAAAATCGCCGCCGCCTCCGCGTGATCGGCGGCATGCTCGTAGAGGCGACCATAGCCCTCGGCGAGTTCGTCGTCATCGTAGCGGAAGGAAAGATGCGAGAAGGCGAAGAGCGTGGCGATGATCCCGGCGGCATCGCTTGAGACCTCGCCCTCGAAGCCGTTGCCTTCGCAGAACAGGCGGCAACGGGGCTTTGAGGTCGGCGCGAGATAGAGCGGCTGGCCGGCGCGTTCGTAGAAATCCCAGAGCCCGCCGCCGTAATCGCCGGGGCTGAGTATCTCCATGAAGCGAAAGACGGTATGCTCGCCGATGATGAGCAGGCGCCGGCCAAAAAGGCGCGGCAGGAAGTCCATGCGGCGTTCGTCGGGGACGCGGATTGCGGATTGGGAAGCAAGTTCGGGCAAAGCCATGATCGGTCTCCGAGAGGGAAAGGGGCACCTGCCGGACGACCCTCTCTCAACCCGTCCGGGGGCACCTGTTCCCGGCCCTCCTTTCGCTCTGGGGGCTTGAAGTGGACCATTATCTGGACCATCTTGTGCAGAATAGCGGAGAACATCTGGAGTGATATGCGATGAGGGTTTCTGTCACCGAGGCGAAGGGGCAGCTCACCGAACTGGTGAAGCGGGCCGAAGCCGGCGACGAGGTGATCCTGACGCGGCGGGGCCACGAGGTCGCCCGCCTCGTGCCGGTTGCCGTGGTGGCGACCCCGAAAGGCCGGCGCGCGCTGATGGAGCGGGTCCGGGCCACGGCGCGGGGCAAGGCATTGCCCGGCGCGGCTGCCGCGCGCAGCCAGGATTTCCTCTACGGGGATGACGGGATGCCGGCATGATCGCCGTCGATACCTCGGCGCTGATGGCCATCGTGCTGGACGAGCCGCAGGCCGAGACCTGCATGGTGGCGATCGAGGCGGCAGACGGCCTGCTGATCTCGGCCGGAACAGTGGCCGAGGCGCTGATCGTCGCCGGGCGGCGCAATGTCGGTGAAGAGATCGCCGCCCTGATCGAGGGCCTTGGGTTCGAGGTGGTCTCCGTCACTGAAGCCTCGGCACGCAGGATCGCCGAAGCCTATGCCCGCTGGGGCAAGGGCGTTCATCCCGCCGGACTCAACTACGGGGATTGCTTCGCCTATGAGGTCGCCAGCGAACGCGGCTGCCCGTTGCTCTTCGTCGGCGACGACTTCTCACGGACGGACCTGCTGTCGGTTCTGTGAGGCAGCGCAGAAGGGTTTCAGCCGAAGCGCTTTCCATCAACTGTGAAGCTGTATTCGTTGGCAACGATGGCCTCATCGACCGCCTCATCCGAAGTCAGGTAGTCGTATTCGCGCTCAAGCTGGCGATAAAGCCAACGGGCGAGATCGCGCAATGCCTCCATGACGGTCTCCTCGGCATCGGCGGTCATGTCCTGCCAGGTCGGGCTGTCGCGGGTGACCGAGATCGCCATGCAGTATTCGTGATAGTATCGCCCCCGATGGGTCGCCTCGGCGGTCAACTGGTAGAAGTTGCGGCGTTGCGCCTGGTGCAGGGCATCCGCGATGCGGTGCAGCTCCACATCCTTCGGCGCATAGATACGGATTTCCGCCGCCGTGCCTTTGCGATAGGAATAGTGGCCTTCGAACGCGGCGCCATCGCCCTGCGACCAGAAGCCCGTAAACCAGATGCAAGGCTCTTGTCGCACGCCGCCGCCCATGAGGCGGACGGTGCGGCTCTTGATGCGGATGCCGAGGATGTCCGCGATCCGCCGGAAATCCTCATAGACGGCATCGTACCAATCGTAGTCGAAGCCGCCCTCGCGATACCAGGCGCAGGCATTGTCTTTCGCGGCTTCGGAAAGCTCGTCGAGCCGATAGACCGTGGTTTCGATGACGTCAGGCATTGGGGTCGCCCCCGTCCAGAACGGTGGAAAGCCAACCGTCGGTGTAGATCCAGTCCACCGTCTCGCCGGTGGCGAGGTCGAGGACATGCGCGCCGCCCCCGAACCCGTCGATTCTCGGACGTGAGCAGGTATTGGCGTATTGCATCCCCCATAGCCCGGTCAGGCCGAACGCGGCGGCACAGCGTTTGACGAACTGGATGACATGCTCGGGATCGCCGGTGCCGTCATCGCGCATCCAGAGCTGGGTGCCGCCATGTTCGGGCTGGATCGAAAGCATGAAACCGTCCGAGGGCGGATCTTCGGCGGCGTTTTCGCGCGCCAGCGCGTTGTAGAGATCAAGCGCGCGGGCGGCGTTCTCGGGGCTGCCCACGTCGAGCAGGCAGGAGAAATGGGTGAAGTAGTCGGCCATGTCAGGCTCCTGAAACGAGAAGGCCCGGCGCGGGGCCGGGCCTAGTGGATGGAAAGGGGCGACAGGTCAGGCAGCTTGTGGCAGCCGCAGCAGATCGGCAGTCGTCTCGCGCCAGAAGGGATCGACCAGCCGCGCCTCGAGCAGGCTGGCGCGGTGGCGGAGATCACGAGCCGATACCGCATCGCCGCGCCCGGATGCCGTGAAGGCCATGCCCCGCAGACGGCTGGCCTCCGTGACGGTGCGGCGAGCCTCGGCGTCGGAGGCGACCGGATGCTGCCAGAGCACGATCCCGGCCCGGACCTCACCGGCAAGGACAAGGCCCAGTTCGTTGTCCTGAATGACCATGACGCGGGGGCGAAAGCGCAGCGCATCGCCCTGTCCAACGCGGAAATCACCGCGCGCAACGCGCTGGCTGGCGATGATCAGCGCCTCTTCGGGGGATTGGCACTGGCCGATGACGAGCGTGCGGTCGAAGCCGCCGACGTCATCGCTTTCGTCATCGCTGGCGATACCGATGCAGGAGATGCGCAGCGGCAGCTTCTGGGCATGACGCAGCCGGGGCAGGATCTGTCGCGCGACAATTTCGCCGATCGAGGCGAAAGTGGTGTGGTGGGAAAGGCTCATGGGGAATGCTCCGCGACGGACGGCGGAAGCCCCTCTCCCGCCTCACAATCCGTCACGGCCAACCGGCCCGCACTCTTACTCTCCCGTCCCGACGGTGGATCGTCCCGCACCTCGGCGGGACGATCCGGCGATCAGCACCAGGGCTCACGCCGCCCGGCCCAGGTTCTCGCCAGCCCTTCATCGACGAGAATATCGCCGACATCGCGGCCTTCGACGCGTATCGCCGCCAGGGTCCGGCCATAGCGGTCGGTCCCCTGACGCAGGATTTCGACCCGCCGACCTTGCAGGATTTCCGCCAGCCTGATCTTCGCTTGCCGGGCAAGGTCGGTTTCATGGATGCAGCGGCCCTCCATTTCGGGAGCGTCGATGTTGAATATCCGAACAGCTTCGGACTGCTGTCCCATACCCAGCCGGATCGAGTCACCGTCCCAGACGCGGATTTCCGCCGGTTCGCAGGAAGCCGTGCAGAGCAGGACGGAGATGACGATATGGCTGAGCATGGCAAGAGGCTTTCATAAGGGGGAGGCTGACGC
The DNA here is from genome assembly GCF_024105655.1 of Aliihoeflea sp. 40Bstr573. Classification (GTDB taxonomy): domain Bacteria; phylum Pseudomonadota; class Alphaproteobacteria; order Rhizobiales; family Rhizobiaceae; genus Aliihoeflea. The sequence continues at coordinate 6,296 of NZ_JAAAMH010000031.1, forward strand.
GACTGCTCAGACTTCTTCCTGAAGTCGGCCATTGACGCAATGCGGATCGACCTCCGCCTCGATCCGCTGCGTCCGCCCCATCCAAGGCGCCGCGTGGATTGCCCGCGCCCAATCGGCGAAGGACGGGATACGGCCCAGATCCTCGCGGACATGCTGCTCCCCGACCCATCGGGCCGGGATCACCCTGCCGGTGGACAGGGTGATCGTCGCCCCGAAAATGGTCTCGGCCATGAAGATGCCCTCGGCATGGTGGCGAAGCGCGCGATGACGAAAATCGGCCAGGATCTCCTTGCTGGCATCGAACCAGCTATGGATGGGCAAGTAATCCTCGACCGTGCCGCCCCATTTCTTCACCGACGAGAGCGCATGATGATAGGGATGTGCCATTTCCGCCCCCTCAGAACTCGTGACTGTAGAATTCGGTGGCGGTGTAGCGCTCGTTGTAGTCGAGCGTGATGGTGCGCGCCGCCACATCGAAGCTGAACTCGCCATAGGCGCCATCATTGTTCTCCCAGCCGCCATGGGTTTCCGAGAGGAAGTCATAGGCGAGCTGTTCGATGGCCGCCTCAACGCCCATTGAGATTGCGGTCACCTTGTCGGTTCCCCATGCCACCGTGGCAATGGTGATCTCGCCCTGCGGCAGGTCCACGGTCCGGTCGTCCGATTGCGCGGTGATGTCCTCGATCTGGCCGCTGTCGCCAGAACCGTCGAAGGTGACGGTCACGAGAGTGATGCCTGCGGCGGCCAGCGCATCGAACAGCGCCGTCTTGTTGTCGGGACGGACCGCTTCAGCGCGACGGTTGCGCTCATCGCGCTCGGCGAAGAAGCGCGCGACGCTGGCGGCCATGTCGAATTCCGGCGTGGCTGGTTTGTCGGTATCGGTCATTGGATGATCCTCCAGGAGAGCGGGATGATATGGCCCGGCGGCGCTCTCCTCTCCTTCCGCCAGGCTCGCCCCGATCCCGGCCCAACTCTCCCTTTCCAGAGCCGAGGCGAGGCCTCGGCACCGCCGCTGGCGATGCGCAGCGTGGTGGCGAGGCTGGCGGCGAAAGCGGTGGCATCTGCGTAGGACATGGGTTCCGGCTCCTGTCTTTGGAGGCGGGGGACCATCCCCCGCGCGACAGGCGCCCGAAGTGTCTGACCGGATCTGCAATCACCCTCGGGCGTTCGGATTCTTTCCGAATCCCCGAGGGCGGCACGCGCGCGTAAGCCGACCCCACCGGGGTTGAATGCAAAGAGACGGTCGGACCAAGGTTAGCGAATGGAAGCGGGGGATGGTGCTTTGCGTCGAGCCGGTGCCGGAAACCCGTCGCAGATGCTTTGCTGCGCCAGCCTCGTTGCCGGCGGATATTCAGGGTGTGTTTCAGGCCGGGGACGGAACCCGTTGCCCCCACAACACCAAGGAGTTGGCGCAATGGTGAAGCTCGAACTCGATCCATCGCTGCTTGTGCAGCGATACCCGATAGCCCCGTGTGCAAGGTTCGGCTTTCAGGGCCGGTCAGTCCCAGAACCCATCGGCGATTTCGCGGGCGATCATGGCGCGGGCCTTCATCATCACATCGTCGCCGGAGGTGTCGATATGACCGAAAAAGCGCGTCCGGGCGCCATGGGCCGTCCAGTCGGCATAGCGGCAGTATTCGCGGGCATCGAGCCGGAAGGCGCGCATGTCCTCGGCCCAATGCGGTTTCGGTTCCACGATGACGGTGACGCCGTTGCGGGTTTCCTCCCAGGGAAGCGAGCGCTCCGATGGCGGATTGCGGCGGTCATCGGCGAAGATTTCATCGACCGTCATCATGATGCGCCCCCATCTTCGGCCTTCTCGACAAAGCCGGCAGGATCGTCGGGATCCGGCGGCAGATAGGCGTCATAGGGGTTGCCGCTTGCGAGATGGCCGAACGGCGTGAAGACGTAATCACCCCCGTCGCGGCCGACCGCGCACAGGACATAGCGTGTCTCACGGGTCGCGGCGTCGAGGCATTCCATAAGGGCGAGATTGCCGTCATCGGCAGCACGAAGCAGAGTGTCGAAGTTCGTTCGAACGGGATCGGGAATGGCCATTGTGTTCTCCTGAAACGAAGAAGGCCCGCCGTCACGGGACAAGCGGGCCGGATGAACGGGATCGGCGATGGTCACGCGGCAGCTCGACCCTCGACGGCATCGGCGCCTGCCTCGTCGGCGGTGATCTCCTCGAGGCGCGCGCGGCTGTAGCCGTTCCTGGCTAGCCAGAGTTCGGCCGCCTCGTGGTTCTCCGCGAGGTGCAGCAATTCGACGTTCTCTCCGACATCCTGCACAACACGGACCTGACCGATCTTCGGGCGTTCGACAACCCGGAAGCTCAGATCGCTGTCGATGCCGTAGCTGCGCATGATGGTGATGAGGATGATGCCGCCTTCGCCGAAATCACCCTCATGCAGGGTGAAGGACGGCGGCGTCGTGTAGGTCGGGCGCTCGCGGCCCGGTTCCTTGCGCACGAGGCGACCGGCCCCGTTGCGGGATTTCCACGCGGCGAGCTTCTTGGTGAAACGTGCGGGCGGTTTCGGCTGGCCGTCGCTATAGGCCACGAGCGAGCCGAGAGGCGCAATGTCGAAAATGAGGGAAGCGGACATGATCTTGCTCCTGAAACGAAAGCGGCCCGGCGAGATGCCGGGCCTTCAGATGGAAGGGATGGAATGCGGGGCGGCGGAGGCCGCCCCGCTGCTGCGCGTCACTCGGCGGCGACGAGGGCCTCTGGATCGTCGGCGGCCTCGGCCGTGTCCTCATGGCCACCGGCGAGGAAGTCGGGCAGCGCCACGCTGTCCTCGTCCTGATCGGTCGCGCCATCCACGGCCTGCGCCTCGATGGCGGGGCGCAGCGGCTCCGGCAGCCAGCCGGTATCGGCCAGGAGCCGTTCGGCCTCCTTCGCCATATCGCCCTTCTTGAGATGCGCGATGAGATCGGCCGCGCGATCGCCGGCGCCCTCGCGCACCGCCTCGATGATGCGGGTCTTGGTCACGCGACCCAGGTAGTTCTCGACCGTGGGCCTCCAGCCCGCTTCGACGAGATCGAGGCCGGTGGCCTGTGCCAGCCGTTCGGCCTCGGCCATGCGGCGGTCGAGACCGTGCTGCGAGATGCCATTCCCCGAATAGGGGTTGGGCCGCTCGTAAAGCGCGTTGACCCCGAAACTGACGCAATGGGCGAGCAGCGCCAGGCGGCTGGCATCGTCGAGACCGTCGATCCAGTCCCAGAGCCGGTCGTCATCGCCAGCGGGGATGTCGCCCCGCCAGGCGTCCGCGCGCTCGTCGATCATCTTCGCGGCGGCGCTGTCAGCGAGCCCGGTCGCATCCGTGGGAAGATAGATGTGACGCACGGCGGCATAGAGGCTGGTTCCCGAGGTGGCGGTGCGCTCGAAAGTATCGAGAACCAGCTTGTGCAGCAGCGCCGTCATGGCGACGCGCGGATTCTCGGCAAGCGCATTGCGCAACGCCAGCGTCCGCCAGGCGGTCAGGTCGGTCACCAGCCGCTCGGGCAGCGGCTTGACGGCATCGTCCTCCTCTTCATCGCCGTCCGGGACCGGCTCGCCGCCGACGGTGATAACCGCGCGCTGCACCGCATCGGGATCGGACGGGTCGGCACCTTCGCCCGCATCCTCACCATCGACGCTCTCGGGTTGTTCGTCCTCGGGGCGGACATAACCGGGACTGACGATCAACTCGCCATCGCGGTCGATGCTGACGAAAACACCGGCACGGGCGATGTCTTCCGGCGCGAAGGTGACGGGCCGGTTCTCGAAGCCTTCCAACTCGGCTTCGATCTCCCCGAGCCGCTGGTCGATCTCATCGGGCAGGTCGTCGGCTTCTGCATACTGCGCTTCGAGTTCGTCATACTCGTCGCGCAGCGCCTCGCGGGCGGTGCGCTCCTCGTCGGTCAGCTCCTGGGTCACACCGACCAGCCTGCGCAGGCCGTTGGCGTAGCCGTAGGGAAGTTCGACTGCCGCGTCGATCCACTTCCAGCCCTGTCCGGCGATCTCGTCGGCGACAGTGCGCAGCTTCTCGTCAACCAGGCGGTCGAGCAGCGTGACGTCCTGCAACCAACCGCCGTTCTCGTCGGAGAAGAGATCGCGCAGCACCGGGCCGCCCGCCGCCTCATAGGCGTCGATGCCGATGAAGCGGGCGCGCTTGTCGGCAGCCGGAACCGTGGTCTCGGTCAGCAGGCTGCGGATGTGCCAGGGCTCTTTCTGCCACGACGTGCTGATCCGCTCCCAGACCTGCTGCTGGCGCTCGTGGTCGGGATTGACGGTGAAGGCTTCCAGCATCGCCAGCGTCATCTCATTCCGCGCATAGGCGTCGTGCAGCGCCGGCGCGACCGTCGCGAGACGAAGGCGCTGCATGATGTAGCGCGGCGTGGTCCGCCAGGCGTCGGCGATCTCCTCCTTCGACATGCCCATGTCGAACATCCGCTTGAACGCCTTGAACTGGTCGAGCGGATGCAGGGCGAGGCGCAGCAGGTTCTCGGCCAGCGAGTCGTCGACTGCCGAGGTCTTGGCATCGGCCTTCTTGACGATGCAGGGGACGAGGCCATCGGCCGGGAAGCGACCGGCTTCGACGAGGCGCGCGATGGACCTGTAGCGGCGGCCGCCGGCCGGGGTCTCGAAATCGCCGGTCTCAACGCCGTCCGCGTCGAGGATGGCGCGAACGTTGAGGCCCTGCACGAGATCCTCGCGCCGGTCGATGTCATGGGTAAGTTCGTCCAGACCCGCCTCGACGTCAGCCTCGCGAACATTGCTGTCCGACAGCCTGATCCGGTTGAACGGAATGTCGCGCGCCCGTGAAAAGACGATCATCGGGGCGACGGGCTTCTTCCTGGCAGCTTTGGCCATGGTGATTTCTCCGCGACGGGCGGCCGGGAGCCACTCTCTCGACCTCCAACCCGTCACGAAGCGAAGCGCCGCCCTCTTCCTCTGAAGAGTGCGACGCCAGGCCACAAAGCCGGCAACCGGAAATCAGGATTCCCGGCTTTCCGTATCTGTGGATGTGCGGGTGAATGCCGCACCGGCGCGGTAGAGGGCTCGTTCCGCCGTGGATGCTGCCGGTTTCCCACGCAGCCTCCGCCCAGACCGAGATCGGGAAATCCCCGGTGAAGAGCAGATCCCGCTCGATCCCCATGCCGAAGGGCAACCGGACCCCACGCAGCTCTTCCAGGCTCCACGAGCCGAGTTCGGGGTAGCCGATATCGGCCAGGCCGAACATGATGTCGCCGCCCTGATCCAGCTCGGTGGCGAGCCAGACGCCCGCGCCGAAGGGATTGAAGAATTTGACGACGGGGACGTGATCGGCGCCGCGCTGCCGGCCATTGGCGAGGAGCTGCGCACGCTGGGTACGGGTCAGGAGGATCATGCCGCCACCCTCCGCTCGGTCGAGGCCGCAACCGATTCAGCGCCGTCCTCGTCGGGCAGATGCGACAGCAGCCAGTCGGCCGCCTTGCTCGCCTGCGAAGCGGCGCGGACGATGGCGCGGTTATCCTCGCGCAGCACCTCCAGCCAGGAGCCGATGTAGTCGGCGTGGCGCACGGTCGGCACGATGCCGAGCGAGGCGCAGCAGAAGGCCGCGTTCATCTCGGCGCGTTATCTGAACAGTCAAGCTGTCTCAGTCGGATTTTGCGGCGTCGTTTGCCTGAAAACCGCAGGGTCCGATCGATCTCGGCCCCGTGAGACAGATTCGTGTAGCGCGCAGAGGTCCTGACGGCTGCTCAGCCGGCGCAGCAAGACAGCTTGGCGACGTCCTTGCTAAAGGACAGGGCCGCGAGCTTGAGGCCCTCGACCGTGGTGAGGTACGGAAAGATCGTATCGGCGAGGTCATCGACGGTGAGGCCCTGCCGGATCGCCAAAGCGGCGGTCTGGATGCTGTCGGCGCCTTCGGGTGCGAGAATGTGCGCGCCGAGTAGCCGACCGCCGGCGGCATCGGCCACGAGTTTGATGAGGCCGCGGGTGTCGCGGGCGGCGAGCGCACGCGGCACCTGGTCGAGCCCGATCGTCGAGACGCGAACGGCATGGCCAGCCGTCCGCGCCGCGGCCTCGGTTAGTCCGACGCTCGCAACCTGCGGGTCGGTGAACACGACGGCGGGCATGGCGCTGTTGTCGTAGCGTAGGCTGTCGCCGTTGAGGGCGTTCCTGGCGGCGAGCTTGGCGCCATAGGCGGCCATGTAGACGAACTGGTCGCGGCCGGTGACGTCGCCGGCGGCATAGACGCCGGCTTTGGTCGTGCGCATGCGGTCATCGACGATGACGCCGCCTTTTGGCGAGAGGGCGACGCCATGCTCGGCGAGCCCGAGGCCTTCGATGTTGGGCGCGCGCCCGGTGGTGATCAGCACCTGATCGACTTCGATGGCCATGTCCTGACCGTCGCGCCCAGCCGTCAGCGAAACTCCGCCCTCGGTCTTGCGGATCGCACGATAGGCGATGCCAGGGACGACAGTGATCCCTTCCTCCTCGAAATACTTGGTCAGCGCCGCGCCGATCTCGGGCTCGGCGTCGGGGAGCAGACGGGACCGACAGACGAGCGTCACCTTGACGCCGGCACGGGCAAACATCTGGGCGAGTTCCGCCCCGATATAGCCGCCGCCGATCACGAGCAGCGAGCGCGGCAGCGCCTCGAGGTCGAGCGCGGTCGTGCTGGTCAAATACGGCACGGTGTCGATGCCGGGAATGGCCGGGACCGCTGGTCGTGCGCCGGTTGCGATGATGATCTTGCCGGCGGGAAGGTGTGTGCCGTTCACTGCGACACCGCCGTCAACGAGGCGCGCCGGACCGTCGCGATACGCGATGCCGTTGTAGGCGGGGAGCAGGTCAACATACTTGGCCTGGCGCAGCTCGGAAACCAGCGCGTCCTTCTGGCGGACGGTTCCGCGCCAGTCGATCAGTTCGGCCTCCGCCGTGATTCCGGCAAAGCGGGTTGCAGCCCGGGCGTTGTGTAGCGTCTCGGCGGCGCGGATCAGGGCCTTTGACGGCACGCAGCCGATATTGACGCAGGTGCCGCCGATGGTGCCGCTGCCGATGAGCGCCACCTGTGCGCCCTGGTCGGCGGCCGTGATCGCCGCCGAGAACCCGGCCGAGCCGGCGCCAATCACGACGAGGTCGTAGGCACCCCCATTGCCACGGTTCTTGCGGACGGGGCGGTCCGTCACTGCCGTGCTTCCCAATGTCGGCTCAACCGGCGGGCGTGGCGCTGTATCGAGGCCGGCGAGGCTCGGCCCGAACAGAGCGCAGCCGGCCTCCAGACCTTCCTCGATCGACAGCCGAAATCCCGGGGAGTCTGCAGGATGCTCCTGACGCCACGCGGCAAGATGATCGTCCGAGCAGAAGAACGAGGTTGCCGTGCACAGAGAACTCGCCGCGCACCCGTCTTCGTAGAGGACGCTGAGCCACATGACGGCCGTCACCGGTTCGACCTGCGCTACGACACGGCCGCGATCTCGTGTGGTGATCCGGATCGGCGTACCGCAATGGCGGCAGCGCGAGGCGATCGCAATGTCGCGACCGGTCATGGCGCCGATGCCGAGCGCGTCGACCGCGCACATGGCATTGAGAACGCGCCCGTCCAGCGTGACCTGATGACCCGTGTCCTGGTCAGTGAAGGGATAAGCGCCGACGATCCGCTCGCCGTCGAGCACGACGAGGTCGCGGCGGCGAAGTTCTTCGAGCTGCGGCCAAATGGCCGTCTCGCTCACCCCGGCGCGCTCGGCAAGAGCGCTGGGGAGTGGAGCTCGGCCGTGTTCCGCATAGAACTGCAGTAATGCCACCCGAACGGCGTCGACGGCCGCATCATAGCCGCTCCAGCGATTGAGCACATGATCGGAGCCGGCCATGGCCGCAAGGGCATCTCTGACCGCGGGCGATATGACCACCGACCAGTCGGGAAACGTCACACCCGGCCGCACCTCATAGTTCGGCAAGGTCACCGATGCGGATACCGCAATCTTGTTCCGAGAAGAGGACGCACAGCAATCGTTCATGGCTTCAGACTTCCCTGTGGTTCTTGCTCTCGCTGCTGGCCGCATCGGCGCGGCGGCGGTAGAGGCCCCACGCTATGAGTCCCAGGCTGACGGCGAGCAGCGAAAACGCCACTATATCCGCGCCGCCCAGCCATGCGCCCAGACCGACAAGCGGCAGAAGGACGGCCAGAATGGGCGTCGCGCAGCAGATCGCGGCGATTATGGCGCCCGCCGCGCCGGTGCGGACCAGGGCGCGGTCGTTCATCTCAGCTGCCCTGTTGTCGAGGGTGTGCGGGATAGCCGGCATTGGCGCTGGCAGCCGCGATGGCGTCGGAGTTCGTCTTCGTGTCTTCGAAGGTGACGGTCGCGGTCTTGGCTTCGAAGGAGACGACCACATCCGAGACCCCGGGGACCGCCGCCATCGAGGTCTTCACGATGTAGGGGCAGGAAGCGCAGGTCATGTTGTCGACGGCGAAAGTGACCGTGCGGTCGGCGGCGAAGGCGGCCGAAGCCGTCATGATGGCGCCGATCAGGGTGAGCGTGCTCAAAAGCTTGTTCATCAGGCAGGTCTCCTCTTGGTCTGGTATCAGGGGGCAAGCAGCAGCGGGGCGACGTAGTCGAAGGCAAAGGCGGCTGCGACGAGCACCGTTGCGCTCCACAGTGCAATCTGAACGAGACCGCTGGGGATCGGGCGTGCGCAGGCGGCGTCATCGGCGCAGGCTTGCCGCGGCTTCCAATAGACGAGGTAGTAGCCGTAGCCGAGGACGCCTACCGTCCCCGTGACGAAGAATGGCTTGTATGGCGCGAGCGCCGTCAGGTTGCCGATCCAGGCGCCGCCGATGCCGAGACTGAATAGGATGAGCGGGATGATGCAGCAGGACGAGGCGGCAAGCGCACCGAGAACACCGCCGACGGCAACCAGGCGCTGCCGCCCGGCTTCGCCACGCTGTGCCGCCGCCAGGTTCTCTGCAGTCGGCGCAATCTCCGCCGTTCCGTGTCGAAATACACTCATGTCGGGCCTCGCCTTCCTTGCCGAATTCCTATCTGCGCGCTAATGTGCGGTCTGTAGCAACTACAGGGTCAAGAGGGAGTTTGCGATGCGCGATCACACCGGCGTGAAGGGCCTGCAGCGGGCCGAGCTCGCGCGGCGGACGGGCAGCAATCTGGAGACCGTGCGCTATTACGAGAAGGTCGGGCTCTTGCCCGAGCCGCCACGCACGATGGCGGGCTATCGGAGCTACGACACCGCGCACGAGCGGCGGCTCCGCTTCGTCTTGCGGGCGCGCGAGCTCGGCTTCTCGCTCGATGAGATCCGTGAGCTGCTGCGTCTCGTCGACGAGCGCGACCGGCCTTGCGCCGAGGCAAGCACTATCGCCGCGACGCATCTCGACGACGTGCGGGCGAAGATCGCCGATCTGAAGCGCATGGAAAGAGTGCTGAAGGACGTGGTCGCGCAATGCGCCGGCGGCACGCGGCCGGAATGCCCGCTGATCGAGACGCTGTTCCAGGAATCGGCTGTCAACTGATCGAGTTGAAGGGCGCCTATGCGGCGCCCCTGACATCGTGCTCACGAGTCTCGGCCTGCTGGTCGTGCATCCAGTCGGCGATCTGCTGTGCCTTGCTGGCAGCGGTGAAGATGGCGCGCTTGTCGGAGCGCAGCACCTCGAGCCATGAGGCGATGTAGCGGGCGTGGTCGGGCCGCGGCTCGACGCTGAGATTGAGATCGGCGCAGATCATGGCGCTCAGGAGCTCGACCGTGCATTCCTCCATGGCGTAAGCGGCCGAGCCGAACCGTCCGGAAAGATCGCGGTCGAGGCGGTGCCTGGCGCCCGAGGCGTGCCCACATTCGTGAAGCAGCACGGCGTAGTAGGCGACGGCGTCGCGGAAGCAGGCGAAGTCGGGCATCTGCACATGGTCCCTGGAGGGGATGTAACAGGCCTGCGATCCGCCGTGGTGGATGTCGATGCCGAGAGCGGCGCAGAAGCGTTCGGCATGCGCGATCCGTTCGGCCTCGGGCAGCACCGGCATCTCGGGCGGCGTGTAACCGTCGACCTGCGCGCAGTTGAAGACCGTATAGCCGCGGGCGAACATGCGCTGGGCGGGCTCGTCGCGATCCTCGTCGCCGTCCTCAGCGTCTGCCTCACTGTTGCGACCGGAGATCTTCCAGAACACGACCAGGTGGCCGCGCTCGCCCTTGCGAACCTGAGCGCCGAGCGCCTGCCATTGGCGGTAGGTGGCCCAGATGCCAACGGAATAGCCCGCCGCTTGCGCCGCGGCCCAGAGCGCGATGACGTTGATGCCGCGATAGGCCTTGCGCGAGGCGAGGTTGACGGGCGTGGTGATGGCCGATCCGTCATGATGCCAGGGCATCCGGTACTCGCCGGCGCCGGCCTCTATGGCGGCGATGATCTGGCTGGTGACGCGCTCGTAGACATCGTTGCCAGTCCGGGCTTGGCTGCTGCGATTGGTGGTCATGGGTGCCTCCTGTGCTCGCCCTCTCCGTCGAGGGCGAGGCGGCAGGGGCAGACGCGGCGAGCCGGCCCGTCACACCCTGTTCTCGGTGCTGGTGCGGAACAGGGTTGATGGGCCGGCAGCGTCTGCCACAACCCGAGCCCTGCCTCGACGGGCGAGCACAGGAGGCACCGGCCATGATCGGCGGAGCGCGGACCGACCGGTGCGTGGATACGCGGCTCTCAGCCGGCGCCGTCTTGGGGCGAGCGCCGCAACGGAATGACCCTCGTGTTGCCGGATCGGGCCAGTTCCTCCCGCAGGCCCTCGATCACGGCATCACGCTCGGCGACCTGCAACGTCAGCACCTGGATACGCTGCGCGAGCGTGCGGGCGAGCGCCCGCAGCTCGGCCATCTCGGCCCCGCGCACGGCGCGCAGTTCCGCTTCGAGTGCGCGGATGCGTCCCTTGAGCACCAGGGGCGACGATTGCCGGCGGCGCGCTTCGGCGGTACGGAACTCGGCGAGCACATCGACCGCGCGGTTCGCCGTCGCCCGGCTGACGCCGGCCTCGCGCGCCAGGTTTGAGACTGTCAGCGCGCCGTCGGTACGCTCGGGGCGGCCGTCGAGCAGCCGCGCCATGGCCGCCCTCAGCGCGGCTTCGCTCTTCGGCCCGAGCGCGGTCATGCATCACCGTCCATGAGCGGTGCGATCAGCCGGCGCTTGCGCTCGTTGTCCGCAAGGATCGCCGTGCGCTGCAGCGGCGACAGGCGCCGGTCGGCCAGAAGCGCTTCGCCCTCGGCGATCGAAGCCTGCCACGGCTCGCGGTGCCGGTCGGTCAGGCAGGCGTTCGGGCAGCGGTCGGGGCTGCATCGCGACAGGGCTGGCGCCGTTTGCTCGGCATCCGGTGCATCTTTGAGGCAGAGCGCGGTCGCCGCATCGAACAGGCAGTCGTTGAGGAAGCCGACATGCAGGGTCCGGCCGAGATGGGCGAGCATGGTGCGCAGCCGCTTGCGGTCCGTGATCCGGCCCGGAAGATCGCCAAGCTCGTGCTGGACGCGGGCGAACTCGCGGAGCAGTCGGTGAGCGCCTGGCCCCGCCGGGCCTTCACGGCGAAGACAGGCCTCGTAATGGGCGACAATATCGTCGAGTTGGCCGAGCGCACGCTCGCGCTCGATCGCCAGGCGGAAATCGGCCGGCGCCGATCCGGCATAGCCCTCGAACATGGCGACCGAGGCATGCTTGTACTGGATCTTGCCCGCGACCGTGCCGAACGGCCGGTTGGCGATGTACCAGGCGATGGTGCGGCGCAGTTGCCGTGTCGTGAACTTCCATGGCTCGTCGCCGACGCGCGGGATCGCCGGTCCCCCTTCCGAGCGTCCATCGAGGCCGTCGCGGAACAGGTTGAGCGTCGGCGTCGCACCCATCCCGAGATGATCGTTGCTCCAGGGCCAGTCCTTCAGCGCCACCCACAGCGACGACAATCCCTTCTCCTTGCGATTGCGCGCCGAGAGTACCTCCATGACCGCGACGGCGCGGGCGACCGGCTCGATCGTGATCCAGTCGGCCTGAGCGCCTCGTGCCCCATGGCGCTTGTAGACGGTGCTGCGCACCCGGTAGCGCTCGACCAGGCCGTCGGCGCTGCGCATCACCGACACGCAACCCGGCTGCATCGCCTGCACCTCGCTGTCGCGCATGCCGGTGAGGTAGGCGCAGACGAGATAGCAGGCACCCTGCAGCATCCGTTCCTCGCGGGCGAGGCTGAGGGCGTCGAAGCGCTCGCGCCATGGCAAGCCGGTGTCCGGATCGGTCGAGATCGGCGTGTCGAGGCCGCCCACCTCGGTGCCGAGCTCGGCTGCCGCCTGCTCGATCAGCCGCGCCGTCGGTTCGGACTGGCTGATGCGGCCGCTCTCTCGCGCACCGGCGTGAAGCCGCATCAGGTGAAGATTGTAGGGCGGGGTCTGTTCGCCGGTGAGCGGGTCGATGCGGCGGGCGACGTTGGGCGCGTGCTCCCAGATCGGTACGCCTCGGCCCATGGCCCGGCGCACGTCGAGCCACTTCGCCACGCGGGCGCGATAGGTGCTGGCGACGGCTCGTCCGGTCCGCTCGTCCCGCGCCATCACCTTTGCGCAGCGGGCTTCGAGAGCGTCCAGTTCTGCCCGCGCGGCGAGGATATCGGACGCATAGACTTCGACATATCTGAGCGCCCAGCGCAGCATGGCGCCGATGACCGGCTCGGGAATCCGCGGCGTGGCGTTCTCGGCGGGCGCCGGCGGCCGGCCCGCAACGCGGTGCGCCGCACGTCCACGCCACGGCAGGAAACCTATGCCGCCGCCGGTTAGCCATGGCGCCAGGTGATGCAGGTCGATCGGCACCTCGACATACTTCACCGTCTCGTGCGGCATCCGCCGCCCGCCGTCGCGGGCATGCACCAGGTAGGCGTCGAGCAGCGCCTGATCGATCCGGCTGAGATCGACGGCGCCAGTCCGCGCGCGGAGGAACGCGGCGAAATGCTGGACGTAGCGCAGCAGCCGGATCGCCGAGGTCGCGCCGCAGGGCGCCCGGTATCCCGGCACATGAATGCGCAGCCGGGCGATCACATACTCCTTCGCCAACCGTCGCGTGACGGGATCGGCGATGCCGGCGAAGTTCAGCCGGTAGTTGCTGTAGCGGGCGTTGACCCGGAAGATGGCGGCGCCCAAATCCCAGAGATCGTCCCCGAAGCGGGGAAGCTCACTGCGGTCGACATCGTCCCTGACCGCGACACCGGCAAGCACGGGCTCGCCGTCGCCATAAATGGCCGACGGCAACGACGTCCGCGGCGAGAGCGTGATGGAACCCGGCATTATGGCGCTGCCGCTTCGGGCGGCAGGTAGATGAGCGCCGGGTCCGACGCCGCAATCTGGCGAGCCTCCTCAATCTCCGCGTCGGCAAACCGGGACAGAATCTGATCGGCAATGCGTCCGTGAACGCGGCCGAACTTGGCGATCCAGTCGCCTTCGCTGAGCGCCTGCCGTTGTGCCCGGATGAAGTTGAGGAATGCGAGAAGCGCGGGCAGCTTGCGGGCGGTAATCACCGCATTGCTGCATTCGAGACACCCCCAGAAGGGCGACGGACAGGCTTCCCCTTCTAGCCCGAACGGGCTCTTGTAGAAGCCGGCGCAACTGGCGAGCCAGACATCCTGCTCGCCGCCGAGCAGCGCGCCGATCGCGGCGGTACCGGCAACGGGAAGACTGGTTGCCTGCTCGGGATCGGCCAGGACGGCACCCTCCTCTTCCGAGGACAGGACGCACGGCCGCAACGCGGCATCGAGCGCATCGCACATGGCGTCGGCCACGGTCGCCTCATGCAGGTGGCGAAGCGCGGGGATATCGGCGTAGTGATCGGCCGCGACTGCGACGCTGTGGCCAACGGCGAAGCGGTCAAGCTGGCCACCGGTACGCCGGTACCATGCCGCCTTGTGCGTCTTGCGCAGGCGCGTCAGGTTGAGGCGAAGGGGCCGGCCCTGTTCATCGAGGATGCCGCTTCGGCCGATCCATGAAGCCACGGGCTCCTTCATGCTGATAGGGCGCGGGGTCAATCGGCCCCAGGCGCAGTGGACCCAGAGCGTGTCGGCGCCAAGCCGGCTTCTCGCCGGACCGGTCCATTGCAGCACCTTGCGGATCAAACCGCCCGGCGTCGAGGAGCCGCCGTCGCGCCCGCGCAGCCGCTTCCACTCGGCGCCGCGCGCCCGCCGCTTGCAATACTCAACCTCGACATAGCCGCCGGACGGGTTCTTCAGGCAGTCCGCCCGCAGGCTCTTGATCGCTTCGATCTCCAGGCCGGTGTCGAGCGAAATGAGGACGATGAGCGGCACGAGGTCGGCAGCGATCAGATGCCGGCGGCCGTGCAGATCGTGGATCAGGCGATCGTTCGGCAGGCCGCTTTCACGGCGCAGCGTGTAGAGGCACTTGAAGAGAGCATGCCGGTGCCCGATGACGCCTTCCGCGTCGATCACCGCCATCACCTGTTCATGCGCCCTCGCCAGAACGCGGCCCCGATCGGCATCCTCGACGGTCGGGATGCGATCGGCCTCGGCGAAGCGGCGGATGATAGCAGCGAGATCGGCGCGTGCCGCGGTCCGCAATGCCGTGGCGATGTCGTCGCCATAGGCATCGCGCGGCCGGGCGCGCACACCCGGCCGGTCGCTCGTATACATCAGCCGTCGCGAGGCATCGGGTGGCAGAAGGCCGGGCTCCGCCGCCTCGGCGAGGCGGAGCAGGTTGAGCACCTTGCTCATTCGATGCAGCCGGTGATTGGGATGCAGGCCGCTCTCCTCCATCCATGCGTCGAAGCCGTCGATCAAGGCAGCGCTCACGTCAGAGAGCCGTGCGACGTGCATTCCGGCGGAATCGAGATAGCGCCAGAACGTCTTGAGCGCATTGGCATAGGCATAGGCCGTCGAGATCGAGCCGGCCGGACCGCCGACCTGGCAGGCGCGCCAGAGCGCGCCGGCAAACGTCCGGGCCAGTGCCTTGCGGCCAGCGAGCATCGTCAGGTCGATCGCCCTGCTGCGGTCTGCCAGCGTGACAGTGAAGCGGAGCGACGCGATCGCAGCGGCGGCCTCGCGCTCGGGATCGGGCAGCGCCTCGGGAAAGAGGGCACGGCGGCCCGGCCGTCGTGCTGGAGCAGTCGTCGCGGCCATCATGCTGCATCACCAGCCGTATCGTCCGCCCAGCGGTCCACGGCCGCCTCGACCAGCTCCTGCGCCTCATTGAGACTGTCGAGATAGATGTAGGTGCTGGTGATGCTTGCGTGCCCCAGGAGGTGCTGGAGCTTCTGCAAGGGGTCGCCGAGCATCCGGCGATAGGCCGCGCCGTGCCGGTCGTGCGGATCGAACACGGTTCCGATCTGCTCGCGGATCAGCATGGAGAGCATGTTGACGGCGAAGGTGTGCCGCAGAGTGTGCGGCGTCACCTCGACCTCGATACCGAAGCGGCGGCAGCGGACGCAGGCGCGCCGAAAAGCGGCTTCCCAGGTTGCGGAGGGCACAGGCCGGCCGGCTTCCGTCAGCCAGAGCAAGCCGTGCTGCGCTCGGCCAGGCGCGCCGATCAGCACGCGGCGGCGCTCACCCGGCGTCAGGCGGTCGAGCCGGACCTTCTTGCCCGCCGGATCTCTTGCCTTCCCATCCTCCGGTACCAACCACAGCGGATCGGACACCTGGGGTTCGGACCGGGCAGTGGAGATCGCGCGCTCAAGATCGACATAGTCGGCCATGAGCGCCAGCACCCGGCGGGGAACGCGGATGCGCCGCGGCCGCCCGCCCTTGGCGATCGGACCAGGAAGGTCGAAGGGAATCGAGCGTGATGCGGGCTCCGGAAGCTCGGCCAGAAGCAGGCTGCCGGCTTCGGTCAGCCGCAGGCCGGTCGTGACCAGAAGCTCGGCAAACAGCGCATTGCGCTCGCCGTTGCGGCCGCGCCACGTCCGATCTTCGGAGCCGTCGGGAAGCCGGCCCCGCAGCCCCACCTCGCGGAACAGCAGGTAGCGGCCGAGATCGATATAGCGGGTGTCGTGGCGGCGCGCGGCGCGCTCGCGGGCGCGGTTGGCCGCCACGGCGAGCACGGCGCGGCTGCCGGCGGTCCGACGAAGGGTGACGCCATAGCTGAAAGGCGAGGCAGAGATGATCCCTTCCTCGACGGCCCAGCGATAGAGCTTGTCGAGCGCGGCGATGCTTCGGTTCCAGCTCGCCGCTGAAATGCGGAACGCCGCGTCCGACAGGCGACGTGCCCGGTGAAAGGCCAGGACATCATGGCGGTCGGCCTGCCAGACCGTCTTGCCACCGCGTCGCTCGCTGAGAAAGCGCGCCCAGACGAGAATGTCGCGGGCATAGGAACGCCACGTGTTCGGCGACCGCGCGCCCATGCCCGGACAGGCGCGGAAGAACCGGTTGAGATTGAGATCGTAGCTGCCGTCATCCATCAGGATGAACGGCATGCCGTCGATCAGCCCAGCGCGCTCGACCACGTCGAGCGCGCCGGGTGCGAGGCTCACTGCAAGGTCATCAAGGAAAAGCGGACGCGAAATAGCGTCAAGATTGGTAAAATACAAATGCACGCACGATACCTAAGAGCCCGTCTCGAAAGGGTTGAGTAGCTGGCGCGGTCGTGATTCCGAATTGGGTGTCGAAGCCTATTCGGAGAGACCTGATGTGGACGCCAGCTACCCGCCGCCAGCATAGCCGAGAGAACCT
>NZ_JAAAMH010000032.1 GCF_024105655.1 Aliihoeflea sp. 40Bstr573
TGCAGAACATCAGATGCCTGAAGGCTTCCGGTCGCTCAGACTTCCGGCTCGGTTACGCCACGCCGCATGACGTTCATGCTCCGTTCGACCTTAGCGTGTCGCTGGGAACAGTTCTTGTTCCGACCCCAGACGAGCAACGCCTATCGCCTGTCCTTGCCGGAAAAGGCCCGTCAGTTTCTCGGCAGGTTCGGCAAGGCCCCGCCCCCGCCTGCTGATCATGGACAGGATCAGCAGGCATGGAGCGAGGCAATCGACGCCTACAAGACCACCCTGCCCCTCGATGAGCGGACGCAGCTCGACACCGGCGATAGCCCGCTCGGTAAGGCCCTCGTGATGCTGGCAAAGAGTGTGATGAAACGTGAGTCCGATAACCAGACTGAATCTCCATCTGATCTTTATCTAAGAGGGCAAACATAAGCGGTCGCCGCTGTTCGGGCTGCTTGCGCAGCCCTGCGGCGGTTCCGATCCGCGTATAAGGCGGATCGGGAGGCGGCACCCTCACAGCAAAACCGCCACGTTCGCGCCGGCGGCAACCGTCCTACGGGCTTTCGAGAGGGAGCGAGGGGCAAGGGCGGGGCTTAATATTTGCTGTATTGCCAGCAATAAGGCATTTAAGCAAAAATTCTTGCCGTCAATGCGGTTTGCTGCTATGCCAGCAATATGAAAACAATCGCCATAGTCAGCCAAAAAGGCGGGGCTGGAAAAACCACCCTCGCCTTGCACCTTGCTACGGCCGCCGAGGCGGCCGGGCTTCCCGCCGCTATCATCGACCTTGACCCCCAGGCAAGCGCCGCCGGATGGGGCGATAGCCGACAAGGTGAGGCCCCGGTTGTCGTCGCGCTTCCTCACACTCGTTTGCCGCAAGGCTTGCAGGCCGCGACCGATGGCGGGGCCGAGCTGGTCGTGATCGACACCGCGCCGCACTCGGAAGCGGCCGCAATGGCGGCAACGCGATCGTCCGACATGGTGTTGATCCCGTGCCGAGCCGGAATCCTCGATCTTCGCGCGATCGGAAGCACGGCCGAGCTGGTGAAACTCGCCCAAAAGCCGGCCTTTGTCGTTTTGAACGCCGTGCCGCCGCGTGCCACGCAGCTTCTGGCCGATGCGCGGGAAGCCGTTCAGGTTCACGGCTTGGAGGTTGCCCCCGTCGCCTTCCAGCAGCGGGCGGCTTTCGGACATGCGCTCACGGCCGGCAAAACCGCTCCGGAGTATGAGCCGGCCGGCAAAGCCAGCGAGGAAGTGTCCGAATTGCTGACCTGGCTTAGAGGCCAATTGCTGATTTGACGGCAAGCTGTATTGCCAGCAATAAGGCATAATGGTATTGCTGGCAAACTGGCAGTTTGATGGGATAAAACCATGTCGAAAAGACCGAGTTTAGCCGCGAGCATGAAGGCCGTGGGCGCGCAGACCACGCCGCCTGTTGCGCCTATCGCGGAATCCGCCCCCGCGCCGACCCCGGATCGTGCCGAGGGTAAGCGTTACCATGCCGCCACGCGGGCCGGAATGAAGCGGGTGACAGTCGTGGTCGAGCCGGAGGAACATCGCCGGGTTAAGCGGCTGTCAGCCGACACCGACCGCTCCATTGAAGACCTCATGCGCGAGGCGCTTGCTGACTTGCTGGCAAAACATAGTGCTTGATTGCCAGCAAAGCGGCGATGCGGTAAGGGCCTTGAAGTGTAACGCTATGTGTCATACATTCAGGGGCGAGGAAGTCGCGTGAGGGTTTTCAAAAACAGCCGGTTTCACAAGTTTGCCCGAAAGGAGAAAATCTCTGACGCGATGCTTTGTGAGGCTGTAGAGCGGGCTGAGCGCGGCCAGATCGACGCCGATCTAGGGGCCGGCCTTATCAAGCAACGAGTAGCGCGGCCCGGCGCTGGAAAGTCTGGCGGCTTCCGAACGCTGGTTTTCTTCCGCGCGGAGACGAGGGCGGTTTTCGCGTTCGGGTTTGCCAAGAGCGATATGGCGAACCTTGATGATGCGGAAGAAGCCTACTTGAAGAAGGCCGCAAAGCTGGTCTTGGGGGTTGCAGATGCGCAGATGGACGCGGAAGTTGCTGCGGGTCGAATGTTCGAGGTGAATTGCGATGAGCAAGACTTACAAGAGTGAAGCTCTGGCGGCCGTCCATGAGATGATGGAAGGCTTCTATGAGTCCGGCGCGATCGACAAGCAGACGATGCGCGAATTTGACGAGGGGTGTCTGACAACCGTTGAGCCGCTGACCCCCGAGGAAATCCGTTCTATTCGTGAGCGTGAGCGTATCTCGCAGCCTGTCTTTGCCCGCTATCTCAACGTGAGTAAGGGGCTGGTGTCAGATTGGGAACGTGGGGTGAAGAAGCCCGGCGGCCCGGCGCTGCGGCTGCTGACCGTTATTCAGAAAAGGGGCCTTGAGGCGATTGCCTGATTGCTGGCAAGTTGGCAAACAAGCAATTTGGCAAGTTGTCTGCCTGCATCCCGCCCCCGGCCGTCCCTACGGCCCTAGATGATGAGAGCGGGACGGCCGGGGGCTAGCGTCGCGGGTGTGGCCTGGTTGAGCGATGCCGGCGAGCAGCCGGCCCCGGCCCGGAGGGAACGCGCTCCCACATAGCGCCGAAGTGACCGGAGGGCCGCAAGAGAGAAGCCCCGGTGCGTCAGCGCCGGGACCGCTTTTCCCATCTGGCCGGCTCGGGCAGGGGGGCTTCGCGCTTTTCGCGCAGTAGGGCTTTCATTTCTTCCATCGAAATACCCGGTCGGGAATCATCGGCCGCCACCTGTATGCGGCGCTTGAGTAGTTCCCGGCGCAGATCGGCATGGGGTGCCAGCTCCTTATGCTCGCCCAGGATCACGAACACGGCTTCGGACGGATCAAGGAACGTGTCCTGTTCGATCAGATCGAGCAGCCACAGGGCCAGCGACGGCGGCAGATAGGCTTCAAACCGCAAGCCGCCCTTGGCGGCCTGGTCACGGAGCTGCTTGGCCTGTTCAACGGCATGGGCCTTGTCGGCGGGATCGGGCCATTCGGGCGCATCGGTGTCGGTCATGGTTTCATCCTTTATGCTTGGTCGAACAGCCCCCGGAATTCTGCATCGGCGTAATAGGCGAGCTTGCCGGCGACGATCGGCCGTTGCCCGGCGAGGAACAGCAATTCGACATGCTGCGGCAGGTTGCGGACCTCATCGGGGGTCAGCAGCGGCCGGGCCGTGTGTTGCTCGCCATAGGAGAGGCCGGATTTTTCGGAATCGAGCGCCCGGCTCATGGTCTGGAACACCACGGTTTCCTGCCCGAGCAGATCGGAGACGAGGCGGGCGCTGTCGTGATCGTTGACACCGAACACCTGTAGGACGCCGGCGTTTGACAGGAAGGTTCCGGCG
Source organism: Aliihoeflea sp. 40Bstr573 (assembly GCF_024105655.1). GTDB lineage: Bacteria > Pseudomonadota > Alphaproteobacteria > Rhizobiales > Rhizobiaceae > Aliihoeflea. The sequence continues at coordinate 3,348 of NZ_JAAAMH010000032.1, forward strand.
CGTTGCCCGTAGGTGGCGCGGAGCTGGTGAACGTCTTGCAGGATCGGCCAGAGCTGGACGCCATAGCCGGCCATGAGGCCCATTGCGCGCTCGACGGGGGCGAGGTGGCCGAGGGCGGCGAACTCATCCAGCAGGTAGAGGACCGGCACGGCCGGCTTGGCGGGGTCGCGCGCCATGTCGGTCCGGCTTTGCGCGACGAGCAGACGCAGCCAGCGGGAATAGGTGGCGAGGCGATCGGGCGGCAGGACGAGGAACACCGAGGCGTTGCGGCGCTTGAGATTGGCAAAGCGGAAATCGGATCGGCCGAGGACCGCGACCATGCGGGGGCTGTCGAGGAAATGGGTATGGCGCTGCGCGGCCGAGAGGACGCCGGCCGCTTCCCGGTCGGATTTGCCGAGGTGGCGGTTTGCGGCGCGGGCGATCAGGCCGCCGGCGGCCGTTGACGCCTGCATGTCCTTCAGGAGCGCCGCGAAGGCTTCAGGGGCGAGGGTGAGAGCTTCGCGCAGGGTAGCGAGGTTTCGCCTGTCGCGCGGCTCGCTGGCGGCAATATGGAGGATCAGGCCGGCAATGAGCGCCTTGGCTTCCTCGTTCCAATGCGCCTCGCCGGCCATGCCCGGTTCATCGAACACGAGGGCGTCGGCCAAGGTGCTTGCATCTTCCGCGACATCGAGGCCGGCCGGGTCGAGCTGGTCGAGAGGATTGAAGGCGGCCGAGGGCTGGCCGGTGACGCCGAAGGGGTCGAGGACGTGGACCGGGCCGAAGGTCTGGCGGGCGTGGCCGGCGATCTTGGCATTTTCGCCCTTGGGGTCGATGCAGATCACGGAGCGGTCGGCCGTGAGCAGGTTAGGGATGATGGTTCCCACCCCTTTGCCGGTGCGCGTCGGGGCCATCGTCAGCAGGTGGGCCGGGCCGTCATAGCGCAGGAGCTTTCCCGTTTTGCCGTCGCGGCCGATCAGCAGGCCGGAATCGGCGCGGGCAAGGGCGGCGGTTTCCTTGTCGGTGGCGAAGCGGGCCGAGCCGTGGGTTTCGCCGTCCATATCCCCGAAATGGATAATCAGCGGATTGGTGACGAGCCGGAAGGTGATCGCGGCCAGCACCAGCAGCGTGACGAGATCGAGCGCGATGAAGGGAACCGAGCCGGGGCCGAAGCCCATTTGTTCGAGGAAGAACCGGCCGCCGAAGCCGGCCACGAACAGGGTTATGATGAGGATGAACAGAAGCCCGAGAAGCGGTTTCCAGATGCGGAAGGGCAGGGCGAGCAGGGATAGGAACGCCCATAGCGGATCACGCGCAGCCTGCCGCATCATGTTCTTGAACGCGGCCCAGGCTAACGTCGCCTGATTCATGAGGCGGCCCCCCCGGCGCTGTCTGTTGTCTCCCTGGCCGGCGCGTTGGCGATCAGATCGGCAAAGAGTTCCTTATCGCCAGGGCGCGTCAGGAAGTCGGGCAGCTCGCGCTTGAGCCATTCGCGGAGGCGTCGGGAAAATTCCTCATCCTTGCCGCTTTCGAGGCGATGCAGAACGAGCGCGCCGAGCAGCACCTTGCGGCGGGTATCGTTGGCGCGCTCCTGTTTGCCGAGCCGGGCCTTGAGCGTGGCGCGCTGCGCATCCAGCTCGGCCAACCGCTGTTCGATCGTCTTGCGCGCCATGTGTCGTTTCCTTCTATCTAGCGGGGCGAGGGGTTGGCCCGCCCTTGAGGCGAACCATGATAATTTTCGGATTTTCGCCAATGCGCTCGACCTCGACAATGCCCGACGCCTCGACCAGATCGGAGAGGCGGGGAAAGCCATAGTTACGGGCGTCGAAATCCGGCGATTGTTTCGCCAGGTGCGCGCCGACGCGGGCCAGATTGGCGCGGCCGTCTTCGTCGGCCGAGGCGGTGACAGCTTTCGCCAGCATGTCGAGGGCAGCGCGATCGAGTGCCGCTTTCGCCGGTGCAGGCTTGGCGGCGGCCGCTTTAGGCGCGGTGACGGCTTCCGCTTCCTTCTGTTCCCCGGCCGTGTTGAGCACGTCGAAATAGACGAACTTGTCGCAAGCGGTGATGAAGGGGCGGGGCGTCTTGCGCTCCCCGAACCCATAGACGATGACGCCTTGCTCACGGATGCGCGCGGCCAGGCGGGCAAAGTCGCTATCACTTGAGACGATGCAGAAACCGGAGAAGCGGCCGGTATAGAGCAAGTCCATCGCGTCGATAATCATCGCGCCGTCCGTTGCGTTCTTCCCGGTCGTATAGGCGAATTGCTGGACCGGCTGAATCGAGTGTTCCAGCAGGCACTCTTTCCAGCCGTTGAGGTTCGGCTTGGTCCAATCGCCATAGATGCGCTTGACGCTGGCGGTGCCATAGTTGGCGATCTCAGCCAGCAGCCCGGTTATGATTTTCGGGGTGGCATTATCGCCGTCGATCAGCAACGCAAGTGTTCCGGCGCTGTCTATTGCCATCGGTCTGCACTCCCATTTGAGCCGAAGTCTATCCGATGCAAGCAGCGTCACCAAACACGATTATGCGCTACCTTGAATTTTTGGCAGCTTTTCAGCACAATCAGGGCCTCAGTTCATCGCATCGACCTTGCCGCAAGCGCCACACCGAGCGACGAAAGAGCGTAGCGATTGAGTAGAGAAGGGCGCACTTACGAGTTGCTATGCAACTCAGCGCGCCGCCAGCTTGGAGGCTGGCGGGAAAGGCGGAAACTAGATCGAGGCAACGGGTTGGCGATCTACCATTTGAGCATGAAGCCAGTTTCGCGGGCGGGCGGCCGTAGCGCCGTCGCCTCAATGGCTTATCGTGCCGGGGAGAAGCTGACCAACGAACGCGACGGGATCACGCATGATTTCAGCCGCAAGCAGGGCGTTGAACATGCCGAGATCGTCTTGCCCGAAGGCGTTTCAGCCGATTGGGCGCGGGATCGGTCGGACTTGTGGAACGCCGCCGAGTTTGCCGAGAAGCGCAAGGATGCCCGCGTTGCGCGGGAGTTCGAGATTGCCTTGCCGCATGAGCTATCGGCCGAGCAGCGGCTAGAGGCGGCGCGGGAGATGGCGCAGGAGCTGGCCGACCGCTACGGCGCGGCCGTGGACTTCGCCATTCATGCGCCGCACGAGGCGAGCGACGTTCGCAATCACCATGCCCACATTCTTATGACCACGCGGCAGGTGACGGAGGACGGGCTAGGCGACAAGACCTATCTTGAGCGCGAAAACAAATGGCTGTTGGCGCACGACCTGCCGACGACAGATATGCAGCTCCGCGACCTTCGCCAGCGATGGGAGGGGATCGCCAACGAGCGGTTTGCGATGGCCGGGCTAGATATTCGCATCGACCATCGTTCGCATATGGAGCGCGGGCTAGAGATCGCGCCAACCGAACATATGGGCGTCCATGCCACGCAGATGGAGCGGCGCGGCCTCGACGTATCGCGGGCGCGGCTGGACGAGGAAGCGGCCCGGCGCAATGCCGAGTTGATCCGGGAGAAGCCCGAGCAGGTTCTAACCCTCATCACCGGGGAAAAGAGCGTGTTCGACCGGCACGACGTTGCGCGGGCGCTGCATCGCTACATCAACGACGATCCGCAGGAGTTTCAGAGCGCGTTCGCCAAGGTGATGGCCTCGCCGGCGCTGGTCGAGCTTCAGCCCGAGCGGGCCGACCCGGCAACGGGCGAGATCGAGCTTGCCCGCTATTCGACCCGCGAAATGGTCGAGATCGAATCCGGCATGATCGAGAGCGCGCAGCGGATGCACGGCGCGCATGGTCATGGCGTCGATCGCCGGCATGTCGAGCGGGCCATAGAGCGGCAGGACGCCGCCATTCAGCGCAGCGCCGGCGATGCTTCCGCCCGGTTGTCCGACGAGCAGCGCCGGGCGATCGAGCATATCACCGGGCCGGAGCGGATCGCGGCCGTTGTCGGCTATGCCGGCGCTGGCAAGTCCACCATGCTCGCGGCGGCGCGCGAGGCATGGGAGGCCGAGGGCTATCAGGTCCACGGTGCGGCCTTGTCGGGGAAGGCGGCCGAGGGCTTGGAGGAAAGTTCCGGCATCCAGAGCCGCACGCTGGCGTCATGGTCCCGCGGTTGGGACAACGACCGCGGCACGATCGGCCGCGGCGACGTGTTCGTGATCGACGAGGCGGGCATGGTCGGGAGTCGCCAGCTCGCCGGGTTCATCAACGAGGCCGAGGCGCGCGGGGCGAAGATCGTCCTTGTAGGCGACCATGAGCAGCTACAGGCGATCGGGGCCGGCGCACCGTTCCGGGCGATCACGGAAGAAATCGGCCATGCCGAGCTTTCCGAGATACGCCGGCAGCGCGTGGACTGGCAGCGGGAGGCTTCCGTTGACTTCGCCACGCACCGGACGGCCGAGGGGCTGGCGGCCTATCGGGATCGCGGCAATATCAGCTTTGCCGAAACCGGCGAGGACGCGCGGGGCGAGATCGTGCGCGATTATCTTGCCGATCGTGACGAGCGGCCGGAGGGAACCCGCGTAGCTATGGCGCATCGCCGGGCCGATGTTCGCGCCATCAATGACGCGATCCGGGCCGAGCTACAGGACCGGGGCGAGCTGGCGCAGGGCAACGTGCCCGCCGTGGGCTCGGACGCCAGCGCGCTGACCTTCCAGACCAATGACGGCAAGCGGGAGTTCGCGCCGGGCGACCGCATCGTGTTCTTGGAGAACAACCGCGACCTTGGCGTGAAAAACGGGATGCTAGGCACGGTCGAGCATGTCGAGCCGGGCCGCATCATCGCCACGCTGGACGGCCGGGGTGGCGATAGTGTTTCCGTGCCGATGGGCGACTATCAGGCGATCGACCACGGCTATGCAACGACGATTCACAAAAATCAGGGCGCGACGGTCGATCGGTCCTATGTGATGGCGTCGGGGACGATGGACCGGCATCTAACCTATGTCGCCATGACCCGGCATCGTGACGGGGTGCAGCTCTACGCGGCACAGGACGAGTTCACCAATGCCGGCCGGCTGGTCGAGCATGGGGCCGCCCCGTTCGAGCATGACCCGCAGAAATCCGGCAGCTATTTCGTGACGCTGGAAAACGACAAGGGCGAGCAGCGCACCCTATGGGGCGTCGATCTTGAGCGCGCCATGAAGGAGGCCGCGCCGGAGATCGGGGAGAAGATCGGCCTACAGCATGAGGGTTCCACCCCCGTCACCTTGCCCGATGGGACGCAGACGCACCGGAACACATGGAAGGTTCAGGACGCCGGCGAGCTGGCCTATAGCCAGCTAGAACGCCGCCTGTCCCGGTCGGGCGTGAAGGAAACGACGCTCGACTATACCCGCGACTTTGCCGAGCGGCGCGGGATCGCGGAGCAAATGGGCGTCCGCAGCGAGATCGAGATTCCGGCCGAGCGCGCCGGGCTACGTGCGGAACGGGAGTCGACGGCCGAGCGGCACCCCGCCGAGCGGGAGCGCATCGAGGACCGCGCGCCGAGATCCTCGCAAAAAGTCCGCGAAGATCTCGCGCAGGATCTTCGTGCAGATCCGCGCGAGGATCTCGCCGGCGATCGACAGCAGCGCCGCAATCCGTTCGAGGGCCTGAAACTCGGGCGTGGCGCGGCGGCCGAGAGCCGCGAGCCAGACCGTGCCGGCGAGGATGGCCCGCAGATCGACCAGAAACGGCCGCAGCAGGCCGAGAAGCAGCGGCGCGGTATGTTCGCCGGCCTCAATCTCAATGCGCGCCCTGCCCCCGCACAGGAGCGCGGCGAGCGGCCGGAAAGGGAAGGGAGCTTGCGGCCGGCGCCGGCGCCCGACCGGCTGGCCGAGCGGGCGCGGGGGCAGTCGCCGCTTGAGGTGGCCGTTGACCGCTATTCGCGGGCCTATCAGTCGATCGACCAGCACCGGCGCGAGGGCCTGCCGGTTCTCGACATGCAGCGGCAGGAAATGCGCGATGCCGGCCAGCAACTCGACCAGGTGCGCGACGGCATGAAAGATTTGATGCGCTCGACGCTGCAAAACGACCCGGCGTCGGCGCGCGCTATGACCGAGCTTTCCGGCCGGGAGCGTGTCGCGCAGGTTATCGACGGGATGAAGCGCGAAAACGCCGCGCTGCAAGACCCGAATATCAGGGCCGAGCGGTTCGTTGAACGCTGGCAGGAGCTACAGGGCCAGCGCCGGGAGCTTCGTGGCTGGCAGCACGACGAGGCGCGCGGCAAGGTCGAAAGCCAGATGAACGGCATGACCAAGAGCCTTGAGCGTGACCCGCAGGTAGATTCCATCCTGCGCAATCGCCGGCAGGAACTCGGAATCGGGCAGCAGCAGCGCCGGGGGCAGAGCATCGCCCATGAGCTGCAAGAGGAAATGACACGCAGCCGGCAACTTAGCCGGGGCATCGGTTTGGGAAGATAGGCACGGAGAATATGGCGGAGCTGGACGACGACAGGGAAGGAATCGAGCCGGAAGCACTGGACGAGGACGCCGGCGACCCGGCCGCCGCGTTCGACGCGCTACGGCGCACGATCGAGACGCAGGGCGCGCAGATCGGCGCGGAAATGACCGTGATGCGGCGCGGGCTGGAAGCGGCTTTCGACCAGCTCGAAAAGATCGAGCCGGCGCAGGACTACAAGCCCCAGCTCGCCCAGCTCGTGCAGGCGCTCGACAATGCTGCGGAGCGGATGCACGGCGTAGAGCAGTCACCCATTCTCCGGCAGGGCGCGCAGCACTATGCGGCGGTCCTCGAGCGCAGCGGCGAGGCCCTTATACGCACCGCTGCGCAGCAGCTCGAGCGGCAGGCGTCCGACCTCGAGCGCGCCGGCCGCAATCTTTCGGCGCACGTCGCCAGCGCGCGGGAGCGCGATCGGCAAAATTGGTGGCTTGTCGTCGCCTTCGCTGTCGGCCTGCTCGCCGGCGCGCTGGTGATGCTGTTCCTTCCGCGCCTGTTGCCGTTCTCGGCCGCGCCGCGTGTCGCCAGCGTCGTCATGGGCGAAAGGCCGTGGCAGGCCGGCATGAGCCTCATGGCGTTCGGCAGCCCGGAAGCATGGCAGCGGGTGGCGTCGGCCGATCAGCTTGTTGAGGCGAACAGGGAGGCGGTAGCGGCTTGTTGGGAGGCCGCGCGCACGGCCGGCGAGGATCAGCGTTGCACCATCACCGTGAAAGCGCCGGGGCAATAGATTGCTGCCCCGGCGTGAAGTTCAGAAGGCGAACTTGGCTTGGCCTTTGTCTTCGACAGGGCGCAGCCGGGCATAGGCAAGAAGATCAGCGATCGAGCCGCCCTTGTCCCGCCAGCCATAGAAGGTGTCTTCCCCGAGAAGGACATAGTGCCATTCGGAATCGCTACGCTGTTCCGGAGGAAGGGCGTTGATCCGGTCGCACCATGAAACGGCGGCCTTGCGCTTGCGCAGCACGTTCGGGCTGGTGAGCTGGCCTTGTGCCTTTGTTTCCACCAGATAAATCGCGCCGCCTGCTCTCACGAAGAAATCCGGCGAATAGAACGCCGGAAGCCCATCTTCCTTGATGTATCGCAGGCGCGCGAAGGTGTGTTTCTGCTCGTTGATCTTGCAGAAGGCTTCAACGCTGGCGTCACGCTCGCAGGTTTCCATAAATGCCAGTTCAAGGCCGCCGTTCCGCGAGGGATAGGGAAGGCGCAGATAGGCGCTGACGCCCCGGCTTTTGTCACGGGCCAAGAGCCGGTCGGCATGGGTATGCCCGGCGTCTCGCATCGGCAGCGTTTGCGTCTCCGTCGAGGGGCACGCTGATGGCCAGCTACCACCTCTCCGTGAAGACGATCAAACGCAGCGCCGGACGCACCGCGACGGCGGCGGCGGCCTACCGCGTCGGCGAGCGCATCGAGTGCCAGCGCGAAGGTCGCATCCACGACTACACCCGCAAGCAGGGCATCGAGGAGACGTTCATCGTCGCCCCCGAGGATGCGCCCGAATGGGCCACGGATCGGTCCAGGCTCTGGAACGAAGCCGAGGCCAGCGAGACCCGCCGCAACTCCGTCACCGCCCGCGAATGGGAGCTGGCCCTGCCGTCCGAGATCAGCGCCGAGGATCGCTCGCACATCACCCGCCAGTTTGCCGAGGAGCTGGTCAGCCGCTACGGCGTGGCCGTCGATGTGGCGATCCACGCCCCGCACCGCGAGGGCGATCAGCGCAACCATCACGCCCATGTTCTGACCTCCACCCGCAAGCTGGAAGCCGAGGGGTTCACGGTCAAGACGCGGGTGCTCGATTCCGCGAAGACCGGCGGCGTCGAGATCGAGCAGATGCGCGGTGTCTGGGCCGAGCTGCAGAACCGCGCATTGGAGCGCGTCGGAGAGGCCGAGCGGGTTGATCACCGGTCCTTGGAGAAGCAGCGCGAGGCGGCCCAGGAACGTGGCGACACCCTGTCCGCCGAGGCGTTGGACCGCGACCCGGAGCTGAAGCTGGGGCCAGCGGCGAATTCGATGGAGCGACGGGCGAAGGCGATGGCCGAGCGCGAGGGCCGGGAATACGTGCCCGTCACGGAGCGCGGGGCCGTGGTCCATGCGGCCCGCCAGGCCCGTGCCGCGTTCCGCGAGATGCGCGAGCGACTGGAGTTGGCGCGGGAGACCTATGGCACGGCCCGCGAGGAGGGGCAGGGGCGTGTGTCCGCCGGTTTGGCGGCACTCCGGGCAGCGACATCGAAAGAACGCGGGCCGCGCGCATCGAACGATATCCGGGAGCGATTGGCGCGGATCACTGGGCGGGACGGTCCAGGTCGGGAAGAACCGGAACGCGGTGGGCAGAGTGACGAAGAACCGAAGCGTTCTGTGCAGGAGCGGTTGCGGGAAGCGCTGGACAAGGATCAAGGGGCCGGGCGGGATGCAGGTGCGGAGGAGGGCGAGAAGCCGTCGATCCGTGAGCGGCTGGACGATGTGTTAAATAAACCGCGTGAGAGGCTGGAGATCGAGGATGAACCGGAGAGGGATCGGGAGATCGAGAACGAACGCGAGATTGATCGAGAAATCGACCGTGACCCGGGCCTCAGTCACTGACCTGCCGCCATCTTCGACAGGATCGAGGCGGTGTGTTTCGACGCCTCCGGGACGCTGGGAGAGATGAGGTTCATCTTTTTCGCCTTGGCCAAAGAGCGATGGGAAAGCTAACGAGATGATGCGGCCGCAAGGAATCCTCTGGATCATCGGCGATAAGTTCCATATCACGTCCACATGCAGACATACCCCGCCATTTGTTTTGTAAAAATCGGACTCGCCGTATTGCTATCGGCGAATCTGATTTTCGGTATCGCAAAAGCTGATACCCATCAGGCAGGCGTGGGTGAAACAATCTTTGAAAACACTGTTCTAGCCACCGATCACGCTGATCGTGATCAGGCTGCTCAGGAGCAAGGGGCGCGCGAAAGCGATGACGCGGCCCATGGTCCCGGTGATTGCCATATCCATGTCATCGTATTGAAAGAGGCAAAGTTGACCTGCGACCGGTCGTTGGTCGACAGTTCTCGACAGTGGGGTGACGTCCCTGTGATCCTTGCCTCTGTCCAGGGTTATTACCGTCCTCCGCGAGGGTGATTTAACCTTTCTGTGATCGAGATGTCGCAAATCCTGTCATGGCACAGGACTTTGTAGGATTATTTGACAATATGGCCGACCGTTGAAATAGCGAACTTCGTTCGAGGCCGTTTCAACGGATAAAATCCGGGAGCAAAATTTCATCAGGTGACCTGAATGGGTTTTGGAATCCTTCCCGTCCTGGAGTGCAATTATGAGACTGAAAACGATGTTCCTGGTTTCGCTGGCGATAGTCGCATTGGCCTTGGCCACGACCATGACAAGCCGTGCGGAAAAACCACTGGTGATCAGTGGCGCGGCTGCGGCGGAGCCGCATGATGATGCCGATCATGCCGGTGAAAGTGCAGATGCCCATGGTACCGACGATCACGCAGACGAAAGTGCGGATGCCCACAGTGATGACGGCCACGCAGATGAAAGAGCCGACGCCCACGGTGATGACGATCATGCCGGTGAAAGAGCCGACGCCCACGGTGATGACGATCATGCCGGTGAAAGTGCCGATGCTCACGGTGACGACGATCATTCAGATGAAGGCGGTAGCGATATTGTCAAATTGACAGGTGAGGTCGCGCAGGAGGCCGGGATCGTGCTTGAGCAAGCTGAACTGGACGCCTTGGGCGAGTCTCTCAGCCTGCCGGCAGAAGTTCGCTTTGATGCAGACCGGATGGCCAATGTATCGCCAAGGGTGAGCGGTGTTATTGATCGCATCTTTGCGGGTGAAGGTGATACAGTCGAGTATGGAGACAGACTCGCATTGATTTCCAGCCGCGATCTGGCCACGCTGAAGGCTCAATGGGTCACTGCGGAAACAAGGAAATCACTGGCGGCGCAGGCATTGGAACGTGCGGAGGGCCTGTGGTCCAAAAAAATAACTTCCGAGGCGACGGTCCAGGCAGCCCGTGCCGAGCATGAAGCGGCAAAAGCCGAGAGCGAAGCGGCAGAAACGGAGCTGCATGCGGTCGGCATCGATCACGCGGCACTCGAGAAGATTGCCACGGCCGAAGATGGCAACAATGCGAATGCCTATCTGACTGCACCGCTCTCCGGAACGGTGATACGACGCGCGGTCACGCTGGGGGGAACCGTGACAGCCGGCGATTCCAGCGCCGAGGCACTGTTCACGATTGTCGATGACAGTGTGCTTTGGGTTGATATCGCGGTGTACAAACAGGACATCAGCCGCGTCCGCATCGGAGCGCCGGTTGCCCTGAAATCGGACGATGACGATATCATCACACAATCTACGGTGGCATTTGTATTGCCGGTCATTGATGAGGCTTCCCGCACGGCGACGGCGCGTGTGATCGTGGATAACAGGGACAAGGCCCTGACCCCCGGGCAGTTCGTGATCGCAGATCTCAGCGTTGGCAATGCCAGGGAAGTGCTGCGCGTCCCGCAATCCGCCGTGCAACTGGTAGAGGGGCGCTCGTCCGTCTTTGTCCCGGTGGACGGCGGTTTCGCACCGCGCCCCGTCATGATCGGCACAACGGCTGGCGGCTATATCGAAATCCGCACCGGGCTGGAGGAAGGCGACCTGTTTGTCTCTGACGGTGCCTTCACACTCAAAGCCCAGCTTGAAAAAGACGCTTTTGGCGACGGACACGGACATTAGGATAGCTGATCATGACCGATTTTATGCACCGCATCGCCGGCGGATGGCTTTTGGCCGCCATCGCGGCTTTTGCGATGACGATTGGCGGGCTTTTTGCGTTTCGCGCCTTGCCTGTCGATGCCTTTCCGGATGTGACGCCATCGCTGGTCCAGGTCTTCACCGAAACCGAGGGGCTCGCACCGGAAGAGGTTGAACGCTATGTGACCTACCCCATCGAAACGGCAATGTCGGGTCTGCCGAAACTCAAGAACATGCGCTCGGTCTCGAATTTTGGACTGTCGGTGGTAAACATCTATTTCGAGGACGGCACGGATGTCTATTTCGCCCGCCAGGTGGTGGGTGAGCGGCTTGCCGAGGCGCGTGGCAACATCCCCGAGGGATTTGGCGACCCGCAAATGGGGCCGATATCGACCGGGCTTGGCATTATCCTGTATTTCCGTCTGGAAGACCAAACCGGCGAACGCGACCTTGTCGAGATGCGTGAAATCCAGGACTGGATCATCAAATACCAGTTGCAAACCGTTCCGGGTGTCACGGAAGTATTGTCCCTCGGCGGCTACGAAAAACAGTATCAGGTCAGGCTCGATCCCGATGCGTTGCTCGCCTATGATATCCAGATTGCCGATGTGATCAGCGCGCTGGGGCGTGGAAACAAGACAGAAGGCGCGCAATTTCTCGAAATAGGGTCCGAACAATACACGGTACGCGGGGTCGGGCTTGCCCGAACGATCGAAGACCTCGCTGAGATTGTCGTTACCGTTGAACACGGACGCACCGTGCGTGTGCGCGACCTTGGCCATATCACCGTGGGCGGGGGTGTCCGTCAGGGACTTGCAACCGCAAACGGCGAGGGGGAGGTCGTTGCGGGTCTGGTTTTGAAGCTCTATGGCACCAATACATCCGATGTGATCGCACGGGTGCAGCAGCGCTTTCAGGAAATCAACGCCAGCCTGCCGGAGGGCGTGCAGGCAGTCCCCTACTACGATCAGGGGACACTGGTAAACAAGGCGGCCGCAACTGTGACCACGGCATTGTGGCAGGGCGCATTGCTTGTGGGGTTGGTGGTATTCGTCTTTCTCGGAGGATGGCGTCCAAGCCTGGTTGTCGTGCTGTCGATACCGTTCTCGGTAGGGTTTGCCTTTATCGCCATGCACATGCTCGGCATCAGCGCCAATCTGATGTCTTTGGGTGGCGTCGCTATCGCCATCGGGATGATGGTGGACGGTGCCATTGTCATCTCCGAAAATGTGGACCGCGGCTTTCAGGAGGACGACGGGTCGGAAGATCCGCGCTGGCTGGTTGCCCGCTCTACTGCTGAGGTGATCGCGCCCCTGGTCGCAGCGGTTGCCGTGGTTATCGTTGTCTTCCTGCCACTTTTTTCCTTGCAGGGCGTCGAAGGCAAGACATTCCGACCCCTGGCCGCTGCGGCAGCACTCGCCATGACAGGATCGCTTTTCTATGCAGCCCTGATTGCGCCTTCAATGGCCTTTTTCGTGATGCGCCGATCCACCAAGAAAGCTCCGGACCAGCCCGGACGTGTTGCATCCATGATCAGCGGCACAGCAGGGTTCTTTGTCCGCAACCGTTTTTTCGCGATCGTCCTGTGTGGTGTGCTGTTGGCTGCAGGCGGTTTCGCGGGATCGCGGCTTGGCTCCGAATTTACGCCATCGCTCGAGGAAGGCGACATTCTGATGCGGCTGACCATGGCACCCTCGATTTCGCTCACCGAAGCGATGGCAACCACAACGCGGGTAGAAAAGCGACTGCTGAAGAACTTCCCTGAAATCAAGTCCATTGTGACCCGTATCGGGCGGGGAGAAGTCGGCGCACATGCCGACCCGACCAATAGCGCGGAAGCCTTTGTCGAGTTGAATCCGGTCGAGCAGTGGCGCCCTGGACTGTCTGCGGAAGGACTGCGCACCGCGATTTCGGAAGACCTGGAATCCTATCCGGGGATTGTGGTGAATATCGGCCAACCCATCGCGATGTCCGTCGACGAATTGCTGACCGGCACGCGTGCCGAACTGGCCGTCAAGATTTTCGGACCGGATTCCGAAATCCTGTTGCAGCGATCACAGGTGCTGCAATCGCTGCTGCAACAGGTCGAAGGAGCAGCCGAGGTGCAGGCCGACCAAATTACCGGTGCCCCGCAGCTTGTGGTGACTGTGGACCGGTCAGCCCTTGGCCGCTACGGGCTTGATGTCGAGGATGCGCTGGATGCGCTGCGTGCAGCCGTAGGCGGTGCCGAGGCCGGATCCCTGTTCGAGGGTGTGCGACAGTTTCCGATCATGGTTCGTTTTGACGAAGATAGCCGCGACACACCCGAGGCGATCAGCCGTATCGTGCTGGAATCGCCCTCCGGAGCGCGGGTGCCGCTGGAGACGGTTGCCAATATCGGAACAGTAATCGGTCCGCGCCAGATCACACGCGAGGATGGCGAACGCTTTATCACGGTCCAGTCCAACGTGCGCGGCCGCGATATCGGATCTTTCGTTGCCGAAGCGCAGAAGTTGACTGACGCTCAACTGGAGCTGCCGCCCGGGTATCGTCTGGTCTGGGGCGGTCAGTTCGAGCTTCAGCAACAGGCGAACGCCCGCTTTGCCGTGGTCATTCCGATCACGCTGGGCATCGTCCTGCTGATCCTTCTGGTGACTTTCGGAAGGCTGAAATCAGCGATCCTCATCTTGTTGAACATCCCCCTGGCGCTGACCGGCGGCGCGCTGGCGCTCTGGTTTGCAGGATTGCCGGTGTCGGTTCCCGCCACGGTCGGGTTTATCGCGTTGTTCGGCATCGCATTGGGCAACGGCATGGTGTTGGTCAGTTTCATGGATGACTTCGCGCGTGCCGGGCGCGATCTGGACGCTTTGGCCATCGAAGCCGCAGGGCTGCGCGCGCGCCCGGTCCTGATGACCGCCATGACGACGGCGCTGGGGCTGGCACCATTGCTCTTCGCCACCGGCGTCGGTGCCGAGGTGCAGCGCCCGCTCGCCACGGTGGTGACCGGGGGGCTGGTTTCATCAACCGTGCTGACGCTGCTCGTAATGCCCGCCCTGCACCGCTGGTTCGCACCCCGACAAGGAGGGCATCATTCGCTTGTCGAAACGGCTCATGGGCAGCATGCGAAGTCAGCCTCGGGAGCCCTTACCTGATGGAACGAACGCGCTTCAGGCCTGCTTGGGTGCAGAATTGGCAGAGGGGGAGAGTTCGATGAACATGGCGACGTTTTCGGGCGCGACCCCGCAGACATCTCCAGCGGTTTCATCGTGGCGTGCACTGTCATGAGACCCGCCCTGATTTCCGCTGTAAGGGCATTGGAAGTCATCCAAAATGGTGGTTATCGCCGGTGCCAAAAACGGTTTAGTTTTGTCATTTATCAAAATAAAATAACGGTTTAGGGAGCGGAAAAACTTGGGGCGGCACCCGACGCTTCGTGCGCACCAATACAGAGCCGGTGATCCCCCAGAACCTCGATGACGCGACACTTCCCCGCATGGCCGGGATCATCCGCGTCAGCCATCCGAACCAGCTCTTCCCGAAGCTGCGCGAGAATGATCATGCGCCGGTCCACCGCCGCGAGCTGCTTGCGTGCGATCTCATGGGCAGGTGCGCAATCCTCTGACGGGGCTTCTGCCAAGGCCATCAGATCGGCGATATCATCGAGACCGAAGCCCAGTTCCCGTGCGTGGCGCAGGAAGGCCAGCCGTTCGAGCGCCGCTTCATCGTAGCGCCTCTGCCCACCTGTTGTCCGCGCCGGTGACGGTATCAGGCCCCGGCTTTCGTAGTAGCGGATCGTTGTCACCTTCACGCCCGTCCGGCGCGACATATGCCCGATGGAGTATTCTTTCATCATTGCCCCTTGAACCTATAGTCGCTGTAGATCGTATCTATCCTGAAACGATACGAATCGAAAGGAGCCGCCGTCATGGGTCACGGCCACCATCATCACGTCGATCTCGAGGCTGGCGACCGCCGCGTCTTCGCCGCCATCGCGGTCAATATGGGCCTGACGGTCGCGCAGATCGTCGGTGGTATCGTTTCCGGCTCGCTCGCTCTGATCGCGGACGCGCTGCACAACTTTTCCGACGCGATCTCGCTCATCATCGCTTTCGGCGCTCGAAAGATCGCGCGGCGACCAAGGGATGCAGAGATGACGTTCGGCTATGGCCGGGTCGAGGTCGTCGCCGCGCTAATCAACTACACCACGCTGATCGTGATCGGCCTCTATCTGCTTTACGAGGCCGCGATGCGCTTTGCCGATCCGCAGCCGGTCGAGGGCTGGCTGATCGTCATCATCGCAGGCATCGCGCTGATCGTGGACGCGGTGACGGCGGCGCTGACCTACGCCATGTCCAAATCCAGCGTGAACATCCGTGCGGCCTTCCTGCACAACGTGGCCGACGCGCTCGGCTCTGTCGCCGTGATCGTCGCGGGCACGCTGATCCTGCTCTACGACTGGCGGCTGATCGACCCGCTCGTGACGGTGCTGATCGCGGGCTATATCCTGTGGCAATCGTTCCGCGAAATTGGACCTGTGATCCGTATCCTGATGCTTGGATCGCCGCCCGAGATCGAGACAGACGCGGTTCTTGATACCGTGCGTGGAATCGACGGCGTGATGGGCATTCACCACGCGCATTTCTGGCAGATGGACGAACACCGCGCGGCACTGGATGCGCATGTCGTCATAGCCGAGGGGCGTTGGTCCGACGCAGACGCCGTGAAGGAACGGATCAAAGCTGCACTGGCTGACCGGTTCGATATCGAGCACACGACGCTTGAGCTGGAATGCGCGCGCCACGCCTGCGACGACCCGTCCGAGTTCGGCGGGCAGGGGCATGGCGACGAGCGGCACGGATGACCGTCTACTCTGTGTAGCTCTCGCAGCCGTCGATCCCGGTCCCCGTCGCGGCAAGGAGCCGATCCGCATCACGGAGAAGATCGGCAACCCGTCCATCCGCCAGGCGATACCGGACAAATCGACCTTCGCTGCGGCGGCTGACCAGCCCGCAGTCGAGCAGGCAGCGCAGATGGTTCGAGACGTTGGGTTGCCCCAATCCCGTATGACCGACAATTTCCTGCACGTTGCGTTCGCCTGATACCAGCGCATCAAGGATCGCCAGACGGCTGGGATCGCCGAGGCCCCGGAAGAGCTTTGCCCGCAGTTCCAGAGCGTCGGCTGCCAAAAGGTCGCCTTGCGCGTCGTTCGTCATCATATCATTGTCCACTGATACGTCAGCGGTGAACCCTTTCGCTCGCCACCTTGAAGGCCTAATCGGCCCGAAGCTGGGATTTTGGCCAAGTTGTGGAACGTTGCGCGAACGGATTGACCACCATGGTTTCCTCGCCTGACAATTTGCTCCTGGAACAGGGAGCGGATTTATGGGCCTGCGTGTTTCGCCTGAGTCGTTGGCCAGGGAATGGAGCCTGTCGTTTGCCGACATCGACTTTGTGAACGCCAAGCCGGCCGGTTCGAGGCTCGGACTGGCGGTGCAGTTGAAGTTCTTCGCAGCCTTCGGATATTTCGCCACCACGGCGGATGAGGTTCCCGGTGAGTCGGTTTCGTATCTGGGGTCGGTTCCGGCTGAGGGCGAAATGACACCCTAAGCATTCTACTTCTTGGGCCACAGATACTCGCCAGTCAGCAGGATGTGCGCCCAGCCCAGCGGGGATATGTGGGCTAGCAGTTCGGGCGG
>NZ_JAAAMH010000033.1 GCF_024105655.1 Aliihoeflea sp. 40Bstr573
AGGTTCTCTCGGCTATGCTGGCGGCGGGTAGCTGGCGTCCACATCAGGTCTCTCCGAATAGGCTTCGACACCCAATTCGGAATCACGACCGCGCCAGCTACTCAACCCTTTCGAGACGGGCTCTTAGTGCATGATCGGCTTTCCCGCTATCGCGTGGGCAGATGACGGAGCCGATCCACGTGGTTCCGCCGGCATGACGATTGCCTGCGGTGCAGGCGGTTTGTATCCGAGTGATGAGTGCGGCCGCTCGGTGTTGTAGTAGCGCCGCCACGCCTCGATGATGACCTTCGCCTCGGCGAGGCTGTAGAAGATCTCGCCATTGAGTAGCTCGTCGCGCAGCTTCGAGTTGAAGCTCTCGCAGTAGCCATTTTCCCAAGGGCTGCCCGGTTCGATGAATGCGGTTTTCGCTCCCACTGCCGCGATCCACTCCCGCACGGCCTTGGCGATGAACTCCGGTCCGTTGTCCGATCGAACATGGCCCGGCACACCGCGCAGGATGAACAGGTCCGACAGAACGTCGATGACGGCGGTCGAATTGAGCTTGCGGTCAATGCGGATCGCCAAGCATTCCCGGGTGAACTCATCGATGATGTTGAGCATGCGGAACTTCCTGCCATTGTGCGTCCGGTCCTCGACGAAATCATAGGACCAGACATGGTTGGGATGCTCCGGCCGAAGCCGGACGCACGATCCGTCATTCAGCCAGAGACGGCCTTTCTTCGGTTGCTTGTGGGGAACCTTCAGCCCCTCCCGCCGCCAGATGCGCTCGACACGCTTGGCGTTCACCGTCCAGCCCTTGGACCGCAACATTGCCGTAATCCTGCGATAGCCGTAGCGGCCATAGCGTGAGGCCAGGCGAATGATGTCAGCCGTTAACGCCTCTTCATCCGACCTGCCTTCCGGCTTCTTGCGCTGGGTCGAGCGGTGCTGGCCGAGAACCTTGCAGGCAAAGCGCTCCGAGACAGAGAACTTCGCCATGACATGATCGACGCAGCGGCGGCGACGGGCGGGGCTCAGAAGTTTCCCGCGGCAGCCTCTTTCAGGATCAGCTTCTCCAGCGTCAGGTCCGACACCGCCTTGCGCAGCCGGTCGTTCTCTTTCTCGAGCTCTTTCAGGCGCTTCACTTGGTCGCCCTTCAGGCCACCAAACTCCTTGCGCCACCGATAATACGAGAACTGCGTCACGCCGATAGAGCGAACCGCTTCACCAACCGATCGACCTTGCGACAACAAGACATCGACCTGGCGCAGCTTCGCGACGATCTCTTCAGGCTTGTGCTTCTTCTGGGGCATTCCAACGTCCTCTCTAAAGGCTCAATAGCCTACTTCAGGGAGGACCACTTTTCAGGGGGCAGACCACGACGTGCGACCTTCTGGGGCCTATAAAGCACGCTTTCTGCTCACGCTCCCCGGTGCGGACGAACCGTTGTAACCTTCAATGAAAACACCGACAAGCTCTGCAAATTACAAATCTTTAGACTAATTACCAAATAGTCCTTTCCTCGGAGGTCGGCTTGCCCCGGTTTTCGCATTGTAGTTGATGCGCACTTCAGCGCCATCATCCATATAATATACCACACGGTATTCGCCGTCAGCAAATGAAATATTATCTATCCCGTAGTACCCTGGCCGTTTCTCAACCTGCGCAATTACCGACGAAAGCTTGATGCTGTCGGGTGGGGGCAATTTCGATAGGGGCCCGTCGTCTTGAGCTGAAGCGGCATTAAGCGATACCAGTATCCATCCAGAAACGAGAAGTGAAACAAAAAAACGCATGGGCAATTCCGATCATGAGTTATAAACGTTATAATCGCGCACATAACTTTTCGCCAGCTATTTGCAATGTCGGGTCAATTTTTAGCAGGCCGTTGGATTGCGCTCGGCGGGTCGATAGATTGGTCGAAGGGTAATGACCGGTCAAGAGGCAGGTCTTGGCATCGGGCAGCGGGCGCACCTGCCGCCGCGTAGCGGCGGCGACGGCGGCATCGATCGGACCGGACTTGGCCCGATTGCCAAGCGCGGCGGCGAACGAACGCCCCTAGGCCGGATTGACCACCACGACTGTCGGGCCGGCGGCATGCAGCTGCTCCACCTGCCCCGTCTCCAGCCCGCCCGTTGCCTTGAGCGCTAGCCGCTCGGGCGTCATGCCGTCCAGGCGCGCCTCTCCTTTGCGAGGATACGGGCGACATGTCCTCGATCAGCAACCCGAAACGATGGAGGCCATCGCGGCCCTGAGAATGGACACGCCATAATCACGGTCCTCGGAGCCACGGGCGCCACCGGCGCGCCCCTGGTGGAAGCGCTTCTCGTCAAGGGCGCAAACCTGCGCGCCGTCACCGGCCAGTCTGCGAAGGCCGCGGTGCTGATGGCAAGGACTGCGATACCGCCGTGGCGAATTTCGGCGACCGCGACGCTTTGGAACGCGCCTGCCAAGTAGCGGAGAAGGCCTATCTCGTGACGCCGCCGTCGTCATATTCAGGACATGCGCCGCCGACCCGACCGTCATGCGCCGCTCCAGAACCTTCGACAGAACCTCAATGCGTTGCAGCTCGCGCTCGCTCTTCAAAATCAGTCCCACACCGCCGTCTCCCTCGCTCATCGCGACGAGCAGGGCGACATTCCAACTTTGCAGAAGTGGGACATTTTAGCTTTGCGCCTACACTGGCCAGTCGCGTAATCTGCATTATGGAACTGCGTTGGCGACTGCTGTGTCGTCGCCGGCGTTAGGACGTGAGTGGGCGATCCGACAACCGGAGCGTTCGTTCTGCTAAGGCCAATCCTATAGTGTAGATACAAGCCCACCGCGCCAAGTGACCCGTCGCGGTCAGCGATGCAATCGCAGGCGGACCCGCACGCGATCGTCTTCACCGCCAAATTCGAGCGGCGCTTACGCAGGTATTTGAATAGATTTGAGAGCGCAACCGCAACGTATGGCAGGAATCGTCGAGTTCCCAAAACTCCGGACGCGAAGGGCGCGGATTCGATATTGGTCAAATAAACCAGCCGCAGTGCGCAACCTTGCGTTGGGGTGATTTTGCTTGGACTTGAACAGAACAATCCATCTGTCGACCCTGTCCGTACAATACTGGAAACGGGCGGCAGCGCCGCCCGTTTCCTTGTTGCCTTGACTAGACGTGGGCATCGATCAACCTGTCGGCAAGCTTCAGGACAGACCGCTTCGCGTCCAAGACGCTCGCGTACTCCTCGCGGAAAACACGACCATCAAGCGTGATTTCACCCTCAACCATCCCGTCGAGAATGCGGATCGCGCCGCCGACGCGGAGACCATTGCCTTCCCGCACCGTGACGAACTCCCTGCCGGTCCAGCAAGTTTCATAGCTTGCCTTTGCGGGCGCGGGCGTGGTGTCCACGACGACGTCTTCGATGTGTGCCGTGCTCAGCCGCCTCAGCGCATGGCTGGCCGCCCGCTTTGCCCCAACTTCCGAGGGGTACTCGACGGGTTCACCGACCAACGTCTGGGTTGCAACATTCCAGACGCCCAGCTCGAAGAGACCATTCTTCGTCTTGGCGACCGTTGCTTCGAAATGCGCTACACTGCAAATCGCCTCGCCGTTCTCGTAGTACCATTTGGACATGGGAACCCTCCTTTCGTCCGCTTTTCCCAGCCTGGGTCAGGCCATAACAGGCCTAACTCCCGTTGGTTTAAGCGGTATCGTCCGCAAGGGTGCTCGCAACTTCGGGCGAAACAGGGGTGGATATGTTGGTCCAGCATGACGTTTGTTCCCTCCCCCTGCGAGCTATCGAATATCGTGCATATGGGCACGACGGCGTTGTCGAGGCCGGTTTAGCTCCCGTAACGATCGATTTGCTTAACTGAAAACCTAAAATTTGACGGACTATGTTGATTCAGTATCGCGCCGACGCTTTGCCCGGCTTCGGTGGTCGCATGGTGGGACAGGCGGGGGACATGCGTCAGACAGTGCGCAATTGACAGGGATGCCGGCATGCATTGGCGTCGGCTCCATCAACACATTTGTTAAGCCCGCACATGACGGACGCCACAAATCGAGCCATTTGGCTCCTCACATTGCGGTGGGCGCGGTCTGAGGTTTTCAAGGACATCGATGAGAGGGTCGGCGCGTTCCTGAACCGGCAGCTCGCCGGCGAGTGGCCCTATGTCTGGCTGGACGCCACCTATCTGAAGGTCCGCTAGGGCGGGCGGATCGTATCGGTCGCGGCGATAATCGCCGTCGCCGCCAACACCGAAGAACACAGGGAGATTATCGGCCTGGGTATCGGCCCTTCCGAAGCCGAGACCTTCTGGACCGAGTTCCTGCGTTAATTGAAAGCCCGCGGGCTCGGCGGGGTCCGGGTGGTGATCAGCGATGCCCATACCGGTCTCAAGGCAGCCATCGTCCGGGTCTTCGAGGCGACGTGGCAGAGGGTCCGCGTTCATTGGATCTGGAACGCGCTGGCCCATGCGTCGCGCGGCCAGCACACAGTCGTCGCCGCTGCGATCCGGCAAGCCTTCGACCAGCCCAAGCGCGCCATGCCGCAGAGACCTGACGCAGGGTGGCCGAGCAGCTGCTCTGCCGCTGGCCGAAGCTTGCAGACCTCATGGACACCAGCGAACACGACGTGCTGGCCTACTTGTCCTTCCCCGCCAGCACCGCGCCAAGTTGCACAGCACGAACCCAATCAAGCGTCTGAACATGGAGGTCAAGCGCCGCGCCGACGTCGTCGGGATCTTCCCCAACGAGGCCTCCATCGCGCGCCTGATCGGCGCAGTGCTTGTCGAGCACAACGACGATTGGCAGACCGCCAGCCGCTACATGGATAATCGTCGTGACGGCGAGGACCGGCAACAGGTGATGATGCTCGCCGCTGACGAGCTCATCTGCCGCTTCCTGATCCATGTCCTGCCGCGCGGCTTCCATCGCATCCGGCACTACGGCTTGCTCGCCGGTTCCGCCCGCAAGGCCATCCTCGCGCTCGCCCGCGAACTCTCCTGGATGTCCCCGCGCCGCCCGACCCCGGCGACTCCGACGAACCGCAGGACTTCCGCCCGCCATGCCCCTGCTGCGGGGCGCGCATGATCGTCATCGAGATCTTCGAACGCTGGAGACAGCCACGCGGTCCGCCGCACGGATCGGCAACAAGCCGGGAGAGCGCCCCATGACCCGGCATCGCATGATTCAGCTTCAACCCGCAGGCGCTGCGTCTCCGGCAGCGGACACGCGTGCGCCGATGTTGACTGTCGTCGCCGACGGGAGCGCGGCGAGCAGTGTGCAGGGCCGGCTAAACCGCGCCGAGGCGCAACGAAGCGGCCTGTCCGCATTTAACCCGCGCTTCCGAGCGGCAGTCGCACCATCGGCGACATCGACCGCAGGTTTGAAATCCCCATAGCCATCGAACGTGGCCCGCGCGGTCCTGCATGAGAGGCTTTCGTAAGCCTACCGGCACCTGAAACCCTCCACCATTACGGTCATTCGAGGCTTTCGTCGGCAATGACAAGAGCTGACCTTTCGGGTTCGGACCAGAGACGACCGTCGATCAAATCATGCTGGCTTGACTGTGCGTCCACGAACCCAGTGGCGTTTGGACGAAAGACGCCGGCATGATTGATCCTATTCTCTAGTCCACGGCCGCCGGCAACTATTCTGCCAATTCCCTCATGACCTTGATCAGGTCGGATTTGCCTTCGAACCCGATGCCGGGCAGCTCGGGCATCACGATGTGGCCGTCCTCGACTTCGACCCTATCCGGGAACCCGCCATAGGGCTGAAACAAGTCCGGATAGCTCTCGTTGCCGCCAAGGCCGAGGCCCGCCGCAATGTTGAGAGACATCTGATGACCACCATGAGGAATGCAGCGCGACGGCGACCAACCGAGCTGATCGAGGACATCTAGCGTACGCAAGTACTCCACAAGTCCATAGGAAAGTGCGCAGTCGAACTGAAGCCAGTCCCGGTCTGAACGCATGCCGCCGTAGCGTAGAAGGTTACGTGCATCTTGGTGAGAGAAAAGGTTCTCGCCCGTCGCCATGGGCCCTGGATAGAATTCAGCCATCGCTGACTGAAGCTGGTAGTCCAGCGGATCGCCGATTTCCTCGTACCAGAACAGCGGAAGGCTGCGCAGCATCTTGGCGTAGGCAATCGCTGTCTCCAGATCGAAGCGACCATTGGCGTCAACGGCCAGCTGCGTGTGAATCGGCATGCAATTTTGACCCCTCAGACGGGAGGATCGGCGTCCAATTTTGACCCCCTCATGAAGTCGATCTGCGACCATCCGTTCGTTTTTTGGCGAGCGGGTGGAGAGGGGGATGAAGTCAGTGGATACGATCGCCCGGGTTCGGCGTGCCTTCTATGTTCAGGGGTGGTCTCTCAAGCGGATCTGCCGCGAGTTGCACGTGTCGCGCAACACGGTCCGCAAGATCCTGCGGTCCGATGAGACCTCGTTCTCTTATGAGCGCGAGCGTCAGCCGCAGCCGAAGGTCGGGCCGTGGCAGGTGCAGCTCGACGCTCTGCTGGATAGCAACGATGCGAAGGCAAAGCGCGAGCGCCTGACCCTGATCCGCATCTATGAGGAGCTGCGGGCGCTGGGTTACGAGGGCAGCTACGATGCGATCCGGCGCTATGCCAAGGGTCGAGATAAGGCTCGCGGCGCGGCTATGGCCGAGGCCTACGTGCCGCTGTTCTATCCCCCAGGCGACGCCTACCAGTTCGATTGGAGCCACGAGATCGTGCTGATCAACGGCGTGACGGTGACCGTGAAGGTGGCTCATGTTCGGCTCTGCCACAGCCGGATGATGTTCGTGCGGGCCTATCCGCGCGAGACACAGGAGATGGTGTTCGACGCCCACGACCGAGCCTTCGCCTTCTTCGGCGGTGCCTGCACCCGCGGCATCTACGACAACATGAAGACGGCGGTGGAGACCGTCTTTGTCGGCAAGGAACGGCAATACAATCGCCGGTTCCTGCAGATGTGCAGCCATTATCTGGTCCAGCCCGTCGCCTGCACGCCGGCGTCGGGCTGGGAGAAGGGCCAGGTCGAGAACCAGGTCGGGCTGGTGCGTGAGCGCTTCTTCACCCCGCGGCTGCGCTTCCGAAGCTACGAGGAGTTGAACGGCTGGTTGCTCGACAAGTGCGTCGCCTATGCCAAGGCCCACCGCCATGTCGACCAGCCGGAGCGCACGATCTGGGAAGTGTTCGAGGAGGAGCGCGGCAAGCTGGTCGGCTACCGTGGTCCCTTCGATGGCTTCCACTGCGTTCCCGCCTCGGTGTCGAAGACCTGCACCGTGCGCTTCGACAACAACAAATACTCGGTTCTCTCGACGGCGGTCGGCCGTCCGGTTGAGATCCAGGCCTACGCCGATCGCATCGTCATCCGCCAGGACCGCATCACCGTTGGAGAGCATGCTCGCAGCTTTGGCCGCAACCAGACGGTCTACAATCCATGGCACTACGTTCCGGTATTGGCCCGCAAGCCTGGAGCTCTGCGCAATGGCGCGCCGTTCCAGCATTGGGATCTGCCGCCGGCGATGGAGCGAGTGCGGCGTCGGCTGAAAGCCTCTGATGATGGCGACCGGCAGATGGTGCTGATCCTGACGGCGGTGCTGTCGGACGGGCTTGAGGCAGTCGAAGCCGCCTGCCAACAGGCGCTCGCCGAGAACGTCTGCTCGTCCGCCGTCATCCTCAACATCCTGGCCCGGCATCGCGATCCGGCACCGCCAGTGACCATCCTCACACCCGATGCGCTTCGCCTGCGACATGAGCCGCAGGCGGACTGCGCCCGCTACGATAGCCTCAGGAGAGCAAGCTGATGGAACGCACGCAGGTTCTGGAACTGATGGGGACGCTGAAGCTCTACGGGATGCGCAGCGCCTACGACGAGATCATGACCACCGCCATCAAGCGCCAGCACGAGTCGCCGAGGATCGTGGGCGATCTGCTCTCAGCTGAGATCGCGGAAAAGCAGGCCCGCTCCATCAAATATCAGCTGACCGTCGCCAAGCTGCCGCTGGCAAAGGACATCGACGACTTCGACTTCGCGGACACGCCCGTCAACGAGGCGCTGGTCCGCGATCTGGCCACCGGTGCCTTCGTCGCTGACCAACGCAACGCCGTCCTCATCGGTGGCACCGGAACAGGCAAGTCACATCTGGCAATCGCGATCGCCCGCGCCCTCATCCGCAGCAGCGCGCGTGGCCGCTTCTTCAATGTCGTTGATTTGGTCAACCGGCTCGAGACCGAACATCGCGCCGGAAAGCAGGGACGCATCGCCGATTATCTCACCCGGCTCGACTTCGTCGTGCTCGACGAACTTGGCTACCTTCCCTTCGCCCAGGCCGGGGGCCAACTCCTCTTCCACCTGATCAGCCGGCTCTATGAGCGGACCTCGATCATCGTCACCACCAACCTCGCGTTCGGTGAATGGCCCGCCGTCTTCGGCGACGCCAAAATGACCACCGCACTCCTCGATCGGCTCACACATCACTGCGAGATCATCGAGACCGGCAACGAATCCTGGCGCTTCAAAAACCGCTCTCAAAGCTAAAGCCGAAAAGCCAATCAGCCGCGCCCGACCGGGCTGCGCAACCCCGACCAGCTCCACCCGGTCGGGCGCTACCCGGTGCGCTCTACGAGGGGGTCAAAATTGGACGCCGATCCGGGGTCAACTTTGCGCGCCGATTGACACAAAAGCGCAACCGGGCGATTCTCGTCGGATTCAAGAAAGGGCTGATGCATCGGTTCCGTTGGCCCGAGCCACTCGAGATCGCACCGAAAACGGTCGGTGAAACCCTTGGCGATCTCATGGCGTCGAACAGTTGGCCACATGCCGCGGATTGGGCTGCCAAAGCTACCGGCTACTGCATGACCATCATCGGCGGCAGCGAGAATAAGGCCAGCTTCGACCTGGCGATGGAAAAGGGACGCCGCCATTGGTACGCGCAGGGTATCAATCCGACTGGCTGCGCGGACAACGCGCCAGACGCTAGCTTTGGCCCTATCGAAAGCCGGGGCGAAAGGATGACGCAAAGAGCTATCCGCAACTGACCATTCGAATGGTGGCCCGGCTTCAGGGGTTTCCGGATGACTGGCGTTTCGCGCCTCACGCGAAATGGACGCCCGAAACGGGGTACGACCTACGCGGCGATATTCCACTCGGCAACCCTATGCCCAAACTGCGCCAGATCGCCAATGCGTTCCCACCGCCTCTCGCCCGCGTTCTTGGCATCCGGATAAAACGGGCGCTCACCGGATATGGGGAAAGCATTCCCGATGCTGTCGATCAGCCGTTCCGAAGCACGCTCGGCCCGATGGCGCGCCTGAATCTTTCGGGTCAGTCATGGACCGCGCAGTGCGAGCAGGAAGAGCTGGAGGACAGATACTTCTTTCATAAGCGGTATGGCTGAACCTGGCACCCCTCCCCCGGGATCATTCCGGGGGAGACAGGCTCTGCTATAACCTTATGCCGTGACACTGCGTGATCTTCCATCACGCAGCGAGGGCTGTGGCAACACCTGGGGCGAGTTGATGCGACGGGGGAGCGCTGATCGGACGGCCTTTCCGCTGCACGTGGTGATGTCATCGCTTGTTGCTACCTATCGATAGACGTCGGCGCTCGTGTGACCTGTTCCATACGGACCGGAGAGTTAGTCGACCAACGCCGGCCAAAGACAATTGCCACGCGATTCATGACTGCCGGCGGACCTTGCATCCAAGGCTTGGCCGTTTGAAATCTTGTCATGAGTTTTTGGCGCTCTCGGAGCGGACGGGCAAAGAGCGCCAGTCTATCTTCCGATTGCTCGACCAACCAGTCATCGTGGGAAGAGGATTGACCGGACAAGCGCCGACGTCATGCCTATAGTGGGCCGCTGGAACACGCGGGAACAGAAAATAGGTGCTGCATGCAGATCACGAATTACGCTTCCGGCTTCGTGTCGGAATTGATCCGCGCCGGCAACGAGACGGAACAGCTTGGGACAGCCGAACGTGCGCGCCTCTTGCAGCGGGCAGCCTGCACGATTCGAGACTATCGCGACGACATCAATGCCTCAGATGCGATGGCCTTCGACGGCACACCGGATGACATTGTGTATTGCCTCGAGCACATGGCAGAACGCGTTGACGATTTCGCCGTTCATGAAATCGCAGAGGCTTTGCTCGAGGCTGCCGAGGCCGTCAAGGTGGGGCGCATCCTGGTCGACGCAAAGCAGGAAATGAAGGCGCGCGGCATCGTTACGTGACGTTTGGCCGCTAGGGGCAGCCCGATTCCTTCTTCCATCTGGAAGATTCTTGGGGATGCGGGCGGTGCGCAGCAGCGTCTTCTCACCATAGCCAGCGCCGGTGGCCGCCCCTACAGCGGATCTTTCGTCAATTGCGCGAGCACCCGCAAAAACGAAAATGGCATTCAGCTCTCCTATATGTGCGGCTGGTCGGCCGGCGTCGCCGTCGATCGGTTAAGGTCGGCGGCTAAAGCAGTCACCCTGAGCGACAATCCAAAAGAAAAGGCGGCATCGCTGCCACCTTTTCATCCGCCTGTGCGGCGGCCGACTTGACCACGAACCTGTCCAGAGCCACCTGCGCGGCGGCTAACAGTTCTTACAGCCAGATATTTCAGAGCCGCTTGTGCAGCGGGGTACTGAACGTGCGCGGGTGTATTTCAACGCCCAAGTATCAGCGAAGGTCGTTCGCTTCCACCTCTCAAGGGTGGTCCGGATCAGATCGTTCCGTCAACTCGCAATTGCTCGCCCCATGGATATTTTTCAGATGGATCCCGGACGTCGCTTGAGACTTGCTGTTAGTCGCAGGAAATAGGTGCACGCTTCCCGCGATGCGGACGTGGTGAACCCTCCGAGCATCTTTTATGGCGAGCCAGCTGAGTGTCCGATAGGGAAAAAGAAAAGGCGGCATCGCTGCCCAGCCCTTAACTAGAATGTGGAGCGCAGGGCGATTTGCCGCCTAGCCGAAGGTTCTTACCCCTACCCTTTTCCCGCTCCGACCCAAACCGGCGCATCATGCGTTTAAGTCGCAAGCGACGACATACAGTTTCGAGTGGATGTGGAACGAACTCTGGCTGCCGTCGGCGGCGCTGCGCGTCAGCCAGCGGTTAGAGGTACATGGTTTGGGCCGCGGCGCGCTGGCTACCCATCTGGCGACGCGCGAGGCTGCGCTGGCGCGCTTGAGCAGCTTCAGGGCCTTGCGAGTTTAGTCAAGAGGCGGATGGGGCCTGAGGCGCTGAGCTAGACAATCCCCGCATTCCAAACTATCTTTAGTTTCTAAAGGAGAACCGCCATGGCTGGACGAACGGTTGGAGCACATCTTGACGAGCGGTCTGCGGACCGGCTGGGAAGAATTGCGGAGTCCGAAGGTCGGAATCCTTCGCAGTTGGTGGCCGTGGCCACCCGATTTCTGGTCGATATGTCCCCTGCGGCACGGCGGGCGTTGATCTCTCTCGATGGCAGCAAGCCCGAAGAACGTGAATTTGTCACTCGACTGCTGGGGCGTGCCGCGCTGAAGGCCAGGGAGAAAGTGGTCGCGAGCCGCGTGAATCCCAAGTATAGCCCGGTGACGAATTCCCCGCTCGACACCGAAGATGCGATTGACGCCGAGGCTGTGATGGCCGCCCGCCGATGACAGAGCGAGCAATCCGCATTTGCCTGGACATCAATGTCCTAGTCGCCGACCTTCTAGGGACAATCAAGGAAAGGAAAGGGACGGCATCTCGTTATCTGGTGGATGCTGTTCGCAACGGGGAATGCGATGCCGGCCCGGTTCAATTGATCACCTCGGTCCCCGTCATAGAGAATTGGGCCTCCGTCCTGATCCGGAGGTTCAATTATGACCGGGATTCAGCCGACGAGACCGCATGGCTGCTTCAGGACTACGCACTTGAAGGCCCGCTTGCGCTCCCACCGAGCATCATGGTGGGAGCCGATCATATTCCTTTTGCGTCCGAGGAGGAAGAGTTTGCGGCGGCCCAGGCTCATCTGGATGCGTCCGATGCGAAGCTCTTTGACGAGATCACGGACGACCGCCATGTTCTGCTGAGTGCGATTGGTGGCAAGGCCGACCTGCTGGCTACCAATGATGTCGACGACTTCGAAAGAGGTCCAGCCAAAGCCCTTTCAAATCGCACGGACGTAATCCTGTTTCCAATGGTTGGTTCGTCACTGGCAATCGGAAAGCCCTCCTTTCTCGCTCACTGGTTGCGCCAAGGGATTGTTCCTGATGCTGGCTTCATCGCGAGTCGCCCCGATGAATTCGTCCTCCCTAGCCAGAAGGACGACCACGGGTACAGTTGATCCACCGCAGCAGAGGCGGTCGAAGGTCCTGGAGCGAACTGTCACTAATCAGGGCTATAGCAATCGTTGCCACAGCCAGTGCACGGCGTCGGCGCAGCGGTACAGGCGCTGGCCTGTTCACGCCTTACAAAGGGAAGGTTGGCATCGGCTGACAGCCGCTAACTACAATGTGTGCATCGAACGAAGTCGGCAGGCAGTCCTGTTTTCAGATTCTCCGCCATGCGAAAGGGCCACAATTCCCGGTATCCTGGCGGCTTGGTCACCGAGACTCCACATTCCGGTTAGGGGCTGGGCATCGCTGCCACCTTTTCATCCGCCTGTGCGGCGGCCGATCTGACCAGGAGTTTGTCCAGAGCCGCCTGCGCGGCGGGGAACAATCATCTTTGATCACATATTTCAGAGCCGCTTGTGCAGCGGAGAACTGAACGTGCATGGGAGTAATCCCATCTGTGTATCGGCGATAGTCAATCGCTTCCACCTCTTCAGGATTATCCGGACCAACCGCTCCGTCAACACGAATTGTCCGCCTCTGCGCATTTTCTTGGGCCGTTGTCGAAGGTCTTTCCCAAACCCCTGCACGTGGTCGGTCGACGTTAGCGAGCGCGCCGGCGGACGGTCAGTGTCCGAGAAAGGACGTCCTGTTGCAGCCCCGCGCCGAGCAGCGGGAATAAAGGAAAGGCGGCATCGCTGCCGCCCTTCCGTCCGCCTGTTCGGCGGCAAAACCGACCTAAAGTCGACTCTATTCCGAGCCGCCTGTGCGGCGGCACCCTCTGTCACCAGAGGGATCGTAGGCCCTGCGATTTGGGAAGTCGGCAGAGGAACCACGGCTTCAGCGACCTTGATCGCGTCTACCCTTGAGGATTGTCCGAACTGGTCGCTCCGTCAACATCGATCGTCCCTGCGATGCGTAATTTTTTGGTCTCTTGTCGTAAGTCTTCGACCAGACCCAAAGCGCGTGGGCGGTCGACATGATCAATCGCGCCGGCGTGGATCATGCTTGTCCGGGAAAGGACGTCCTGTTGCAGCACCGCGCCTCCCAGCGGGCAAAAGAAAGGCGGCATCTCTGCCGCCCTTCCAGCCGCCTGTGCGGCGGCACCTCAGTCACCTGAGGAAAACGCGGCCCTGCGATTTTGGGAAGTCGGCAGGGGAACCACGGCATCAGCGACGAAATCGCTTCTACCCTTTGACGATGGTCCGGATCGGGCGCTCCGTCAACACGCTATCTGAACCGAATACAAGCCAGCCGCGGACGGCGCACAGCGCCTCGAACGGCGGGACTCATCATAGCAGTGCTGGCGTTCGCCATCAGTCCGCGAGGCTAGTGGCGCATTCGCGGCGCTGGCACCGTGTATTTGTCGTCATCGTTAGGAATTTCATCGAGAATTTGGCGCAGTTCTTCCCCTGTGACACCGAGCGCCGCCGCGCACTCTTCGGCATCCATATCCGGGTCCGACAATTGTAGGTACGGCAGCGTGAATGCCGCCCGTTCGATGCGGTGCCGGTAGGTCTCGGCCATTCGCTGCTCCATCCGCTTACCAGTGTCGCGCATGCGGGCGGCCCGGACTTCGGAATCCTGGCCGTGGAGACCGACGGCCCGCCCCTGCAGGCGGTCGTTGACGTGCGCCAGGACACTCTCCGTCCGATCCAAAGTCAGGCCTACTGGGACAGTGCCGACAGGGAGGTCAGCATACACGCACAGAGAGATGCCCAGCATGCCCGCGACATCGCATTCGGTGATCGCAGCCAGCCGCGCTAGTCGGTTAATCTGCGATATACAGGCGCGGATGCGGAATGAGTCCTCTTCGGTTTGCTGTTCAGCCGATTTCGGCGCTGATGACGCCGACGTGGCGATCACGGCCGGGACGTCCTTCGGCGCGACGCGTCGGACTTCTTGACCATCCTGGAGCATCCACAGGCTCCCAAAAACCCGGAGTGCCGCGACTGGGTCTTCGGATCCCGCAAGCCGATACTCTCGTCCGGACGCAGTGACGCCGACGCCTGTGACAGGGTCGAATTCCATAAGCGGCGTCGAGGTCCTGTTCAGGCCGAGTTCGTCGATGCCGGCCAGGATCGGTGCCTGCGGGGTACGGACGTCGTCCGGACGCCAGATCTGCAGAAATGCCCATGTGGAAAGTGTGCGCGGCCCCTTCATCAGTGCCTCCAGGCGCTGGTTGGCGCACCGGGAGCCGGCACGCAAGCTTCGAGCTCAGCGAGCGGAACGAGCTCGACCAGGCCTTGGGGGATCAAATGACCCCGACAGTACTGTTTGATCATCGGCCACGTATCAGGATGGGGGTCTAAGCGTCGCTCGTCGCTGACGAGGCGATACACGCGTCCAGAAAGGGTGATAGCCGTTCTCTCAGCAGGGTCATAGGTTTGAATGTCCGTCGTCATGCGCATCCTGTCGGTCTCTACAGGTATCCCGACCAGCGCGAAAAATTTGTTGCCAAAGCGATCGGGACCAACCCGGGCGACGCACCAATTTTCGAGGTGGACCTCGGGCTGCTGCTCGATGGGCGGCGCTTTCGACATACGATGATCTCCACTGCTTCTCCGGACACGACCATGGGCCCCGGCCGAGCATGGATCAAACCGCCGGCGAGATGGGCGCAGCCGCCAATGGAAGAGGTATGAATCCTCGTTAATAAAGCTCGTAAGTGGCCTTTTCACCTACTTACGAGCGTTATTGAGCGCGAAAAACTCAACGAAATCAGCAAACCTCCGGATCAGTCAGCTCTGGAGTTCCAATCAGTCTCGGCCGCCCTCTCCCGCTCCTGCCGCGCTTTCCGCCGACGTTCGAAGAACGCCAGTTCGTCAACCGACAAGTTCGCCATGGCGCGGAGCATCGCCTTCGCCGCGGCGGGGTCCGGCTTCTCCGTCATCAAGCTGCCCACTTCGAATAGCTGCCGTCGGCGACACCGGCACGGACGGGTATCTTCGCCAGGCTGACCGTGACCACATTGCCCGTCGCGGCTTCGACGACGGTCCGGCAGTCGCAGTCGGCTAGGGCATAGACGTCGGTCATGCGGCCGCCTCCGATTTTGCGGCTGATGCGGCGGCCGCACGCGATACGGGCAACGATCTCGAGACGGACTTCGGCGCTGTCGACGCGGCCCCGCTCCTGCATCCAGGAGAGCAACGCGGAGACAATGGGTTCCACCCTAGTTTGGCTGCGAAGGCGCGCCTGGCGGCCGCGATGCCCGTGCTGAGGACGCGCTCCGCGAAGCGCAGGACAGCGTGGGCAGTTACCGCGAGTTCCATGTCATCTCCCTCCCGGAGGCCATCCCTTGCGTACGAGGATGGTCCCGGAACCCGCACGGTGCAAACCCGTCGGCAGAAGGGGTCAGTCGCCGAGGGCCGCGGAGATCGCCCTCGCCGTCGCTTCCGGCAGCAGGTCATCGACGAGAAGTGCGACCTCTTGCTCGAAATCCATTTGCTTCTGATACTCGGTCCGCGCGACGCGGTACGCGACGGCCTCGATCCCGCCCATGCCGTCGTCGGCGAAGAGCGTTGGCACGCCCGACTCCGAGACCATCCAAAAGCCCCCGGACGCTTCGGCCGCGCGCAGATAGCCACGCGGCAGGTTGCCGTGGCGATCAAAGGGAGCGTCTTTAGACCGCATGATGACGTCGGAACGACTGCCGCCCTCCAACATACCGAAGGTGCTCGGCCTGGCAGGGCTAAACAGAGACCGTCATCTCCGGAAACGAGAAATGTCGATGCCGTCGAGCGTGAACGGTGTCGGTCGTCGAGATGTTCGGCCAGCGCCTCGCGCATGCCTTCGACGACGGCCGGCCGGACGGACGCCAAAGCCTAGCGGGCGGCGCGAGGCAGCGTTCTCTTTGCCAGGATGCCGGCGTCTCGGCGAAAGGCGTCGCCGTCGAAGTCCAGGACGAGGCCGGACACGGGGTCAGGCCTCGCGCTGAGCGATCGGATGGCACTCGTAGACGGCCCAAGGCAGTACCGGGTCCATCACGGCCTCGGTGATCGCCTTGAAGTACGACCCCGCGTCGGCGCACTGGTGCGAAGTCTGAAACCCGTCGAGGACGGCCTCGTAGCAGCGATCCGCCCCGTCGCCGCCAGCACCGCACATCATGATGAAAAGGACGTAGCTGAAGGAACTGTACATTGCCGGGGTCTCCGTGGGCCTGTCGCGATCTTCGGAGACGGTGCGGGAGGAAGGCGACGCCCGGCTATCCGAGGTCCAATCAGAACGGCCTGGGATGAACCGGCCGCGGTCCTTGGCGACCACCCTCGATCCAACCCCGGAACGAGACCTTGAACTCGGCCAGGCGGGCGTCGTACGCCTCGGTCTCCGGAGACATGACTTCCATGGCCTTTCCGTACTTCGCAGCTTTGTCCGCCGTTTTCACGCGCTGGGCGAGTTTTGGAGCCGAAACGGTGCGAGGACCGCGGATATCCGTTTTCGCCCGCCCTGGAGCAGTTTCGGCCGTTCGCCGCGCTGTCGCCGGAACGCGTATCTCCGGGACATCCTGCAACGACGGTCGGACAGATGGAGGAGGCGGTGGACAGGGCTTTCGTTTAGCAGCGATAGCTTCGACAGCCTGGGATACGGTGTTCCCGGTGTCCCGCTTCGAAGGTGACACATACGGCTTCGGTCCAATCCTCATTCCATCTTCCTGATCCAGATCTGACATCACTGAGTTGTCGGTTAGGAGAGACCCCTTTTTATCTAGACAGCGATTGTCGCATTCGATTTCGCACGATCGCCAGTGCCGCGAGACGGTACTGCGGTCGAGCACCGCAACCCGGGCGACCTCGACGCGGGTCCAAGGGCCGCCGACGGATCGCACGGAAACCATGGCGGCGATCACCGCCTCGCGCGCGGCGTCTTTCTTCGCGGCTCCGGACGCCCGTCCCGCGACCGCCTGGCGTCCCTTGAGGTCCAATCCCTCGACAAGGTGCGCCAGCTTGTGCCGGTTCGCTCTTGCCTCGGCCTGGTCGGCCTTGACCGGGTTCCAGCTACTCGAGGCGTAGCCAATCACCTTGTCGATCACGTAAGCCGCCTGGTCGTCCGAGACGCGCTCTTCGCAAAGCGCCAGAACATCGTCGAGAGGCATGAGTTCACCCAGGAGGGCGCGAAGCCCTTCCCTGTCGTCGAGCGCGTCGAGGTATTCGGCCGTACCGGCTGCGTGCATCTCGCGCAGAATCTTCCACGCCTGTTTCGATGCGGTGTTGAAGAGCGCGTTCGAAGCGGCCTTCGGCAGTGCCGACTGAATCTTGGCCGCTTCACGTGCCAACCTTTCGCGGCTGAACGTCATGCCTTCCGGCATCGCCTTGGCATAGTCGGTAAGCGAAGGAAAAACGGTGTCGTTGAAGCTCTCCGAACGCCAAAACGGCGATAGCGGGTTCTTCCCGCGTACGAGCGTCACTAAAGCGTCGGGGTCCGAGCCAAGCGGCAGCAACGCATGCACCAACGCGCGATAGACGCCGTTGAACAGCCTTTTCGGCCCTTCCCTGCCCTTGCCGCCATGTTCAGGAGCACGAAAGGCCACGGCGTCGCGCAGGATGAACCACAGGTGCGGACGGACCAGGCTCGCATGATGCAGATCTTCGCGTCTCAGGTCTTGGATGTCCCCCACGACCACGTGCGGCATGCACGGCAACTTCCCGGCATCGACAAGGGCCTGGAGCCGAGCGCGGAGGTCGTCGAAACCGTCGAAATAGCGGTCGAGATCGACGCGGATGAGGCTGACCATCCTCCGGTTTCCTTCGACGTAAGCGTAATCGAGGTTCAGCACCTTCCGGCCCGTACGTGTATAGATGAGGCCCCTTTCCTCGCCCGACCGCAGGTTCTTGCCTTTTCGGCAGCCGCGGACGAAGAGCTTGGCCGCGACGCCCAAACGGTCGCTGCGCAGCCCCTTCTCAACGAACGGCTGTCGGATCCGACCTCCGATTTCCGTCGGCTTCAGAAGTTCAAACCCGACCGACATGCGGCGGCGGACCGCTTCCTTCTCGTCGCGCGCGTTCTCGATCATCCGCCTTTCGGCGTCGAGTTTCTTCTCGATCTCGGCGAGCAGCACGCTGCGGCCGTAGTAGTAGGAAGCGTTGGCCTCTTCGTACATCGCGGCGACCTTGGCGGCGCGGGCCGCACTGCGCTTCGGCGCGGCTTCCTTGGCCTTTTCGCGCCGGCGGCGGGTCCGCGCTTGGGCGAGGTGATAGGCGGTGACCGCCGCCCCCAACTCGGGGTC
Organism: Aliihoeflea sp. 40Bstr573; assembly: GCF_024105655.1. Lineage (GTDB taxonomy): Bacteria > Pseudomonadota > Alphaproteobacteria > Rhizobiales > Rhizobiaceae > Aliihoeflea. The sequence goes on from NZ_JAAAMH010000033.1 coordinate 18,480, forward strand.
GGAACAAGAACTGTTCCCAGCGACACGCTAAGGTCGAACGGAGCATGAACGTCATGCGGCGTGGCGTAACCGAGCCGGAAGTCTGAGCGACCGGAAGCCTTCAGGCATCTGATGTTCTGCA
>NZ_JAAAMH010000034.1 GCF_024105655.1 Aliihoeflea sp. 40Bstr573
AATCCGTATCCGTCATCTTTGTGGACATCGCCGACCTCCCAAATCAGTCGGCAACCTATGAATCAGGCCGGATTCATCCGCGGAACCCCAAAACCTGTACCTGAGTCAATTCGTCCACACAGCCTAGCGTCCGTGGGCGGCGGGCTGCTCATTTCGAGCGTGGCAAAAGAGTTCTTCGATCGACCGCGGCCCGACCTCGTACCGCATGGCTCTTTCGTACACACCGCCAGTTTCCCGTCAGGTCACTCTATGATGGCAGCGGTGGTCTATCTTACGCTCGGCGTCTTGGTTGCGCGGACGCTGCCGCAGAGGCGGCTGAAGATATTCGTGCTGTCGCTTGCGGCGATGACGACCATCCTGGTTGGCATCAGTCGCGTCTATCTCGGGGTCCATTGGCCGACTGATGTCTTGGCAGGATGGCTAGCCGGAGCTGGCTGGGCCACGGTGTGCATGTTGGTCGCGCGCGTGCTCGCGCGGCGTGGAGAGGTTGAGCCTGAGGTGAGCCAAACTTGACCCGATACCAGCCGGACGAACAGACATCCTGCAGAACTTGTCACGGGGACTGTCAGGAATTTCGTGCGTGAGGCCATCTTGACGCGCAGGTCGTACAGGACCTGGAAGTCTGAAGTCATTTGCCATCAACCCAACTGCGAGAGAAACATGGCCCGGAAACCTGAATGAGACATCGAGAGGAATTATCCTCTACCGGACTTCATCGCCAAGGCCGTCCGGGAGTGGATCGCAGCAGCGGGAGCGAAAACCGCGTTCATCGAACCTGGCAGCCCTCGGGAGAATGGCTACTGCGAGAGCTTCAACTCCAAGCTGCGCGACGAACTGCTCAGTGGCGAGATCTTCTACAGCCTCGCTGAGGCGAGGGTCATCATCGAGGCTTGGCGGCGCTACTACAACACTGAGCGACCGCACTCATCGATCGGGTATAGGCCGCCGGCACCGGAAGCCGTTGTCTGGCCAGCACCCACCCGTGGATCGGCGCCACCGTCCGCACAAGCAATGGCCGCAAAGCCGATCATGCACTAAGATTGAAACCGGACCACCCCATAGGGGCAGACCGGGCCGAGGAGGGAGATTTTGCAATGACAGAAGTGTGGCTGCCGCTTCTTGGTGGTCTCGTTCTCCTGATTGCGGGCGGCGAGCTTCTTGTGCGGGGTGCAGTGAACGTGGCTACGCGGCTAGGCGTCTCACCTCTTGTCATCGGCCTCACGCTTGTGGGGTTCGGAACCTCTACGCCGGAATTGGTGACCTCGATTCAGGCCGCGCTTTCGGATGCTCCCGGCATCGCCTATGGCAACATTGTTGGTTCCAATATCGCCAACATTCTCTTGATTCTAGGCATAGCTGCGCTCCTTGCACCGATCGCCGTGGCATCAAAGGCGCTGAGGCGCGACGGCGTGGTGATGCTGGCTGTCGCTGTCGTTTTCGCAGCGCTTGCCGCCCTAATGCCGCTCGGACGTACCGTCGGGGGAGCTTTTGTAGCGGTGCTTGGGCTCTATGTCTGGTTCGCATTTCGGCAGGAGCGAGTGGCGGCAAGAACTGATCACGGAGCAATTTATGACAAGAGCCTCGCGCTTCAGGAGGTAGATGCTGCTCTTATACCTGAGACGACAAACGGCCAACCGCTGGTCGTCCCGCTCCTGATTGCGCTCGGCGGGCTTGTCCTTGTTGTGCTTGGCGGGCGCTTCCTTGTGGAGGGCGCAGTTTCGCTCGCTCGCGGCTTGGGCATCGCCGAGACCGTTATTGGACTGACCATTGTTGCCGTTGGCACGTCAATGCCAGAGCTTGTTACCTCTGCAGTAGCGGGGCTGCGGCGGCAGGGTGACGTGGCCTTTGGCAATATCGTTGGCTCCAATATCTACAACATCCTCGGGATCGGCGGCTTCACCGCACTGATCGCACCTGGCGTTGTACCTTTCGTTATCGTCTCGTTCGACAACCTCGTTATGATCGGCGTCTCAGCGGCGTTACTTCTAGTGGCCTGGACCGGCTTCAGAATCTCGCGGCTCGAAGGATTAGCGCTGCTTGCAGGATATGCGGTCTATGTCTACCTAATCTGGCCGTAAGGGAACCGGAGAACAAGGCGGCCCGATGACCTTCGACCTGAGCTCATGGAACGTGCCGCTCGCACTCGGTGCGGCTTCGCCCGACCTCGTGGCGTCGGCACTACTCATCCTGGTTCTCTGGATTGCTCGGACGATCTTGGTCAAGCTGATCCGGATGCGGACCAGTCTACCGCCACATGTCTTGCGTCGCTGGATTGCAACCAGCAGAAATGTTCTGCTCTTCCTGCTTTTGCTGGGCCTTGTCCTGATTTGGGCGCCGCAGCTCAGGACCTTCGCGTTGTCGCTTGCCGCCGTCGCCGTCGCACTTGTCGTCGCCACTAAGGAGATGATCCTCTGCGTTTCCGGATCGCTGATGCGATCCTCGACGCGTGCTTTCACGGTCGGCGACTGGATCGAGGTCTATGGTGTCCGGGGTGAGGTCGTGGACCACACACTCTTGGCGACCACAATCCAAGAGTTTCAACCGAGTTCCTTCCACTATACTGGCCGGACGGCGGTGCTCCCAAACAGTGTTTTTTTCACATCACCCATCCGCAACCTGAGCGTTTTGCGCGACTACACCTTCCACAGTTTCGCCGTCACGGCTGAGCCCGATGTGGACTTGCTAGATCGAGACGCCGAGATCGCTACCATCGTCGATCGGCACTACGGTGCTCATCGCGAAGAGGCCGCGCGGGTAAACGCGCGGATCGAACGCCGGAGCGGCGTCGACATTCTTGAGCCCGATAGCCGCATCCGCTTCTCCACCACCGACCTTGGCAAGCAGCGGGTGACTGTGAGCCTGTTCTGCCCCACACGCCAAGCCGACGTCCTAGAGGACGCCATCACCAGAGAGATCATGACGCTCATCCGCTTCGCGGAAAAACAAGGTTCATCGGCCGATCGATCGTGATGCTCGGAGTCAAACTTTCCAGGGGTGGTGCACGGTGAAGGGCCGCTCTTGCTGTTCTGACTGCCATACCCGGTAGCGCAGAGTGTAACGGCTGTCGCGACTGTGTGTGGTTCTGGCAAGACTCTCTCACCACCCAGTTTCGCCGCCTTTCGGACATCAAGTCCCTTAGGTCCGCACCGTCTCGCCTGGGAGGAGGCGCTCCTCAATGAGCTGGAGCTTCTGCTCGGTTGATCAGTGTCGGCGCCGTGCCTCGCCGGTGATGAGTACGATCCGTCGATGATCGTCAGCCACAAGGCTGAGCTTGAGGATCGCCTCAAGCCTTCCTTGCTATGCGAACTATGCCGTCGAAACGGGGCGGGTTACCCACCCCACTTGAGCCGTCCACAGCGTCTTTAGGAGTGGCAGCTTTTGGGCGACCACCGGAGGATCATGGATGACCGGAATGGGGGCGCAAAGCTGCCGTATCGCCAAACCAGAACGAAAGAGAAAATCAAGCGGAAAGCGATTTCCGCTTTGCGCCCCCATTCCGGTCGTTCCCGATTTGGAACCAAGCTCCCGTAAGCAGCCGTTCGCCTCGCTCGGCAGCAACGTCCTGATAGGGAGGAGGGCGGAAGTTCGGCTTGGACGACATGAAGGTCTGCAGAGCGGACGGAGCGGCTTTCGCTGCAATTACTCGAACGGCCGCTTTGGCGTGAATCTAAATTCAAACAGCAAAGCGCCCGATGGGTTGCATCGGGCACTTCTTTCTCAAGTCACCTCGAGATTATTTGGTAGCGAGGATGTCGAAATTGTGGACGTTTGCCACCACACCGTCGTCCCATCCGTCTGAGACCAATTCTGAAGCCTTTTCATTCAAGAGTCCGGCGACTTGTCCGGCAAAGTGCGCTTCGCGGCCAGAGTTGTCGGCAAAGATGTCGAAGATGGCGAAGTTGTTCTCGTCAATCTGCAGCGCCGCCCAGAACAATGTCTTGGGTTCGGTATCTGCGACGATGGGGCCGGCTGCGGTCAGCAAGGCTGCCAATTCGGGGCCTTTACCTGGAGCGGCTTCGAGCTTGATGTAAGTGGCGGTCGTTGCCGTGTAGAGATCAACCGGCGCCTTTGCCGACAGGACATCGGAGTTGTTTATATTCGCGACAACACCGTCGTCCCATCCTCCGTCGACCAACACGTCGGCGTTTTGGTTCAGAGCCGCAGCAACCGCTCCTGAGAAGTGAGCGTCGCGTGCTTCTTCATCTGCGAAGATGTCAAAGATTGCGAGCGTATCGTCGGCTTGCAAAGCAAACCAAAGTACAGTGCCCGGCTCTGTTTCTCCCACGATGGGTGCGGCACCAGCCAGAAACTCCGCGAAGGCAGCGGTCTGGCCTTCGGCGGCCGGCATGGCGATGTAGCTGGCAGTGTGATTTTCCATTGGGTTGTCCTGTGCAGTTGCCGAAGTTGTGATCAGAGACAGTGCGGCGCATGTCTGAAGGATTTGCATTTTCATGGTCGTCTCCTGATCTGAAGTGCACCGTGCTTGGCTTAGATGCACTCTTGTCCCATGTCGGATGCTTCGGACTCCAATTCCGAAATTCTATTCTTTGATAGACATGGGCTATCGAAGTTGTTTTGATGACCTGAACCGAGATGTGACGGAGAATGCGGCGATGGAAATGAACCAGATCAGGTATTTTCTCGCGGTATGCGAGCACCGGAACTTCACCCATGCGGCCAGTGCCTCCAATGTCTCCCAACCTTCCTTGACGACTGCGATCAAGAAACTTGAAGACGAGCTTGGAGGTGACCTGTTTGTCAGGGACCGTGCGGGATGCCGGCTTACGGCACTCGGAAAACTCGTGCAGCCAAGGTTGCAGACGGTTCATGATGAGACGCGACAGGCTAAGGCCGAAGCGGTCCGTCATTTGCGCTTGGAGCGGGTTCCAATTTCTGTCGGTATCGGCGAAACGATTGGCCACAACAGGATTTCGGCAGCTTTGGAGCGTACTCGTACACGATTGCCGCAAGCCGAAATCGAACTGATCGTTGCGTCATCCTCCGAGCTTCTTGCCGGGTTGCGAGATGGTGAATTTGACGTTGTCGTCACAGCAGAGAAGGTCAGCGAAGACCTCTATCGCATAGATCATCTCTATGATGAGGAATACAAGGTAGTGGTGTCAAAGTCGCACCCGTTGTCTGAACTAGATGCGATTTCTCTTTCGACTCTTGCTAAAACTGACATGCTTGACCGACTAAATTGCGAAATGCGGGATGCTTTGCATGGGACCTGCGCGGATCATGGTCACGAACTCTACGCGGCCTATCGGTCAAATCGCGTGGATTGGCTAGTTGAACTTGCTCGGCAAGGGTCAGGTGCGGTGATCCTGCCAGCCACCGCTATTCCTTCGGACACGGGCCTTGTGTCGAAACCCATCGATGGCCTTGAAATATCAAGAACTGTTTTGGCCCTTCGATATCGGCACCAAACGACGAGACCAGAGACAAATGATCTGATCCGTGAGATGACGCGCATGCCGGCGTAGTGAGGTCGGCCATCGACATTCGCCCATCGTGCAGCATTCGTCACTCTGGGCTCCGTGCTGCCTTTCACTGCAATGGACACGAGCGGCAGCTAAGGGCCGGAAATGACGCCGCTCCTGTAAACGCGGAACGTCCGCTTTCCCGAGTTCGTTCCAGCAAGGTGCCTGTCAGGTTACGGCCCCCTTCCTGCAGGAGTCTCATACGACGTTTCTCCCGCGGCCAATCAAGGCCGAGGAGAACTCACATGGGCCATTCTATCTACGATGATGCCAGCCGCGAGCGCGCTGCATGGAACGCTGGAAAGAAGGTCGGCACCAAGCGTCCGTTCACCCAGAAGCAGATCTGGGCAATTCGCTTCTTTCTCGATCGCGAGAGACGCGTTCGAGACCGGGCGCTGTTCGATCTGGCAATCGACAGCAAGCTTCGCGGATGTGACCTGGTCAAGATCAGGATTCGCGATGTGGTCGCCGGACCGGAGGTCAGAACCCGTTCGACCGTAATCCAGCAAAAGACGCGGCGGCCGGTGCAGTTCGAAATCACTTCCGATGTGAGAGCCAGCCTGCTGGCGTGGCTCGAAAGACGCGGAGGCTCGGTCGAGGACTACGCGTTCCCGAGCCGGATCGATCACACGAAGCACATGAGCACGCGGCAGTATGCTCGGCTGGTCGACGAATGGGTGACCGCAATTGGTCTACGTTCGGAGGAGTACGGCACGCACTCGCTTCGGCGCACGAAGGCGTCGATGATCTACCGGGCGACAGGAAACATACGCGCCATCCAGATCTTGCTTGGTCACTCCAAGATCGAGAACACGGTGCGCTATCTAGGCGTCGACGTGGAGGACGCGCTCCTCTTGGCCGAGAGAACCGAGATCTGACGTAGAGCGGCCATCCGGACCGGGCGCGGATGGCCGCTCACGGCACGCGTTCTTATAGGCCACTTCGACCATCGTGGGGTGGTTTGCTGACCGTCTGCAAATGTGTAGCGGCACCGCAATAGCTGCCTTTCACGATTAAACGTGCGAGGCTGCGTCACGGACTGCGCGCTTGTCTTCTTCGAGTGACAAACCGATTTCGGCGCGTTGAAGCGCGAGGCGTGAATGTTTCATTGCTTCGATCCGAAACCGCGGATCCTCAAACGCAGCCAGCGCCGCAAGCGCCTTTTGCAAACGCACGTGGACCTCTCGAATTGCAGCACCATCGCGGGCGGTAGGCGTGTAGATGTCGTCGAATAGCTCGGCGAGTTTCACGGACTCTACGTTCCAAACCGTTCCGCTAGCCGCGCCGCTGCGATCACGATCCAAATCTTTCTGGAACATTTTGAGATTGACGCTGTTGGCATTGCATCACCGCACAAACGAGTGCCGACCAACCTCTAACCAAGGGTGGACAGATATGTTTATCAAATTTGCTTCGACTACCGCCATTGCCACCGCTCTGCTCGCGCTGACGGCGACAAGCGCCACGGCACAGCAGACCCAGGAGGCAAGCGAAACGCAGGCAGCGGAATCTTGCTTGCTCGACATGAACGAGTTCGCGGAGCGCATGCATCAAGACCAGTTCTGGCTTTCGGGCTGGGGTACGGGTGCACATGGCGCTCCACCAGCTCCCCAGTCGACCCAGAGCCCGGCGACTACTGCTCCTGCCACGGGCGACACCACCACATCGCGCGCGACGAGCGCAGAAAATGTCGAAATGGATCCTCGCGGTGACGTCGTCGGCATCGACGCACCGCGTAATCAGATCCGGGCGCTCTATGGCGCAGGTCGCGTTCTCGCGCACCGCGGCGACAATGAAGGCTGCGAGTACATCGTTGCCAAGATGAACGAGGTTTACGACAGCTACTCCCAGCAGCTTGAAGAAGCAGGCGTGGATCCGGCATCCGTCACGACCTGGCGTCAGGAGCGACTTGCGCTCGCTGAGCCCCTCGCCGCTGAGAATGGGACGATGCGCTATCGGATCGACAACATCACTGGCACGGATGTCCGCAACATGGAGGACGAAAACCTCGGCAGCGTCAGTGACGTGATCATTGATCCAGAAAGTGGAGCAGCTGCTTATGTCATCGTTGCTCGCGGCGGTTTCCTTGGAATGGGCGAAGACCATTACGCCATTCCGTGGGACGAAGTACGTGCGACGCCGGGTCTCGAAATGATCGTCGTCGAGCGCTCCGCGGCCGAACTGGAAGAAGCGCCGGCAATCGATCCAGACCGTTTCCGCAATCCTGAAATGATGATGGACGAGCGTCGCAAGACCGACGAGTTCTGGACCCAGCGAGGTTGACCCTTTTGCCGAGACGTTTGAGGGGCGGCAATTGCCGCCCCTCAAGGCGATTTGCTCGCATGTATAGTGATCAATTGAGGAGACCTGAGATGAAGAACGACAAGACCGATAGCCCTGTTCGAAACATGAGCACAGGCGGGCACCTTGGGGGTACCCATCTTGGCCAGGGCAAGGACGCAAAGACGACGTCGGCCGTCGAAAAAGGCGGCGACAAAGCGCGCCCCAATGAAGGGCGCGAGCAGCCCCGGGATTTCATTGACAAGAGCTCCGACTAGCGGAGGAACCAATGTCGCGCATCCGCCACCTGTGGCGATACCACGACCCCGGCGAGACCGAGCGCCGCAAACAGATCTACGCGGTTTATGAGCTTTGGTACACGGTTGTCGATGTCGGTGCCGCCGTCTCGTTCTTGGCAGGCAGTGTTCTGTTCCTGTCGGACGCGACCAAGACAGCGGGAACATATCTGTTCATTGCCGGATCGGTGTTTTTCCTACTGAAGCCAGCCATTCGTTTGATGCGCGAGGCGCGGTACGCCGCTCATGGGGATATAGATACCCTGGCAAAACGAGCTGGCTGGAATTCCTTGACGGACCAAGAGCACTAACTGTTCGGGAAACAGCGACGTCCTACTTTTAAGAAGCGAGGACTCTGAGCATACGAGCTGCCGCTTCATTGTGAGATCCGGTCTCGCGCGGTGACCTGGAAGAGGCGGCAGCTTACCGCTGAGCGATCTCCAGAACCGCGCAGTCCGTTGTCGGTCCCGTATAAGGCGGCAATCGATTGCCGCTCCGATGGCCAGGCCATCGTCTCCGGACTTCAGTAGTCGGGTGGAAACTTGGACGGGGAGTTGTCGAACGGGGAAGGCTGCGTTTGCAAAGGCGCTGCCGCAGCATTCAAATTGAAAATGAGGATCCGGTGGATAAGTGCTTAACTGACTAGACTACGCTGCGAAGATGTCACGTCTTTGCGGCCTTCTGCGCATGAAAAGTTCTTTTGAATGCGACGGGTGTCTATCGCGATCCGTTAACCGGCTTTGTGAATGCACAAATGACAGCAAGGGCCTGTTTACCCGGCAGCCTCACGATCCTGTGATGCAACAGGTCTTGGGGGCAAGCCATGCTGAAATCGTTTCTTTCGTCACGTTCCGGCAATATCGCGATTATGTCAGGCGTCCTGCTAATCCCATTGTGCTTGGCGGTTGGAGTGGCAGTCGACTACTCCCGATACACATCCGCGGAGCGGCATTTGCAAGAGATAGCTGATGCGACATCGCTGTCGCTGGCTTCGACGCAGGAGCGCAGCAACGCTAAACTGACCCAAATGGCGAATGATTTTCTGACGAGCAATCAGAATAGCAACCGCGTTCAGCAACTGAGGCTCGATGGGCTGGAAACGTCAACGGAGATGATCGACGTCACTGTCGGGGGATCGATCCCGGCGACGTTCATGGCCTTGGCGGGCTACGACCGCTTGGCTGTCAAGGCTTCTGCTCTCGCTGAGCGGGCGGTCCGCGGCAATGTCGAGGTTTCGCTTGTGCTCGACAATACGTGGTCGATGTCGGAAGCTGACGGCAGCGGTCAGACCCGGATGGAAGCCCTGAAGGATGCAGCCGCTCGTCTCGTGGACGAGTTGCTCATTACGACTGATAATTCCGTTCGCATCGCGCTCGTGCCCTACGCGGACTACGTCAACGTCGGATCGGAGAACCGCAGCGCCTCGTGGCTCAACGTTCCCAGCGACTATTCGAACACGAGTACGTCCAAGGAAACCTGCGTCACCGAAACCACGGTGTGCCTGGCTCGCAACCCGAAACGGACGTGTGAGCGGTACCGCGATGGGGTCCTCGAGACCTACAGCTGCGGTAATGAATGCACCAAGACCGAGGTTCGACAACTCGATCAACCACAATGCTCCGGTGGCAAAACCTCGACCACTGCCTACAAATGGTTCGGCTGCGTGGGATCCCGGACCGGCGGCAACAATAGGCTCGGCGACCATAATAAGAGCGTGAAATACCCAGGCTACGTGGAAACCAGCCAGAACTGTCACAATCCAATCGTGCGATTGACCAATGACAAGAAGCGGCTCAAGGACGCGATCGTCGCCATGTCGCCGAACCGGGGCAGCTATAAGCCTTATACCTACATTCCCGCTGGCTTGGTTTGGGGTTTGAACACGGTTTCGCCGACGGAGCCGTTCCCCGACGGTCTGGCGTACGATGCCAACAATGTGCGTCCGCGCAAGGTGATCGTTCTCATGACGGATGGCGAAAACACCCTCCTTTACAACAAGAACAACGGCAAGCATGCGAGCGGCAGCGTTCCGTCGCTGAACGCCGCAGAAAAACAAAGTGCGGTTGTCTCCGCCGGTACGGATTGTACGGACGCCCACAACAATTGCGGCAACGGAAAGGGCAAACTCAAGGATACCAGTTCCTACCAGCAGACGAATGCCGACACGCTTTCGCTCTGCGCCTACGCGAGCGCCAACCAGATCGAGATCTTCACGGTCGCCTTCAAGGTCGACGACGCAACGGCGCGCCAGATGCTTCAACTGTGTGCCACCGATGAGGCGCACTATTACGAAGCATCGGATTCAGCCAAGCTCGCTGCCGCGTTCTCAGGCATTGCCCAGTCATTGCGCGTGGTGCGGCTGGCTCGCTAGTCGAGCCTCGCCTCGCCGTGAAAGGGAATACGATGGATGATGCAGCGTCTTTAGCCGATGAACTCCAGCGCTCTTTTCCAACCACCAGCGGGCGTCTGCGGTTCACTGAAATGCTCGAGGCTCACTACGAACTGGAGACAGGCCCCGCCCGATGCCGTCATCTTATCATCTGTGGGATCGTCGCCCTCTTCCTCTACGACTGCTTTTTGATCTCTGACTGGCGTCTGATACCGGACATCTTCCAGACGGCGCTTGTCGTGCGCCTGGGAGTGGTCACGCCGATAGCCCTCTTAATCGTCGCGATCCTGCTCAGCCGCCCGTCGGCGCGGATCCGCGAGGCGTCGCAGGCAACAATCAGCGTGATCGTCGCCGCAAGTGTTCTGTATCTCACGTCAACCAGCCAAAGCCCGCTCGTGATCTTCCATCACTACGGGATCATCCTGGTCGTGCTGTTCGCAAACGTCGTGCAGCGGCTTCATTTCCCATACGCCGTGGCGGCGTCGACCGCGATCGTGACGATGTACACCATTGCTGTCGGGCATATGCCCAGTTTGCCGTCAGAGGCGGCACTCAGCAGCGTGATGATCCTCAGCGGCGGCGCGGTGTTCACCCTGGTCGCCAACTACTCTCTCGAACGCCAGTTCCGGATCGGTTATCTTCTTCGGCTGAAGGACCGGCTACGACGGGACGAACTGGAAGGATTGTCCAGACAGGATCCTCTGACTGGCCTGGGCAATCGCCGCGAGCTGGATCGTCATCTCAGACGGCTTTGGCCGGAATCGGGACCGGCACGAACGATCAGCATGATGATGGTCGATGTCGACCATTTCAAATCTTACAATGACGGCTTTGGGCACTTGGCTGGTGACAAGTGTCTTCAACGCATTGCCGCTTTGATCGCTGGCGAACTTCGCGGTCCAAACGACAGAGCATTTCGGTACGGTGGCGAGGAATTTTTAATCTTGTGCGAGGGGATGGATATGGCGCGGGCGGTCTCCATCGCCGAGCGCGTCCGTCTTGCCGTCGATATGGCAGCCATTCCGCACAAATACAGTCCGGTCGCACCAAACGTTACGGTCAGTATCGGCGTAGCCGCTACGCCATCGCGAAGTGCGCTCAGCTGTCAGGACTTAATCCGCAACGCCGACGCGGCTCTCTACCGCGCCAAGCAGAACGGGCGCAATCGGGTCTGTCCCCCAGCGCATCTCTCCGCAGAAATCGCTGAATTCCCGTCTCGCAAACTGCTGCTCCCAAGTTTCGGCAATAAGACTACCGGACGATAGAGGATGCATCTCGGATTGGCTTGGACCCGGAGTTGATCATGCTACGGAATATCATGTTACTTGGCTCAGTCGTGACGTGTATCGCACTGGCGGTCGCGGTCATCCACGAGGCGCAGCCGGGCTTAATGCCGGGCATTGCCAAGCTATTCCTGGGATCGGACAAAATTGAAGAAATCCCGGCGCTGGCCATGTTTTAGCGCGATCCGAAGAACGCACAACGAGCCGCCGCGTGAGGCTTGAGGCCGACCAAAGCGGCCATTTCCCTGGTAGCTTCCGGGTCAATGGACGCCTGGTGCAGGCCATGATCGATACCCGCGCTAGCGTCGTAGCTTTGAATGTGTCCACTGCACGCCGGTCAGGCATATTCGTGTCAACTGGCGACTTTACCCAAGCCTTTACCACGGCAAATGGTCAGATCTACGCTGCACCCGTGACGTTTTCGAAACTGGAAATTGGCGGTATCACCATTCGGGAGGTCGGGGCAGTGATATTACAAGATTCAGCACTTTGAGGCGCGTTGATCGCCATTAGCTTCGCTGGAGCGCACCCCATTTTGACCGGACAGGCGGCATAGCCGATAAGGCATAGGCATTCGCCTATGAGTACGACTATGTCCAAGAGTTCTGATGAGCCGTTTCAGCGGATCGAAGTCATCACTTCCGTGCAGCGCCGCCGGCGCTGGTCAGTGGCCGAGAAGGTCCGGCTGGTGGAGGAAGCCATGCAGCCGGGCATGAGCGTTTCCTACGTGGCACGTCGTGCCGGCATTTCGCCTTCCCAGCTCTTCGCTTGGAAGCGTCGCATGCTCGAAGGCGGTCATGCCGCCGTTCACGCTGATGAAGATGTCGTCGGCGCTTCTCAGGTCCGCGAGTTGGAGAAGCGGGTACGCGAACTTGAGCGCATGCTGGGCAGGAAAACCATGGAAGCCGAGATTCTCAAGGAAGCCCTTGAACTCGCTCGCCCAAAAAAACGGACGCCGCCGTTGCTGTCGTGGAGCGATCCAGAGGGCGGTTCCCAATGAGCGCGATCGCCAGAACGCTCGGCGTCTCCCGGTCGAACCTGATCGAACGCACCAACAAACCGTCCAAGCCACGAGGATCTTATCGCAAGCCCGACGACATCGTTCTTCTGGCGGAGCTGCGCCCAATCATCGACCAGCGGCCGACCTATGGATATCGCCGGGTGACGGCATTGCTGAACCGGCAGAGGCGACGGGATGGCCTGCCCATGGTCAACGCCAAGCGCGTGCTCAGGGTCATGCAGCAAAACGGGCTGACGCTCCAAAAGCATACGGCTCTGCGGCCGACCCGCACTCACGACGGCGTCGTCGTTGCGCTGCGCTCCAACATCCGCTGGTGCTCAGATCATCTGGAGATCCGTGCCCGCAATGGCGAGGTGGTCCGCATTGTGTTCGTCATCGATGCCTGCGACCGGGAGATCATCGCCTGGTCAGCCGTGGCCAATGCCGGCATCTCTGGTGAAATGGTCTGTGACTTGATGATCGTGGCGGCCGAACGCCGCTTCAAGACCCTTAAGGTCCCGCACCGACTGGAATGGCTCTCGGACAATGGCAGTGCCTATATCGCCAGGGAGACCGCGCAGGTCGCCGCTGCCCTCGGCATCGATCTGCTCTTTACCCCCGTTCGAAGTCCACAGAGCAACGGCATGTCCGAGGCCTTCGTCAAAACACTGAAAAGGGACTACGCCTCGACCGTCATCCTCCCAGACGCCGACACCATCCTGGCCTTGCTGCCCGACTGGATCGACGACTACTGTGAGGTCCACCCGCACTCCGGACTCAGGTTCCGCTCACCACGCGAGTTCCTGCGTCTCAGTGCCTAAACCCAACCGCCGACTGTCCGGCGAAACGGGGTCACTCCATTCGCAAGGGACTGAAACGCTATCAGTTCGAACGCGATCAACTGATTCTCGAACAATAACGAGCTGGCAAAGTAGCCAGTCCTTTTGGACAGCCCATCAGCACCGAGGGTTGCTGCCAGACTAAGATTGGGAGCGAAAAAGGGGATCAAAGCTACATGTTGTAAACAGAGGAGTCTTCCGCTTGCGGGATGACCGTGTTGCGACTTACATGATCTCAACAAGAGAGGCTTTTGTGTCGCATTTGGTCAGCACCGTTTCGCTCAGGCGGTATCTTTATCTGATCGGCGTGGCTGGCCTGGCTCCTGTGGCCATATTTTCGCTGGTCCTCATCTGGTTTCTGGCAGACTGGGAGCGCAGCCGCATCGAGCGCGCGTCTATTCGAATTGCCGAGCAGACCTCCACAATCCTTGAAAGCGAGCTGCGGATCCTATTGGCGGAACTCGCCGGATTGGCTACCTCGACAAGCATGCGCGACCAGGACTTCCGCGGCCTTCATCAGGAAGCGCGACGCCTGGTTGCCGGACATGACGAGGTCGTGTTGTTGCGGCGGCTGGACGAAACGCAGTTGCTGAACACCCAGGTGCCGTTCGGCGCGCCACTGCCTCCCGCAGTCCCGATACCGGATGAGACCAAGCAACTGTTCCGGCAAGGATCCGCGTCGGTTGGCTCCGTCTACAAGAGCCCGATCAGCGGCGAGTACCGGGTTCCCGTTGTTCTTCCGGTCCAGCTCGACCATGGCGACCCCCTTCTGCTTGCTGTCACCGTTCCTACGACAAGATTTGCCCCGCTATTGGCCAATGCAGCGCCGTCTGGCTGGGTAATTGGAGTTGCAGATGGTAACGGCACCTATGTTTCACGATCCCAAGAGCACCAGCGGTTCACGGGGACGCCAGGTGTACGAGAGTATCTCCAACTTGCAGTGGGAGATCGCGGCAGCTTCGTCAGCAGCAACCGTGACGGGCTGGAGTTGCTCGCGGGCTTTGCGCGGCTCGATTTCGCCGGCTGGCTCATCGCTGCGAACATCCCGCTGGCAGAGGTGCACGCGCCACTGCGGCGCACGCTGCTCCTCATCGCGCTCGGATTTCTTGCGGCCTTGGCCGTTGCTCTAATTACAGCGTTCGTATTGGCGCGTCGGCTCAGCCGCGCAACCAACATTCTCATGACCTCAGCGGCCGAAGTTGGAATGGGCCGTACCGCCGCCGTCGGCTCGGGATTTGCGGAACTCGACTCCATCGGCGACGCTTTTGTTCAAGCCGACCGAAAGATCGTCGCGCGGACGCGGGAGCTAGAACGGGTCTTGGAGGCCGTACCTGCGGCCGTCTGGTATAATTTCGGTACCGATATTGAAACGACGGCGGCAAATCCCGTCGCCACGGAATTGACGGTCGTTCAACCCCCATCATCGAAAGCGGAAGGCGAAACAGTCGGACCGCAGTCTGCTCCGACGGACATGCTGATCGACTCACTCAACGGGGGTCAAGCCGACCAGCAGGAGCGGCAATATCTGCGCCACGGCGAGAAAGTCACGCTTCTTGTGTCTTCGCGACCCCTGTTTGATGACGACGGCCTTGTGCGCGGCGCGGTGGCGGCCGGTATCGACATCACCAGACGAAAGGTCGATGAAGAGAAGCGGAAACTGTTGATCAACGAACTCAACCATCGCGTCAAAAATACGCTCGCAACTGTTCTCTCGATAAGTCAGCAAACGATGCGCCTCACGGCCACCAAGGACGAGGCGCAAGAAGCTTTGGCTTCTCGGCTTGTTGCCCTTTCCCGAGCCCACGACATCTTGAACAAGGAGAGCTGGCACAGTGCCGATGTACGTGATCTCGTTCGTGAGGCATGCTCGGTTGGCTTTCAAGAACGCGTGACTTGCGAGGGTCCGCCGACAAGACTGCATCCCGAAACCAGTCTTGCGCTTTCGCTTGCTCTCCACGAACTGGTAACGAATGCTGCCAAGTATGGAGCGCTGAGCAATGGGGACGGCCGCGTCAATATTACCTGGACACGGCATTTGATCAGCTTGCAAGAGCGTCTCGTTATCCGGTGGGAAGAAGAAGATGGACCGATCGTACAGCCACCAATCCGCAAAGGCTTCGGCTCGCGTCTGCTTAGCCGGGTCTTTGAGGGCGAGGATGGCGACGGTCTAACGATCGAATACCGAACTACTGGCGTGATCTGCACGATGACGATGACGCTGCGCGCCTCATCACGATAGAAGATTGGGACATGCCTGCACTCGATGATGGTCAGCTTTTGGGAAGCCGTCAGTCCACCTTAAATGACCGAAATGGGGTCGCATTCGGAACGGCAGCTAACCGGCGATGATCCCTAAAACCGGACTGTCCGCAGGCGGCCCCAGAGGCGTCGGTAGGAAAAGATTTCCCATCGTGCTCCGCTGGCTGACGCCCACGGCCAGAATGGGGTGGTTAGCTGACAGTCTGCTTTTTCGCTAAAGCCCCTTGGAGCAGACATCTAGCTGGCGAGAGACATCAGCGCCTCGTTGCGGCCATACGCTCGGACAGGGCTTGGTCACCGTGTGCCCTCAGCCCCTCAACCGCTCCGTCGAAATCACGTTGATCCCGGTTTTGACTGAGCTTTGATTTTGCGACCGTGCGGGTCACCGAAATCCGGAACGCAACAATCTTGCCGATCATGTCGAGCATATAGTCGGCCGGTGCATCGGCCATTCTCCAAGCCTTGTCACCATTGACCCGGCGTTCCTGGTCGCGGGTCAATAGGCCGATCGCAGCCCGCTTGCTGCGTTCGTCGTGCTGGAAAGTAATGATGCCATGAATGTGCACCACCTGGTAATTCCAGGTCGGCACATGGCGATGATGTTCCAGCTTCGAGGGGTAGCTATTGGGCGAAATGAACCGCCCCGGGTTTGCCGGAGGCTCCAACTTCCAAATAGGATGGAGCCATGACGAGCAAGACGACGAACAAGTTTTCCCCTGAGGTGCGCGAGCGCGCTGTGCGGTTGGTGTTGGATCACGAGGCTGACCATTCCTCTCGCTGGACCGCCTGCCAGTCGATAGCGGCAAAGATCGGCTGCTCGGCCCACACGTTGCTGGACTGGGTGAAGAAGGC
>NZ_JAAAMH010000035.1 GCF_024105655.1 Aliihoeflea sp. 40Bstr573
GGCGCCTATGGAAGGACGCCGAAGCGACCATCGGGTCCGCAACGGCTTTCCTCTACGCCGCTGCCGTCATGATCCTCGTCAGACGCATCGCACGCCACTCATGAGCAGTTTCGGCACGGACTCTAAGCGGAGCGCCTTCGGCGCAAGTTATTGTCTTATGTGCGAGGGGTTCCCCTCGCGCTCTCCCGCTCGCCGCGTGGCAGGGGTGCAGGACTAAGCCTGCACCCCATGAACAAGCTTGTGGAGCCGCCGCCGCGTAAAGCGTTGTCCTCGCTTCGCTGCGGGAACGCTTGACCCGGACGTCTGACGAGCTTCACCGGAACCGTCGGTGAGGCGCTTCCATGCCTGATTCTGAGACAGGATTACAGAGTCAGGATAAGGCGACCAGCTCCTCGAAGGCGTATTTCTTCGTGCCGAAGCTGCCCGAAAAATCCCGCCCCAAGCGCGAGGCATGGCCTGTGGCATGCCCCATCTCGTGGAGCGCCGTCCTGTGCCAGTTGATCGGCTCGAAATAGGCGGCCGGAGGCGGCACCTGCACGTAGTCGAGCGCCGGAACATAGAAGGCGCGATCCCCGCCGATGCGGAAATCGATCCCGGTCGCCTCGATCAGCGCCTCGACCTTCGGCTCGATCATGCCGGGCGGCGGTGGCGGGGCCTCGAAGGCGATGTCCTCGGGCAGGCCCTCGCATTGCGCCGCGTTGAACACGGTGAAGCGCTTCAGGAACGGTATGCTGCTGGCTTCTTCGCCCGACTCCTGGGCGCGGCGCTTCTCGTCCTCCGGCGTGAAGCGGTCGGCATAGACGACGGTGGTGCCGCGCTCGCCCTTGCGGACATTTCCGCCCAGCGAGAGTGCTTGCCGGAAGGTGAGCCAATGCTGGGTCGGATAGCCGTGCTGGACCACTGCGCCCCAGAGGATGAGGACATTGATCCCGGAATATTGCCGCGCGGTCGCGGCATTCCTCGGCATGGCGAGCGGCGCCTTCGCCGCCGCCGTCCCCCAGGGCTGGACCCAGGGCAGCCGCCCTTCCTCCAGCTCGGCGATGATCTTGTCGGTGATGTCGTCATAGAGATTGCTGCGGGCGCCGCCTGGGCGAGCGCGGTCCTTTCTGGCCATCGGGATGATCTCCGCGACGGGCGCCGGAGGCCACTCCTCCAGCCCTCAACCCGTCACGGAAAACCCGTCCGCACTCTCCCTCTCAGGGGGCGTTGCGGGGTCTCCCCGCTGAAGGGGGTGCGCCGGCAACGATAGTGCCGGCCAGGGGGGAAGGCCTTCCCCCTTCAGGCCCACGGCAAGATGCGCGTTTATTCGCGGGAACAATAAAACGAGCCCGCGCGAAGGAAGAATCAGAAGCGAATAGCCGTCGCCGGTGTTGGCGTCTCCCGGTATGATGAGGTGAGTTTGGCGCTCAGGCTTGGAAAACTAATGACGCAGCATGACCAGCACATCGCCGCGTGGCGGGATGCTTTTCGCGACGAGACAACGGGCATCCACAGAGCCATTCAGGATCTGCTCTGGAACTACGCCGCCTTTCGCACGACGGTTCGGATCGTCCGTCTTGCAAATGAGAAGAGAGGCTCGAGACCCCCGCTTAACCAGATGATGTTCAATCTCGTTTCCGAGGGATACTGGTCAAGCCTGCTTCTCGGCACTCGCCGACTTCTCGATAAGGCCCCGATAAAAGGCCCCAAGGGAGTTTACTCGATCCGATCTGTCGTCAACGACGTGAAAGCGAGCCAAAACTGGTTGACCAGGAGAATCTACGTCGAGAAAGTGCTTGACGCGCAATACGATCTCGATCGCCTGCATCAAGAACAACATGACCACCTCGTCGCCGCGAAGGGGCGTCCGGTGTGGGGCGATCCAGAGCTCATGAAAAGTGAGGCCGCGCATCGGCATTTCGATGTTTTGAGCGGCGTTTCTGCGTCAGAGCGTAACCCGAGCAATCTGATCTCGGACACGGTCTTCGAGAAGATCGAAACTCGGCTTGCCCGCCTTGATCGAATTGCCGAGCACGTTAACTCGCATGTTGCTCATGCCGGGAACAAGCAAAGTCGGCAGGACAGGGAGCTTGGTGATTTCGACATTCGCGATGCTGAAAAGACTCTCAGGCAGTTGAAGGAAATCGCGGATCTGGTCGGAGTGTGGTTCGCCAACGAAGGCGGTGCGGGCCTCGCCACATATCTCGGTGACCAATTCGAGGGCCTCGATCATCCTGTTGTAGACACCGCCGACCTTGCCGACCTTGCAGAACAATGGCGATTGATCGATAGAGAAATCGCAGAATGGTCGATCGGGCCAGAAGATCTGTGATCCCCGAGAGGCAAGCCGATTCCTTGGTTCGAACCGATACCGCCTTCTGTCAAAGCCACCGGCTTTACCGGAAATCCCGCGCCTTCACCCTGATGCCGCCGGCCACCGGCCCCTGCTTCTCGGCCGCAGCCGCCTCGCGCTGCCCGACACTCGCCAGATCCCGCGACAGATCGACGATCCGATGGGCGACAAGATGCACGACCTCGCCCTCGCGCTGAACGCGGCCCCTCACGGCGATCATGCTCGATGAGAGAATGACCCGCCGATAGCGCTCGAAGACCTTTTGCCACACGACGAGATTGGCGATGCCGGTCTCGTCCTCGAGCGTGACGAACATGACGCCATTAGCCGAGCCGGGGCGTTGGCGCACCAGGACGATCCCTGCCGCCTCCAGCCAGCGCCGGTCGCGCGCCGCCATCGCCTCGGCGCAGCTGACGATCCGGCGCTTCGCCAGGTCCTCGCGCAGGAAGGAGACCGGATGGCGGCGCAGCGACAGGCCGATATGCCCGTAATCCTCGACCACCTCGCGACCGGCGGGCATCGCTCTCAGCGCGATCGCAGGCTCGTCGAGTTCCGGAACGGTCCGCCCCTCACGGTCCGAGGCGGCGGCGAAGAGCGGCAGTTCCTCGTCGCGCAGCCCCTTGATGGCCCATTGCGCCTCGCGCCGGGCGAGGCCGAAAGCCGGACGGAATCCATCGGCCGCGGCGATCTGATCGAGCGCCGCGACGGGAACGCCGGCCCGCCGCCAGAGATCGGCGATCGAGGTGAAATTCTCATCGCCCCGCGCCGCCACGATGGCGGCGGCATGGGCATTGGCGAGGCCCTTGACCATTCGCAGTCCAAGACGGACCGCGAGACGGCTCTCGTCGCCGGTCGGCTCCAGCGTGCAATCCCAGCGGGAGGCATTGATGCAGACCGGGCGGACCTCCACCCCATGCTCGCGGGCGTCGCGCACGATCTGGGCCGGCGCATAAAAGCCCATGGGCTGGGCGTTGAGGAGCGCGGCGCAGAAGACATCCGGGTGCCAGCATTTGAGCCAGGCCGAGGCATAAGCGATCAGCGCGAAGCTCGCCGCATGGCTTTCGGGAAAACCATAGGAGCCGAAGCCTTCGAGCTGCTGGAAGGTCCGGGCCGCGAACGGCTCCTCATAGCCGCGCGCGATCATCCCCGAGATCAGCCGGTCGCGGAACTTCGAGACGCCGCCGGTATGTTTGAAGGTCGCCATGCTCTTGCGCAGGAGATCGGCCTCGCCCGCGGTAAAGCCCGCGCATTCGATGGCGACGCGCATCGCCTGTTCCTGGAACAGCGGCACGCCGAGCGTCTTTCCCAGCACCTTCTCCAGCTCGGGCCGGGGATAATCGACCTCTTCCAGGCCCTCGCGCCGGCGCAGATAGGGATGAACCATATCGCCCTGGATCGGCCCCGGCCGCACGATCGCGACCTGCACCACCAGGTCGTAACAGGTCCGGGGTTTCAAGCGCGGCAGCATCGACATCTGCGCCCGGCTCTCGATCTGGAAGGTGCCGAGCGTATCGGCTTTGCGGATCATCGCATAGGTGCGCGGATCCTCGGCCGGGATCGACGCCAGATCGAGGTGGATATCCTTGTGCTCGGCCAACAGGTCCAGCCCCCGGCGCATGCAACTCAGCATGCCGAGCGCCAGGACATCGACCTTCATGAAGCGCAGCGCGTCGATATCGTCCTTGTCCCATTCGATGATCTGGCGCCCCTCCATCGCCGCGGGCTCGATGGGCACGAGATCGTCGAGCCGGTCATGGGTCAGCACGAAACCGCCCGGATGCTGCGACAGATGCCGCGGCGCGCCGCGAAGCTGGGCGGCCAGTTCGAGCGTCAGGCGCAACCGGCGATCCTCCGGATTGAGGTTGAGATCGCGGAGCTGCTGCTCGGTGACACCAGCCTCGGACCCGCCCCAGAGCTGGCCGGACAGCGTCTGGATCAGGTCTTCGGGAAGCCCCAGGGCCTTGCCCACGTCCCGCAGCGCGCCCTTGGAGCGATAGCGGATGACGGTGGCGGTCAGAGCGGCGCGCTCGCGGCCGTAATGCTCATAGACCCACTGGATCACCTCCTCGCGCCGCTCATGCTCGAAATCCACGTCGATATCGGGCGGCTCGCGGCGCTCCTCGGAGACGAAGCGCTCGAACAGGAGATCGTTGCGGCCGGGATCGATCGCGGTGATGCCGAGCACATAGCAGACGGCCGAGTTCGCCGCCGATCCGCGCCCCTGGCAGAGGATGCCGCGCGACCGGGCGAAGCGGACGATGCTGTTCACCGTGAGGAAGTAGGGCGCGTAATCGAGCTTGCCGATCAGGGCCAGCTCATGCTCCAGCGCGGCGGTCACCTCCTCGGGCACGCCCTCGGGATAGCGGTGTGCGGCGCCCTCCCAGGTCAGCCGCTCCAGGGTTTCCTGCGGGGTCAGCGCCTGATCGTCGCGCTCTTCGGGATATTGATAGCGCAGCTCGTCGAGCGAGAAGCGGCAGCGATCCGCGATCTCACGCGTCCGGGCCAAAGCCTCGGGCCAGCGCGCGAAGAGCCGGTGCATTTCGGCGGGCGGCTTCAGATAGCGGTCGGCATGGCGCTCGCGCCGGGCGCCGAGCGCATCGACGGTGACATTGTGGCGGATCGCGGTGACGACATCCTGCAGGATGCGGCGGCCGGGTTCGTGGAAGAGCACGTCATTGGTCACGACGGTGGGCACGCCGATCCGCGCGGCGAGCGTCGACAGCTCCCAGAGGCGCATCTGGTCATTGGGCCGCCGCCGCAGCGTCAGGCCGAGATAGGCGCGATCGCCGAAAGAGTCGCGCAGGCGCCTCAGGCGCAAACCGCAGGTCTCGTCGGCAAGGTCCGGCACGAGGACCGCGATCAGCCCTTCGCCATAGGCGGTGAGATCGTCCCATTCGAGATGACAGCGCGCCTTGCCCGCCCGCCCCTTGCCCAGCGACAGGAGTCGGCAGAGCCGCGACCAGGCCGCCCGGTCGGTCGGATAGACCAGCGCCGACATGCCGCAGACGAGATCGAGGCGGCAGCCGACGATCAGCCGCACGCCCGCCTCCTTCGCCGCCTCATGGGCGCGCACGATACCGGCCAGCGTGTTGCGATCGGTCACGGCCATGGCCTCGATCCCCATCGCCGCGGCGGCAGCGAACAGCTCCTCGGCCGCGGAGGCTCCGCGCAGGAAGGAGAAATTCGACGTCACCTGCAATTCGGCGTAGGCGGGCGCGCTCATCCGAAAATCCCGTGCAGGAACCAGCAATGCGAGCCGGTGGCGGCATCCTCGCCATCGCCGGAGCGGAAGATCCAGAAGCGTTCGCCGGCATCGTCCTCGACCCGGAAATAGTCCCGCACCGCGATCAGCTCGGCATCGCGCTTCCACCATTCCCCGAAGATGCGCTCCGGCCCGTCGGCCCGGCGAACCCGGCGACGCACGCCCTTCCAGGAGAACCAGTTCGGCGGATGGTCCGGCAGGAGCGCCATGGTCTCGATCGGCTCCGGCCGGGAGAGCAGCCGCGAAGGGCGCGGCCAATGGTCGGGCCAGCCCGCACCCGTATCCTCGGCGAGTGCCGGCAGACGACGGACCGAGCGCTCGGGCACATCGCTCGCCACCGGCGCGAAACGATAGACCGCCCGCGCGCCGACCCGATTGGCCAGCGTGTCGATCAGGCCGGACAGATCCGGCGCGCCCTCCTCGATCAGGCTGCTGGCCGCCTGCCGCAAAGGCAGGGGTTCGGCAAGGGTGGCGGTCAGCGACATGATCTCGATGCCGAAGCCCGGCGCGATGGTCTCGATCCTGTCGCAGAGAAGCCGGGTCAGGCGCGCGGAATCCCGCACCGGCATGGCCAGGCCGATGCGCACCGTCTCGATCCGGTTGTCGACCCGGTGGCAGAGCAGGTCGAGACGGCGCGCGCCAAGACCCCGCCCCTCGAGCGCCTCGCAGAGCGCCATGACCAGCTTGCGAATATAGCGCGCGATGGTCTCGGCGGCGCCGATGGGCTCTGCGAAGACGCGGCGAACCGAGACCAGCTCCTCGGGCCGGATTGGTTCGATGGGCTCTGCGGCCGCCCCCAGGGCCTGGTCGAGACGCCGGCAGAGCTCGGGGCCGAAGCGTCGGGTCAAAGGCGCGCGCGGCTGACCGATCATGTCGCCGATGCGGACGAAGCCGAGATCGTACAGCCCCGCTGCGATCGCAGGCGGCAGACGCAGGGCTTGCAGCGGAAGCGGCGCGAGGATCGAGCCGGTTTCGCCGGGAGGAGCGACAAACAGCGGATTGGCCGCATAGCGCGCCAGCGCATGGGCCGCACCCCAGCTATCGGCGATAGCGGCGCGGGTGGTGACACCGGCCATGACGAGCCGTCCGGTCAGCGCCTCAAGCATGGCCGCTTCACCGCCATGGAGATGATCGGCACCGGTCGCATCGATCACGATCCCGTCCGGCGTGTCGACAGCGACGATCGGCGAGAAGCGTTGCAGTACCCAGAGCGCGAGACGTTCGAGACTGTCCTGATCGGCCCGCGGATCGGCGGGCTCGATATGGAGGCCGGGCACCATCGCCTGGGCCTTGGTGACGGGCATGCCTTGACGCAGGCCGAGCGCCCGTGCGGCCGGATCGGCCGCCGTCACCACCCGGCGGTTCTTCTCCCTTCCGGCGATGACCAGCGGCACCTCACCGGGCGGCGCTGTGTCGCCCGCCTTCCGCCGCAACCGGTCTATCGGCCAGTTCGGCAGGAAGACGGAGATGACCCGAGCCATCGCACGCCTCCAGTTCGATATCGAGACATTCGCCCGCTCGCGCCCGGATCAGCTCAACGAGCCAGCGCGGCCGCCCGACACCGGGAACCGGAAGGGGCGAGGACGGCAGCGCCGAGATCCGCCAGCGGGTCATGGCCGCCGTCGGCTGACCGAAATCGCTGGCCTCCGCCTGCCGCCGCCAGCGACGCAGCGCGATGCAGAGGGTCGCCGAGCCTTTCGCCGCGAGATGCAGTCGCCGCGAGGCGGTCATCGGCAGGCGCGCGACATCGCCGACAACCGCCCCCAACCCGCCATGCCGCAGCCCTTCCTCCATGCAGGCGAGAGTCGCCTTGTCGTCCCCGGCTTCGACGAAGATCACCCGGCCAGGCGGCAATCCGGCCTGCTCCAGCCCAGGCGCGAAAAGATCCTGAAGCGCCACGCACCAGAGCACCTGCCCGGTGGTGCGGGCGGCGATCCCGGCCGTGAAGCAGGCCGCTGCCGCGCCATCCACCGCTCCGTTGCCGCCACCGGCGACTTCATGCAGGCAGCCGAGCGCCAGCCCGCCACCGGGCAGCTTGCGGTCCAGTGGCGCGATCCCGAAGGGCAGTACCTCGTGCGCACGCGCGCCATTGCCTTCGAGCCGCGCAATGCGCGCCCGCAGTTCGGCAATGGCTGGGCTGTCGGCACGGTTGGGCATATGAAGATGGCGTCTCCGGGGCTTTGCACTGGTCGATTTCGCTGCTATGTTCTTTATTTGTTCTCTTGCGGGTCGAGAGTCAATCTCGGCCATCCAAGAAGTGATCGACGGAGCGCGATGTCCTATGGTGGCGTAGAGTATTCGCAAGGAGAGTGGCGGGGCATGTGCAACCTCTATCGCATTACGACCAACCAGCAGGCGATCAGGGATTTCGTGGCCGCCACCCATGACAGCATCGGCAATCTGGAGCCGTCGATCGATGTCTATCCCGACCGGCCGGCGCCGGTCGTGCGCAACATCGATGGCGCGCGGGAACTGGCCTCCCTGACCTGGGGCATGCCCACGCCCATCGAATATCTGAAATCCCGCGACGCACCGGACACCGGCGTCACCAATATCCGCAACACGGGCAGTCCTCACTGGCGGAAATGGCTCGGCGTCGAGCATCGTTGCGTGGTCCCGGCGAGCGCCTTCTCGGAATATGGGCAGAAGCCCGATCCGGTCACGAAGCGCAAACCGCTGCACTGGTTCGCCCTCGACGAGACCCAGCCCCTGTTCTTCTTCGCGGGGATCTGGACGCCGTGGCGCGGAACCCGCGGCTCGAACCGCACCCCGCGCGCGGGTGATCATCAACTGTTCGCCTTCCTGACCACCGAGCCGAACGGCGTGGTGAGGCCGATCCATCCGAAGGCCATGCCCGTCATCCTGACGAGCCGCTACGAAGTCGAAACCTGGTTGACGGCCGATTGGAAGGAAGCCAAGGCGCTGCAACGGCCGCTGGCCGACGAGCGGCTGGTGATCCTGGAGACGCCAGACAGCGCAGCCGCCACTGGCAAGCTGCCGGGCATCTGAACAATGATCCGGCGGACGAAATGGGCCGGAAGGAAGAAGAGCAGTTAGCGGCCACGCTCGCCAAGGCGATGGCGATGATCTGCGTCCGCAACAGCATGCTGGAGGACCTGCACGCCGGGCCGGTCCCGGTCCCGGTCACGAAGACCTGCGACTATTCCGATGTCTTCGCCATCGACGCAGACGGTAATCGTACCCTTGGGGAAGCGTGTCTCGGCTCGACGACGATGAGATGCGCGACCTGATGCGCCAAGTCGTCAATCGCCTCTACACGTTCCAGACCTAATTCGCCGAACCCCAGTTTCAGGCCGTGATAGACAAGTGGCGCGCAGCTGGGATGAGCCGGTCATCGACGTGCGAATTGCGGGGCGGCCATGATAGACAACCGGTAGCGGGTCGCAGGTCATAAGCCTTCGGCGCGGTTCAGGTGGCCAACTGCTCGCATCCCGCTAAAGTAGGCCGTTGAGAAGTGGTTCGAATTCCTGATCTACGGCGTCGAACTCCTCGGCGCGTAGTAGGCGCCTTTTGTCTACTAGCTCAATGCGCTTGCCTGCATAGCTTGCATTGTGGAGTCTGACCGAACCTAGGATGAGCTGCATCCCGTCCGGCACGTTATCGACCGCAAACTGCATGATCCGCTCGGCATTGGCAGGATCTTGATCCTGCTGGACCGGACTGTCGATGACCAGGGGAGCCGACAGTGCAGACGAATATTCCCGCACGGTATGCGCGAATGCGTAATAGTAGGCGAGCAATGCTCGTGGCTGGTCGCTGCCCGTCTCTGGTGGGTTGGCATAGAGTGATTTGAAGAAGCTGTCGGGGAGCGTGGGTACCTGGAGGTGACGGGCAAAGCGGTGAAGCTTCTCAGCGAAGAAGTCTTTGATGCTCTTCTCGCGCTTGCGATCGGAGTAACTTTTCATGATTGCATTGGCCGTCTCAGCCTCGCCGCCGCGCTCACCTGAGGCTAAGTCGATTGCGCGGCGCTCACTGGCGAACGCCTCATCAACGAGGCGCTCGCTCTCGCTCTCAAGAATGTCGCGGAGACGCAGGTCGCCCTTGGTTTCGTTGAGAATTGCCTCGATGGCGTCGATGTCTTGGTCAAACGAGGTGAAACGCTGTTTCTCGATCACGATATCCTGCTCGACCCGAGCGAGGTCCTGACGCGATTCAAGGAGAAAGCTCCGGCAGGCGTCGACATCCGCGATCAGCGAGAACTTGTTCGTGAAGTCGTTGAGATGAAGCGTTCCGCAGGTCGGGCAGGCGATTTCGGCGTCCGGAAATTTCCGCAGGAACGCGAAATCCGCGTCGAGTTCAGCAAGCGATGCGCTCGCAATCTGGGTTTGCTCAACCAGCATGGCGCGCGTCGAATGGAGTGCCGCCAGCTTGATCTTAACCTCATCCTGCTTTTCTCGGAGTACGGACGCGCGCCGAGTGAGTTCATCGATCCGATCGCCGAAGTCCTCCGGCTTGAGGTCAACCACCAACCCCTTTCGGCCAACCTGAAGTCGCCTCGCCGCGCGTTCAAGCGCATCGCGCTCTTTGGACAGTTCCGCTTTCGCACGGTCTGCTTCGATTTTGGCCGCTTGCGCGGCATAATACTCGTTGGGCCGGACCCCGGCGTGGAACAGCGCCAGGCTCTGCCGGTACTTTTCGAACTGCTGCATACTGGCGAACGAACTCCAGTTTCGTTGCCAGCCAGCATCTTGGTCGACATAGAAGGGCGAGAAGAAATAGGCCGGCGGCGGGATGACGAACTCGCCTTCGCGTGACTGCATTCGTAGCTTGATGCCGAGGATGTCGGCCAGCTGCGGCGCCAGGTTGGAGGTGACGCCGGACACGCTCCAGAGCTTCGTCCCATCTTGTGCGAACAGCGCGAAAATATTCGACGACCGCAGGAGCCGGTACACCACATCGTCGACGTCGAACTCTACAACCGAGGCGACGCCCAGCGACTTCCAATCAGGATGGACGACGGCGGGGTCGGCGCCGAACGTGGCGTAGATCGCCTTGATCAGCGAAGACTTTCCGGTGTCATTCTCGCCGAGGATCAGCGTCGCCTTCGGATCGAACGCTATCTTTCTGGCCGCTTTCTCCTTTTTGGACAGCAAAAGCAGGCTTTGAAATCTTAAGTTTTTCATTCCGCTTGATCCGAAGGCTTCTGATCAGGGCTTTGAAGTTGTCCTGTCTCTCCATACTGGAATACCTCGTAGAGGATCATGACGATTAGCCTGTCATCCGGGCAGGGCGACAGATGCTTGACTGCGGCATGCCTGACGATCGCCAACACGGCTTCCGCGAGTTCCGTGAGCGCCATCCCGCCCCCAGTGACAGAGCCCAGAGCCGATCTGATGTCGCGGCGGACCGACCGGATTCCTTCGTCGCCGGCGTCGAGCACCTTAGGGCGATATTTCATCCATTCGGCGCGAAGCCGCATCTTCTTCATGGTGTCGTAGGTGAGATCCGCCGCAACCTCACTCCATTCGGGAAACTTCGCCTGCGTTCCCACCGCGGCCAGCCAATTGTCCACGTCGGCACGACAAATTGCCTTGTACCGGATCAAATCCTCGAAACTTTTGATTTCGCCGGTAAATTTCGACCGAGTCCTACAGTCTTCGACTACCGCCCGGTACAACCCATCGAGGTTGTACGCAACCTCGCCATGCGCCTTGACGACAAAGTTGTTGAGCTTGCCCTTCGCATGGGTCGACGCGTCGTGGAGGCTCAGATCTGCCTTCACGAAATGCATCAGGCCGGCCTGATCCTTAGTGGCGGATCCATGCTCGGTCTGAAGGCGCTTCAGGAACTTAGCAAAGGTGTCGCTGCCGCAATCTTTGAAGGCTATGTCTTGGTTCGCCCCGGCAAATTCTAGAGGCACGTTCGACACGAAGCTCATTGATACCGTGTCGTCTGGAAAAGCGTCATAGTTTGAGAACAGCTTGCCCATGAAGGAGAGCGGGCGGTCCTCTTCTTTCTGACCCTTTTTGAGCGCGGGCCGCCGAAAAAGATCGGTCAGCGTCCAGTGACCCTTGTCCTTGGTCTTGACCTGATAGAAGCGAACGCTCACCGGCGCGTTGGCGCTGTCAAGGAGAACAACATCATCGTGAAATTCGAATGCGATGGCGTAGTCCTCACTCTTCTCGTGATTGGAAAAGATGAGAGCTAGTCCCCAAAGCGCTTGATAGTCGAAGCGTTCCTGCGCAAGGCTGCCACCGACTTCCCGTTGCGGGTGCTCAATGAGCCTTTTCGCAAGTGACATTGATGATTCCCCCTAACCATCTGACTATTTAAGATAACGACGCTCAGCGCAAGAATAGCGCGACGACGGAAACTGCCAAGACCATGTAGTTCTGGCTCTAACTGGTGTCCCGTCCTGACGCTAGTTGAGTGAGTACAGACGAAAGCAATGGTGTGGTGGCGGCGCTCGGGACGGGGCGCTCGTTTCGTTGGCGGCGCCGCACGCTTGCTCCTGCTGCAATCATGGCGACGACGACCTTGCAGTCTGACCATGTCCAGCCATTCTCCAATCTTCGAAGCGACGTCTACTTTTCTGGTCCGTCCGCCTGAGGACGGGTCAGGCAGCTAGCGAGGCTTCACCCTCCGGCCTCACCAAGCGAGGCTGCAATGTCACTGATCGAGCGGAACAGGACCAGGGGATCGTCCCTGGACGGTTCGAAGCCACGCCGCTTCCAGAATTCGGCAGCCTCCCCATCGACGGCGTTGACCATCAGGGCCCGCCCGCCGATCAGCGAAGCGGCCTGAACGCAGCGCTGGAGGGCATGCTTTAATAGACCGGTGCCGATGCCCAACCCTGCCCGTCCGGTGTCGATTGCGAGTTGGCCGAGCAGCATGCAGGGCACCGGGTTCGGCGGCTGACCCGTCCTGACCTTGCGCGGCAGAACCGAAGGCACGACGGCCGTGGGCGCGAGGCCGTAATAGCCGACCACGCGCCCGGCCTCATGCACCACGAGGACGGCGGTGAAGCCCTTTTGCTGGTTGGCGAGCGCGCGCGTCTTCAGCCAGTGGTCAAGCGTGGGCTTGCCACAGGAGAAGTCGGAAACATCGTGAGTGGGGTCAAGCGGTTCAGGGCCGGATAACAGCAAGGGGTCACCGCTTTGCCTGGTAACCAGGCTCCCACGGCGCGGGGCGCTTCAACACTTCCACCATCTCCGGAACCAGAGCGGCGGGACGCGCCAGCACGTCCATGAACTGGGCGAAGCCTTCCGGGCTCATCCGGATCAGCCCCTGCTCCATGACGACTTCCTCGGCCGCGCGCACGGCAGCGTCGCGCACGAAGTCGGTCCGCGAGCGGCCGCGAAGGCTGGCGGCGCGGTCGATCATTGCGACATCCGCCTCGGGCAGGCGCATCGAGATCGGATATTCCTTGCGCTCAGTGGTGCTGATCATGGCTTAACTCCTTTGGGCGGAATATAGCGACTTGTATCGCCAATTGCAATACGTTATGGTTGTCTCAACACACAACGACCTCACGGGAAGGGGCGCCGCGGCGGATGATGACCGGTTCAGGCAAAGATTCCGATAGGTTATTTCGCTATGCCACGGCTCGCCAGGCTACACCGGGCCATGCCAAAACGCGCTTGGCAGCGCCAATCGCCGCCGAATATTCGGCGGCAATTTCCGTTGCTTATGCTGCCTCCTGGGCCAATGCTGCAAGTCATGACCTTGCGAGCCCCAGCAAACACAGCAAAGATGACAGGAGAGAAGCGCGAAGCGCTGCTCGAATCCTTGTTGCTGGACGAATCGGATCTGACATTCACGCCGCGCGGCAACCCCGACCCACGGCTTCTGCAACTGGTCGGCATCTTGGCGAGGCAGGCGGCACGGGAGTGCTATGCAGAGGAAGTGAAGTTGTCGAGGCAAAGGAGGAAGCGCACCTCCTGATGCTTTTGGGAGAAGTGCATTGAAGGTCGCAATCTACGCCCGCTATTCCTCCGATAATCAACGTGATGCATCCATCGCCGACCAGCTTCGAATGTGCCGCCTCCATGCCGAGAAGCAGGGCTGGCAAATCATCGAGGAATATACCGACCACGCCATCTCCGGCGCCTCACTGATCCGGCCGGGCATTCAGGCATTGCTCGCCGATGCCATGGGCGGTCGCTTCGACCTGATCCTGGCCGAAGCGATGGACCGCCTCTCCCGCGATCAGGAGGACATCGCGGGGATATTCAAACGCATGTCCTATGCGGATGTGAAGATGTTCACCCTGTCGGAAGGCGAGGTGACGCATCTGCATGTCGGCCTCAAGGGCACGATGAACGCACTGTTCCTGAAGGATCTGGCCGACAAGACCCGCCGCGGACAGCGTGGCCGCGTCGAGGCAGGCAAATCGGGTGGCGGCAATGCCTATGGGTACGATGTGGTCAAGAAGTTCGATGCGAACGGCGAGCCGATCCGCGGCGATCGCACCATCAACGAATTCCAGGCCGAACTCGTGCGCCGCATCTTCCGCGACTATGCCGCCGGCAAATCGGCCAAGACCATCGCCGTCGCCCTCAACAAGGACGGCATTCCCGCTCCGTCAGGCGGCGACTGGGGCTTTAGCACGATCAACGGCAACCCCAAGCGCGGCAACGGCATCCTCAACAACGAGATGTATATCGGCAAGATCGTCTGGAACCGGCAGCGCTTCGTCAAGGATCCGAACACCGGCAAGCGGCAGGCCCGCCCCAACCCGGAATCGGAATGGGTTATCCAGGAAGCGCCCGAGCTTCGCATCCTCGATGACGAACTCTGGAACGCCGTCAAAGCGCGGCAGGAGAAGAATACGCTCGCGCGCGATAACAGCGGCATGGCCGACGTCCGCACCGTGAACCACCGGCGCCGCCCCAGATACCTCTTCTCGGGCCTGACCAAATGCGCCTGCTGCGGAGGCGGCTATTCCGCGATTTCGGCCACGTTGATCGGCTGCTCGACAGCCCGCAACAAGGGCACCTGCAACAACCGGGTCAACATCCGCCGCGACGAGCTGGAATCGCGCGTGCTGAACGCACTGCGTACCAAACTCGTCGATCCGGAGCTCTTCGCCCATTTCTGCGAGGTCTTCACACAGGAGATGAACCGCCTCCGTATGGAAGGCCGCGCCGGAATCGCCTCGGCGGAGGCCGAGATCGGGAGGATCGACCGGGAACTCGACACCCTTCTCAATCTGATTCTGAAGGGTGGCGCCGCTGACGCGATCAACGCGAAGATGGTGACGCTGGAGAAGCGGAAGCGGGAACTGGAGTCGTTCCTGGCCGAAGCCGACGAGCCGCCACCCATGTTGCACCCGAGCATGGCGCTGCAATACCGCAAGCGGGTCCAGCAACTCTACGAGGCCCTACAGGATGATGACGAGGGGAAGCGGTGTGAGGCCGCAGATACCATCCGCACGCTGGTGGACAAGATCGTGCTGACGCCGGTGGACGGCAAGGTGGAGATCGATGTTCAGGGCGATCTGGCTGGAATCCTTACGATTTCCACGCAAAGCAAAAACCCCGCAGCGGCTGCTACGGGGGCGCAAGTAAAGATGGTTGCGGGGGCAGGATTTGAACCTGCGACCTTCAGGTTATGAGCCTGACGAGCTACCGGGCTGCTCCACCCCGCGTCACCATTGTCTGGCTTTTTTGCCAGTCATCCGGGCTGCTTGTCCGAATG
>NZ_JAAAMH010000036.1 GCF_024105655.1 Aliihoeflea sp. 40Bstr573
AATCCGTATCCGTCATCTTTGTGGACATCGCCGACCTCCCAAATCAGTCGGCAACCTATGAATCAGGCCGGATTCATCCGCGGAACCCCAAAACCTGTACCTGAGTCAATTCGTCCACACAGCCTAGTAAATCACATCACCGATTTGACGCTACGTAACTTGCGCGTGAGCCGCGCTTTACTTGCCATCTTGGTTAATCGCCACCGTTAGACCTGCCGCAAAGAAAAAGCCCGGCGCAGGGCCGGGCCTCTCTGGAATTGTGACGCGCGGATCAGTTCCAGCGCCACCTGCTCTGGTGCCGTTCGGCCTCGGCCTGCTGGCCGAGCACGAAGCCGATCATGCCAGCGAGCAGCGAGGCGATGAGGATCGAGGTGCCGGGATTGTCCTTGACCACCTCATAGGCCTGCTGCGCCCGCTCGCTGGCCGCGCTCTGAAGCGAGGCCAGTTCCTCGCGCAAATCGGCGATCTGGCGTTCCAGCCCATGCGTTTCGCGGTCGTCGTTCTGCATCGGGTCCATCGTCATGTCCTTGGTTGAGGAATTGGACTTACAAAACGGGCGGAAGAACCGAGTGTTCCGGCGCATGTGGAATATCGATGCGCAGATGTGAAAAAGCCGGGCGCAAGGCCCGGCTTTTCAAATCGCGCCCCGCCAGTACATCCGTGGTCGGCACGCTATGGCAGCAGTGTGCGCGCGCTTGGTTAACGAAAGGTTAACGCTGCGAGGGCCGTGGATGTAGCCGCCATCGGCGGCACGATGTCGATCTTCGGACGGTTCATGATGTTCGCAACGGGGCGTTCGTTGAGCCTTTGCAGAAGCATCGTGGCCTGGGCGCGCAGCGGCTCGACCTTTCGGCTGGCTGAACTCAAGTCGATTACGCGGTTGAGTTGGGCCTTGGCGGCGTCGATGCGTCCGATCTTCACCAAACTGACGGCAGCGCCGTATCGGGCTTGGGTGGACTGCGGCGCAAGTTCGATCGCCCTGCGAAAGCTCGCAACGGCGTCCGCATGACGGCCCAGCGCCTGGAAGGCGGTCGCGCGGCGCAGCCAGCCCTTCGCAAGGTCCGGCGCGACCGAGGACAGCGTCGTGAAGACCTCGGCCGCAGCTAGGTGGTCTCCCTTGCTCGCCATCAATTGCCCGAAAGCGTAAAGCGTCGTCGCATGGTTCGGGTCGGTATCCAGGATCTGGCGATAGGCTCGTTCGGCCTTCGCCACGAGTCCGTTCTGATGCCAGCGGCTGGCCGCCTTGGAAATGCCGGAGAGCGAGCGGACGTCGAGCTTGTCACCGAGATTTCGGCCCGATCGCGTATGAACCAGCTTGCAATGGATGACGGTGTCGCTGGCCCCGAAGCTGTACTTGTAGGGCTCGTCGCCGCGCAGGAAATCGTAGCTTCGAAAGCCGTTCTCGATGGCATGGCGAATGCTGAAGGCATGCAGCAAGAGACCCGGCGGCACGATCTCCGCCGTCTCGTCACGTCCTGCGAGGCTGAAGAGATACGTCTTCTTGACCTGATCGACGAAGATTGCCAGAGCGCCGAGAGCACGCTGGCCATGCCAGAGCACGGGCAGGAACAGACTTCCCTCGTCGAACGCGTCACGAAAGACCCGCTGGTTGGTCCGCAAGATGCCCGGCAGCCTCTTTCCCTTGCGTGGACCCCATCGCTCTCTCCAGAAGCCGAGCAGGACATCGATGTCGCGATCGATGCTGTGCGCGTCGGGCAGCGTCACGCGCAACTCGTCGGAGGCGTCCAGCTTGCGCAGCAGACGGCGAAGCTTCTGGCGCATATTCGTGCCGACCTTCTCCTGCAGGTAGGCATCCCACGTCGCCGGCAGTTCGATGGACGGGCATTTGGCGTTGTCGACGTTGTCAGACCTGTTGATCGCGCTTACCGCGCGCATTGCGAGCCGCTTGTCCTCGAGATTTTCGAGCAGGTGTCGCATTCGCGCGCCGGACATGCGCAGATTGGTAAGGTGCAGATTGGCCCAGTGCATCTTTCGAAGATGCTTTCCCATGGCCGAGAGGGCCGAACGGGCGAATTTGGGGGCACAAATCGCGCCTGTATAGTCCGCGACATAGGCCCCGCCCATGTGAATGTCGTGGCAGAAATGACCTTCCTTGCCGCTCAACCGCGTTTCAAGCCGCAGCGGCATGAGTGCCACGTAGGGCGCCGGCGCCGGCCGGGTGCGCGCTGCCAGCACCAGCCATTCTCCGTCGAAGCGCCGAAGGAAAGCCGACATGAACTGCCACGACAGGAAATACTGCGCCTCCGGGTCCGAACGGTAAAGTTCGTCCCAATTATCCTTCAGTGCTTCGAGGTTCTTTCGGCTTGTAATGACATCGATCAGCATGACGCCGTGCCCCCACCACGCCCCGCAGGGCTTCGCCTGCATAGAGTCAACCTCGAATCTTACCTAGCGTCAAGTTTCCGATCGTTCAGGCTTGGCGAACGGTCCCGTAGGTCGCCGTGATCGGACGTTTAATGTCCGCATATGCCAGCACGCTTCGAGACGGTCGTCTCGTCTCCCGAGGATGGAAAAAAATTCGGAAAGAACGTGGTGCCCAGGGACGGAGTCGAACCGCCGACACTGCGATTTTCAGTCGCATGCTCTACCAACTGAGCTACCTGGGCAACTGCTCCGGTCGGCCGTCAAAGGCCGGGGCGGTGTTGGTTTCCGCCGGAAGCGCGTGGGTTATAACACGAGAAATCGCCCTGTCCAGCGGATGACGTTGGGAAAGTCGGCGAAAAATTTTGGCCGTTTTCAGCCGCGCTCGTCCTCGCTGCCATCATCTTCGTCCTCGGTCGCCGGAATGACGTAGGAGCCGGTCAGCCACCGGTTGAGGTCGATGTTCCTGCAGCGCTCCGAACAGAAGGGAAAGCTCGCGCGCTGCGAGGGCCTGCCGCACTCGGGGCAGGGACGGCGGGGACGAAGCGGGGTCACTTTCTCGACCTCGTGGGCCATCAGACGGCGGCTCCGGTCGGCGCCTTTGCCAGGACCTTGAACCCATCGCCGGCCAGGAGGCTCACCGTCTCGTAGAGCGGCAGGCCAACGACATTGGTGTACGAGCCGACGAGCTTCACGACGAAGGCCCCGGCAAGGCCCTGGATTGCGTAGCCGCCGGCCTTCCCGCGCCATTCGCCCGAGGCGAGATAGGCGTCGATTTCCTCGCGCGAGAGCCGCTTGAAGCGCACGCGCGTCTCGACGAGGCGAAGCCGCGATTTGCCGGCAGGCGTGATGACAGAGACACCCGAATAGACGCGGTGCGCGCGGCCCGAAAGGAGCCGGAGGCAATCCTGCGCGTCTTCCAGCGTTTCGGCCTTGGGCAAAATGCGCCGTCCGACGGCGACGACCGTATCGGCGGCGAGAATGAAGGCCGGCTCGTCGCCGAGGCGTTTCATGCCTTCGGCGGCCTTGTCGGCCTTGCCCTGCGCCAGCCGCTTGGCGAGCGAGCGCGGATGCTCGGCCCGGGTGGGCGTCTCGTCGATATCGGTCGCGAAGATGCGGTCTGGTTCGATGCCTGCTTGCTGGAGAAGCTCGATCCGCCGCGGCGAACCGGATGCAAGGACAAGCTTCTGGGGAATGCTCATCGAAATCCTGCGCCGCCGGGTGCGGACTTACTTGAAGCGATAGGTGATGCGGCCCTTGGTCAGGTCATAGGGCGTCATCTCGACCTGCACCTTGTCGCCGGTGAGCACGCGAATGCGGTTCTTGCGCATGCGGCCGGCCGTATGGGCGATGATCTCGTGATCGTTTTCAAGCTTGACCCGGAACATCGCATTCGGCAACAATTCGACGACGACGCCCGGGAACTCGAGGACTTCTTCCTTCGGCATTCGGAACCTTTGGTTTGTGCTGGTTTCGGCTATATAGGCCGTGATTGGCGCGGAACCTATAGGAAGTTGGCGATTTTGGGAACACGCATAATGCGCGTGTGCGCTACGCTTTTCCAAACCGCTTTTGAATCTGCATCTTGAGCCGGTCGCGCACGTCGCGATAGGCGGCCATGATCTGCTCGCGCGTGCCGGTCGCGGTCGACGGATCGGCCGTGGGCCAGTATTCAACGTCGATGGCCATCGAGCGCGTCAGCTCGAGCGCGGCGTGGTGCGCCTCTGGCGCCAGCGTCACGATCAGGTCGAAATAGCTGTCCTCGAGGTCTTCAAGCAGTTGTGGGCCGTGCGAGACGCCGTTCAGGCCGGCCTCCTTCAACACCGCATCGACGAACGGGTCGCGCTCGCCTGGCCGCACGCCGGCGGAGGCGACGAAAACGCCATTTGGCAGGCCATGCCGCGCCAGTGCTTCGGCCATTGGCGAGCGAATGGAGTTCATGCCGCACAGGAACAGGATCGATTTCGGCGCGGATTTCTCGCCCGGCATCTGGCGTCAGCCTCGCCAGTGCAGCACGCAAACCAGCGTGAAGAGGCGCCGCGCGGTGTCGAAATCGACCTCTATCTTGCCCGACAGCCGGTCCATCAGCGTCTGCGAACCTTCGTTGTGGAGGCCGCGCCGGCCCATGTCGATCGCTTCGATCTGGCTCGGCGTCGACGTGCGGATCGCCTCGTAATAGCTCTCGCAAATGAGGAAGTAGTCCTTCACGATCCGCCGAAACGGCGTCAGTGACAGGATGTGCGTGACGACCGCCGCGTCGTTCTCGCGCGAGATGGAAAAGACCAGCCGCGAATCGGCCAGGGAGAGCTTCAGCTTGTAGGGCCCGCCGGCCTCGTCGCTGACCGGGTGGAAGCTGTTGTCCTCGATCAGGTCGAAGATGGCGACGGCGCGCTCGTGCTCGACATCCGGCGTCGACCGCCCGATCGATTCGTCGAGCTCGACGTCGATCAGGCGGTTGCGTGTCGTGTCGCCGCCGTCCATCGCGCTCACATGTTCAGCCGGATGGAGACGGCGCGGCCGTGTCCGGCGAGCCCTTCTGCTTCCGCAAGGGCTATGGCCGCCGGACCGAGCGCGCGCAACTGGTCCGGGCCGCATTTCAGGATCGACGTTCGCTTGACGAACTCCATCACCGACAGTCCGGACGAGAACCGCGCCGAGCGCGCGGTCGGCAGGACGTGGTTCGACCCGCCGACATAGTCCCCGATCGTCTCGGGCGTATGCCTGCCAAGGAAGATCGCGCCCGCATTGCGGATGCGGGCCATCAGCGCCTCCGGGTCCGCGACGGCGAGTTCAAGGTGCTCGGCCGCGATCCGATCGATCAGCGGCAGCGCCGCCTCGAAGTCGGCCACATGAATGACGGCGCCGAAATCGCGCCAGCTTGCCGCGGCGATTTCGCCGCGGGGCAGGGCGGCGATCTGGCGCGAGACCTCCGTTGCCACCCGTTCGCCGAATGCCGCATCGTCGGTGATCAGGATCGACTGCGCCGCGACGTCGTGCTCGGCCTGCGCGATCAGGTCGGACGCGATCCAGGATGGGTCGTTGTCAGCATCGGCGACGACGAGGATTTCGGACGGCCCGGCGATCATGTCGATGCCGACGGTGCCGAATACCTGGCGCTTGGCCGCCGCCACATAGGCGTTGCCCGGCCCGACGATCTTGGAGACCGGCCCGATCGACTGGGTTCCATAGGCGAGCGCCGCGATCGCCTGCGCCCCGCCGATCCGGTAGATTTCACTTACGCCGGCAATGTGCGCGGCCGCCAGAACCAGGGGGTTCACCACGCCGTCCGGCGTCGGCACAACCATCACGATGCGCTCCACGCCCGCAACGCGCGCCGGCACGGCGTTCATCAGCACCGAGCTTGGATAGCTCGCCGTTCCGCCCGGAACGTAAAGGCCCACGGCCTCGATCGCGGTCCAGCGCGAGCCGAGCTCGACACCGATGGCGTCGACATAGCGGTCGTCCTTCGGCATCTGCCGTTGGTGGTGCGAGGTGATGCGCTCATGCGCCAGCATCAGTGCGTCGAGCGTCTTCGCGTCCACCGCGCCGACCGCCGCGTCGATCTCCGCCGCGGTGAATGCGATGCCGGTATCGGAAAAGTCGAGCCGGTCGAACCGGCGGCTGTAGTCGAGCAAGGCCTCGTCGCCGCGCGCGCGCACGTCCGCGATGATCGCGCGCACCGTGTCGTCCACGTCCTGCGCGGCCTCGCGCTTGGAGCCGAGAAACGCCGAGAATCCGGCCTCGAAATCGGCGTCGGTCATGTCGAGGCGAATGGCCATGTCGCTGGTGTCGTCCTTAGGTCGTATGCTGCGGGCGGCTGCCGGTTTCCCATGCCGCGCCGAGGTCGGCAAGCCGTGCCTCGATGTATTCCACCTCGAGCCGCATCGCCGCGTCGCCGGCAAAGACGAGCTCGATCGTGCCGGCCGGCAGTTCTGCGGGCGTAAAGCGGATCGCGAGGAGTTCGTGAACGTCCTCCGGCCGCGTCCGGTCGACGCCCGACAGCTTGACGCCCTGCACGCGCTCGAAATGCAGTGCCGTGCGCCGGCGCTCGTAGTCGCGGCGGAAAAAGCCGGTCCTCTTTTCCCAGACGAAGCGGTTCATCGCGACGACAAGCCGCTTTTCGCCAGGAAAATAGGCGATGTCCTTGGTCTTCAGGACGGCGTCCTGGCAATGAGCGGAAATGACGTTCAAGTCTTCTTCGTCGAGTGCGACGAGTTTCAGTTCGCTCATTCCCCGGTCCCAATCTCACGCATCGGCGCCGACGATGCGCCGGTCGCATCCGACCATATAGTTTAGCTGCAGTGCAACTAAAACCCGGCCCGGCGCGCGAAGTTCCGGCTCAAGAAGACAGCCGCTCGATTGCCGCGCCACATTCGGAAAGCTTGGTCTCGAGCCGCTCGAAGCCGCGGTCCAGATGATAGACGCGGTTGACGATCGTCTCGCCTTCGGCCGCCAGTCCCGCGATGACCAGCGAAACCGAGGCG
The DNA here is from genome assembly GCF_024105655.1 of Aliihoeflea sp. 40Bstr573. Taxonomy (GTDB): domain Bacteria; phylum Pseudomonadota; class Alphaproteobacteria; order Rhizobiales; family Rhizobiaceae; genus Aliihoeflea. The sequence continues at coordinate 6,867 of NZ_JAAAMH010000036.1, forward strand.
CGCAGGTCGGTCGCCATGACAGGCGCGCCGCGCAACCGGTCGACGCCGTCGATGATGGCCGCCTGGCCCGACAGCGAAATCTGCGCGCCCAGCCGCGCCAGTTCCTGCACGTGCATGAACCGGTTCTCGAAGATCGTCTCGGTGATCTTCGAGCGGCCCTTGGCCTTGGTCATCAGCCCCATGAACTGCGCCTGCAGATCGGTCGGAAAACCGGGGAACGGCTCGGTCGTGATGTCGACCGGGCCGATGCCCGAGCCGTTGCGCACGATGCGCAGGCCCGAATTCGTCTCGGTGATCTCCGTGCCGGTCTGGGCGAGCGTGTCCAGCGCGGTCTGCAGAAGATCTGCCCGCGCGCCTTCGAGGATCACGTCGCCGCCGGTCATGGCGACGGCCATTGCATAGGTGCCGGTCTCGATCCGGTCCGGGATGACCTCGACGCGCGCACCGTGCAGGCGCGAAACGCCCTCGATCACGATGGTCGCCGTTCCTGCGCCCGAGACCTTGGCGCCCATGGCGTTGAGGCATTCGGCGAGGTTGACGACTTCGGGCTCCTGCGCCGCGTTTTCGAGGATCGTCTGGCCCTTGGCGAGCGTGGCCGCCATCATCAGGACATGCGTCGCGCCGACCGAAACCTTCGGGAACACGTAGCGCGCGCCGATCAGGCCCGCCTTCGCCTTGGCGATGATGTAGCCCTGCTCGATCTCGATGTCGGCTGAAAGCGCGCGCAGCCCGTCGATGAAGAGGTCGACCGGGCGCGTGCCGATGGCGCAGCCGCCAGGCAGCGACACGCGGCATTCGCCCATGCGCGCCAGAAGCGGCCCGATCACCCAGAAGCTCGCCCGCATCTTCGAGACGAGCTCATAGGGCGCGGTCGTGTCGACGATTTCCTTGGCAGTGAAGTTGATCGTGCGCGAATAGCCTTCCTGCTGCGAAAGACGCCGGCCGTTGACCGAATAGTCGACGCCGTGATTGCCGAGGATGCGGATGAGCTGCTCGACGTCGGCCAGATGCGGCACGTTGTGCAGCATCAGCGTCTCGTCCGTGAGGAGCGAGGCGATCATCAGGGGCAGGGCGGCGTTCTTCGCGCCCGAAATCGGAATGGTGCCGCGCAGTTCGTTGCCGCCGACGATGCGGATGCGATCCATCTGGTCTTCTCCTTCCCGGTCCGAAAGGAGGACTCGGCTGTTCGCAGGGGTAAAGGCGGGCTGTAGCGTATCGAAACGGCTGGTTCAAGGAACGCGCCGGCGCGGGCTTACGAATCCCCGTTGTCGTCGTTCGCCTGCAACAGCCCGTCCGGCCGCTCGTCGGCCTCGCCCGCGCGCCGTGCGCGCGACTGCGCCTTGCGCTTTTGCAGGTTGGCGCGCAGGCGCTCGGAAAGGCGCTTCTTGCGCGCCTCCTCCTGGCGCTCGGCTTCGCTGGTCTTCGGGGGCGGACGCGTCTGGCTGGTCATCGTCTATGAATAGCCTCTGGCGCGCCCGCGCGGAACAGCTTTCGCAAGGTCGCTTGAAAAGCTGGTTTGAACGCTTGCGCTCTCCCCCCTCCTATGGCAGAAGACCGCCGCATCCGGAAGCTGCGGTAGCTCAGTGGTAGAGCACTCCCTTGGTAAGGGAGAGGTCGAGAGTTCAATCCTCTCTCGCAGCACCAGTTTTTCTGCTTCAAATGCAAATACTTGCGGGAAATCAACGGTTTGGGCTTGCCTTTGTGGTACACAAAGGTGGTACACATGGCCCTCAGAATGGCTAGCCCGACTAAGCATCGCAAGACAGGCATCTTCTATTCGCGCAAGCGTGTCCCGGCTGATCTGGTCGAAGCACTCGGCAAACGCGAACATAAGGTCTCGCTCGGCACGAGAGACCCTGCTGTCGCTAAAGAGCTACACTCTCAGAAACTGATAGAGTTCGCTCGGTTGGAGAGGATGGCCCGCGCTCGGCCTGAGCCGTTGTATCAGAAGACCATCGTCGGGCTGGCCGGTGAAGCATATCGACAACTCATCACAGCGACTGATGCTGAGCCTGGAGAAACGGAGATCTGGGACGTGCTGCTTGAGCGTATCGACCACGAGGCTTCCTCGGGCAATCTCGAAAGCTGGTACGGCCCTACCGCTGACAACATCCTCGCCAACCACGAGTTGAAAGCTGACGACGCCAGCCGGAAGGGGCTTCTTGTCGAAATCCACAAGGCCGTCCGCCAAGGGGCTGAGGTCTCGCGGCGCAAGGCCGAAGGTGACTACAGCAAAGACCCCAAGGCGGAACGCTTCCCGAAACTGGTGACGAAGGACAAGGCGGCGAAGGTGGCCGGTCCGACCATCACTGAGTTCTTCGAACTGTGGAGGCGCCGTCATCTAGATAACGCCAAAGCTGCCGGTACGCCTGACGACCATCTCCACAAAGTCACGCGCTTCATAGAGTTCCTTGGCCACGAGCGCGCCCGTGATGTCACGCCGAAGGATGTTGCGGACTTCTGCGACCACCTCCAATTTGAAGAAGGGATTGGCGCTTCAACAGTCCGTGGAAAATACCTGTCCGCCCTCAAGGCAGTGTTTAAGGCGGGAAAGAGGAAGTTCCTGATCGAGATAAGCCCAGCCCATGGCGTTGATATAGACGTGACGAAGAAGCCCCGGGAGCGGCCACTAGGATTTACCGATGACGAGGCAGCGCGCATCCTCCGGGCTGCACTGGGGGCCGAAGATGATCCCAGTCGGGCGGCGGCTTTGAACAAATCCGCATGTCGATGGGTGCCTTGGATATGCGCCTACACCGGCGCGCGAGGTGGCGAGATTACCCAGCTTCGGGGCGTCGATTTTATCAAGGAGAATGGTATCCCGTGTGTTCGCATCACGTCAGAAGACGACGGAGCGACGGTGAAGACTGGCCAATATCGCACGGTCCCTTTGCATCCGCATCTTGTTGAACAGGGGCTGCTTGATTTCGTGCGGTCGCGAGGCGATGGACCGATATTCTATGAGCCGAACAACGGAAAGCGGAAACCCGGATCGACACAGGCGGGGAACGTGCGCGGAAAGGTCAGCGAGTGGGTGCGAAAAACCGCCAAGGTGACAGACCGGCGGGTGCAACCCAACCACGCATGGCGACACAGGTTCAAGACCATCGCGCGGGACGTGGATATGGCGCATGAGTATCAATATGCGATCTTGGGCCACTCTGATGGACGCGCCGCATCGGATTATGGCGAGAACACCATGAAGGCCCTCGCTCGTGAAATTCAGAAGTTGCCGCGATATCTTGACGTTGAAGACGCCGGCAAAACTTAGAACAATGTTGATGCGCCTAATAACCTGAGCGTCGGCGCGACAAATGCCTCCTCCATCCTGCAAGCAATCGGCGAGTATGCTGCGTTGTCACAGCCTGTCCCGTGCTGCTTCCGATAGCAGAGCCTCGGCGTTTGGGGCGAAAAGCGACCGAAGTGCAAAGGCATTCTCGATATCTTCACGCGTAATGACCGTGATCCCGAGTGCAGTCGCCGCTTCAAAGTCTGCCTTCAGTTCATCGCGCGGCCTTGTTGACACAATTATCGGAACTACTTTCGAAAAGTGGTTACCCGCCCCAGTCAATGCGGCGCGTATCCGTTCTGCCCTTCCTGCAAGGTTGGTGAGCTTGTTGTCGGCCTTTAGCAAGGCAGTGGTGCACTCGATTACGGCGTAGTGTCCAGTTGGTGAATATGCTACGACATCGACGGCGTCGGAGAGCTTGCGGTCCGATCCAACATTGAGCGGCGCAAATCCCAACAACCACGCAAGCCATGCTATTCCTCGCTCCAAATCACGAGAATTCGACCCGCGTTCTTTCGCTGTGTCCCCTGACAGCAGGGCCGATAGAACATTCAACGATGGGTCGATGCTTTCAAGCACGGTCCGATGAGAGTTCTGCGTTTGCGACGGGTCTTTTAGCCATGCCGTATGAACAGCTTGGCCGCGGTAGATCAACGTGCAGTTCAGAAGAGCGGCGGGGGGGCTCTCTACCTTGACACTCCCAAGATGCAGCTTGTCAGTCGATGTCCATAAAAAATCAGAGCTGGGAAGCGTTTTTCGTATGATCCGGGTGCCTTCAATAATCCGAACGCTCAACTCGCACTGTGTGCGATCAAGGCGGCTATCGATTCGCACGCAAGGTTGGGCGATGCCGTCCGCTACCGACGAGTTATAATCAACTGCCCCAGTCTGACCCGCCACTATTTCCAACACGTAGGAATTCGCGGATGGCGGGCCTAGGCGAAAATCACCAAACAGATCAGCGAGACCGTCATAAGGTGGCCTTGCTGCCTTCAACTCCCAGTCCACTGAAGGAGAAATGAAGGCGTCCAATGATTTGCCAACGAAGGAAAGAACTGACAGGCGGTTCTGCGCAGCAAGCCCTTCGGGGTGAAATTTTGAGAATATTGGTTCGTCCGCGGCGCTGATTTCTATTGTTGCATCCAACCCGTCGAAATCAGCCTTGCCATTCAAAAGGTTTAATACAAAATCTCGGAAATAGTGCCCTTCAAGGTAGAAATAACCGGCGACAAAATTTTCTGATCTCATACTCTGTGGTTGAGACGAGTCATCATGGTCAAAGAGAAATATCCGACATTTCAAAATCTCGAAAGATGATCCTTGTCGCCGCGCTACGAAATAGACTCTGGGGCGTTGATAGGCCGGGGCAAATGGTTCAATCCATTTCAGAAAATCGCAAAAAATTGCCAGGTTAGTATTCTTGGTTGTCAAGACTACCTCATCCAAAAATGGATTAGAAGCGATATCTCCGGGCGGAGGAATAGATTGCAGGGCAGTTAAAGCCTCATCCCGAACAGCGCAATAATCGAAAAGCTAAGAGCGTTTGGCGAGCCTAGCAAGAGTGCTTCTCGACGCTCCCGTGGCAGCAATGATCGAGTTCCAGCTATCGCCGCGGGCCAGCATCTTGAAAATAGCTTTGTTGCGCTCGACATTTTCTGGGCGGCCCTTGTAGACGCCCTTGGCCTTAGCGCCCTCGATTCCCTGTGCCTGACGGCGGCGACGGTCTACGTAGTCCTTGCGAGCAATGGCTGACAGCATGTCGAGCATCATCCCGTTGATGGCCTCGAACATGCGGCTGGTGAAGTCGTCGGCATCCCCGGTGGCCATCAGCCATGAAGTCGGAAGGTCCAGCGCGACCACCTTGATGCGCCGCTGTCTAATTTCATCCTTTAGCCGCCCCCAGTCTTCGGCATTCAGGCGGCTCAGGCGGTCCACCTGTTCGATGAGGAGCATGTCCCCCGGCTGGCAATCGTTTAGGAGCCGAAAGAGTTCAGGACGCTTCAGTGATGCTCCGCTTTCGTTCTCGACATAGACGGCGGCGATCTTTAGTCCCCTGTCAGCTGCGAACGTCTCTAGGTCGGCACGGGCGCGACCAGCGTCCTGCTCTTTGGTGGATGCACGGAGATAAGCGCGAACGAACATGAACAGGCCCCTATGGTTCGATTAATGTGGTCTCATATTGTTTGGTTCGTTTTGGATTGTCAATGGGACCTTATCGAACCACGATTTCGCAGGTTCGCTAACGGTGTATCCAAAAAACCAAAGCATCAACGGTTGAACCGTTCACCGCCCCGGCTTTACGCTGGGCCCTCCAAAGGGGGACTGAATGCTTAAATTTCTTGAACGGGTTGGATTGCGCCGACCGAGGATACCTCCGCTGTCGCCGGAGATGGAGACTGTCCATAGGGAAACGATCTCTTGGTGCAGAACGCAACTCTCAGCCTTCTACGGCCAGAGCATTTCACAGGTCCCCGGCGAGCTTGACGAACTACATAAGCAGCGGATCGCGGCCTACGCTGTCGGGTTTCTCACGGGGTATGTCCAAGTGACCGGCGCTGACGTGAAATGGTCAGGAGGTCGAGTTGAGGGCCTAGAAATGATCGGACATATGCTCGTGACGAGTGTGGTGCTCGCGGCGCTGTTTGGCGCGGAGAATGCGGCAGACCGCTTAGAGCATCTGCCTTCGATGGGAAACACGCTTGATGACCTCGTGCTTCTTGATCGGGCGGGTGGAGCGGACGGGATAGCCCACGCCGAGGGTAGGTCGAAGCAATACGGCGGCGCGTTGCTGCATTATTTGCGGGAGAACATGGCCTAGACCAGGACGGGGGCAGGGGGGAACTGCCGCGCGCCATACGTGAGATTGACCGCTCAGATTTTTCCGCCAAACACGCGGGAAAAGATCTCAGTCCCGTAGGAATGCCGTCCTGGCTAACTTCATGAACATGCGATGCTGCAGCCTTAATCCATAGCGCTCATGAGGACTGAGGAGAAAAGCCATTCCCGTGCAGTGCAAAATGAATGTTGGCGGCGTGATCCAGCCCCACTGAACGGGTCCACCTTGAGTTATGGTTTTGACCATGAAGGAGGACCACGATGAGCAACAAACGACACAAGCCGGAAGAGATCGTCACGAAGCTTCGGCAGGTTGAAGTCCTG
>NZ_JAAAMH010000037.1 GCF_024105655.1 Aliihoeflea sp. 40Bstr573
ACGGTGGTTTGAGGGGGGGCGCTGGCCACGAATGATTTGTTCGCTGGAAATGTATCTCAACCAGCTTCATAAACAAAGCGTCTTGAACATCATCGGATTTTGAAAAAGGAACATGGATGCCGCGTCGTGTCACTTTAACCGATCGGCAGAAGGACGCGCTGTTGCGCCTGCCGACTTCGCAGGCGGATTTGCTCAAGCACTACACGCTGAGCGACGAGGATCTCGGGCATATCAGGCAGCGCCGCCGCCCGCACAACAGGTTTGGCTTTGCCCTGCAATTATGTGTTCTCCGTTATCCTGGGCGAGTGCTGGCCCCGGGTGAGCTGATTCCGGCGGAAGTCATCGAGTTCATCGGAGCGCAGCTTGGTCTGCACGCCGACGATCTCGTTGATTATGCCGCGCGCGAGGAGACGCGACACGAGCACCTTGCCGAATTGCGGGGGCTCTACGGATTCCGTACCTTCGCCGGACGCGGCGCGCGCGAACTGAAGGAGTGGTTGTTCCGGGAAGCCGAGTTGGCGGTTTCGAACGACGATATCGCCCGTCGCTTCGTAATCGAATGCCGTCGCACCCGCACGGTTCTCCCTGCGACATCCACGATCGAGCGGCTTTGTGCCACGGCTCTGGTCGATGCTGAGCGGCGGATCGAGACAAGAATTGCCGGCCGCCTTTCACCGCCCATCTGGGAGCAGTTGTTGGCATTGCTCGAGGACACGGTTGACGATCGGGTGACCCGTTTCGTCTGGCTGCGGCAGTTCGAGCCCGGTTCGAACTCTTTGTCTGCGAATCGGCTTCTTGACCGGCTAGAATACCTGCAACGTCTCGATCTTCCCGAGGATCTGCTGACTGGAGTTCCCGCTCATCGCGCAACGCGGCTGCGCAGGCAGGGCGAGCGGTACTATGCCGACGGCATGCGTGATCTCCCGGAGGACAGGCGGCTTGCGATTCTGGCCGTGTGCGCGTCGGAATGGCAGGCGATGCTCGCCGACGCCGCGATCGAACCCCATGATCGGATCGTCGGCAGGCTATACCGGGCCTCGGAACGGATTTGCCAGGCGAAGGTTGCGGATGAAGCGAACGCGGTGCGCGCCGCCTTGAAATCCTTCGCCGAAATCGGTGGGAGCTTGCTCGATGCACAGGATAACGGCCAGCCGCTGGAAACCGTCATCGCGGATGGATCGGGCTGGGACGGCTTCAGGGCCCTTGTCGCCACGGCCGCCAGCCTGACCGCCATCATGGCGGACGACCCGCTCAATCATGTGCTCGACGGCTATCATCGCTTCCGGCGCTATGCCCCACGGATGCTGCGTTTACTCGACCTTCGGGCCGCGCCGGTCGCGAGGCCGCTAGTGGAAGCGGTGATGATCCTGCGCAATGGTTTGAACGATACAGCGCATACCGACTTCCTGCGGCCGAGTTCGAAATGGCATCGTCATCTTCGCGCCCAGGCGGCTGGCGACGGCCGCCTTTGGGAGATCGCGGTGCTGTTCCATCTGCGCGACGCGTTCCGCTCGGGGGATGTCTGGCTGGTACGATCCCGGCGCTACGGTGATCTGAAACAGGTTCTCGTTCCTGCGCAAGCCGTGGCGGAAAGCAGCCGTCTCGCTGTACCATTGCGGCCTGAGGAATGGCTGGCAGATCGGCAAGAGCGCCTCGATATCCGGTTGCGCGAGCTTGGCCGCGCCGCGCGCATGGGCACGATTCCCGGCGGGTCGATCGAGAACGGCATCCTGCATATTGAAAAACTTGAAGCCGCTGCACCGGACGGTGCCGAGGATCTGGTGCTCGATCTTTACAAGCAGATACCGCTCACACGCATCACCGATCTTTTGTTGGAGGTCGACGCCGCGATCGGCTTCTGCGAGGCCTTCACCCATTTGCGCACCGGTGCGCCCTGCGCCGACCGGATCGGACTGATGAACGTCATTCTCGCGGAAGGGGTCAATCTCGGCCTGCGAAAGATGGCGGACGCCACAAACACCCACACCTTCTGGGAACTGATCCGTATCGCACGGTGGCATGCCGAAGGCGAAGCCTACGACCGGGCACTGGCCATGGTGGTTGAGGCGCAGGCCCGTTTACCGATGGCTCAATTCTGGGGCGCTGGTATCTCAGCATCGAGCGACGGTCAGTTCTTCGCCGCGACCGAGCAGGGCGAGGCCATGAACCTGGTCAACGCGAAATACGGCAACACCCCCGGCCTGAAAGCTTACACCCACGTCTCAGATCAATACGCACCGTTCGCAACCCGGGTAATCCCCGCAACAGCAAGCGAGGCGCCCTACATCCTCGACGGCCTGCTCATGAACGATACCGGCCGCCATATCCGTGAGCAGTTCGCCGATACTGGTGGCTTCACCGACCACGTCTTTGCCGCCTGCGCCATTCTCGGCTACCGGTTCGCTCCGCGCATCCGGGATCTGCCGTCCAAACGGCTCTATGCGTTCAATCCGTCTGCCGCGCCGGCGCACTTGCGCGCCATGATCGGCGGAAAGATCAACCAGGCCATGATTGAGCGCAACTGGCCCGATATCCTGCGTATCGCCGCCACCATAGCGGCTCTGTTGCACAAATCGTCTGAGGGGATTCATCTCGTTAATCCAAGGTGGTAGCTGCGAAGTATGAGCAGACCCACACTCCCCGCCTACAAGACCCGGAACTGGCCGGCCTACAACAAGGCGCTGAAGCGCCGGGGCTCGCTAACAATCTGGTTCGACCCCGACATGACCTGGGATGCCGCGCCGACCGGCAAGCGCGGCCGACAGCCTGTCTACAGCGATGCTGCCGTCCAAACCTGTCTGACGATGAAAGTCCTGTTCGGCATGGCGCTACGGCAAACGACTGGGTTCGTTGAGAGCCTACTGGGGCTGATCGGCTTGGACTGGGCCGTGCCGGACTTTAGCACGCTGTCGCGTCGCCAGAAGACCCTGAAGGTGAACATACCCTATCGCGGTTCAGACGGCCCGTTGCACCTGCTGGTCGACAGCACCGGGATCAAGATCGAGGGCGAGGGCGAGTGGAACGCCCGCAAGCACGGTGGCGCGAAACGGCGCGTCTGGCGCAAGATCCACATCGGGATTGATGAGAAAACACTAGAGATCCGGGCGGCCGAGTTCACGACCAGCGACGTCGGAGACGCGCCGATGTTGCCCGAGCTGCTGGACCAGATCCCGCCTGGTCAGGAGATCGCCACCGTTACCGCAGACGGGGCCTTCGACACCCGCAAGTGCCATGACGCCATCGCCGAGCGTGGTGCCGCCGCGATCATCCCGCCCCGCAAGAACGCCAAGCCTTGGAAGCCCGACACCGCCGGGGCGGTCGCCCGCAACGAGATCCTGCGCACATCGAAGCGCGTCGGAAGGACCATCTGGCGACGATGGAGCGGATATCACCGCCGAAGCCGCGCTGAGACCAAGATGCACTGCATCAAGCTGCTGGGTCAGCGCCTGTCTGCCCGCCAGTTCGACCGTCAGGTTGCGGAGTTCCAGGTCCGCGTCGCCGTCCTCAACGGCTACACCGCGCTCGGCATTCCCGTCACGGAAGCCGTAGGATAAGTCTATTCGGGATAGGGGAGGTCCACCCCTCACCCGATTTGTGCAACAGAGCCGCGTCTTAGCATAACGGCAGCATGGCCGCTGGCGTTGGTTTGATTGTGCCTTTCTGCTTAAACCCTTAACACTTTAGAGAGTCGAGCACCCGAAGGAGATAACACGGATGAGCGAGCTTTCCCAATACGCGATCCTTTTCGGGCTGAGTGTCGGTGTGTTCGGTTTCGTGCTCAGCCTCTACGGGCTCGCCCGGGCCATCGGGCGCACGCGCTCGGAACCGGGCAAGGACGTGCCCGCCACGGCCGGTACCTTGTCGCGCGATCCGGTCTGGGTCCGCTATCATGCGCGCTATGCCGGTTATGCGCTGCTGTTTCTGGCCTTTGATATGGAGATGGCGTTCATGTATCCGTGGGCGGTCGTCTACCGCGAAGAAGGGCTGATCGCATTGCTCGACATGGGCGTTTTCCTCTCAATCCTGTTCCTGGGCCTGCTCTATGGCTGGAGCCAGGGCGCGTTGAGGCGGCAATGACCATAGCCGGGGCGCGAGAGGGCGCGATGTACGGGATCAGGCGGGCGGTCGCGGCGGCCATGGCGCGCGATCTGACGGCCTTTGTGCTGCCCGGCCCGTCTGTCGCGCGGTCGATGGGGATCGACCTTGCCAATGCGCACCTGCGGATTGTGGGCACCCCGCGCCATGCGAACGTGCTGATTATTGCGGGCCCCTTGGACGTAGGGCTGCGCGATGCGGCCGCCGTGGCCTATGCACAGATGCCGCGTCCGCGCACGATCCTTGCACTGGGCGCGGGCGACATCGCCCCGTTGCCCGATGCGGACGTCTCGGCACCACTGACACAGGCCGGGCTGCACTCTGGGTTGGCCGATCTGCGCCGCGTTGTCGCGGCAGGCGCGTTTCGCGCAAACACCGGGGAGTTTACCGCCGCCGCTCTTGAGGTGCGCGTGGAATACACCTGCCCAATGCATCCCGAGATTGTCCGCGACGCCCCCGGAGACTGCCCCAAATGTGGCATGACGCTGGTGCCGCGCGAAACAGCGTCCGATGGACATGGTGGGCACGGTGGCCACGACATGCCCCGGGAGGACAGGCCAAACCCCGCCGATCACGCACATGCGGGCCACGCTCACGACGCGGGCGGGTCGGGGGCATACACTTGCCCGATGCACCCCGAGGTGATCAGCGACGCATCAGGCAAGTGCCCCAAATGCGGCATGAACCTGGCGAAGGCGGAGGAGGTGGAAAGCCACGGTCACGGGCATGGGCATGGGCACGCAAGCCACGCGCCCTCCGCGCATGGCGATCATGCCGGTCACGACGACAAGGCGGGCGGGTCGGGGGCATATAGTTGCCCGATGCACCCCGAGGTGATCAGCGATGCACCGGGCAAGTGCCCTAAATGCGGCATGAACCTGGTGAAGGCGGAGGAGGTGGAAAGCCACGGTCCCGGTCACGGTCACGGGCATGGCGGTCACGGCGGGCATGGCAAACAGCAGGACCATTCCGGCCACGATGGGCATGCCGGACATGGCGGCCACTCCAAGGCCACTATCGACGGGATCGAGCCGCATTTCATGTCGATGGTCGAACTGACGGAAGGCCAGCCGCGCAGCAGCGACGGGTTGCAGATGGACTGGATCGAGGTGCCGTTCGGGCCGTTCTTTCCGGGCCTGCCCGCAGGGCTGCGCCTGACCCTGACGCTGGACGGCGATACCGTGGCGGCCAGCGAGGTCAGGAGCCTTGTGGGCAGGGCGGAACTGGTGGATGGTCCGCCGATGGCGGTGGTCGATTTCGTCGAGCGTCTGGCCGCGATGATGCCGCTCAGCCCCGTGGCCTATCGCATTCTCGCCTGCGCATCGATCGAGGAGGCCGCCCGCGTCGACCCCGGCCAGAACGCGCGCCGTGGCCGCGCCGCCGCGGGGGAACGCGAGCGGATCGTCAGCCATCTGGGCTGGCTGGCCGAGTTCGGCACGCAGTCGGGGTTTCTCTGGCTTGCCGCGCGGGCCGGGGCGTTGCAACTGGCGGTGCGGGACGCTGACATTGACGGGATCGCCGCGCAGGCCCTGGCGATCCGGCGGCTGATCCGCCGGGTCGAGGCAGCGCCGCTGATGCGGATGCGGCTGGGACGGATTGCGCGCATCGGCAAGGACACCCCGGCGAGCGGCCCGGTGGACCGGGCGCGGGGTGGCGGATCGGATGCCCGTACGGGTGATCCAACGCTGAAGGATCTCGGGTTCGAAATGCGCGTCCGCAACGGCGGCGATGCGCTGGCGCGGCTGCGGCTGCGCTGCGACGAGATCGCCCAAAGCCTCGACCTGATCGCGGCCGCCGGGATGATTGCTGTGCCGCAGGTGCCGGATGTGGACAGGGTGTCGGGCGAGGGCGAGGCTCGCATCGAAACACCGCGCGGCACGGCGTCGCTGCGCGTGAAGCTGGCCAATGGCAAGGTGGTCGAGGCCGATCTCGACACGCCGACAGACGTGAACATCGCCCTTGTCGAAACGGTGACGGCGCAGCAGGAACTGGGCGATGCCCTGAGCGCCGTCGCCTCGCTCGACCTGTCGCCCTGGGAGGTGCGTGGATGAGCATTCTTGTCGTTCTCCTGTCGCTCGCCGCCGGGGCCTATGCGCTGGCCGTCATCGAACGATGGGCCGTGCATGGGCACCTGAGCCTGACCGGTCCGGCCTGGGCCGCCTTGGCGCTTATGGGGCGGGAATCGCTGCTGGCGCGCAAATCTGACCGGTTGTTCTTTGAGCTTGGGCCGGTGCTGCTTTTGGTGGCGGGGCTGATGGCGGTGGCAGTGATCCCGCTGGCGCCGGGGCTTATCATCACCGACCTGGCGACCGGAGCGCTGTTTTTGAACGCTGCGCTGGCCTATGTGCTGGTGGCGCTGATCATGGCGGGCTGGGGGCCGAACGGGGCCTACGCCATGATCGCGGGCTGGCGGTTCCTGGGCCAGTTCATTGCCTATGCCATGCTGATCGTGATGCCGATCACCGCCGTCGCCATGCGGGCGGAGTCGCTCTCGACGGTTGAGATCGTCGCCTCGCAGGCGCAGCTCTGGAACGTGCTGTACCAGCCGATGGGGTTTGTCCTGTTCGTCGTGGCGGCGATGGGGCTGGCCTGGCTGCCGCCGCTGGACCTGCCCGATGCGACCGGCGAATTGGCCGGCGGGGTCGAGGCGGAATATACCGGCGTGCGGCTGGCAGTGCTGCGGCTGGCGCGGATGGTCATTATCCTGGCGCTGGCGGGGGCGACCGTGACCTTCTATCTGGGCGGCTGGCTGGGCCCGTGGCTGCCCGCGTGGGCCTGGAGCGCGATCAAGATCCTGGCCGTGGCCGCGGCCATGCTGAGCGTCGGGCGCTATATGCCGCGCATCCGCGAAGCGCGTTACCTGGCGCTGAGCTGGAAGCTGGGGATCTCGCTGGCGCTGGCCAATATCTTTGTCGTGGGCGTGATCGCGCTGGTGGTGCCGATATGACGGTTCAGATGATCTTCTTGGCGTTCTTCGGCGGCGCGGCGGTGTGGTTCGGCGTCGTGGTTTTCCGCACCCATTCGATGGTGCGCTCGGCGCTGGCGCTGCTGTTTTCGCAAACCGCGATAGGGGCGATGTTTCTGGTCATGCAGGCCGAGTTTCTGGGCGTGTTGCAGATCATGATGATGGCCACGGAAATGAGCGTGATGGCGATTTTCATGGTGATGTTCATGATGGATCCCGGCGGCATGGGCAAAATGGACATGACCCACCAGAAACGCCTGTCGCTCTGGGCCGGGGGCATTGGGCTGCTGGCCGCCTTGCTGCTGGTCTGGCTGCCAGATTGGGGTCCGGTCGCCCTGTCGGTGCCCGGCGCGCATGAACAGGCCGCCGATCTGGGGCGCGAATTGCTGGGCCGGTCGATGTTCATTTTCCAGTCGGCGGGGCTGACCATCCTCACGGCGATGATCGCGGCCACGATGGTGGCCATTGTCCCCAACGCGGAGCAGCGCAAATGATCCTGGAGCTGATGATCGCGCTCGGCGTCGGCGCGGGGCTGTTTGGTGTCGGGCTCTACGGCGCGCTCAGCCAGACCAACCTGGTGATGATCATCATGGGGGTCGAGCTGATTTTGGCCGCAGCACTGGTCAATCTGGTGGCCTTCTGGCGCTATCTGCACCCCGATGAACCTGCCGGTCAGATGTTCGTGCTGATCGTGATGGCGGTGATGGCGGTCGAAATGGCGGTCGGCTTTGCCATTGCCATCGCGCGGTTCCGGGTGCGCGGATCGGTCGAGATGGAAGAAGCGCGGGAGTTGAAGGGATGACGATGCTGGCACTCACCCTCCTCGCGCCGCTTCTGGCGGGGCTTGTGGCGCTGGCGCTGCGCCGCGCACCCGAAGCGATTGCGCTTGCGGGCGTCGGCCTCGGGTTCCTCGCGGCGATGGCGGTTCTAGCGGGTGCGATTGCGGGCAATGCGGTGCAGATGGTCCTGCCGGGCCTGCCGCAAATGCCGCTGCGGCTGGTCGCGACGCCGCTGACGGCGATCGTTTCGGCCATGGTGGCGACGGTGGCGGCTTTTGTGGTGGTCTATGCCGTGGGTTACATGCGCAGCGACCCCGAAAGGCCGCGCTTTTTCGGCATCCTGCTGCTGTTTGTCGCGGCGATGCAGGCGCTGGTGCTGGCGGGCGACTGGATCACCGTGCTGGCCGCGTGGGAACTGATCGGCTTTTCCAGCTATCTGCTGATCGGCTTCTGGCATGGCCGCGACGGCGTGCCCAATGCCGCGATACGGGCGTTTCTGTACACCCGCAGCGCCGATCTGGGCCTTTATCTGGGGATTTTTGTGCTGATCGGCTGGGCCGGCACCTCGGAAATCTCGGCTACATTGGCGATTAGCGGCACGCCCGCACTGGTCGCCGGGTTGCTGTTGCTGATCGGCGCGATGGGCAAGTCGGCGCAGGTGCCGTTGCAGGACTGGTTGCAGCGCGCCATGGCCGGCCCGACGCCGGTCTCCGCTTTGCTGCATTCCGCGACTCTGGTGGCGGCGGGGGCGATCCTGCTGATCCGCGTGGCGCCGATGCTGCCGTCGGGTGCGCTTCTGGCCGTTGGCCTGGTGGGCGGCATAACGGCGGTTGTCACCGGGCTGATCGCGCTGGCCGAGCGGGACCTGAAGCGGCTGCTGGCGGCCTCGACCTCCAGCCAGTACGGGCTGATGTTGTTGGCCATTGGCGCGGGTGTGCCGGCGGCGGCGCTGCTGCACCTGATTGCCCACGCGGCGATCAAGAGCACGCTGTTTCTGGGCGCGGGCGTGTTCCAGCATGATCGCGACGGCACCGATATGGAGGCGGTCGCGGGCGCGGGCCGGACGCGCCCGCTGATCCTTGCTGCCTTCGGCATTGCCGCGCTGGCGCTGGCGGGTATTCCGCCGCTGGCCGGGTTCTTTTCCAAGGACGCGATCATCGCCGCCGCTCTGGCCGCTCCGGGTGCGATCTGGCTGGCGCCCCTAGCGCTGGCGGGTACAGTTTTGACCGGCGCCTATATGGCGCGCGCACTGCGGGTGTTGTGGGGCGGCGAGGCACAGCCGGTTTCCGGCAAGGGCATGGGCTGGATGTCTGCGGGCATGGCGGTGCTGACGGCGCTGGCGGCGGGGCTTGGGTTCGCCTTCGCGCCGCTGGAACATCTGCTGGAGTCCGAGCTGCCGACGGAAGGGGCCGCGATGATCCTCGGGCTTGCCGCCGCGCTGAGCGGCCTGGTGCTGGGCTGGTTCATCCAACCTGCCCGCCTGATGGGGCCGGTTCTGCCGATGGCGCAGCGCGGCTTTGCCGTCGCGGGCGGTATGGACGGGCTGGTGCTGCGCCCGTCGCTGGCTTTTGCCGCCGCCTGTGAAGGATTCGAACGGCGTCTGCTGGCGTCGCAACTTGGCCTTGTGCGGATCTTGAGCCTTGGCACCGCATCCAGTGCCGAGCGTTCAGACAAACGGCTTTATGCCGCGACCCTTCAGGTGGGCCGGATGAACCTGCGCCTTGGCGACGGCGCCGAAAACACCGACACCCATGGCATCGACGGGCTGATCTTCGGCCTTGTCGCCCGGACAATCGCCGCCGGCCGCCGCCTGCGCCTGCTGCAAAGCGGGCTGATCCACCGCGAACTCGCCCTGACAGTCATGGGCATTGCCGTCATCGCGGCGGTGCTGCTGATCTTACCGATGTCCTCCTGAAGAAAGACGACCCCGCCATGCCCCTTCTCTCGATCTCCGTCTTTCTACCGCTTCTTGGTGGCGTGCTGCTGATGGCCCTGCCAAACAAGTCGGCGCGCATCGCCCATGGCGTTTCCATCGCCACCACCGGGCTGACCTTCGTTGTGACGCTGGCGATCTGGGCGCGGGGCACGCTGCCGGACGGTTTCGCGCAGGTCGAGGAAATCGCCTGGATCCCGGCCATTGGTGCCGCCTTCCGGGTTGGCGTCGACGGGCTGAGCCTGCCGCTGATCCTGCTGACCTCGCTGCTGTTTTTCCTGTCGGCAATCTATGCGGCGCGGATCACCGACCGCCCGGCGGTCTTTGTCGCGCTGATGCTGATGCTGGAGACCGCGTCGATCGGCACCTTCGCGGCGCTGGACGCGCTCCTGTTCTACGTCTTCTTTGAAGTGTCGCTGGTCGGCATGTACTTCATGATCGTCGGCTGGGGCTATGAAGAACGCCAGCGCGCCGGGCTGATGTTCTTCATCTACACGCTGCTAGGCTCGCTGCCGCTGTTGCTGGCGATCATCGGGCTGTATCTGGCCACGGGAAGTTTTGACATGCGGCTGTGGATCGAGGCGCCGCCACTGACTGGGCTGGCGGCGATGCTGGCGCTGATCGCGATGCTGTTCACCTTCGCGGTCAAGATCCCGTCCTTTCCAGTGCATACTTGGCTGCCCGCGGCCCACGTGCAGGCCCCGACCGTGGGCAGCGTGATCCTCGCCGGGGTGATGCTGAAATTCGGCACATACGGCCTTGTGCGTTTCGCCTTACAGATGACGCCCGACGCCTTTGCGCAGGCCGGTCAGGTGGTGCTGGCCTTTGGCGTATTCAGCGCCCTTTACGGTGCCTTCGTGGCGCTGGCGCAGTCAGATCTGAAGAAGATGATCGCCTATACGTCGGTGAACCACATGGGCTATGTGGTGATCGGCGTCGCGGTGGCGGCGCTGACGCTGGACCCTGACTTGCGGGCGGTCGCGCTCAATGGTGCGACCTTGCAGATGGTCAGCCACGGCATCGTCACCGGGGCGTTGTTCTTTCTCGTCGGCATGTTGCAGTCGCGCGCCCACGAACGCGAGATGACCGCGTTCGGCGGGCTGCTGGGGCAGGTGCCATGGCTGGGCTGGGCCTTCGTGCTGTCGGCCTTTGCCTCGCTCGGGCTGCCGGGGTTGGCGCATTTCCCGGCTGAATTTCAGATCTTCCTGGCCACACTGAATGCCCAGCCCTGGGCCATCGTGGCGATCATCGCCATCGTGGTGACGGCGGGGCTTTATCTGCGCGCGATCGCGGCGGTATTTCTGGGCGAGCGAAACGAGAAATGGGCGGCGATGCCCGATCTGGACCGGGGCGAGATGCTGGCCATCGTGCCGCTGCTTGTCCTCATCATCCTGATCGGGGTGGCGCCGTCTTGGTTGCTGAACATGATCGACGTGACGATGCGGGCGCTGCAACTCTGATGGCGCGCGACCTGTCCTTTCTGTTTCCCGAACTGATGTTGGCCTCGACGGTCGTGCTGATGCTGGTGGCCGAGATGCTGCGTGCGCCGCGTCTGGCACTGACATTCGGGCTGATCGGGCTGGGCCTGTCCACCGCGCTGACGTTGCCGCTGCTGGAGGCCGACACCAGCGTCTTTGGCGGCACCTACCGAGTCGATCTGCTGTCGGGCTGGGCCAAGCTGATCCTGCTGCCAGGCACCGCGCTGGCGCTTCTGATGACGCGGGCCGAGATTGCCGGGAAGGACCGCGAGGGAAGTGTCTATACGCTGCTTTGTCTTGTGACGCTTGGGGCGCTGATGCTGGCGGGCGGTGGCGACATGATGCTGCTGGTGCTGGGCGTGGTGCTGACGGGTCTGGGCTCCTTCGCGATGGTAGCCTGGCCGCGCGACGATGCGGCGACCGAGGCGGCGATGAAATATCTGGTGTTCGGCGCCGTCACCGGATCGGTGATGATCTACGGGCTGACCTTCTGGTTCGGTGGTGCCGGATCGACGCTTTTTTCCGAGCTTGGTGCGCTTCAAAGCAAGCCGCTGATCGCGCTGGCGGGGCTGGTCGCGGTGCTGATCGGACTGGGCTACAAGGCGGCGCTGGTGCCGTTCCAGTTCTGGGCACCCGACGCCTATGACGGCGCGCCGGTATCGGTCGCGGCTTTTCTGTCGGTGATCACCAAGGTGGCGGCGATTTTTGCCTTTGCGCAGGTGCTGCGCGATCTGCCTGTCGCTACCGGCTGGCCCGTCGTCGTCGCGCTGATCGCGGCGGTGACGATGTCATTCGGCTATCTGGCCGCCCTGGTGCAGAGCAATGTCGTGCGGCTGCTGGCCTATTCCTCGGTGGCGCAGGCGGGCTATTTCATGCTGGGGATTGTGGCGCTTGGCACCAGTCCGTTGGCCCTGCCTTCGGTGATCGTGTTCGGCGCGGCCTATGTGGCGATGAACCTTGGAGCCTTTGCAGTCATAGTGATCGCGGGCCGCAATCTGGACGACTTCAAGGGCTTCGGCCGCGCGCGCCCATTGATCGGTGTGGCGATGGTCGTGTTCCTGCTGTCGCTGACCGGTATTCCGCCGCTCTTCGGCTTTGTCGGCAAGGTGCTGCTGTTCGGAGCCGCGATCGAGGCGGGCTATCTTTGGCTGGCGGTGATCGGGATCCTTAACAGCGTGCTGGCGCTGGCGGTCTATCTGCGCATCGTGGTGCCGATGTATCAGGCGCGCGATGGCGAAGCGGTTCGGGCAGAGGTCGCGCTGCCGTTGTTGGTTGTGCTAGGTGCGACCGCGTTGGTCACGGCGCTGATGGGGCTGTTCGCGGGAGTGTTTCCCGGGTGACTTAAGGCGCGGTTTTGTGCCAGTCGGTCAAAGTGGTGATCTTGCTATCCTAGCCTGCCAGCGGCTCGGCCATTCGCTCCGCATTCCCGGAATTAAGCAGCGTCTCGATATCACCATAAGCGCGGCGGGTGGTCACGGCCCCAGCCGCGATACAGTGGCGCTTTGGGGCAGGAACAAGAACTGTTCCCCGCGACACGCTAAGGTCGAACGGAGCGTGAACGTCATGCGGCGTGGCGTAACCGAGCCGGAAGTCGGAGCGACCGGAAGCCTTCGGGCATCTGATGTTCTGCA
>NZ_JAAAMH010000038.1 GCF_024105655.1 Aliihoeflea sp. 40Bstr573
AATGCTCGGCGGAGCGTTTGCCGCCAGTCGTCTTCGTATTCATGTTCGTTCCTTCGTCTTCGACGAGAACCGAACACTCCTTAAATCACACCCTCAACTCTGTGCCATAGGCGCTGATCCCGAACATTGGTCAACCTGACTTCAAAGCGATAGTTCCCAATCGTGATCGCAAATGAGTCTCGTCATCCGGCGCACCGCATCGATACAGCAGGGTCCTCATGCCGGCTTGCACTTGCGGGCTGCAGCATCTAACCAGATGTCCGCGTTGAGCGGTCCGGTCGGTCGTACCAGCGGAGCGTGGGAAAGGAAGCGTTATGGCGCACGACACCGTGGAGCAGCAAAGGGCCGATGCGGTTTCCAATCTTTGGAGAGTGCCCGAGCTTCCGATCGCCATATTGTCGTTCGCGCTTCATTTCGTTTGGGAATTCCTCCAGGTACCCGCCTACGAAGGGATGGCCACACTACCCCACTGGGAAGGAATAAAGACGTGCACGGCCGCGACGGCGGGCGACGTCGGCTTGGCGCTCCTTGCATTCTGGACGACGGCGGTTGTCTTCAGGTCGCGTCGATGGATCATGCACCCGCGACCACCACAGCTCGCGCTTTTCGTCGCTACGGGAGTCGTCCTGACGGTAGGTCTCGAATTCTACTACATCGAAGTGACGGGCCGATGGGTCTATTCCGAACTGATGCCTCGCATCCCGCCGTTCGGCACCGGGCTGACGCCCCTGTTGCAATGGCTCGTCATACCGCTCCTCGTGGCCTCCTTGTCCGGCAGGGTGCTGAGAGGCAGCTGATCCCTGCCCAGCATTTCCAGAAAGCATTCGCCAGGCTTCGGATCACAGCATGTAGCCGACGTCGGAAGCTCCTGTTGGATAGGCGAACATCGTCTCCTTCAAGGCGGTTGCGGTCAGATCGTGCCTAATTGCAAGAGCGAACAGGTTGATGACTTCATCTGCATGCGGCCCTACTAGATGGGCCCCTAGAACTCGTTCCGTTCCCTCCTCGACCATCACTTTGAACCCGTAGACTTCCTCTGCAGCTTGGCGGGCGGTAAACCAATCCGACGCATTTTCTGATCGGGTGCGAAACCGGAAGCCATGCCGGCGCGCCTCTTCCTCGCTCCAGCCAACGGAGGCGATCGGCGGGATGGTGAAGGCCACGCTCGGCACGCCCCGATAATCCGGCTTGTGACGATTGCCGTCGAGCAGATTGCCGACGACTGCCTTGGCATCGTGGCTCGAAACCGGGGTGAGAGGCGGACCGGATCCGGCCAAATCGCCTGCCGCATAGACCGCGGGGTTCGAGACGCTTTGCAGATACTCGTTCAACTCCAGCCGGTTGTCTGTCGCCGCGATTTCCCCGCGATCCAGATCGAGATCGCGGATCTTCGGCACCCGGCCTGCGGCATGCACGACGAGATCGGCATCGATTGTCTGCTTCCGCCCGCCCGTCGAAGCGATCGCACGATAGCCGCTTGCCGATTTCTCGATTGCGTTGACAACAGTTCCGGTTCGGACGCCGATCCCGAGGCTGCGGAATTTCGGCAGGAGCCAGCCGACGACGTCAGGATCGAAATGCTTCAGCATGCGCTCGCTCCGCTGGAGGATCGTCACCTGCGCACCTGCTCGCGCTGCGATATGGGAGAATTCAGCCGCGATGTAGCCACCGCCGACCATCACGATCCTTGCGGGCAGGGCGTCGAGGGCGAGGAACTCCTCGTTGTCGACCAGATGTTCCTCGCCGGGAATGCCAAGTCGGACAGGGTCGGCTCCCGTAGCGATCAGAATGTAGCGGGCATTTAGGTCGCTGCCGTTGACCGCCACGCTGTTGGGCCCGGTGAAGCGGGCCTCGCCATGGAAGGCCGCAATCCCTCTTTCCGCATAGCTTTGCTCGTGTTTCCGCGGCACCGGATCGGTAAAACCGCGCTTGAACGCCATCAGCGCCTGCCAGTCGATCCTTGACTCGCCGATCACCCCCTTGCCCTGCATTCTACGGAGAAGATCGACGGCCGACGCAGCGCCCACTAGCATTTTTTTCGGGTCGCATCCGCGCAAGGCGCAAGTCCCGCCATAGGGCTTGCCGTCGATGACGGCCACCGACCATCCGGCCGCTCGCATGCGCATGGCGGTTCCGCGTGCGGCGGTACCCGTGCCGATGACAACAAGATCGAATTTCTGGTTCATGATCGCCGCCTTACGAGTTTCCGCAACAGTCCCCGGTCCTCCCGGCTTCCCGCGCACCTTGGATCGGAGGACATGGGATCGAACCGTAGGAGCAGTAGACGCAGCAATCGCCCGGCCTCGGCCGCATAAGAGTTCCACACCCCGCACAGTCGTAGAAGAACTGGCAGGCGTCAGTCGGCATCGTCTCGATTCTCTCGTGGCCGCATTCGGGACACGTGATGGCACTTTGAAGGTCGATCAAATCACTGGTCCTTCCCTGATCCCTGCCGCCCCGGCGGAATTCCGGCGATCCATCGGACTGAAGAATAGCATCAAGAAGTACCCCGATTTCCGTCGCGGAGAGAAAGGCCCCTCAACCGCAAAGCGTTTGCAATCACAGAGACCGATGACAGGCTCATCGCCGCCGCCGCCAACATCGGCGACAGAAGCGTGCCGAATACCGGGTAAAGTACGCCCGCCGCGACAGGCACCCCCAATGCGTTGTAGACGAACGCGAAGAACAGGTTCTGTTTGATGTTCCGGATCGTGGCCTGAGCCAGGGTACGCGCCCGCACGATCCCGTTGAGGTCGCCCTTCACCAACGTGATGCCAGCGCTTTCGACCGCCACGTCGGCACCGGTCCCCATGGCAATGCCCACGTCAGCCGCGGCCAGCGCCGGCGCGTCATTGACCCCGTCGCCGGCCATGGCGACGCTGGCTCCTTTCGCGCGAAGCTCGTCGATCAGCGCCTTTTTGCCTTCCGGCAACATGTCGGCACGGACCTCGTCGATGCCGAGTTTGGCCGCCACGGCTCCCGCCGTTCGCGCGTTGTCTCCCGTAGCCATGATAATTTTCAGTCCGCTTTCGCGCAGGGCGCGGATCGCGCCAGCGGTCGTCGCCTTGATCGGGTCGGAAACGGCGACGATTCCCGCAAGCTTGCCATCGGCAGCGACGAACATCGCTGTCTTGCCCTCCGATCGCAATTCGTCGGCCCGAGCCTTCACTTCTTCCACGGCGATACCGAGATCGTCCATCATCGCGTGGTTGCCGAGGGCGATGGCGCGATCCGAAACCCTACCTCGAACCCCCTTGCCCGTGACGGCTTCGAAATTGGCGGCGGTTGAAACAGACACTCCCCTTTCACGCGCTCCGTCGACGATCGCTTCCGCGAGCGGGTGTTCCGAGCCTTTCTCCAGACTCGCTGCAAGTGCGAGTAGATCGTCTTCCTCGAACTCGTTCAAAGCGACGACGTCCGTCAGCTTCGGCTTGCCTTCGGTCAGCGTCCCCGTCTTGTCAACGATGAGCGTGTCGACCTTGGCGAACCGTTCAAGCGCCTCTGCGTCCTTGATCAATACGCCGGCCTGCGCACCGCGTCCTGTAGCCGTCATGATCGACATCGGCGTCGCAAGTCCGAGGGCGCAGGGACAGGCGATGATCAACACCGATACGGCCGAGACGATCGCGAAAACCATGCTTGGCTCCGGCCCGAACAACGCCCAAGCAATGAAGGCCACCACGGCGACCAGCACGACGGCCGGAACGAAGTAGAACGAGACCCGGTCCACCATGCCCTGGATCGGCGCGCGCGAGCGTTGCGCCTTGGCGACCATCTCGACGATCTGGGACAACATCGTGTCCTTCCCGACCTTTTCGGCACGCATCACCAGCGAGCCGTTCTTGTTGAGCGTACCTCCGGTTAGGACGTCGCCTTCCGTCTTCTCGACGGGGACCGGCTCTCCCGTGAGCATGGACTCGTCGACAGAAGATCGGCCTTCGAGAACGGTTCCATCCACGGGCACGCTGTCGCCCGGCCGGACGCGCAGCCTGTCGCCGGACTGCACCTCCTCCAAGGGCACATCGGCTTCCGATCCATCTTCTTTGAGCCGCCTCGCCGTCTTGGGAGCGAGGTCGAGCAGCGCCCGGATCGCCGAACCCGTGCGCTCGCGCGCGCGAAGCTCAAGGACCTGGCCGAGAAAGACGAGCGCGACGATCACGGCCGCCGCCTCGAAATAGACCGGAACCGCACCGCCATGGCCGCGGAACTGATGCGGAAAGAGGCCGGGGAACATCGTGGCGACGACGCTGTACGCATAGGCCGCGCCGACGCCGATCGAAATCAGCGTCCACATGTTGGGGCTGCGGTTTACGAACGACTGGTAACCTCGATGGAAGAACGGAATGGCCGCCCAGAGCACAACCGGGGTAGCCAGGACGAGTTCTATCCAGACCGCGACCCTCTCTCCGACCCATTCCCGGGGGGACACGCCGATCATCGGCCCCATCGTGAGGACGAGCAGCGGCAGGGAGAGGACGGCGCTCACCCACAGCCGGCGCGTGAAGTCCGCGAGTTCGGGATTTGGCCCCTCCTCGCCTGTCGGCACGCCCATTGGCTCCAGCGCCATTCCGCAGATCGGACAGGAGCCGGGTTCGTCGCGGATGATCTCCGGATGCATCGGGCACGTGTACTGCGTCCCGGCGGCCATCGCCTCGATGGCCGGTCGTGCGCCGATGAAGCTGTTGGGGTTGCCCTCGAATTTCCTCTGACAGCCCGGCGAGCAAAAGTAGAACCCTTGACCTTCATGCCGGGTGAAGTGCCTCGCGGTGGCCCGATCCACGTTCATGCCACAGACGGGATCGGCAGCCTGGAGGAATGCCTCCGAATCCATGACGAACTTGCCGCGGCAGGACGCGCTGCAAAAATGGTAGGTGTGCCCGCCGTAAACCGCCGTGGGCTTGCCCGCGTCCGGATCGACGGTCATGCCGCAAACCGGATCCCGCGTGACGCCGGCCTCTGCTCCGGGAGCTGTGTGACGATGTTCTACCGACAGGCTTTCGCCGCCGGCTTGATCGTTATCGCTGTGCTGCATGACCGTTCTCCCTAGGAAACGTCCCGACGCTAAGGCTTCCTCCCAATGGAAGGTCAACTGCCATCTCCCGGTTCCGGTCCGCCGAGTTGTTCCCGATACGCCAGCACGACCCCTGCGAAGGGGGATTGAACCTGCAACTAGGGGGGCCGCCCTCGTCTCCCGCGATGTCCTGTCACTGCCGAATCGCTTTCGCCGCTCTGCACGACGGACGGCGGCCCACGCCTACCGCCACCAGCTAGCGGTATCCTACCGGCAAACCTTCTCGAAGACCGAGATCAGCTCCTTAAACTTCATCCGCTGCTCTTCGGGATCGCCGGACGTGATCGCATCCTGTACGCAGTTGTCCGCGTGATCCTGCAGGATCAATATTTCGACTTGAGAGAGGGCCGACCGGATCGCCATCACCTGGTTGATGACGTCAATGCAATAGCGGTCCTCTTCGATCATCCTTCCTATTCCTCGCACTTGACCTTCGACGCGCGCGAGGCGCTGAAGAGCTGCTTGCTTGCGATCTTTCATCGAATTGGCACCTCGCGTTCCCCTGCATGAACCGATTGCGCGAATGAAAGTTTCGGGGAACTTCTGCGAAGGCTTCCGGTTGGGACGGAGAGGTACCCCGGTAGGGTATCAAAGAGGCCACGCTCCCAGCAGAGATTTCACAGCCAACCACGAGAGGAACATGAATCAGCATCCTACCATTGTCGGCGGTACCGGCGGGATCGTCGGCAAGATCCTGTTTGGACATCGCAGTCTCGCGGAGCATCGTCTGCACGGGGGCCGACCACGTCGCTGCCTCGGACCAGATTCGATGCCTTGCGGTGGACGCTCGACACAACCGTGTACCAGGCGGTCGCGAACCGGGCCGGCGGCGTCGAGCTGCCCCAGACGCTTTCGACGAGGAGCTTGCAGAGGAATCCGATCCCTACGCCGAGAGTTGCGTGCACCGGCACGGCGGGCCCGGCCAAGAACCTGCAGAGTGGTCCCGCTGCATGAGACCGGAGCCGCCGCGTCTGACGGAAGCGGCCACCGACTGGACGGGACGAATCTCCTGGATGCCGTCCAGCACCATCGAGTTGACAGCAATGCCGGCATTCGGCGAACACCATCCTGCCGATGAATCGCTGCGATTACCGCCTTCGTCGGCGCTCTGCCGGGGCTGACGGTCGACGATTACTCCAGTTTGACCGGATCCGTACAGGAGCCGTCTGAGTGCGCGCCAATACACGCTGCAGGCGAAGCATCCGAGGGGCCGCTGCCTGGCGTTTCCGACTCCCGCAGCGAATAGCAATAACCAACAGGAAGACGAGTATGTCCTACACCCGTTTCGGCCTGATGATCCTCACCTCCACGGTGGTGATGTTCATCCTGATGTATCTGAACACCTATGCCTGGGAGCATGTCTTTTTCTCTGAAACCAGGACCTACATGGCGATCATGATGGGGGCGACGATGGCCGTCGTCATGCTCGCCTACATGATGGGCATGTACAAGAGCACCTCATTGAACATCGCCATTTTCATAGGTGCAGCAATCGTCTTCGCCCTATCGCTGTGGCTCGTGCGGAGCCAGGTGACGGTCTCGGGACCGAGCTACATGCGCGCGATGATCCCGCATCATTCGATCGCGATCATGACATCGGAGCGGTCGCAGATCCGGGACCCCCGCGTTCGCAAGCTCGCAGACGAAATCATCGAGGCACAGCGTCGCGAGATCGCGGAGATGCGCTACCTCATCGCAGACGTCTCGTCAGGAAACGTGGCGGAAAGTACCTACGAGGACCCGCCGGCCGCGCCGGGCACCGTGGAGGACGCCCTTGCGAACACGCTCGTCAGCCAGCTCGACCTTGCGCCGGTGCCGAAGGCCGAGGCCGATCGCCTGATCGAGACGGATTCGCGCTGCACGTTCAACCGCAGTCCGGAGTCCGAGCCCATACTATGGGCCGCGCAGGACGGCGCAGGTGCGGCGGTCAAGTTAAACGGCGTTCTCGTCTCTCTCGATCGGGACGGCGATCCGCAAACCGACCCTGCGGTCTTTGCGTCGCCGGGCATGAGGGTATCGGTCCGGTCCCTCGGGGAGGAGGCCGATTGGCGTCAAGACTCGGAACTGGTCTTCGAGCTGGATCAAGGTCTCGTCGTAGGCTATCGCGGTTTCTACGACTGCAGCGCCCAGTAATTTCGCGTTCAAATTCGCGGCGCTCGGGCAAGCACACCCTACAGTTTCCGCGCGGCACAAGGCCGCGCGGAAACGCGCTTCTCACTTGACGTTATCTACGAGCCAGTCGGTCATGACCTCAATCTCGGCGGTTTGGTCAGCGATGATCGTTTCGGCGAGTGCCCGTAATTGTTCGTCCTCACCATGGTTCAACATCGCTTCGGCCATTCCGATGGCACCCTGGTGATGCGCGATCATCCCGCACGCGAACGCTACGTTCGGGTTCTCGTTCATCATCCCTTCGTGCATCGCGGGCATGGTCTGCATCATCTTCTGCATATTTTCGCGGACATGCTCGGGCATCGCGTCCATATCCATGTTGCCCATGCTCATCATCGCGCCCATCCCGCCTTCGGAAGAACCACCGGACATCTGACCCATTCCGGACTGGCCCATGGATGCGCCATCGGCCGCCGAACACTGTTCGGGGAGCTTGAAGGCGTCGCCCTCCTGCGCGAGCGAAACGTTCGAGAGCGAGACGACGGCGACAGCGGCCGCAAGAATTGAAGCGAAGTGTTTCATCGGAATTCTCCGTAGATCTGAACTGGTTGTCGAAGGCGTTCAGACCACGGATCGCGGCGGCGGCAGTTCAATCTCCGGGCGCACGCCCGAGGCTGCGGTGATAATGTCAGCTTCATGGACATGCCGCTGCTTTGACCAACGCATGGCGACCGATTCTACGGAAACGCCGGGATGACAAGCGGACATGCTGCAAAGACGCAGGCCTGTGGTGTCGTCCTGCGGCGGCTGGTGGCGTTCGCATCCTGAGTGAACCGCGGAACCTATCGGCAATTCCCAGCCCGCCATGCCGACTGGTGCCGTCGCGAACGCCAGCATGATGAGGGCGCAGAACACCGCCTGCACGCCGGGAATGTATCGGATCGCCCTTCTCAGATGCTCCACAATTCGGCCCGAGGTTGTCGAAATGACGACGGACTCCCGCCCCGCACGCGGATTGGGTCGAGCGACCGCGGGATCGTCCATTGGATATGGGAAGGGGCGGTCCGGCGACAAGTCCCGTCCGCTTTTCGGCGAATGCGCAAGGGGATGTTAGGCAATTTCGTTTAGTGGACGCAGGATGCGGACCTCGCGATCGTTCATGACCCATCTCGACCGATACATTCCTTGGGCGGCGGCGCTGCTGGCGCTTCTGTCAGCGGCGTTTCTGGTCGACTTTCACGCGCCCGACCGGGTGTTGCTCTTAAATCTCGGCGCACCCCAAGGGCCGCGGGAGGGGGGTGGCGTGGTCCATACGTTGGCCTGGGTGTTCACGACCTTGGGAAGCCCGCCTTTCGTGGTACCGATATCGGCGGCCTTGGTGACCATCCTCATCGCTCGCAAGGAGTTGTCCCGGGCCTGGTTCGCATTCCTCGTATTGGCAGGCGGTGCGGCCCTTGCCTACATCGCGAAGGCGGCGTTCGCCACGGCGAAGCCCCATCACCTGCCGGGTTCAGACGCGATGGCCGCCACGAGCTTTCCGAGCGGCCACGCCGTGCTGTCGCTACTTCTCGCCTTGACGATACTGGTGTTGTGGGAGTTCCGCGACCCAAGGCTGAGACGATTGGTCCTGGCGATCGTCCTGGCCATCGTCTTCGCGGTCGGCGCGAGCAGAGTCTTCCTCGGAACGCACTGGCCATCGGACGTTCTCGCTGGATGGCTGTTCGCGGCGCTGTGGACCCGTGCGGCCTATCGACTGGTTTTCGGCAAGGCTTAAGCGGCGTCGCGCAAGTAGCACCCGCCGCTACCTGCTTTCCCAGCGCTTTCGAATTTCGCTTGGCCAGGTCGAGGCGATCCAGTCGATGACGGCTTCGATCTCGTCGTCATCCAGAACCTTATCGAACGCAGGCATGGCGGAGCGGTAATCTTCGAGGTCGGCCGCTTCAGCGATGCCGTATTTCGTTATCGCAACGAGAAGACCCCGGTCATGATGCCACGTGTGGCCGCTTTCGTCGTGCGGCGGTGCGGGCAGCAGTCCATCGGCCTTCCGGACCTGCCAATCCGGTTGTCCTTCCAGATTGGTTCCGTGACAGGATGCGCAATGAGCCGCATAGACCTCACGGCCCGTCTGGAGGTATCGCCGTTCCAGAAGAAGCGGACCGAGGACGAGCGACGATCCGGTGGCGAAGGCTGCCATTGCCAAGACCACCGCCCGCCAAAGGGCCGAACTCACTGATTGCCGATGCTCATATAGACGGACGTCGGTCCGTCCGCGTTGACGGCAATGACGTCGTACGTCGCCTCCGGATCATCGCCCATACCGAGGGAGCCGGACGGCATGCCTGGCACCGCCAATCCGCGAATGGCAGGGCGCTCTTCAAGAAGCTTTGCCACGGCTTCGAGCGGTACGTGACCTTCGATGAAGTATCCTTCGATCTCGGCCGTGTGGCAGCCTTCGAGTTCTTCGGCGACGCCCGCGCTTTCCCGCACCTCCGTCAGGTCTTCCATGTCCGTCAATTGAACGTCGTACCCTGCGGCACGAAACGCCTCCGCCCAGGCGGTGCAGCAACCGCACCACGGTGTCTTGTAGACCTCCAGGACGGCTGCCATCGCGGGGGTTCCGGCCAGCACCGCACCGGCGGTCGCGAGGGTTAGCATGAGTTTGCGAATTGCCATGATTGTCTCCGTCTCTCTATGGGCAAGGATACGTGGGTCCGGATGGAACGAACCCCGCCCATGGGCACTCCATTCAGGAGTGCGGCAGGCCGCCCATCAGGTCAATCCCGCTCCACCTTACATATTTGTAAGGCAGGCTCGGAGCGATGGACAGCATCGTCGCCTTGGGCTAGCGTCGTCGAATGCGCAACTGGGCCAGATCCCTGCTCTTGTTTCTCGTCGTCGCGTTTGCGGCGGCGGCCTCCGTGCAGCCAGGAGCCGGAGCATCGATGTCCGTCGAAATGAGCGCGTCCTCCATGGAAGCGATGAACATGCAGGGATGCGACGATTGTGACGACAGTGGGATGTCCGAACCGTCCTGCATGACGGCGTGCGCTTCGGCCTGTACAGCCATCCTGATCCAGGCTTCCAAAGCGGATTCCTTGCAGCGCCTTTCGCACGATCTGATCCCCGTGCTGATTTCGTTCGGCATCGCCCGTACGCCCGACCCATTCCCTCCCCGTCACTCTGCCTGATGGTCTGAATCGCCGAAAGTTTCCTTCGACGAAATCGCCGTCCCTTCGGGTCCGGGTTTCGCGGTTGGCATCATCCGGTTGATCGAGTGAGTTCCCTGACGCGCCGAGCCGAACGCTCGCGTCGGTGGACAAAAGCTGGGATTTGGCGCGCCGAGTGTGGCTGCGCTCCGCAAGGAACATTCACATGATGGACATGAACGGAATGGATGGCGGCATGGGCATGATGATGTGGGGAATGAGTGCCTTCTGGCTTCTCGCCTTCATCGTCCTCGTCCTCGTTGCCGCAGCACTGGTCAAGTATCTGCGCGACGGAACACGGCGCTAGACGCACTCTCGGGAAAGAGACCCATGAAAATGATCGAATATCACCGGCCCGCGCCTGCCGCAGGCGGCCACGGTTCGCTGCGCCTGCGCCCACGGTGGCCTATGGTCGCGGGAGTTGTCGCCACCGCAACGGGCATCGCCCTGAACTGGAATTGGCTCGCGGCCGCCGGTCTTGCCCCATTCTTGTTGGGTGCCCTGCCCTGCGCGGCGTTGTGCGCGCTGGGGCTGTGCATGAAGGTCCAGTCTTCAACGCAAACGAGCGTCGGCGAGGACACGCGATGAAAAAACCGCTCGCCCTCCTGGCTGCAATCGCGGGCTTTGCCGGGGTAACGTTCCCGATCCCGTCGCTCCTCGCCGCTGCCAGCGACTACTCCTTCGAAATCGTCGATGCCACCGCGGTGGTGGGCGACACGCCGGTGACGCTGAGGCTCCTCGATGCCGACGAAGAACCCGTGGAAGCGGCAGTCATCTACGCCCTCAGGCTGGACATGGCTCCCGACGGAATGGCGGCGATGACCGCCACCCTGCAGCCGGTCGAGGAACTTGGCGACGGGCGCTACCGCTTTCGCGCCGACTTCATGATGGAAGGCAACTGGCGTCTGCAGATCGCCGCCAAGGTCCAGGGCGAGACGGCGACGGTGACGGCGGAACTGTCTTTGGAGGTTCAGCCATGAAGACGGCGAGGATAACGGCGATGATCTTGCTCGTCGCGGCAAGCGCAAGCGTGGGCTTTTGGGCGGGACGGCAAGGTGGGTTTGAAAGTCTGGCCGCGTTTGCCCGCGTCGATGCAGCGCAAAGCGTCAAGCAGGCCAATGACCCTGAAGGCGATAGGGGCAAAATCCTCTACTACCGTCATCCGGACGGTAAGGCGGCCTATTCGGCGGTCGCGACAAAGACCGCTGAGGGCACCCCGTTCGTTCCGGTTTACGAGGATGAGGACGTGATGCTCGGAGAAGGCGGCCCTGTCCCGCCGGGCAAATCCGCATCCACGTCGCCGGATAACGGAGAGATCCTCTATTACCGGAATCCGATGGGACTGGCCGATACGTCGCCCGTGCCGAAGAAGGACTGGATGGGAATGGACTATATTCCAGTCTACGAGGGCGACGGGCAGGACGATTCGGCGATAAGGATCTCGACGGGCAAGGTCCAGCGCACCGGCGTGAAAACCGAAAAAGCGGCGCTCGGAGTCGTAAACCGGTCCATCGACGTCCCGGGCAGCGTCGCGCTGGACGAACGGCTGGTCAGCGTCGTGTCGCCGCGGGTCGAGACATTCGTGGAGACCGTCGCCGACGTGACGACCGGCGACCGGATCGAGGCCGGCGGCGAACTTGATCAGCCCCCCCTGACGGGTCCGGCTGGAATGTTAGTGCATTGACGGTCTTGTTGCCAGCGCGGGCGGCATCGCTGGTTGGGTTTGCAGGGCCGTCCGCGCGGCGAAGGCTGGGATGAAGACCT
>NZ_JAAAMH010000039.1 GCF_024105655.1 Aliihoeflea sp. 40Bstr573
CTCCGCCACTTCAGTCCTTGAGTGGGCACTGAGTTTACGCCGTTTTTTCCGGTGAGCGCCTGGAGCAGCCGGGTCTTCGATCCCATGATCCGGACCTCGCCGTCCGCAACCTCGACGCGCTGGGCGAAAGCGCGCAGGTGGTCGCGGCGGTAGCCACCGCCTTCGAGACGGATGCGCTGGCGGGCGGTCTTGGCGAAGGTGCGGACCATTTGCGGGGTAATGGCCTTGGCACCGGAGTTGTCGAGCATGGCTTGGGCACGCTCGGCGTCGGCCTTCGCCTGATCTCTGATGGCCTTGAGGCCATCGATGCGGTCTTTCAGCGCCGGGTCGTCAATGTCGGCAACGCCTGCCTCGATGGCGTCGTAGAGCCGCTTGAGGCGCAGTTCCGATTCAACGGCGCGCTTGTTCAGTTCCGCGATGTGCTCGCTGCGGCGTTCGGATTGCTCCTGCCTGCGGTCGAGAACGCTGGCGAGGATGGTTTCCAGCCGCTCGGGCTGGAGTAACTGATCCTCCAGATGGCTGGCGACAAGATCGTCCAACTTTTCCATAGGCACGGCCATGCCCTCACAGGCGGTCGGACCCTGCCGCGCCTTCATAGAGCAGGCATAGTAGCGGTAACGCCCGCCCTTGCCGGTACGGATGGTCATGGCCCCGCCGCACTTGGCGCAATGGATCAGGCCGGTCAGCATGGTCGGGCCGCTAATGACGGCGGATGGCATGACCTTGGGGTTGCGGGCCTTGAGCAATGCCTGCACGGTGTCGAACGTCTCGCGGTCGATGATCGGCGGGACCGGAACCGTCACGATCTCGCTGACGGGTTTCAGCTCCTTGGTCTTGCTGCGCTTGTTGAACTCATGCTCGCCCATATAGGTGCGGCGCGTCAGGATGCGATGAACCTGCCCGATGCCCCAGCGGCCGCCGTCGCGGGTGAAGATGCGGCGGCTGTTGAGATAGGAGACGATATTCTTCACACCCATCTGGCCGGTCGTGCCGTCGCCTTCGAGCGCCAGGCGATAAATCAGCCGCACCGTGTCGGCGTGGAACGGGTCGATTTCCAGCTTCTTCTTGGTTTTGGCCCCGCGCTGCTCGGCCGCGACGACGCGATAGCCGATAGGAGGGAGCGAGCCGTTCCAGAAGCCTTGCCGCGCATTTTCCTTCAAGGCGCGGATGACGTGCTTGGCGTTTTCCTTGGACTGATACTCGTCGAACAGGGCCATGATCTGCCGCATCATGACGTGCATGGGGTCATCCCCCATTTCCTGTGTGATGGAGACGAGCTTCACCCCGTTCTTGGCGAGCTTGCGAACGTAGAACTCAAGCTCGAAATGGTCGCGGAAGAAGCGCGAGAAGCTGTGAACCACCACAACGTCGAACGGCGCAGGCTTCGACGTTCCCGCCTCGATCATGCGCTGGAACTCGGGGCGGCGATCATTGGTGGCCGACGCCCCCGGCTCCACATAGGTTTCGACGAGCTGATAGCCGCGCGAGGCGCAATAGGCTTCGCCCTGGCGCTTCTGATCGGGGATGGAGACATCATGCTCGGCCTGCCGCGCTGTCGAGACGCGCAGGTAAAGGGCGGCGCATAGCGGCACGGTCATGGTGGCAGTCTCCTTCCCGAATGGTGGTCCCGACCCGAACTATCGGACGCACATGGCCGCGCTCAGGCGGCGTTCTGCAATGGCCGCGCGCGCTCGACGCGTTCGCGCTCCTTGGGCGTGTTCATCACCTCCCAAAGATCGTTACGCCGCTGCACGTTGAGCCAGAAGTCGGGGCTGTTGCCGAAGACGCGGGCCAGGATCAGCGCGGTCGCGGCCGTCACATTCCTGCGGTTGCCGCACAGTTGATTGACGTGCTTGCGCTGAACACCCATCGCCTCGGCGAGCGCGCCTTGCGTCAGCCCCATCGGCCCCATGAACTCTTCGGTCAGTATCTCGCCGACGGTCGCTGGCTTACGCTTGGTGGTCAGCATGTTTTTGCCTCGCTCTCATCGGTAACTGTGATCGTCCAGATAAATCCCGTCCGCCTCGCCGCGCTCGCCATCCCAGCGGAAGATCAGCCGCCATTGCTGGTTGACGCGGATCGAATGGAGACCTGCCAGGTTGCCTTTCAGCTTCTCAAAGTGATTACTGGGCGGCACGCGCAAGTCCTGATCGGTCACGGCGTCATCAATCATCTGGAGCTTGCGGAACAGCCGGGCTTCCAGGTCGGATGGGATGTTGCGGGAGTGGGCGTCGTCCACAAAGAAGGCCCGCAACCATTCATCCCGAAAGCCAGCGATCATTCCGCCACTCCGTCGTGAGTATATGTACCGCACCATAACTCATAATGCAATGGGGCGGGTCAAACTTCGGGGCCGAACAGGTCATCGAACAGGTCTCCGAACCATTGCTCGAACACCTCGATCTCGGCCTCTGTGACCGGAACGGGATGGGGCCAGTCGTCGGTGACGGTCCAGGTGGACAGGTCATGTTTGGGCGGTCTGCCGGGGAACGGCCACGGATAGCCCAACAGCGTCTCAAGCTGCTCCGTTGCCGTGGGCGGCCTGACGCGCCGGGAGCGGGACCGCGCGCCGCGATCAGACGCCATCGAGGTCGCGCCCGCTTCCGGGCCGCCACGCTACGGGATTGGCGACCCATCGGTTAATGTCGGATTCCTTCCAGCCCGCGCCGTTGACGCTGATCTTGATCTGGGGCGGGAACGTGCCCTCGGCGATCTTGCGATAGATGGTGGACCGGGATAGGCCGGTCCGGGCGAGGACAGTTTTCAGGCGGACGATACGGTCTGATGCGAGCATGGCTGCGCTGCCTCCTGCTGGCTATTTCTGACGATTGCAGAGACCAGACAGAGGAGCGATTTGTTGTTGTGCAATAGATATTTGGGCTTCGTAGTAGTGTGGCGAAGAGACGGCGGAAAATAGGATGGTTCTACAGTCCGAGACCCCGCCCCCGACCAAGCCCGAAAGTGAGGGTGAGGTCGCGGCCGACGCCCATCCCCGAATCGAATGAGATGCCGAGTTCCCGCTTGCGGCCCGCCAGAAGGGATTCCATCTGCGGGTCGCGTTCGAGGCTGTGGGCCATGTTCCCCATCTCCGCCCGCGCGGCCCTGTGACCGGCATAGTCGCCCGCCGCATACCGTTCGTCGCTGGCCCTGTGGAGATTTTGCCAGCGTTCCACGAAACGGTCGGCGCGCAGGCTGGGATCGGTGCGCAACTCGGTTTCCAGTTGCAGGGCGCGGATTGCGCGCCGGGCATCGCCGGATGCCGCCTCCGCCGCAAGCTCCGGGTTTTTCTTGTAGGCGGCTTCGGCGTCGTGCGAGCCGTAGGGGCGCACCTCCTCGAACCGCTGGCGCGCCTCCTGCAATTCCCTGATCTGATCGGGGCTGGCTTTGTCGCCCTGTTCCTGCGCCGCGAAGATCGCATCCACTGCGCGCGCATGGCGGACGAGCGCCCGGCCACGGGCGCGGCGCAACGCCGCCTCCGGGTCTTCCTCCACCTTCCTTTCCGGCCCCTGTCCGCCCTCGGCGGGCAGGCGCAACCCGTCGAAGATGCCGCGCACCTTTTCGGGAACCTGGCGGACGATCTCGACAACCCGTTCCACGCGCTCGCGGAAGGTGATCCCGCGCCGCTCGGCATAGTCGCGGGCAGGTTCGTAATCGCTCGCCATGTCCTTGTCGCGCTCGCGCGACAAGACGTTGATGAGCTTGTCCTGACTGGCGAAGTCGTCGCGGCCGTAATGCAGGTCGATGCCGTCGCGGTGGCGCGAGAGGGCGACATAGCTGCCGTGGCCGTCCATGCCCGGCGTCGCCAGGACATGGGTGCGGTCCACTGTCATGCCCTGCGCCTTGTGGATCGTCGCGGCATAGCCGTGGTCGATCTTGTTGTAGTCCTTCAGGTCGAACGCGACATTGCGGCCATCGTCGGTGCGGACGGTCATGCTCTGGGCGCCGACCTGCTCGATGGTCCCGAGCGTGCCGTTCTTCACGCCAAGGCCGCGCTCGTTTTGCAGGAACATGACGCGGTCGCCGGGCGCGAAGGTCCGCGCACCGCGTTCGGCGGCGACATGCACATCCGCGCCAAGTTCACCTGCGTCACGCATTTTCTGGCGGGCGGCCTCATTGAGCGCGCGAACCTCGTCGTTGGTGTGGGTGAGGATGATGCGGCTTGCGTCCGGGTTCGCCTGCCGGTCGCGGCCCCAGCGGTCGATCAGGTCGCCGCGCGCCTGCTCGCGTGACGCGGCCTCATGGACCATACCATGCTTGTCATAGGCGTGGATCGCATCGCCGGTTCGGCTGGTCGCCAGGTCGCGGGTGGCGTCGCGCTGCCAGTTCTCGCGCTGGCGGCGCACTTCGCCGATCTCCGCGCCGCCGTGGCGCTCGAAGATCGAACGGAACGCCGCGCCCGCCTCGATGGACTGCAACTGCTGCGTATCGCCGACCAGCACCACCTTGGCCCCGGCCTCGGCGGCATGGGATAGCACGCGCTCCAACTGCCGCGTGCCGACCATGCCCGCCTCGTCGATGACAAGCACATCGCGCGCGGTAAGCACATCGCGGCCCTGCGCCCAACCATGTTCCATGCTGGCGATGGTGCGGGACGTTATGCCCGATCCGCCTTCGAGATTTTCCGCGGCGATGCCGGAAAGGGCGACGCCCCGTACCTCGTAGCCCGCCGCCTCCCAGGCTTCGCGCGCCACCCCCAGCATCGCGCTCTTCCCCGTCCCGGCATAGCCGACGACGACGCCCAGACCGTGCCCGTCCGTGACGTGCGCCAGCGCCTCGGCCTGCTCGCCGGACAGGACAAGGCCGCGCGCTTCCGCGCGCGCCAACGCGGTTTCGCGATTCCTGTCGCTGACCTCGTGAAGCTCCTTCTCGGCCATCATCTCGGCGGCACGGTGCAGGCGCTGTTCGGCCTCGATCATGTCGCGCGTGGTGAAGCGGTCAACGCCGCGCGAGTCCTTGCCGAGTTCGACCAGATCGGGCGCATGGCGCATCGCACCCATCACGGCGTTGAACTGCTCGATGCCGTCGCTGTGCCGGTGCGCGAACATCGCCATGTCGCGCCGCGTAAAGCTCGATTGCTGTTGTGTGATGGCATCCAGCGCGGCGGAAGGATCGGCGATGATCCGCGCGCCGTTCTCGCGGGCAATGCGCCGGTGATCCTCGGCGCGGTCGGCCTCAAGCCCGGCGGCTTCCATGCGCTGCGCGGGTGCGCCGATCTTCGTCTGCGGCTCCAGCGCGACGCCCTGCGCCTCAAGGCTGCGGTGGTCGATCCGCGCGTCGATGTCGAGTTCCGCCAGCCGCTCGTTGACATGATCGGCCCAGCGTTCGCGCCAACGCTCGACCATCTCCGTGCGGTTCCAGTCCCGCACCTTCGGGCCAAAACCGTTTTCGTCCACGGATCGCATGGTCAGCATGACATGGGCATGGGGCTTGGGCTGGCCGTCCGCGCCCATATCCCAATGCACATTGAGATCGGCGATCATGCCCTGATCCACAAACTCGGACTGCACGAAGTCGTGGGCCAGTTCGATGCCCTGGGCCTGTGTCATCTCGCGCGGAAGGGCGAACTCCACCTCGCGGCAAAGCTGGGCGTCCTTCCTCTTCTCGAACGCCTCGACATCATTCCATAGCCGCTCGCGGTCGTTCCATTCCTCCGGCGCGTTCTCCGGCAGCATGACCTCGGAATGGACGACGCCCGGCTTGTTCGAGAAATCGTGGTCACGGTCCAGCCGGTCATCGCGCAGCCGCGAGGCCGAGCGATAGGCGGCGGCAGCGACCGCGCTGCGGCCCGCCGCGCGTCCGATGACCTGAATGGAGAAATGGTAGATCGCCATGGCGACCAACCAGATACTGCCCTCAAGCGCACGTCGGAACGACGTATAAGCGCGCCCTCGAAATGAATTTCTCGGGATGATCCGCGCCGTTCCACACCGTCCCGGCAACCTTACAGCATTTCAGCGGCTTCGAAACTATCATCGCTCCATCGACTGCTTATGGAGACGACGATGCGAAAACCACGAGACTTTGATGCGGAACTAAAGGCGCTGGAGAACAAGGCGCGAGATTTGAAAACCCGCAAGGTGCAGCAGCTTGGCGAACTGGTGATCTCGACCGGGGCGGATGCGCTCAGCGCCGACGAACTGGCGGGCGCGTTGGTCGTGCTGGCCGAAACCAAGGATGCCGGAAAGAGGGAGACATGGGCCAAGCGCGGGGCGGCGTTCTTTCAGAGCCGGGCGCGGCGATCTGCGCCATCGACTGACCGCAACAGTGGCGGCGCTGCGACGCAATCGGGCGGCGTGCAACCGTCATCGGGCGGCGCAGGCACGTCATGACATGCGCAACTGGCAGGTCGAACGCCGCAAGCGCACGCGGCATCTGATCGAACTCGGCGGCCTCGTCGTCAAAGCTGGGATCGTGGACCTCACCGGCGACGACCGCGCCTTGATCTACGGTGCGCTGCTCTGGATGGCCGACAAACTCCAAGGCGATCAGAGCGAACACGCGGGGGCGCTCTGGAGCGCGAAGGGGAAGCTGGCGTTAGCAGCGGAACGGGCGACAGGTACCCCCACCATTTCATAGGAAACTCCGCAGGATCGAGCATGGCCGATGGCGGGCGGCGCGGAGACTCGAAAATATTACAGCGCCGCCCGCCATCGTGCGGCTAGGGCAGCCTAGCCGCACTCTGCTGCTGCCGCTGCCGAACATCATCCGCCCATGTGGCGAGCGCAGTAATTCGGCAATGAGGGCTTCGACCTCGGGAGCGGTCGGTTCAACGCCAGCGCTCCGCTGTGCAGCAGTTTGGAACTTCGACCAAAAACCGTCGCACATGACCTCACAGTCGGGGGCAGTAATGGTGGTTAGTTTCACGAGCCCGAGGGTTTTCACTTCGTTGAACAGGCGACGGATAGTATGCCCGACGTCAAAGCCGCAGCAGCGCTGTTTTCCACGGCCCCGGCGACACGCCGGTTCCGCTGTGGTGGCGTCTGCGGTCGCCTTGATTTAGCCGCACAGCGACGTCATTTTATGACGGAAGCGGAGGTATTCAAATGATCGGCGACATTCAGATCAAGCTTGGCGGTACGGCTCTGACGGCACGTCTCGGATATGAAGGCGTTCTGGCTCGTGGACTTGGCAGACTTTGGCGAGGGTCGGTCCGCAGCACCGAGTTCAGTGGCCCGGCCGAGGCCAACTTCTCTGTTTTGGAAACCTTGGAGAAGGTGACCGTAGTGTTCGAAGTTCCCGGCTACAGCCGCGACGAGCTGTTGCTGGAGGCCACCCCCCATTCGGTTCGACTGAGCGGCCCCAAGCTTTCGACGGAAGGCCGGATCGGAGGTGCGCTTGACCGGCTCGTGCCCTTGGTCGAAGCCGTAGAGCCGGAGCGCATCACAGCGAGTCTTCAGGATGGTCTTTTGACGGTGGATCTTCCGAAAGCTGCGTGGGTGCAGGGAAAGGCCCGCCGCGTCCCCATCAATGCTGGTCCTTCAGTTGCGACGGCGCAGCACAAAGAGCAGCCAGATAATCACGCCTAGCCCGAGCGCCACCAGGGAAATAACGGATCGCGTCGGGTCTCCACCCGACGACAGCGAGAAGAGAGCGCCCGAGAGAATCAGTGCCGCCGCCACCACGGCATTAGCCAAGGTGTCGCCGGCACGGCGCAGGGCATCGCTGAGGCCATTCAGATTCGCAACCGAAACCTGAACGGCGAGCCCTTCGCGCTTTAGCCGTGCCACGACCCTCCGCAGAGCTTCGGGCCCTATGTTGGCGAGCTGATCGAGCTCCTTGAATGCCCGAAACCCTCGCGCCGCCAACGCCTTAAAGCTGAAGCGTTGCGCGAAGACCTTCAGCATGACTGGCGTGATGGCCTCGACCACGTCCAGGTCAGGGTCCAGTGTTCTGGCCAAGCCTTCCGAAATACCAAGCGCTCGCATCAAGAGGAGGAGATCGGGCGGGAGCGCAAGTTCGTTTTCACGGGCGATTGAGATGAACTCCGTGATCGCCTCGGCCAGACGGATGTCGCGGCCCGATTGAGCACCGTAGCGCGAAAAGAACTGATCGACGGCCGGTTCGAGACCTGGCGGCGGCGGGCCCGATCGGCGAGCCCAATCCATCAGGACATCCGTGACCGCCCCGACGTCGGCATCGACCAGGGACCCGAGAACGACGAGCACCTGTTCGCGACGCTTCGCTGAAAGCCGCCCGACCGAGCCAAAGTCGAGCAAGGCGAGCCGGCCCTCGGGCGTGACCAGCACATTTCCGGGGTGAGGATCGGCATGGAACACGCTCTCTTGAAGCATCAAGGTCAACAGCCCCTGGGCTGCTTCCGGGGCAAGTGCGCGGGCGAGCGCCGGCTCCGAAAGCCTGAATGCCTGGTTGGGGCTCCTGCCAACGATACGATCACTGACTAGAGTCCTGCTCGTGCTGAACTGCGGATGGACACGCGGCACGACAAAGACGCTTGTCCGACAACGGACATCCTCCTGGTTGCGCGCCTCGATCCTGAAGTCGATCTCCTCGAGAAGCGCTTGCGCGAGCTGCCCGACCACGCGGACAGGTTGATGTCGCCTAAATCCTGGAGCCCGCCGTTCGATCACCCGTGCGGCGGCCGTGAGAAGCCGCAGGTCGGCGCGCATCACCTCCTCTATGCCCGGGCGCCTTACCTTCACGACGACAGACTCGCCGGTGCGCAGCCGGGCTTCGTAGACCTGACCAATGGACGCGGCAGCGATGGGCGTGGCCGAAAACTCGGCGAACACCTCTGACGGATCAGCGCCCAGGTCATCCACGAGTTGGGAACGTACTTCCTCAAACGGCACGGGCGCGACGGCGTCGTGCAACCGGCTCAGACGCTCCGTCAGCTCGGGCGGAAGCAGATCCGCGCGCGTTGCCATGATCTGCCCCAGCTTGACGAAGGTGGGGCCGAGACGCTCCAGTGCGCGGACTAAAGCCTCCGCTTCCGCATCGTCAAATGACTGTACATTTTGGGATCGAATCAGCCCGAGGCGAGCCAAAGTAGGCTTAAGGCCGGCCTCTCCGAGAACCCGTAGCACGGTCGCGAGCCGTCGGTAATCGGCCGTTGAGAGACGTCCAGCCATCATCGGTGTTGCGCTCTCCATGGGCCCAAAGCAAGCATGGAGTGGCCCCGCTCAATCTTTGCCTGCTGATAAGTAGAGGAGCATCGGAATTGATCTATCTGCCTGTATTTTTTATCCTCCAAACAGTCCTCCGCTCTTGGGCGGCCTAACCTCGCCCGTCTTCACATCGAAATTCAGCCGTACTTCGGCTCCATCCATCATATAGTATACAACTTCGTATTCGCCGCGTGAGTAATTAATACTCTTGATTGCGTGGAATCCTGCACGTCCTTCGGTTTCCGAGATCAGTTGTGAAAGCTTGACGCTGCCTTGAGGCGGAAGGTCGGCAAGAGGTTTAGGCGGCTCCTGAGAGGCTGCCATGGCGCCTGAAAGGCTCAAAATTGCAAAGGCAACAATGCTTATCTTCAGTCTTGACACTCGAAACTCCCATATCCTGCTGACCGGCCGAGCCGATCCCTGCGGGTAGGATACCGGTTGCCGAGGGATCTTCAAGTTTGCAGAGTGTCCGCTCGTTTTAGCTCCTTTGCAGCGGGAACCGCGATGGTCAAGGTGCATTGCATCGTGTCAGGACGCAAAGCGTTAGGAACAAGAAATGCATATTCGCAAGCTCGGCTCGGAAGGACTTGAGGTTTCAGCACTCGGCCTCGGGTGCATGGGGATGTCTGAATTTTACGGCAGTCGCGACGAGGACGAGGCGGTCGCGACGGTTCACCGGGCACTCGAGGTTGGCGTCACATTCCTCGACACCGCCGACATGTACGGCCCCTTCACTAACGAGGTCCTGGTCGGCAAGGCGATCGGCGACCGTCGCGACCAGGTGGTGCTCGCGACGAAGTTCGCGAACGTGCGCGGCGAGAACGGCGAATATCTCGGCATTCGAGGCGATGCGGAATATGTACGCCAAGCCTGCGACGCGTCGCTCAAGCGCCTCGGGGTCGATCACATCGACCTCTATTACCAGCACCGGGTCGACCCCGACACACCGATCGAGGAGACGGTGGGCGCCATGGCTGAGCTCGTGAAAGCCGGCAAGGTCCGCTACCTCGGTCTTTCGGAGGCGGCGCCGGAGACGATCCGCCGTGCCCACGCCGTGCACCCGATCTCGGCTCTCCAGACCGAGTATTCGCTGTGGAGCCGCGAGCCGGAGGAGGAGATCCTGCCGACCGTGCGCGAACTCGGCATCGGCTATGTGGCCTACAGCCCGCTCGGACGCGGCTTTCTCACCGGACAGATCCGCCGCATCGAGGATCTCGCCGAGGATGATTACCGCCACAACGCTCCACGCTTCCAGGGCGAGAACTTCCAGAAGAACCTCGATCTGGTGGCCGAGATCGAGACGATGGCGCGCGAGAAGCGCTGCACGCCCTCCCAACTCGCCCTCGCGTGGCTCCTCGCCCAGGGCGAGGACATCGTTCCGATCCCGGGAACCAAGAACCGCGCGTGGCTTGAGGAAAACGTGGAGGCGATCGAGGTGCGGATCACCGCTGAGGATCGCGCCCGGATCGACCGCATCCTGCCGCCCGGCGCTGCCGCAGGGACTCGCTATGCCGCACCTCAGATGCGGGCGCTGAACCGGTGAGCGGCGCGCGACTCGAGGGCAAGGTCGCGATCGTCACGGGCGGCGGGCGCGGGCTCGGCCGGGCGATGGTTCTGGGCCTCGCGGCGGCGGGCGCGCGGGTTGTCACCACCGCATCGCGCGAGGCGACCGAAGTCGAGGCCGTGGCCCGCGAAGCCGGTGGCGACCGGGTTGTTCCGATGCTCGCCGATGTGTCACGCGAGGAAGACTGCGCCCGCGTCGTCGCAATGGCGCTTGATCGCTTCGGCAGGCTCGACATGCTCGTCAACAACGCCGGTCGGGGGATGAAGTATGTCAGCGAGCGCTTCCTGACTGACCCGACCCGGTTTTGGGAAACCGATCCTGATGTCTGGCGCA
This sequence comes from Aliihoeflea sp. 40Bstr573, assembly GCF_024105655.1. Classification (GTDB taxonomy): domain Bacteria; phylum Pseudomonadota; class Alphaproteobacteria; order Rhizobiales; family Rhizobiaceae; genus Aliihoeflea. The sequence goes on from NZ_JAAAMH010000039.1 coordinate 11,023, forward strand.
TGGTGATCGACACCAACGTCAACGGTCCCTTTCTGATGGCGCGAGCTGCAGCCCCGGTAATGATTGCGGCAGGTCGCGGCCGCATCGTCAACATCACGATGAACCAAGCCACCATGCGCCGGCGCGGCTTCTCACCCTATGGGCCATCCAAGGCGGCGCTGGAATCAGAGACGATTATCTGGGCGCAGGATCTGGAGGACACAGGGGTCACGGTGAACGGGCTTCTGCCCGGCGGCGCGACGGCGACGGGCATGATTCCGGACGGCCTCCCTCAGGAGGTGCGCACCGAACTGCTCGATCCTGCAATCGTCATCCCGCCACTTCTCTGGCTTGCCTCGGAGGCATCAGAGGGGGTGACAGGGTGCCGGATCGATGCCTCCCGCTGGAGGAGAGAGCTGCCGGAAGCTGAAGCCGCCAAGGCAGCGATGGATAACGCCGGCTGGCCCACCGGCTAACGCGCGGGCTTTCGGCACTCCAGGGAGCGTCCCTCGAAATGAGCTTGCTCAAGACGCACCCAGTCCTTCCCGACGCCGATACATTGCCCACCTCGGCCACAGGGATGCAGACTGGAAATGTTCGCCAGTTCCATCGCGGTAGCGTCGGTCGCTCTCGGTAGCGATCTCGATCTCGGATATGAGCGTGTGCTTAGGTATGGAACCAGAGGCCTCAACGACCATGCCCGAAAATTAGGTCGAAAGGAGGGCCGGCCACCGAGTGATATCCTCGGCGCTTACCAAATCGTAGGACTATGGCGCAAATGTAGTGCTCATCATTATCGGTCGCGGCCCGCCA
>NZ_JAAAMH010000004.1 GCF_024105655.1 Aliihoeflea sp. 40Bstr573
GCAGGACTTCAACCTGCCGAAGCTTCGTGACGATCTCTTCCGGCTTGTGTCGTTTGTTGCTCATCGTGGTCCTCCTTCATGGTCAAAACCATAACTCAAGGTGGACCCGTTCAGTGGGGCTGGATCAGTACGGACTGCGGATCTTTGTCGACAGCGATTTTGATGAGGTGATTAAGCGTCTGTAGAAGGTAGCTTTCGACTTCCTTGATCTCAGTCCGCCCTCGAGCCCAGGGCTTCCGAAGCTAAACCGATAATGCCACTCGGCGCTTTATCGGCCGCGTGTGACGCTGCCGCGTCTAGATGGTTGCAAACCTCACTATTGCGGCGACGCGCTGGCCAACTGGCTGTTGGGTCAAAGTCCGAGGAGACAGATACCGGACACTAGCACCGCGATGATGGGCCAGCGCGACCCCGACCGGAGACCTTTGCAAATATGTAAAGTTGGCGTCAAACGCCGTCCAACTGGACCGTGCAGTCTTCTTTTCAGCGCCGGGCGATCCGGCGTTCCGCGGACTCCCACCGCGCAAACGGATCGAAGAAAGGTAAATTCATGTATCGCTTGACGACCATCGCCATCGCCCTGAGCCTCAGCGCCTCGGGCATCGCCGCCGCACAGGAAGCCCCTGTCTACGGGCTCGATTACAACCCACCGGTCGTCCGCACCGGCCACGATTCCAAGCCCAAGCACTACGGCGCTCCCGGACGCCAGGTCCGCGGCGACCATGCCGGCAGCCACGCCGATATCAGCGGTGCGATCGATACCCGCACGACGGCTTCGATCGATACCGGAGTCAACAGCAATCACCAGCCGCACCGTCCGTACGGAAACTACGGTCCTCAGGTGACCGAGTGGGATCTTCGCAGCGGCAGGTAGCCGCGGCGCGCGACCGGTCCCCGCCGCATGGACAGCCTCCTGCGGTGGGACCGGAACCGCTCCCGGCGGGATCGCCCGATCGCTATCAAGATGCGAAGTCTTACAAATCTGTAAGCTTCGCGACAAACAGCCACAAGACGCCTGGTTCAGATTGTCACCGTATCAAGTTGACGTAGCGATCCCTGCCTCGTCAGCCCAGCTGCCCGCCTGCGTGACTGACCTCCGCAGGCGGGATTTTTTCGGGTCGCGACCTCTTTGTGACGCGATCTCGCGAAGCGATGCCGATGGAATTCGCATAGCGGATTTTGCCAGCAAGTTCGCTCTGTTTCCGGCGTCACCGCGCAATCAGCTAATGACGGTCTCGCGACCTCCGTCCGGCGCGGCCAGAGTGTGAAACCCCTTCCGACGGGATCGGAATGCGGGCTCCGCTCCGACAACTTGCTATCTCGATGCCCTGCGCGCCGCCGGCCCTTTGGATACCAGACCCCGCCCGTTTCACCATCCCAACGCCGGGGCGAATGAAGACGCACTTCGGCTTCTCCACCGCAACATTGTGCGCCAGTTCGTCGGCATGTACCGTTGGCAGGGGAATGGGCAGGGGGATGAATTGATGGCGCGACAGTGGACACCGTTGCTCGAGCTGCAGCTGAGGAAGCGTCACGGAGCTGCGTTCCAGGACTTCTTCGGCGACTTCATGGGAACCCTTCATCCGGGCGATTTCATTCGGGTGAAGGCTCACGGACGCCTCGGCGACGGCGGCATGGACGGGTTTCGTCAAAGCGATGCGACGCTCTTCCAGTGTTACGGTGCCATAACGGCCACGTACAGGATCACAAATACGTCTGTGAGAAGCTGGCGGAAGATTTCGAGAAGGCACGCCTCAGCACGCCCGGCATGAAGCGTTGGCTGTTCACCCACAACTTGATCGACATCCCCCATCCCGTCGTGAAGTCGTTTCTCGAGCTCAAATCGACCATCGAGTCCATCGGAATCGAGGCCGGCCTGTTCGGGTACGATAATTTCAGGAGCCTTCTGCCGGGCTTCACCGACGACCAGCTCGAAGATCTCATCGGCGTCGCCGTCTACAGCAAGATCGACACGGAGCGTCTTCCGGAAAACGTGAACCTCATCATCAAGCGGGTGATGGCAAGCATAGATTCATCGGAGGCAAACGTCAGGGACGTTACCATCCCTCCTCGAGACAAGCTCGACTACAACGACGTACCGGCCAGGTGGCGCGCGAACATCACTATGAACCTGGTCCACGCGGACACCGTGAAGGCCATCATCGGTTCCGACGAGCGGGCACCGGACGGTATGCCCCGGTTCATGAAGCATCGCTATCTCGAGTTGAAGGCGCAAGGGTTCGACGCGGGCGCGATACTTGGGTTTCTCCATGAAAAACTGGCCGGCTACATCAACGAGTTCGACGGACGCTACGAGGCGGCGACGGCCATCGTGGCGGCGCTCTTTGAAGCCTGCATCATTTTCGAGGACAAGGAGACGACACTAGAAGCGGAAGCCGTACCGTGATCCTGCCAGACAAGTTCCTTCCCGCCGAGCGGTCGCTGATGTTCATCGGCGGCGAGGCGCTGCGCGAGATCAAGCACGGCCCGCGCACCGTCAGCGAGGTGTGGGAAGGCGTACGCGCGAGCAGGCGCGCCCGCGGCCTCGCGATAGGGTTCGATTGGTTCACGCTCGCCTTGACCTTCCTTTTTGCCGCCGGAATGGTCGAGATCAGGGACGGGCTGCTGCATGTGACCGGGAGCGGTCGAGCATGATCCACGCCATCGGCAGCTCGATAGCAAGCTTCCGGACGCTGGCCTTCGGCCCGGGTCTCAACGTCCTGCTGGCTGACCAGAACCTGGCCTCGTCCGAGACCGACAGCCGCAACAGCCTCGGAAAGTCCAGCGTGGTGGAAATCATCCACTTCCTGCTGGGTAGCACCCCAGCCAGAGGCTCCGTATTCAAGGCGAAGGCGCTCGTGACGGCTTCCTTTTGGGGCGAGTTCACTTTTGCCGGATCGCGGCTTCGCGTGGAGCGGAGGGTAGGGGACCCCGACAAGGTCTTCGTGACCTTCGCCGACGAACCAACGGTGCCGCTCCGGAGCGAAGGCGATCTTATCGAACCTTACGTCGACCTGAGGGACTGGACGGATTGGCTTGGTCACGTCTGCTTCGGCATCCCGACATCGACCACGGGCACGCCGTTCGCCGACGGCGGTCCGAGCTTCCGCAGCCTCTTCGGATACTTCGCCCGACGCCGCGGCGACGACGGCTTCAGCAAACCGCACCGGTTCGCCAGCGTCATTCCCGACGCCGAAGGCCACCTCTCGCTGGCTTACCTCTTCGGACTGGATTGGACGATCGCGCGGGAGTTCGAGCGCCGGAAGCAGGTCTCCAAGGATCTCCAGGCCGAATCCCGTCTGGCGAAGGCACGAAATCCGCAACTCGCCACGCTCGCCGCCGTCACCGCGGAGCTTGTCGTCGCCGAACGCAGGTCAGCCGCGGTCCGGGACGAGCTCAGCCATTTCAAGCTGGAGGAACACTACGCGGACCTTGATCGGGAGGCGTCGGCGACGAAACGCGAAGCCGACCGGTTGAGCAGAAGAGCCGTGGAGATCCGGAACCTCGTCGAGCAGATCGAGACCAGCGTCTCGACCGAACCGGTCTCGAGCCTCGGCGACGTCGAGCGTCTCTATGCGGAGGTCGGTATCCAACTACCTGACAGCGCCCGCCGCGGATTTGAAGAGGTGCAGGCCTTTCACCAGGCTGTCATTTCGAACAGGAGGCATCATCTCGCCCAGGAACTCGAGCGGAACCGCAACCTGCTGGCGGATATCGAGACCGAGCGAAAACGAAACCTGACACGTCGCACGGAGATCATGAACCATCTGTCCGGACGTGGCGCGTTCTCCGATCTTGCAGCCATCCAGCGCCGGCTGGCCGAAGCGGAAAGCCGCGTCGCCACGCTCGAAGGACTGAAAGATACCTTGCAGAGGCTAGAATCGGACAAATCGGAGCAGAAGGTCGAGCGCATCAGCCTGAAGCGGCGTCTCGACTTGGACATGCAGGCGAGGTTTTCGGCCGTCCGGACGGCGACACTGGCGGTCGACGAGGCCCTCATTGCACTTTACGGAACCGAGCGCCCCAAATGGCTGCGGATCGAGAGTACAGAAACAGGACCTCGGTTCACCGTTTCCGTGGCCGGCGACCGCAGCGGCGGAATTTCCAACATGGAAATCTTCGCCATGGACTACGCCTTGTTCAAGGTCACCTCAGAACGCATGGGAGGGCCCGGTTTCCTGGTCCATGACAGCCACTTGTTCGACGGCGTCGATGCCCGACAGGCCGCCGCAGCGATCGAGATCGCAGGGAAGTTCGCCGACGCCGAGGGGCTTCAGTATCTCGTGACGATGAACAGCGACAAGTTCGGCAGCCTGCCGTTTTCGACGGACTACGATGCCCGCTCGAAGGTTCTTCCCGTGGTCCTGGAGGACACCGACGAAGGCGGCCTCTTCGGTTTCCGTTTCGAATAGGCTAAAGGCCAGCTCAACGCCATCGCTCGGCAGTCTGCGACCCCAAGCGTGGCTTGCCGGTCGGCTCAGATAGGCCCGATGCCATGCCCGCCATTTGCTGACGGCCGGACCGAGTTTCCGTCCCCTCCATAATCCATGGAAGCGATAGTGGTTCTGAACTTGGCGAGACGGTTATTGAAATGTTCGCTGCGGCTCGGAGCGCGCTATTCGCGGAGCACGAACATTCCGTCGCCCTTACCTACCATCACGATGCGGGACTGCGGACATACCGTTCCGTAAGGTCTCTCCAAGGGTGCTGCAAGCCTAAGTCACCTTTGGCAATCCCCGCTTGATGCGTAACCGGGATACGCATATATTGTTCGAAAGGAGTATCGCGATGGGCGCTCGGGACAGAGTTAAAAAGTACCGCGAGGTAGGCGGAGCGTCGGATCTGGTGCGCGTGGAAGTGCTGGTTCCTCGCTCGCGTAGAGATGACATTGTCGCGGATGCTGCACGTATGCGCGCGGATTTCCGCGAAAGGAAAGAGCATGTGCGAGAATTGTGCATGAAGGCGACCGAACGATATTCCGTTCGAATATTCGACAATGTCGACTTGGCCCGCATCCCCGGGATCATGAACCAAGCGCCGGTCATCGCGAATGCGCTTTTCGAGAAAGGGGACGCGAGGGCGTTCGTTCTGGGGCGTCGCATCCAAGCGGCGCTGGAGAACTGATCGATGGCCCTCACCGAGTTGCAGAAGGATATCGTCCGCTGCCTAGCTTCGAACAGATCCGAAACCAGCTACATGGCGGGCGGTTTGGTATTGAACCACGAATGGCCCCGCATCTCGGACGACGTGGATATCTTCCATGACACCGACGAGGAGATCGGTGCCGCGGCCGACAAGGACATCGAAACTCTCCGCGACGCCGGATACCGGGTTTCGGTCGAAGTCGAGATCTACGGGTGCGTCGAAGCCACGGTTTCAAAGGACGGGCAGTCCACCGTGATCCAGTGGATGAGCGAGACGAAGACGAGGTTCTTTCCTTTGGTCCGCGACGAAGAATGGGGTTCCCGGCTCCACCAGGCCGATCTCGCCATCAATAAGGTCATCGCCGCATCGTCGCGAACCAAGCCCAGGGATTTCGTTGATCTGGTCACTATCGACAAACGATGGTGTCCTCTCGGCCCGCTTGTCTTGGCGGCGGCCGGAAAGCCGCCGCAATTCTCCCCGCAAAAAATCATCGACGAAATCCGGCGACGCGGCATGTCCGTCGGCAATGAAGGTTATGACTCCGTCAAAGGCCTTCCGAACGAGTGGAACGCTTCCTTGGTGCGGGATATGTTGGACGCCGCGCTCGAGGCGGCGGAGGTCTATATCCTCAAGGTACCGATCGACGCCGTCGGTCTCCTGTCGGTAGACGGAAATGGAACTCCTGTCGAAGTGTCATCCATGGATGACGCTGGCGTCGTCTTCAGGAAGGCGACAGAAGAGCCCGAAGTCATGCCGACATTGGACGACGCGCCGCGAGAATGGAAACCCGGTTGGTAATGCCGGGTCGAACCGAACGCATTCGGCGCTGAGGGCGGCGCGTTGAAATGCGACCCGCCGTTTCAAGCACCTTGAGTACCAAAACCACGACGCATCAATGGCCCCGGCTCCCACTGCATCCCGCGCTCGCTTGCCGAACGCCTCGAGATGCGGGCGAACCCTTTCTGAGCCGCGGGTTCTATCTGTCTGGAACCTGGAAGGTCAGGCCGCTGGCCGCAGCCGCAGGAAAGACGACACGCACGGCCAGACCCGGCGAGCGGTCGGAAAGCACGATATCCGCGCCGTGAAGGTCAGCCACCGCCTTGACGAGGCTAAGCCCGAGGCCCGTGCCTTCGCTCGTTCGGCTTTTGTCGAGACGGTAGAACCGCTTGAAGACCTTCTGGCGCTCTGCTTCCGGAATTCCGGGGCCGTTGTCCGCGACGATCAGGAACGGACGGTTCCGTTCCAGTCCGGACGCAAGGGCGATCCTGGCACCGTACGGGGTGTGGCGGATCGCGTTGGCGAGCAGGTTAGCGCACATCTGCCGCAACAGGTCGTGGTCGCCGGAAATCTCCGAGCCCGACGGGCCGCGTCCGGGCAGCAGGCTCAACTGCTTTCCCGACTCCTCGGCGATCGGCTGATGTATCTCCAGCATTTCCTCCACCAGCGCGTCGAGCCGCACGGGCGCGAAATTCCTGCGCCTGGCTCCAGCCTCGATCTGCGAGATTCTCAGAAGGGCTTCGAACGTCCCCGATATCTGGAGGACCTCGCCCACGGCGGTTTCGAGGACTGCTTTGGCTGTCGCGTCATCAGCGACCTTCTCGATGGCGTCTTCCAGTGTCAGGTAGAGTCTTCCGATGGGCGTCTTCAGATCGTGGGCGATGTCGGTGGTGACCTGCTTCATCGCCGCCACGCTCGTCTCCAGTTGTTCGAGGGCCGAGTTGACGTCTACGGCGAGGAGATCGAGATCGTCCTGGCGGGCCGATACCGGCAGCCGGGTCCCGAGATGCCCCTCGCCGACGAGCTTCATCGTATCCGACAGCACCGCGATGCGCCGGCGCGTCCGGAAGGCCAACAACGCACCGCCGCCCAAACCCGCGCCGAGCACGATCGCCGTGGCCCATCCAAAGCTGACGAGCGCGATCCAGCGCAGCCTGTTGGTGTCGTCGTAGCTGACGCCGACCACAAGTTGCTGGTCCCCCAGCCCGCCGCGGTAGAGCCGGTAATTCGTGCTGGAACCGCCCTCGACCTCTGCGGTGAACGTCGAGAAGCCCGTGGGCACCGCAGGCACCCGGAAATTGCCCGCAATGAACTCCCCTTGCACACCTCGGAGCAGATACAGCGTCTCCTGTCCGCGGATCGCGGGACCGTGGCTACCGATCATCGCCGCCGCGCCATCGATGCCGCGCGCCTCGTAGGCAGACTCGATTTCCCGGTAGCGTTCCATGACGTGGGAATCCAAGCGTTCGTAAAGATAAGCGGCGACCATGTTGTAAGCGACAACGTTACCGCCCGAAAGCGACAGGATGAACAGCAGGACGTAAAGAGCCGCCAAGCGGAACGGCGTGCTGCGTGCCAGCTTACCGAGGCGCATGAAGGCTGTATCCCGTGCTTCTGACGGTATGGATAAGTTGGACCTCAAAGGGCCTGTCGATCTTGGCCCGCAGCCGGCTGACATGGGTTTCCACGACCGTGCTCTGGGGGTCGAAGTTGAAGTTCCATATCCGTTCCAGGAGCATAGTCTTCGTCAGGACCCGACCTTCGTTGCGCATCAGGAATTCCAGAAGGGAAAACTCGCGCGGCAGAAGCTCGACGATCTGACCCGCACGTCTCGCGATGCGACGCACCAGATCGAGTTCCAGGTCAGCCACCCGCAACACGGTCTTCTCCTGAGCCATAGGAGGCCGCCTGCCGAGCGCGTGCAGTCGAGCTAGCAATTCGCTGAATGCGAAAGGCTTGGTCAGGTAATCGTCGGCTCCCGCTTCGAGGCCTTCCACCCGATCCTCGACCCCGCCCAACGCGGTCAGAAGGATAATCGGCAGTTTGCCGCCCGCGGCCCGCAAGCTTTTCACCAGCGACACCCCGTCCAGCCCGGGGATCATCCGGTCGACGATCACAACGTCGTAGGATTCCCGCAGACCCACGGCCAATGCGTCGCGGCCATCGGCCAGGACGTCGGTCACATGGCCGGAAGAGGCGAGGCCGCTGGAAATGTAGTCGCTCGTCCGTTTGTCGTCCTCGACAAGCAATATCCTCATAGTCGATCGCCCCGTTTGCGAACAGCGTCCGCGGTGATGACCTCGCGCGGCCCCCGCCCGAGCGTCCGGGCGTCGGGGAGGCGTATCCGTCAGGTGCGTTGAGATTTTGTTGGCGGCAATGCCGCATATGCGGGTGCACCGCTCCCGCCGGGCGGGAGCGGTGCCACGACGGAAGCGGAGACTACTTCACGTCGGTGATGGTCAGCTTCCCGCGGACGCGGTCCGCGACGAACTCGATGGCGTCTCCAGCACTCAGTCCGTCCAGAATTGCCGGATCGGCGACGTTGAACACCATCGTCATGGCGGGCATGTCGAGGTTCTTCAGCTCCTCGTGGACGACGGTGACCTTTTCCTCGTCGGCCTTGACCTCCTTCACGGTCCCCTTGGTGTATTCCTGGGCGACGGCAGGGACGCTCCAGGCGACGGCGGCGACAGCCGCGGCGATGACGAACTTGGATTTCATTTTTCGTACTCCTTCGTTGCGGTTACTTGGCGGACACTTCGACGGCACCGTGCATGCCGGACTCGTAATGGCCGGGGATCAGGCACGCGAATTCGAACGTGCCCGTGTTCGAGAACGTCCAGACAATCTCGCCGCGCTTGCCCGCTTCGAGGCGGATAGCGTTCGGATCGTCGTGCTCCATCTCCGGAAACTTCATCATCAGTTCCCGGTGTTCCGCGTTCTTTTCCTTCTCGTCGAGCACGAACTCATGGTCGAGTTCGCCCTTGTTCAGGATGCTGAAGCGGACGGTCTGACCCTCCTTCACAGCGAACGAATTGGGCTGGAAAAGCATTTCGCCCTCGTCATTCTCGAACATCGTGACGTTGATCGTGCGTGTCGCCTTCGCCGCGTCGCCCGGTTTGCCGACCGCCATCTCGTCGTGGCCCCCGGAATGGCCCGGCGAGGCAGCGGCGAAGCCGGCGGATATCACCAAGAAGGCGGCGGATGCGATAAGTGTCTTCATCGGTATTGTCTCCTGGTTGTTGTAGGAAGTGCTGGTCGCACGTCAGCCATGGCCGCCGTGCCCTGGAGCAGCAGCCGGTTTCGTCGGCGTCTGCGTCTTCGCGTCCGTCGCGCTCGACGCGGCGGGCAGATCGCCCGTCCACTCGTACGCGACGGTGCCTTCCGGATGCTCGTAGTCGCCCGGATCGGCGTAGTCGTCGGCGGCGATGCCCTCGCGGACTTTCACCACCGAAAACATGCCGCCCATTTCGATCGCCCCGAACTGACCCCATCCCGTCATCATCGGGATGGTGTTGTCGGGCAGCGGCATCGACATTTCGGCCATGTCGGCCATGCCGGCGGTGCCCATCGGCATGTATTCCGGCTGCAGGCGGCGGATCATCGGCGTGACGCGCGACTTGTCGACGCCGATGAAGGTCGGGACGTCATGTCCCATGGCGTTCATCGTGTGGTGCGACTTGTGACAGTGGATCGCCCAGTCGCCCTCGTAGACCGCGTCGAATTCGTAGGCGCGCATCGCGCCGACGGGTATGTCGATCGACACTTCCGGCCAGCGCGCCTCCGGCCTTGTCCAGCCGCCGTCCGTGCACGTGACCTCGAAGTCGTAGCCGTGCATGTGGATCGGGTGGTTGGTCATCGTCAGGTTCCCGACCCGCACCCGCACCCGGTCGTTCTTCGAAACGACCAAAGGATCGATGTCGGGAAAGATCCGGCTGTTCCAACACCACATGTTGAAGTCCGTCATCTCCATGACCCTGGGGACATAGGAACCCGGCTCGATGTCGAACGCGTTGAGCAGGAAGACGAAGTCGCGGTCGACCCGCATGAACTGCGGGTCCTTCGGATGGATGACGAAAAAGCCCATCATGCCCATCGCCATCTGCACCATTTCGTCCCCGTGCGGGTGGTACATGAACGTCCCGCTCTTCACGAGATCGAACTCGTAGACGAAGGTCTTGCCCGCCGGGATGGGCGGCTGCGTGAGACCCGCCACCCCGTCCATGCCGCAGGGAAGGATCATGCCGTGCCAATGGATGGTCGTGTGTTCCGGCAGCTTGTTGGTGACGAAAATGCGGACCCGGTCGCCTTCGACAGCCTCGATCGTCGGCCCAGGCGATTGGCCGTTATAGCCCCAAAGATAGGCGATCATGCCTTCGCCCATCTCGCGCTCGACGGGTTCGGCGACGAGATGGAACTCCTTGACGCCGTTGTTCATCCGGTGTGGCAACGTCCATCCGTTGAGGGTGACGACCGGCTGGTAGTCCGGACCCGAGGTCGGGACCAGGGGCGGCTGCGTCGAGGCGCTTTCCATCGTCGGCGCGTCGGGCAGGCCCATGGCCGAAGTCTTGGTCCAGGCGGCGGCCCCGACGATGGTCGCGCCGGCACCGAGCAACTGTCTGCGATTAAGCATCGTAATATCCTTTCTCAGTGTCCGGCCGCTTCGCCAGCGTCGGCGACCGCGGCCGCTTCTCCGCCGCCGCCGGTCGCGCCGCCGGACCGGCCCCCGTAGATGGTCGGCGCGAGATTGGCCTCCGCGAGCCAGAAATCACGCTTGGCATCGACGGAAAGCAGGACGGAGTCGATCTTGGCCCGGGTGTCGGCCAGCAATTCGAAGGTGCTGGTGATCATGCCGTTGTAGGTCAGCAGGGCTTCTTCCTCGATCGTCGTGCGGAGGGGCAGGACGTTGTTCCTGTAGTGGCGGGCGATATCGTAGGTCGACTTGTACTCGTCATAGGCCGTGCGGGCTTCGGACCGGACGTTGACCGCCTTCTCGGCTAGGCGGTTGGCTGCCCCCATATATTCGAGTTCTGCGCGCCGCATCCGAGCCTTGCCGCTATCGAAAATCGGGATGGCAAATTCGACCTCTAGATCCAAATTCGGGGTCACGGAGATATCGCGGTCGCCGTCCTCAATTTCGCCCTCGACTTCCAGTCCCGCCACCAGGGCGATGTCGGTTTCATACCTCGTGGCTTCGGTTAGCCCGTACTGCTTCGCCAGCGCCTCGAGATCCAAGGCAGCCGCCTTCAGATCGGCCCGGTGGCCCAAGGCGTCGGTTTCGATAGTCTCGACCCGGGCGAGCGTCTTCGGCAACGAGGGCAGCTGGTTCGGTACCTCGTATTCGATGTCCGACCCCCAAAGTCCCATAAGGCGGGTGAGCTCGGCCTTGGCGGTTCGGGCGGCAAGTCTCGCGCGCGCTGTTTCGCCCGCCAGCTCCGCGTTGAAGACGTGCTCCCGAGCTTGGCCGGACTTGTTGAGCGCCCCGCTTTCGCCGAGCCTGGCTGCCAGTTCCGACGCGGCGTCGGCCGCCGCCCGGGCTTGATTCAGATATGCGACTCGCTCCCAGGCAGAGGCGGCCTCGATCCATGCGCGCCTCGTCTCGGCGGCCAGCGACAACGTCGCCACCGCAGCGTCGAGTTGCGCCTTGCGAAAGCGCGTGTCGGCGATGTCGATGCGCCGGTCCCGCGTGACGAGCGCGAAAATGTTGTTGACGATCATCCCTTCGAGCGCGCGGAAGGCACCGAGCTCCGGCGATCCGATTCCCAGCACTCCGATCGAAGCCGTCGGGTTGACGAACATCGTTTCCTGCCAAGCATCGGTCGCCGACAGCCCGAGTTCCGCATAGGCGGCCTGCAGGCCCCTGTTGTTCAGGAGGGCGACCTGAACGGCGGTATCAGCGCCGACGGTCTTGCCTTGAACCATGCCCCGAACCTGGGAGGTGATCGCATCGGCCGTCTGTCTGTCCTGGACCCATACGGCATTTTTGCCGGTCGCCACCCGGGTTGCCGCCTGAACCGTTCCGAACCCCGCGAGTGATTCGCCGTACAAGGCCTCTTGCGCAGTCGCCGCACACCCGCCGATGAAGAGCGGTAGCGCCAAGATCGAAGCGTTTCTCGCAATGCGGTTCATTGGCCGCCTCCCGGCCGTTGGGCATCGTTCTGCTGCCGCCAAGGGCGCGGCTCGACGGGGACCCGATGCGTGTAGGCACCGATCGGGTTGTGATGATGGAGGCGGCTCGCCTCATAGGGCAGTGCGGGCGAACGCGTCGGTGTGACGTCGGCCGGCAATGTCGCCGCGCAGCCGCCCACGAATAGCGGTAGCGCGACCATCGAAACGGTCTTGTTCATGTGAATTACCTGATCTTTGAATTCGACGAGCGCCGACCGCTGGCGGATTCCCGGCGGTCACGGCCTCAAAAGGCTGAATTCAGGTCAGGCGTTTGGAGGACGATGCGGCAGAACCCACTCGCCGGGCCCGACGTCAGCGTCGAGCACGTCATGCGAGACACTCACCGGCTCCCGCGATGCCAATGCGTAGGTGGGAACGATGCAAGCGACGCCCATGCAGAACAGGTCACAGCACTTGTCGGCCAACTTGACCGGACCGGATCCTGCCTCTGAGTCGGTTGCGGCTTCGGCTTCGGGATGATGCTCGTGCGCGGCCGCCTCGTGGCCGCCGGCGTCCATAGACATGGCGGCATGGTGGTCTGGACTTGCGGACGGGCCGCCCGCTGATGCGGCCTGGGCGTACGGACCGACCAGAAGCACGAACGCGACCAGCAACTTCGTTGCAAGCCGTAGGACGCGTGTCGATATCCAGCGCGATTCATCCATGTTCTGATGCTATGCGCGAAGCCCCGTTGATGGTCAAGTGCACGGTTCTTTACAATTTTGTAAGCTGGGCGACCGCAAGGGGGCCGCCCGCCTCCGGCGGCGAACTAAACCGTTGCCGCCGGGGCTCGGTCATGGTGAACATGACAACATACATGACGATGAGGCTGAGGGCCATGTTGACCCCAAGCATCAGGTAGGGCCGTGAGTGGCCGGAATGGCCCTTGGAATGCGAATCGTTGTGCATGTTGCCTGTTCTCCGTAGCTCAGTGGCCAAGGCCCATGCCCATTGGCTTCAAAAGCATCCATACCGCCATGGCGACCATCATCAGGTTCTCCGTCAGCGAGACGAAGCCGAGCGGAACATTGCTGTCGCCGCCGACGCAGGCGCACTTCAATTCCCGCTTGTCGACATAGACGGCCTTGAATACGGAAACCGCGCCAATCGTGCCGATGAACAAGGCAACCGGGATCGATAGCCACATCAGCGCTCCCGCGATCATCAACACGCCTGCCAGCCCTTCGGCGAACGGATAGACATAGGCGTAGCGGACCCAGCGTTGCGCCAGAAGGTCGTAGTTGAGAAACATGGTCGCAAAGCCGTCGACGTCCTTCAGCTTCTGTAGCGCGAGAAGACACATGGCGATGGCGATAAACCACTCGCCCGCAGCGACGGTGAACAGGTTGCCGAACGCCGCCCAGCTCGCCGCCAAGGCCATCAAGGCGGCCATAGCGAACAGGGCGATGACCGGTTTGTAGGTGACCGCGTCTTTGTCCTTCGTCTCCTTGCCGAAATAGGCGCGCAGATCATCATATCCGCCGACGCGCACTCCCTCGATGAAGGTCTGCGGCGTCGTATCCACACCATGTTTGGCCTTGAACGCGTCGATCTCGTCGCGGGAGGTCAACTGGTGATCCTCGACCTCGTAACCTTCGCGCTTCAGGAGGTCGAGCGTCTTCAAACCCCACGGACAGGTATGTTCCGGAGTGACCATGCGATATAGGTCCGCTCGTTTCGTTCGTCTGACATCCATTGCCATTCCCTTCCTTGTACGAGATTGGCCGAAGCTGCGACTTTCCCAAACGAACGTTTCCGATCCCGGCCGCAATTTCGTGCCGACTGCGCCCTTCATTCCACGCCGACCGGAGCGCCAGGTTGGGCGCTGCCGTGAACGGCATGTCCTGGCGCAGCGTCGGGCCCCATAGGCTCGCCGATCTGGCTCTGGGCGTAGGCGAGGCCTGCGGCTGCAACGAGGGAGGCCGCGATGAAGATGGGGGTCAACTTGTCCATCGCGCCCTTCGTCAAAATGGTTGGGCCGGGTAACCGGCGTCGGCCAATGCGCGTTCGATCGCGGGGCCGCTGGCCGTGGTCTCGATCTTTACGGTCCTGGCCGCCGTGTCGGCCTCAACACTGGCTGCCGGATCCATCGCTGTGACGGTTGCCGTCACAGTCTTCACGCACCCGCCGCAGGCCATCTTCTCGATCTTGAACTGCATGTCGGTCTCCTTTTTTTTTCCTCGACTAAGAAGGTTTATGCGGCTTCCCGCCGCTGGAAGGTCAACAGACGTCCGGCAAGAAAAGTCGCCATTCGTGATGAAAAAAGTGTCGGCCGGAATGAACGCTTGACCTTCCAGCGGCGGGAAGCGCCATCGTTGCCCAAAATGAACTCCACCCAAGGAGAAGCAGTCGTGAATGCTCCGTTCCGCAACAACCAATCCTCGTCGACCATTTCGCTTGATGTGGAAGGCATGAGCTGCGCGTCCTGCGTGGGCAGGGTCGAGCAGGCCTTATCGAAAGTCCCGGGCGTCGAGAATGTTTCCGTCAATCTCGCGACCGAGAAAGCGACAATCCGCGGAACGAACCTCGACCGGAACGCGCTTGCAAAAGCCGTCGAAGCTGCAGGCTATGCTGTGACAGCCGAACAATCAGTGTCCATGGCAATCGAAGGCATGAGCTGCGCCTCGTGCGTCGGAGCCGTCGAAAGAGCACTGCTGCAGGTTCCCGGCGTTACGGACGCATCAGTCAATCTCGCGACGGAACGGGCAACGATCGCCGGCTCGGCGGACATACGTGACGTCAAGGCTGCCGTAGCGGCTGCCGGCTACGAAGCGCGGGCCATCGACGAGGCCGGAACGGCGGGTGAAGCCGTCGGCGAGCGAAAGGACGAGGAGCGCCGCGAATTGCGGCGCGATCTGACGCTCGCGGCCTTGCTCACGTTGCCCGTCTTCATCCTCGAAATGGGATCGCATCTCATACCGGCATTCCATGCGCTGATCGCCAATTCGATCGGTATGCAGGCAAGCTGGTACATCCAGTGTGCGCTCACCACCCTCGTCCTGTTCGTGCCTGGCATCCGCTTCTACCGGAAAGGCTTTCCCGCCCTGCTGCGCGCGACACCCGACATGAATTCGCTGGTCGCCGTCGGCACGATCGCCGCCTATGGCTATTCGCTCGTCGCGACCTTCGCACCCGCCTTGCTGCCCGAAGGCACCATCAACGTCTACTACGAAGCGGCCGCGGTGATCGTGACGCTGATCCTTCTCGGCCGCTATCTCGAGGCGCGGGCAAAGGGCCGGACGTCCGAAGCGATCAAGCGGCTCGTCGGATTGCAAGCGAAGACCGCGCGCGTGCGCCGCGGGGACACGACGGTCGAACTGCCGATCGCGGAAGTCGCAGCCGGGGACGTCATCGACGTTCGTCCCGGCGAGCGCATTCCGGTCGACGGCGAACTCGTCGAAGGCGAGAGTTATGTCGACGAATCCATGATCACGGGTGAACCTGTTCCGGTCGCCAAGTCCCCCGGCGGCGCAGTCACCGGCGGCACCGTCAACCAGAAGGGCGCGTTCGCGTTTCGTGCGACCGCCGTCGGCAGCAAGACCGTGCTCGCGCAGATCATCCGCATGGTCGAGGAGGCGCAGGGGTCGAAACTGCCGATCCAGGCTCTGGTCGACAGGATCACGATGTGGTTTGTCCCCGCAGTGATGGCCGTCGCGGTCCTGACCTTCGCGGTCTGGCTGGTCTTCGGCCCGTCGCCTGCATTGACCTTCGCGCTCGTCAATGCGGTCGCCGTCCTCATCATCGCCTGTCCCTGCGCCATGGGGCTTGCCACGCCGACATCGATCATGGTCGGCACCGGCCGCGGCGCGGAAATGGGCGTGCTCTTCCGCAAGGGCGAGGCCCTGCAGTCGCTGAAGGATGCTCGCGTGGTCGCCTTCGACAAGACCGGGACGCTGACCGAGGGCAAGCCGACGCTCACCGATTTCGAGACGGCGGACGGATTCGACCGCTCCACGGTTCTGGGGCTCGTGGCAGCGGTGGAATCGAAGTCGGAACATCCGATCGCGGGTGCGATCGTCGACGCAGCGCAGGCGGAGGGCATCGCGCTCCCCGAAATCGAGTCCTTCGAATCGGTGACGGGCCTGGGCGTTCGCGGTGTGTCCGACAGCGTGCGGATCGAAGTCGGTGCGGACAGGTTCATGGCAAAGATCGGCGTCGACATGTCCGGCTTCCGCGACATGGCGGACCGGCTCGCGGCCGAGGGCAAGACGCCGCTTTATGCAGCGGTGGGCGGCAGACCGGCTGCCGTCGTCGCAGTCGCTGATCCGATCAAGCCGGCGACGCCCGACGCGATTGCCGCGCTTCATCGTCTCGGCCTCAAGGTGGCGATGGTCACCGGCGACAATGCGCGTACGGCGCAGGCGATCGCCGACCGCCTCGGCATCGACGACGTCGTCTCGGAAGTGCTCCCCGACGGCAAGGTCGAGGCGATCCGCCGCCTCAAGCGCGAGCATGGCGCGGTTGCGTTCGTCGGTGACGGAATCAACGACGCTCCGGCGCTCGCCGAAGCCGATGTAGGTCTGGCTATCGGAACGGGAACCGATATTGCGATCGAGGCGGCCGATGTGGTCCTGATGTCCGGAAGCCTTCACTCCATCCCCAACGGCATCGCCCTGTCGAAAGCGACGATCGGCAACATCCGGCAGAACCTGTTCTGGGCTTTCGCCTACAACACAGCGCTGATCCCGGTCGCAGCGGGCATCCTGTACCCCGCGTTCGGAATCCTCCTGTCACCTGTCCTCGCGGCCGGAGCGATGGCCCTTTCGAGCGTCTTCGTTCTCGCAAACGCGCTGCGCCTGAGGCGATTCACCTCGGCGGTGGAATGAAATGAATGCGTACAAGTTAAAAAATGCCGGAGGAACGAGACGACCATGATGATGGACAGCAGCATGACGTGGGGTATGGGGCTTTGGGGCCTTCTCGTATTGGCGATCCTCGTGCTCGTAGTAGCGGCCCTCGTTAAATACGTGTTCTTCAAATAAGCCGCTCCAGTCGCACGGTCGTTCATCTAACAATCGTCTGGAAGGCGATCAGGACCAGAATGATCCCGGCGAGCGCTTCGACTGCGCACCCCGTCCTGTCGAGCAACCTTGGGCGCGAGGCGATCAGGGCGGCAATTCCTTGCCGGAAGACGATCGTCGCCAGCGTAACCACTGAAAGCGTCGTCGCGACGCCGAGCATCATCATCGACGCGAAGGCCAATCCCGCCTCCGTGACGCCGCGCTGGATCGCGAAGATCATGACAAACAGCGTAAGCGGACAGGGAATGAGCCCCGCGAGGAAGCCCACGAGCGCCCCCCTGTTTTTGCCGAGGCCATTGAGCTGGCCACGCAATGCGCGCCAGATCATCCACAGGCCGATCAAGCCAAGGAGCCCACGGCTGACATTTTCCATGGCAGGCGCGCGGCCGACGCTGCCCAATGCGATCGAGACGAGCGGAAGCGATAATACGGCGATGATGACGGCTATCAGGACATGGGTGAACGACAGCGTAAGCGAGACCATGAGGCCGCGCGCGACCGACAGAGACACCCGGCCAGGTAGGTAGCGAGGATCGCCTTGCTGTGGCCAGGCGTCAGCGCATGGACCGCTCCAAAGATGATCGCCATCGGCAGGAAGGTGGCGAGTTCGAACCATCCACCACCCGCGGCGAACGCCCGGATCGTGTCCGCGAAGGTCAGGTAGATGTCGCGCTGGATTTCGACCAGGCCTTGCATGAAAGCCGTCATAAGCGCCGGTCGGTGCTCATGGACGGGCGTTCGGCCAGGAGGCGTGCAAGTCGTCGATTACGAACGGATGGGCATGGCGGTGCCGCCCATCCGAATTCCCTTCTTTCCAATGCGGATGCGACGAGGGAAGAGCCTCGTGGCTGTGTTCGATGATCTCGGGATCGGCCGAGGGCCATAGATTGATTGCTGCGAGCGTGCCCGCCGTGGCGGTGATCGTCAGCAACATGGCTGTTGCCGACAAACCGAAGCTCGCGCCCGCCCATCCCGCGAGTGGATAGGTGACCAGCCAGCAGGCGTGCGACAGGGCGAACTGGGCGGCGAACAGCGCCGGACGGTCCTCGGCATGGGATGAACGGCGCAGCAGCCGTCCAGAAGGCGTCTGCGCAAGGGAATAGCCGACACCGACGACGAACCAAACAATGAGCAGCATTTCGTAGGATTCGATGGCGGCCGCAGCCAGCGTTGCGACGGCGAGGATGCCCGCTCCCGCGAGCATCACCGGCCGGTCGGGCAATCTGTCGAGAAGCCGGGGCAGCGCCAGCGCGACAACCATCGAACCGCCGCCGAAGGCCGCGAGCGCCATCGCCGTCTCGCTCTGGCCAAGGCCGAAGACGGCCTGGACGTAGACGACCGTGTTGACGATGACGACCGCGCCGGCGGCGGCGACAGCCATGTTGATCGCCAGCAGCCCGCGCAGACGCGGCGTCGCGAGATAGATGCGGATACCGCGCGTCGTGCGGTCGTAAATGCCGCGCCGGGCGCTCGGCTTCGGGGTCGGCAAGACGACCGTCAGCACCAGCGCGGCCGAAACGAGGAAGCCGACGACCGTCCCGGCGAACAGGCTGTGGAAACTGATGACCGTCAAAAGCGCAGCCGCGATCATCGGGCTGACGAGGCTTTCGAGGTCGTATGCGAGCCGCGATAGCGACAGCGCCCGCGTATACTCCTTCTCGTCCGGAAGCACATCCGGGATCGTCGCCTGGAAGGTCGGCGTGAACGCGGCCGATGCCGATTGCAGCGCGAAGATCAAGACATAGACCTGCCAAATCTCCGTGACGAACGGCAGGAGCACCGCGACGCCTGCCCGGACAATGTCGAGCGCCACGAGCGTCTCACGCCGTGGCAGCCGCTCGGCGAAGGCGGCGGCAATAGGCGCGACGCCGACATAGGCCACCATCTTGATCGCCAGCGCCGTCCCGAGAACCGCCCCGGCGTTCTCGCCCGCCAACTCAAAGGCGAGCAGGCCGAGCGCAACCGTCGCCAATCCCGTTCCCAGGAGCGCGATGATCTGCGCCAGGAACAGGTGACGGTAGGTGCGGTTCGCAAGGACGTGCAGCATGTCGGACCTTTGACGGATATCTTTCCGATAATCGAAGCCAATATCGTGGCCATTCTACGGGGCAACGGCCTTCATCTCGCCCCAGAATCGGGAGAAAGGTTTCATTAACCACCGAGGGGTATCGCTGGCATCATGATTGGCCGTCTGCAAAGCGTCGCGTTGCGCGTCGTCATCGCCTGCGCGATGGCGGTGTCGCTGCTGCTCGCGCCGACCGGGGGGTCATCCTCTCACGACCCGCACGCACTCGCGCAGATCGAAGCCGAGCGTCATCTGGAACTGGCAGCCGAAATCGCCGAGCACGGTCACTCGCATGACGATGGCTGGGACAGCGAGAGCAAGTCCGGTCACCTGCATGGTCATAACGCTGCCGATCACCTGCACGACACGCCAACCTATCCGCCGTCCGTGGCCACGCTCTTCGTCCGGACAAGCGACGCCTGGCGCATTAGCGCCTTTCCCGAATCCTTGCCCGTCCGAATCTTCGAATTGGACCGTCCGCCGCGTGCTTGAGTGACCGCTGCCCCTGGATCAGGGGCGACGTTCCTTCTCAACACGGACACCATTTTCATGAGACGACCACCATCTGCGGTGGGCAGCCGGACGCTTGGCGCGTTCGCTCCCCATCTCACGTCCGGGCTGCTTGCGCTCGGCATGATCCTCGCCTTCGCATCCTCCGCCTTCGCCCATGCGGTGACGGCGGGCGATCAGGGCTACATCCAGGAAATCAGCGGGGTGAATATCATCCCGTTCATCTATCTGGGGGCCAAGCACATGGTCACCGGCTACGACCACATCCTGTTCCTGCTTGGCGTGATCTTCTTCCTCTACCGGATGCAGCACATCGCCATCTACGTGACGCTGTTCGCCATCGGTCACTCCACGACCATGCTGCTCGGCGTCTATTTCAACATCGGCATCAACAGCTACATCATCGACGCCATCATCGGCCTGTCGGTCGTCTACAAGGCGCTCGACAACATGGGAGCCTACCAGCGCTGGTTCGGCTTCCAGCCGAACACCAAGGCCGCGACCCTTATCTTCGGTCTGTTCCACGGCTTCGGCCTGTCGACCAAGATTCTCGAATACGACATCGCGCCGGACGGCCTCGTGCCGAACCTGCTCGCCTTCAATGTCGGCGTCGAGATCGGCCAGCTTCTGGCGCTCGGCGCGATCCTGATCGTCATGGGCTTCTGGCGGAAGAGCGCGACCTTCTTCCGTCACGCCTACACGGCCAACGTTGCGATGATGGCCGCCGGCTTCCTCCTCTTCGGCTACCAGGTAGCCGGCTACTTCGTTTCCTGAATTTCCCTAAAGGACCTCACATGTACAACACCGACATGCCCACCCGCGCCGAACTTCCCTCGACCGCCAAGCTGCTCCGCTCGACCGGAATCGCCATCGTGACCGCAGGCGCACTCCTCGTCGCCGTCGTTCTCCCGTCCGAATATGGGATCGACCCGACCGGGATCGGTTCCGCCCTGAACCTGACGGAGATGGGCGAGATCAAGATGCAGCTTGCCGAGGAGGCGGAAGCCGACGCGGCAATGGACGCCGCCGCCAGCGCAATCCCGGCCGCGACGTCCACTAGCACGACGCCCGCGCCCGCGGCGTCCGGCACTCCGGCACCGATGGTCGCTCCAGTCGCGCCGCCCGCTCCTCCGGCACCGCCGGCCCCCGAGCGTCAGTCCAGCCTATGGGGGACCATCGGCGCACTGATCATATCGCCCGCTGCCGCGCAGGAGCAGCGCCAGGACGAAATGACGATCACTCTTGCTCCCGGCGAGGGAGCCGAGATCAAGCTGACGATGGTGGAAGGCGAGATCGCGGCCTTTGCCTGGGTCGTGTCCGAAGGCGGTGCCGTCAACTACGACACCCATGGTGACGGCGGCGGCCAGAATATCAGCTACGAAAAGGGCCGCGGCGTTTCCGCTGATGAAGGCCAGTTGCAGGCCGCCTTCACAGGCAAGCACGGCTGGTTCTGGCGGAACCGCGGCGATGCGCCGGTGTCGCTGACGATTCGCACAAGCGGGACCTATACGGCGATCCAGCGGCTGGTGTAGTTGTCACAGGCGGGGTGCCGCAAGGCGCGTCATCCCGCCTCCAACGTCCGCTTTCAGGAGAGGCTCAGCAGCCAGCCTTTGTCGGCAATGGGGTCGTGTGTTGCCAAATTTCGGGCAATGCGCTCCGCGTGCGCCTGAATGACTCATACGAAATGGTTTACGGACAGACGGCTTCTAGCCGGTGGTGGCCAAGGTTGCCAAGGACGGCTACGTGGTGATCTGCGGTCGATAGCGGCGAAGGCGTCATCCCGGCGTTCCATAGGATATACGGCCGTGCCTGCTGGAGACAGCGAAAGCGTTCCGACGAGTTCGAGGCGGACTAACAGCGTCACCCTACTCGTCAACCAACCGCTGATTTTTTGTTGGAACCGGGATAGACGGTTTCGAATTTGATGAATATCATCGCCACAGATCGCGGTGAACGTGATTGACATGCGTTTTTTTTGTGATATCGCGTCGCGCGTCATGGAAACGACACCGTGTCAATCTTATCTTAACGACGTCACCACACGTTGAGGTGGCATTATGGTTACGTCTGAGAAGGAGGCGAGTATGAAGATGACTGAATGTATGTCGCTCGCCGGCCGTTTTAAGGAACTGGCGGGCAAGGGGCTCGTGGACGTGAAGTTTTACGTTCGCAACCTCGACGAAGCGTCGACCGAGCAGGTATGTGCGGAAGTGAACGCTCTTTACGCGGCTCGTGAAGGTGGCAAGACCCAGGCACTTGATTTTGGTGATTCTCGGCGCATCCAAGCTTGACACGTTAGCCGAGCCTTATTAGCTCGGATGGAAAGCGAAGTTTCGAAGGCCTCAGCTTTTAGCTGGGGCCTTTTGTTTTGGAGATTGACGGTGCCTGATTCCTCGAACGGATCGACTTGGGTTTATTCCGCTAAACTTGAATCCGCATTCCGGAAGGTGAGTGATATCCAGGAATTCGTTCGGCAGTACGTCATCGCTCCCGACAAGTTGCCTGTATCGGTCGAAGACACTCAATGGGCGATTGAAGAAAAGTATGGGTTCAAAATCACCAAGGAACTCGTTGACTTCGAAGCTGAGCATATCCGGGGCATGATGGAGCGGTACGAGAATGGCACGGCCCACGTGTTTATCCGCCAGAGGCAAGACAATGATCTGACTGTTAACGGCTATTGGCATCGCTTCATCGCAGTCAAAGAACTGTCCCATCTTGCGATTGACGAGAAAGAGGATTTCAATTGGGATGGGTCGAAGACGATCGAAGAACTTATCGCAGACCACATCTTCGAAGGAATGCGGCCTGCGAAAATTGAGATCCAGTCGGAAGTTCTTGCGGAACTCGTCGCCATAGAAATTCTGTATCCAATGGAATTTAGGCAAGCGGACATCGAAAGCGGTAGGTTGCCCTCGGATCTAGCAAAGGATTACGGAGTGCCGCCTTACGTAATCGAGCGCGCACTTTCCCAAGGCCATATGAAGATGGCGCGAGCGCTTTGGCATGAAATCGGCGGACATGGCTTGGGCGGACTGGGATCCGATCCTGCTGGCTGACGCCCGCGTCTGCCCAATTTCTTCGCTCCGACGTAGGGAGCCGGCTCCTCCGTCGAAGCGGCTTCCATCTCACCAAAGGGCGAGGCAAACGATCTCTGCCGCATCGCGGCAACCGCCGCTGGGCGGTTGAAGTTTATTGACGCCGCCCGGTTTGGCGCGCCATTCTCAACGTGAATCGTTGCCCCAGCCGACACCTACCTTGGCTTGAATGTCAAAGAATGAACGCGATGCGGTTAAGAGTGTGTCGTCCACCACCCGCGAACGGAGGAACCCCCTCGATCACCGATGACGAGGCCCTCGCTTTGGCCCGAGCGACCGTAAACTTGGCCAAAGTCTGGACACTGACCGACTCCGAAGCCTGCGTCCTCTTGGGTGGCATGTCGCCACGTACATGGGCGCGTTGGAAGAGCGGCTCCCACGGCCGGATCGACCGGGATCTTCGGGTTAGAATGGCCGACTTGATGGGGATCCACAAAAGTTTGCGATACCTGTTCAAGACTCCGTCCCAGGGCTACGACTGGATCCGAAAGCCAAACGCTGCCTTCGGCGGAGTTTCTGCGCTCCAGATCATGCTGCGCGGGGAGAATTCGGACCTCGCGGCGATCCGGAATTGGCTCGAAGCTGAAGGGGGATCGCCGCAGGCTTCGTAGGTTTGGGCGGAATTCCTTGAGGCGGAGAGCGCGTCTGAACAGCGCGCCTGATCCGCGGCCATGCCGGACGAGCTGGCCATGAATTCTCCGATTGAAGCGAGTTGCTTCGGCATGAACACGGAGCCCATTGACCGAGGTCGAGAAAGCGCCTGTCGGGGTTCACCGCCTCGGAGTAATTGATTACATTGGCCGCAGAGGCGGGCCGGGCAATTCGAACACCTCACCGCGACCTGAAGTTCGCGTCTTTCACATCGACGGCGTTGCCAACTGGCTCGTGAATCTACACGCTTGGACGCGGCGTCTTTGTAAGCTTGTTTGGTGCAGATCGATTTAGTTTCGCACGGCTACCAACGCGAACGGGCCCAGTCATCCTACGGCATGATCACCCCTCCTGCACCTCCGGCACACCGGGACCGATGGTCACTCCGTCGCGGCGCTGATGACGCACGAAAACATAGTCGACTTCTTCGGCGTTGAGCTTGCCCTTTGTGACCAATTCATGGACTAACTTGTCCAAAATCGAGCGATGGAACTGCAGGTGAATCTTCGCAGCCTCGTGCTGCTCGCGGATTGTCTGCTCGACATCTGACTCGATCGGGTTCGGTGACTGCATCGTTGGCCTGCGACCGACGGTGTCCCTGTAGTAGGCCATGGACTTGCCGAATCCATAGCGCGCGTGGAAATCCCAAGCGAGCTCCGTTGCCTTCGCAAGATCCGAATCCAAACTGCCACCGGCTCCGGCACTCCGTTCGCCAAAGACGACCTCCTCTGCGGCACCTCCTGCAAGGGTAGTGGCAATCGCGTTAAGGAGATCGCGGGCGAGAATGACGTGCGATGGATCATCGACGAATCGCGTGACGCCAAGAGATGTCTGCCCAGGCAATGCTGTAAGACGGTTCCGAACGCTTACCTCCATAATCCTCCGTCCCGACAAATGAACGCCAATGATGGCATGTCCTGCTTCGTGGACTGCGATCCTATATCGTTCGTCCTCCGTCAAATCCGGCGACAAGGGCACGCATTCAAGGACGAGCTCTGGCGATAGCTGCGCCCCCTGAGATCGCGCTTTTCGCCGAGCCAATCGGCCAAGCCTTTCGAGATCTGCTCCCGACCACCCTTCAGTAACATCTATAATGGGCTTTAGGAGGGACCAGTCGACCTGTTCATTTAGATGGTGCGCAAGTATGCGACATCGTGCTTCGGGGTCCGGCAAATCAATGCGGATATGTTGGTCGAGGCGACCACTCCTTCGCAGGGCCAAATCGAGGCGACGAGCGTTGTTGCATGCCCCGAGCACGACAACCCCCTCTCGGTCATCCAAACCGTCAAGACATTCCAGTAGAGCATTTACAACTTCCGTGCAGTACTGCGCATTATGGCCTGCAAACGCGTCACGGTCGCCGATAGCGTCGATCTCGTCGATGAAGAGAATCGACGGCGAATTCCGACGCGCATTGGCGAACGAATTTCGCATGGCCTTCAGCAGATCACCGAGGTGTCCTTTGGCCTGCCAGCGCGCCAAGGATGCAATTTCGAGGTGAGCCTTACATTCGTTAGCCAACGCTCGGGCGTAGGTTGTTTTCCCGGTGCCGGGGAGACCGGACAGAAGCAGGCCGCGATCGACATCTTCCCATCGGAGCGTGCCGGCCTTCCACTGAACGAGGTCCGCAGCCAACTGACGCCCCCAGGCTGCCGCTGGCCCGAATCCGAACAGGTCTGAAAGCTTGGTGGTTGTCTTATTGGATATAGGCGCGGCAGCACTGCGACGCCGGTCATCAATCAACCGCTCCAAGCAGTGGGTCAAGCGCCGCCCGCGTCGCATAGTGACTTCTAGATCTGCGGGATCAGTGCTCCCCAACAGGATAACTTCTTCATCCGTTGGCAGTCTGTCCATGAACAGCTTGCAAGCCGCGCGAAAATGGTCGTCAGTCGGTGCACTAACATCGACTATCCAATCAGCCGAGAGCGTTACCGCACGGGGCAGGAATTCGTCGGTACTCGCGATCACAAGCGTAAAGTCGGCTTCCGCGACCGCCTTTGTGAATTGCTTCTCGTCAACTACATCCCTTGTGACGAACGTTTCGAGTACGATGGTTTGAAATTCATCGCGGTTAGAAGTCCAACGCTTCTGTTCCCTATTGCCAAAGCCTATCGCAGCCGCCCCCGTCATGGTGGGATGCCAATCCGGCCGTATCCTAGCGACGAGAACGCCCGAATTCGGTCGATGTCGTCCGAGTGATGCACGAGCGGCCCGGACAAGCGCGCAATAGGCTAAAAAGGCGGTGAACGGGGCTTTATGGCGTAGAAAGCGCTGCATGATTGGTACCGCAGGCTTTTCATCATCTGACACTCGCATGGCTTGATGCGGTCCACTATGCTGGAACGGCGGGATTGAAACATGGATCATCGTCTTCCTGTAGTTTGAACCGATATCCGCAATCGCCTCCCGCCGGAGTTCCGAGCGAGTACCATCGTGAAAAGCTCCGAGCCATGCCGAACTCAGACCGGATGAACACAATCTCGGAAGTACTTATCAACTGGCCGTCAGCGCAGGTCGGATGTCCGAAAACTGTGCCAGCCAAACAGGGCACCAAACGCGAGGCAACACGCCAGTTCTCAAGACGAACAGGTTCTCTGGAAGGGAAAATGCGATGCTCGCCAGTTAGCCAGCCCAAGTCCGCCTCAAGACATCCAAAGCGCTCACGCAAGAGAATCAGCGACTGACCAAGCCCGTTGTCGACGTCCATCACCCGTTGCCCCTCGGAGCCCACTTAAAATAACCGCATAAAGCCGGCATAAACCGATTCTGTGCGGTTATTCAATAGGGATTCGCGCGACTTGTTGACAACGAGCTGGGCTCCGACCACCCGTGCCCATTATGGACGTCACATTCGCTGCAAACATCTTGAAGGCGGCCCGAGTCAGTTCCGGCTTGAGCCAGGATGAAATCGCGACACTCGCAGGAGTTTCGCGCGACACGATACAAAAATTGGAGCAGGACGCATCCAGCGTCAGGCGCGGTCTGTATCTAAGGGTGATAGAGACGCTGCAGGCGGCAGGCGTACAGTGGTTGCCCGCGACGGAAGCGGAGGGAGAGGGGTTCCGCCAAAATCCGCCCGATGCGGAATTCCAAGCTAAATTGACATTGCTACGCAAGAAATGAGCGTGACGCGATCCATGGGCGGCGGGTAGCCCTGTTGAAAACTTAGAGGACCCGGGCCGCTGCCGGGTCCATCGCCTGTATGCGGAGATTGTAAGGTGCTAACGCGCCTACATACCAAGCGCATTCATGTACAGTTCCAAAATTGCTTCAGCTTCCTGCCGTTCTGAAGCATCTTGCTTTCGGATCCTGATCAGCTGGCGTATCGCCGACGTGTCGAATCCGGTTCCTTTCGCCTCAGCGTAAACTTCCTTGATGTCGTCGGCCAACGCCTTTTTCTCTTCTTCGAGCCGCTCGATGCGCTCGATCAATGAGCGAAGCTGCCCAGCGGCAACCTCATGCGTGCTGTCGGTTACGTCGTCTACCATTTGCGATCCGTTCTATTGCCAATCAAGGTGTTGCATAGCGGGCAACCTTGTGCCCATCGCAACACCTTGATAATGTTATCAGACTACAGATTTTAGGGGGTATTAGTAGCCACGGCCCTTGGCCTCGGCCATCACTTCCTTGATGTCGTCCTGGAGCGCTGACTTCTCTTCCTCGAGGCGCTCGACACGCTCGATCAACTGGCGCAGTTCGGCGGCCGCGACGGTGTCCTGCGTTGCTGTTACGTCATCCATGGTCGACCTCGTGATGCAAGTGCGGGCGATGCGCCGCATGATTTGTTACGGCTCTGGACGGCGAGGCGTGAGGGCTGCGTGCGCGTCCGGAGGGATCGGGCGCTTGGTTGCCTCAGTGCCGCGAAAGGGTCAATGGTCTTTCGGGCGGTTCGTCTCGAATGCGGCCAATTGTGATCCGCTGGCCTCTGTCTGGTGCTTCGCCTGCCAATCTGCGTAGGGCATGCCGTAGACGATCTCGCGCGCCTCGTCCTTCGACAGCGAAGCGCCGTCGGCCTCGGCCGCGTCGCGATACCAGTTGGAAAGGCAGTTTCGGCAAAAGCCGGCAAGGTTCATCAGGTCGATGTTCTGGACGTCGCTGCGTTCGCGCAGATGGGAAAGCAGCCGGCGAAAGGCGGCCGCCTCATAGGCCTCGCGCTGCCTGTCGGTGAGTTCCGTCATCTCTTTTCTCCTTCGAAGAGCGGGCCCGTGCGCGAGCCGAATTGCCGCGCCACATGAATGTCGGGACGGGCGTTGATCGCGTCAAGGATGGGGGCCAGCCGGTCGGCCCAAGTGTCTGCCCCCGCCTGGTCGGCGATCAGGTCCTGCCGGATCTCGATCAGCAGATGCGCGTAGCCTTCGAGGATCGCGTGCTTGAACATGGTGTCGCCGCGCAGCGCGCCGTCATAGGGCTCGTTGTCACCGACCGTCAGCGCCGCATCGGCGCGCAACGCTTCCAGCATCGGTTCGACCGCCCGCGGGTCCGAATCCCACAATATGCCGATCTCCCACGGCCGCCGCCTGCCCTGCATGGCGGGCGTGAAGGAGTGGACCGAGACGATGAACGGCGCGGCGCCCGTCGCATGCGCAACGGAGGCGACGAGCGCGCCGACGGCGTCGTGATAGGGTCGGTAATATCGCTCCAGCCGGCGCTCGCGCTCGTCCGCGCTCATCGGGTAGTTCGCTGGCACGATCGTGCCGTCATAGAGCTGGCGGATGAGCGTCGGGTCGTCCTCGCCGCGATTGGGATCGATGAGAAGCCGCGAATACGTCGCCATCACCGCCGGCGACTGGAGCCGGGCGGCGAGCCCGCGCGTCACCATCTCGACGCCGATGTCATAGGCGATGTGGCGGGAAAATTCCGAGGCCGGAAGGCCCAGATCGCCATACTCGTCAGGCAGCGCGTTGCGGGCATGGTCGGCCAGGAGCACCAGCCCGCGCCTGCGGTCGCCCTCGACGAGTTCGACGGGATTGAAAAGGGCGGCGCGCGTCATGAAATGGCAGGTCCTGATGCTAGACGGCTCGAAGCGTTGCCCTGTCATGGACGCAAATCCCATTGAGACGCAAGGCTGGTGCAATGTCATTCATGCGACAAGATCGTGGCCGACCATTGGCCTAAATCGATTTGCGCCGCTTGCATGGCGCGTTGACAAGGTCCGGCCGATTGCCGAAAAGGTTGAAACCATGCTGATTTCATGCCTCACGCGCCCGCTTCGCCCCATCGCCCGATGGGTGAAAAGGCGCGCGCCCATTCTGGCGATATTGGCCAGTGTCGGCCTCGGCGCGAGCGCGGCTCCCGCCCTTGCCGACTTCCGCGTCTGCAATGCCACGCAAAGCCTCGTCGGAGTGGCGATCGGCTACCGCGCGCAGGCCGGCTGGGTGACCGAAGGCTGGTGGCATATCGAAGCTTCGAGCTGCAAGACGCTGATCGAAGGCGCACTCGCCTCGCGCTACTACTATCTCTACGCCGAGGATGCCGAGCGTGGCGGACGCTGGGAAGGCGAAGTCAACATGTGCGTGGCCGAGCGCGAATTCAAGATTTCCGGCCCGGGCGACTGCTTCGCGCGCGGCTTCCAGCGGGCCGGCTTCCAAGAATACGACACGCGTGAGCAGTCGAGCTGGATGGTGCAGTTGACCGACGAACCAGCCGGCAACGGCCTGCCCGCATTGACCGGGGACACCGGGGCGGCCAATCGCGCAACGCCAGGCGGGAGCCCAACCGGCGCAACACCAAGCGAGAGCCAATGAGACGCAGCCGCAAGGTCAAAATCCTCGCAACGCTCGGGCCAGCCTCTTCCGACGAGGTGATGATCCGCAAGCTCTTCGATGCGGGCGCCGACGTCTTCCGCATCAATATGAGCCATTCGAGCCATGAACTGATGCGCACGCTCGTCGCGCGCCTGCGCAAGGTCGAGGCCGAGGTGCAGCGCCCGATCGGCATCCTCGCCGACCTGCAAGGCCCGAAGCTGCGTGTCGGCAAGTTCGAAAAAGGCGCCGAGACGCTTGAGATCGGCCAAAGCTTCACGCTCGACGGCGACAAGACGCCGGGCGATTCCACGCGCGTCCAGCTCCCGCATCCCGAAATCCTGTCCTCCGTCCAGCCCGAGCATCGGCTGCTGATCGACGACGGCCGGCTGGCGCTGCGCGTCGAGGAAACGGACGGGCGCAAAGTGCGCTGCACCGTCCTATCCGGCACCAAGATTTCCGACCGCAAGGGCGTCTCGCTGCCCGACACCGAACTGCCAGTCGGCGCACTGACCGAGAAGGACCGCAAGGACCTCGACGCGGTGCTAGCGACCGGCGTCGACTGGGTCGCGCTCTCCTTCGTCCAGCGGCCCGAGGACATTGCCGAGGTGCGCAAGATCGCGCGCGGGCGCGCGGCGATCATGTCCAAGATCGAAAAGCCGCAAGCCGTCGCGCGGCTCGCCGAAATCATCGAACTTTCCGACGCGCTGATGGTGGCGCGCGGCGATCTGGGCGTCGAGATGCCGCTTGAGGCCGTGCCCGGCATCCAGAAGCAGATCACGCGCGCGGCGCGCCGCGCCGGCAAGCCTGTCGTCGTCGCGACGCAGATGCTGGAATCGATGATCTCGGCCCCCGTGCCGACGCGCGCCGAGGTTTCGGACGTCTCGATCGCCGTCTTCGAGGGCGCGGACGCCGTCATGCTCTCGGCCGAATCAGCCGCCGGCCAGTATCCGATCGAGGCCGTCTCGACGATGAACGCGATCGCCGTCCAGGTGGAGCGCGATCCGCTCTATCCGGGCATCATCAACGCCCAGCGCACCGAGCCGGAAGCAACCGGTCCGGACGCCATCGCGCTCGCTGCGCGGCAAATCGCCGATACGCTGAACCTTGCCGCCATCGTCTGCTACACCGGATCGGGCACGACGGGCCTGCGCGTCGCGCGCGAGCGCCCGCAGGTGCCGATCATCGCGCTGTCCCCGGTGATCGAGACCGCCCGGCGGCTGTCCTTGTTGTGGGGCACGCATTGCGTGGTGACGGACGATGCGAACGACCTCGACGACGTCGTCGACCGCGCCTGCCGGATCGCCCACCGCGAGGGTTTCGGCGGACCGGGGGACCGGATCATCATCACCGCCGGCGTGCCGCTCAGAACGCCGGGTGCGACCAACATGCTGCGGATCGCCTACATCGCCTCGGACGGGAAAAGCGGGCTTTAAGACCCGCTCTTCCAGAACGCGTCAGCGCGACAGCGCGGCAACGCCCGGCAATTCCTTGCCTTCCATCCATTCCAGGAACGCGCCGCCGGCCGTCGAGACATAGGAAAAGTCGTCCGCCGCACCTGCCTGGTTGAGCGCGGAGACGGTGTCGCCGCCGCCGGCGACGGAGACGAGGTTTCCGGCCTTCGTCTCGGCCGCCGCAAAGCGCGCGGCCTCCATGGTTGCCTTGTCGAAGGGCTCGATTTCGAACGCACCGAGCGGGCCGTTCCAGACCAGCGTGTTGGCACGGCCGATCCACTCCTTGATGCGGGTGACCGATTGCGGGCCGGCATCGAGGATCATCGCGTCGGCGGGGACGTTCTCGACGGAAACAGTCTCGCTCGCCGCGCCCGCCTTGAACTCGCGCGCGACGACCGCGTCTGCCGGCAGGATGATTGCGCAGCCGGCCTGCGCGGCCTCGGTCATGATCGTCTTCGCCGTGGCCGCAAGATCGTGCTCGCACAGCGACTTGCCGACATTGGTGCCGCGCGCTGCAAGGAAGGTGTTGGCCATGCCGCCGCCGATGACGAGCGCGTCCACCTTGGTGACGAGGTTCATCAGAAGGTCGATCTTGGTTGAGACCTTGGCGCCGCCGACGATAGCGACGACGGGCTTTTGCGGCTTGCCGAGGCCCTTCTCCAGCGCTTCGAGCTCTTCTTGCATGGTGCGGCCGGCAAAGGAGGGTAACAGCCGCGCGAGCCCTTCCGTCGAGGCGTGGGCCCGGTGAGCGGCGGAGAAGGCGTCGTTGACGTAGAGGTCGCCGTTTGCCGCAAGCGCCTTTGCAAATTCGGGATCGTTCTTTTCCTCGCCCTTGTGGAAGCGCGTGTTCTCCAGAAGCAGGATGTCCCCGTCCTTCATGCGCTCGACCGCCTTGGCGGCGGCCGGCCCGATGCAGTCTTCGGCGAAGGCGACATCGCGGCCGACGACATCGGCCACGGCCTGCGCGATCGGCCCAAGCGACATTTCGGGCACGACCGCGCCTTTGGGGCGGCCGAAATGGGCGAGCAGGACCACCCTGGCGCCCTTGTCGGAAAGCTCGGTGATGGTCGGCGCAACGCGCTCGATGCGCGTCGCGTCGGACACGGTGCCGTCCTCGTTCATCGGGACGTTGAGGTCGACGCGCACGAGCACGCGTTTCCCGGAGGCGTCGATGTCGTCAAGGGTGCGGAAGCCGGGCATGATGGATCCTTCGAAGGGGGCGGATGCGTGCGGCGGACAATACCGCCTCCCGCTTCTGGCGCAAGCCTTCAGGCTTGCGGTGCGTCGTCCGATCCTGCCTTCGGCGCAGGCTTCAGCCAGCCCCTGGCGAGGATGAACATCTCGCGCAGCGACAGGAAGGCCGGGATCTGCGGCTCGCGCTGCTCGGGCTCCAGCGACACGCCGACGGTGATGATGTCGCCATCCTGATCGGTATCGCGCACGATGAGCTCGACCGAGCCGAGCGAGACGCGGTCGGCATATTCGGCCCGCCCACCCAGTCGGTCCATCATGAGTTCGCCGATCGACATCTCTTCCTCCCCCTCGCGCAGGGCGGGACCGTAAGCGGCCTCGAGGTCGCGCGCCGGGCGCTTCGGGTCGATCGAGAAGGCGCCGAAGAATTCCGCGTCGTCGACGTCGACCGGAGCAGGACTGGCGAAGAGACGGTCCAGAAGACGCGGGTAGCGCGAGGAGATGAAGAGATAGACGTAGTCGCCGGCACGCAGGCGACCGGCATACTGATAGCGCATCGAGTGGCCGTCTCGAATGACCAGCGACGGGCGCGCCCAGCGCGGCACGCGCTCGCCCTTGGCGACCGGTGAATTGGCGACGACGCGATAGATGAGAAGCTCGTGATGCGCGGTGCCGGGCAGTTCGAGCTCCACCTTGTCCACCGGCCCGATGCGCGGCGGAACGACGAGGCCGAGCCGCTTGGCGAGCGGATTGATGGTCCAGCCTTGCACGAGAAGCGAGACGAGCACGATGATGAAGGCGTAATTGAAGAACGTCGAGCCCGCCTCCAGGTCTCCAAGGAGCGGGACGAGCGCGAGCAGGATGGAGACCGCGCCGCGAAGGCCGACCCAGGAGATGAAGGCCGTTTCGGCGCGCGGGAAGTTGAACGGCAGGAGCGAGAGCCACACCGCCAGCGGCCGGGCGACGAAAATCAGCACCAGCGCGAGCATGACGGCGGAGACGCCAATGGCCGGAAAGTCCGACGGCGTGGCAAGCAGGCCGAGCATCAGGAACATGATGATCTGCGCGAGCCAGGTCATACCGTCCTGGAACCGCTTGAGCGTGGGCGCGGAGCGGATGTTTCGGTTGCCGGCGAAGAGGCCGGCGACGTAGACCGCGAGGAAGCCGGAACCGCCGAGCGCGCCGGTGGCGGAAAAAACCAGGAGCGACAGCGCCAGGACGAAGATCGGCGACAGGCCCCGCTCCATCTTCAGCCGGTTGACTAGGAAGACGATCATCTGGCCGCCGGCAAGGCCGGCGAGGAGGCCGATGCCCATCTGCGTGACGAAGAGGAGCAGGATTTCGACCCCGATCGCTTCCAGCCCCGCGCCCGACGCGATCAGCTCGACGAGCGCGATGGTGAGGAAGATCGCCATCGGGTCGTTCGAGCCCGATTCGACTTCGAGCGCCGAGCGCACCCGGTCGCGGATCTGGATGCCGCCGATGCGCAGGAGGAAGAACACGGCGGCGGCGTCCGTGGACCCCACGATCGAGCCGAGAAGCAGTGATTCGAGCAGGGAGAGGCCAGCCACATAATGCGCGACGAGGCCGAAGATGGCCGCCGTCAGCACCACGCCGAGCGTGGCGAGCGTGATCGCCGGTCCGGCCGCTGGCGGCCGGCCGGGCGATCCTCGACCGTTACTGGCGGAAAGACTGGATCGACGTGCCGAAGCCGGAATCGAACAGGATGACGGCAAGCGCCAGCGAGCCGATGAAATAGGCAACGCCGGCATTGTCGAAACTGATGCCGAGCCCGTCGACGCCGGCGGCAAGGCCGATACCGAGAAAGAGAAGAAGAAGGGGAGCGCCGAAGCGGAATGCGAGCAGGCTGGAAAATGCAGCGACCAGCACGAGCAAGGTGCCGATCAGGGTGATGAGATAGATCCCCTCGATCATCCGCCCTTCATGTCCCCTCGTTCGCCCGTTTCGATCGCTGCTTTCTATCTAGGAAAGAAAACGCCCGGTTTGAGGCCGGGCGTCGAGAATAGTTGAAAAAGTTGCGGCGGTCAGATCAGCTTGCCGAAGGCGACGGCCGTGTCGCTCATGCGGTTCGAGAAACCCCACTCATTGTCGTACCAGGTCAGGATACGGACCATCGTGCCTTCCATCACCTTGGTCTGGTCCATGTGGAAGACCGAAGAATGCGGATTGTGGTTGAAGTCGATCGAGACGAGCGACTCGTCCGTGTAGCCCAAAATGCCCTTGAGGCGGCCATCGGCGGCGGCGCGGATCGCGCCGTTGATCTCGTCGACCGAGGTTTCGCGCTTGGCGATGAAGGTCAGGTCGACCACCGAGACGTTCGGCGTGGGAACGCGGATCGCCACGCCATCGAGCTTGCCCTTCAGTTCCGGCAGGACGAGGCCGACGGCCTTGGCCGCGCCCGTCGAGGTCGGGATCATCGACAGCGCCGCCGCACGGGCGCGGTAGAGGTCCTTGTGCATCGTGTCGAGCGTCGGCTGGTCGCCCGTATAGGAGTGGATCGTCGTCATGAAGCCCTTCTCGATGCCGACGGCCTCGTTGAGGACCTGCGCGACCGGGGCGAGGCAGTTGGTGGTGCACGACGCGTTCGAAATGACCATGTGGTCCTTCGTCAGCTTGTCGTGGTTGACGCCGTAGACGACGGTCAGGTCTGCATTGTCGGCAGGCGCCGAGACGATGACGCGCTTGGCGCCGGCCTCGATGTGGGAGGAAGCCTTTTCCTTCGAGGTGAAGATGCCAGTGCATTCGAGCGCGATGTCGACGCCCTCGGCCTTCCAGGGCAGCTCGGCCGGGTTGCGCACGGCGTGGACCTTGATCGGACCGCGGCCCGCGTCGATCGCGTCGCCCTTGACGGTGACTTCGCCCGGGAAGCGGCCATGCACGCTGTCGTAGCGCATCAGGTGCGCATTGGTCTCGACCGGGCCCAGATCGTTGATCGCGACGACCTCGATGTCGGTGCGGCCCGATTCGTAGATCGCGCGCAGCACGTTGCGGCCGATGCGGCCAAAACCGTTGATGGCAACTTTCACAGTCATTCGCTGTCTCCCGGGAGAAGGTAAGGCTTGATGCCGCCGTCTTTAGCGGCGCAACGGGGAGGAATCCAGCGCCACACATGAGAAAAGGGCGGGTGCAGGCCCGCCCTTTGCGACTAAATCGTTTTTATTTTCCGGGGCTTGGCTCAGCCGCCATTCGCAATGCGCTCCTCGACCGCCTTGACGGCGGCCTCGGCGGTGATGCCGAAATGCTTGTAGAGCTCTTCAGCGGGGCCCGACGCGCCGAAGCCCGTCATGCCGACGAAGATGCCGTTGGAGCCTATCAGGCGCTCCCAACCCATGCGGATACCCGCCTCGATGCCGACCTTGATCGACGCGTCGCCGACGATCGCATGGCGATATTCGTAGCTCTGTTCTCCGAAAAGCTCGAAGCAGGGCACCGACACGACGCGCGTCGGGTGACCCTTGGCCTCAAGGATCTCGCGCGCCTTCATCGCGATCTCGACTTCCGAGCCCGAGGCGAAGAGCGTGACCTTGGCCTCGTCGCTGGCAGTCTCGAGTTCGTAGGCACCGTAGGAGGAGAGGTTCTCCTCGTCATGCTCGGTGCGCAGCGTCGGCAGGTTCTGGCGGGTGAGCGCCAGCGTCGACGGCGTCGTCTCGGATTCGAGCGCGATCTGCCAGCATTCGGCGGTTTCGACAGCGTCGGCGGGGCGGAAAACGTAGTGGTTCGGGATCGCCCGCAACGCCGCAAGATGCTCGACCGGCTGGTGCGTCGGGCCGTCTTCGCCGAGCCCGATCGAATCATGCGTCATGACGAAGATCGAGCGGATGCCCATCAGCGAGGCAAGCCGCATCGACGGGCGCGCATAGTCGGAGAAGACCAGGAACGTGCCGCCATAGGGGATGATGCCGCCATGCAGCGCCATGCCGTTGATGGCCGCCGCCATGCCGTGCTCGCGAATGCCGTAATAGACGTAACGTCCGGAGAAGTCGGAGGGCGTGATCGGCTTGGTCTGGGACGTCTTGGTATTGTTGGAGCCGGTAAGGTCCGCCGAGCCGCCGATCGTGTCCGGCAGGATACCGTTGATGATTTCGAGCGCCATTTCCGACGCCTTGCGGGTCGCGACTTTCGGCTTGTCGGCGGAAAGCTTCTTCTTGTAGTCGACGATTGCTGCGTCGAGCCCTTCGGGCAGCTCGCCGCGCATGCGGCGTTCGAACTCGGCGCGCTTCTCACTCTCGGTCTCGGCAAGACGGCCCTCCCAGGCCTTGCGCTCCTTGGCCGATCGCAGGCCGGCGAGACGCCACGCGTCGAGAATATCGGAAGGAACGGCGAAGGCTTCCGCATCCCAGTTCAGCGCCTTGCGCGTTCCCGTGATCTCCTCCGCTCCGAGCGGCGAGCCATGCGCCTTGCTGGTGCCCGCGCGGGTCGGCGCGCCGTAGCCGATCGTCGTCTTGCACGCGATCAGCGTCGGCCGGTCGGACTGGCGCGCGGTCTCGATCGCATGGGCGATGGCCTCGGGATCGTGGCCGTCGGCGCGCAACGTGTTCCAGCCGGAAGCGGCGAACCGCGCGATCTGGTCGGTGGAATCGGAAAGCGAGACCGGACCGTCGATCGAGATGTTGTTGTCGTCCCACATCACGATCAGCTTGGACAGCTTGAGATGCCCGGCGAGCGAGATCGCCTCCT
Source organism: Aliihoeflea sp. 40Bstr573 (assembly GCF_024105655.1). Taxonomy (GTDB): domain Bacteria; phylum Pseudomonadota; class Alphaproteobacteria; order Rhizobiales; family Rhizobiaceae; genus Aliihoeflea. The sequence goes on from NZ_JAAAMH010000004.1 coordinate 36,520, forward strand.
GGCTGATGCCTTCCATCAGGCAGCCGTCGCCGGCCAGCACATAGGTGTAGTGATCGACCAGCCCGTCGCCGTAATGCGCATTGAGGACGCGCTCGGCGAGCGCCATGCCGACGGCGTTTCCAAGACCCTGGCCGAGCGGGCCGGTCGTGGTTTCGATGCCGGCCGCGTGACCGTATTCGGGATGGCCGGCGGTCTTCGAGCCGAGCTGACGGAAATTCTTGATCTCGTCGAGCGTGATGTCCTCGTAGCCCGACAGGTACAGGAGCGAATAGAGCAGCATCGAGCCGTGCCCCGCCGACAGGACGAAACGGTCGCGATCTGCCCAGCGCGGGTGCTTCGGATCATGCTTCATGAAGCGGGTGAACAGCACGGTGGCGATGTCGGCGGCGCCCATGGGCAGGCCGGGATGGCCCGAATTCGCCTTCTCGACCGCATCCATGGAGAGGAAGCGGATCGCATTGGCCATCCGGTCGTGCTTGTCGCGTGTCGTCATGATCGCTCTGGTCCTGCGAAGAATTGGAAATGGGAGGCGCGCTCGGCCCTTTCGGCAGGCGACACATAGCCGTTCGGGCCCCGGAGTCAACGCCGCGCGGGCGTGGCTCCCGGCCGAATGCCGGGGATAGTCGGCACCTTCGGTTGACGCCCGATTCGTCCGCCGCTTAATGTTTTCCGATTAAGACGTTCTCATGTAACAATGATTCGCGTCGGGGGCCCAGGTTGGAGCCATGACAGGGGAAACCACACTCAGGGAAGTCATCGGCCGTCTCGGAGCCGCGGTCGAATCGCTGGAAAGCGCGGTTTCGTCGCGCCTCGAAAGCGACCAGGACTATCAGGAAGCCGATGCCGAGGCGCAGCGCATGAACGCCGACCGCTCGCGCCTCGCACAGGAACTCGACGCGTCGGAAGCGCGCGCCGAGCGCCTCGAAGATGCCAACAAGGAAGTCTCGCGCCGGCTCGTGACCGCAATGGAGACGATCCGCGCCGTGCTCGACAGGTAGGGACCAATGGCTCAGGTTACCGTGACGATCGACGGCAAGGCCTACCGGATGGCCTGCGACGAAGGACAGGAAGAGCACCTGGTCTCGCTCGCCAGCCGGTTCGACCGCTATGTGATGCACCTAAAGGACTCATTCGGCGAGATCGGCGACCAGCGCCTGACCGTCATGGCCGGCATCATGGTCATGGACGAGCTGGTGGAGCTGCAAAAGCGCACGAAGGGCTTCGAGACCGAGATCGGCACGCTGCGCAAGACCCGCGACGACGCCCTGACCAAGGCCGACAAGAACGACGCCGCGCTGACCGGCGCCCTGGCCGACTTCGCCGAGCGGATCGAGATCGTCGCCAGCCGCCTGAGCGGGCGTCCGCGACAGGTGTGATTCAAAACCCCTGAAACAGCATGTCGAGCGCCGCGACGATCTCGTCGTGGTGTTGCGCAAGGTTGGCGACGCGAGCCGCAACGAGCGTATCGGGCACAGCCGAGATCAGGTGCGTGGCCAGCACTTGCGGCTCTCCTTCGACATCAAAGACGGGATGGAGCCGCGCGATCGAACGCGGCGCCGCCGCCGCCGGCAGAAGCGGGATCACCACCCGCGAGCCGACAATGTCGAGAAGCGGCGACTGAACGTCGAGCAGAAGCGCATCGTCAGGCGCGCGATAGACGTCGTACCGGGCCATCAGAACATGCGATACTTGGCAAGCGGCAGGCCATTTTCGTCGACCCAGGCCTTCCAGCTTTCCAGCGCCTCGCGGTTTTCCTCCAGCCAGAGCCGTTCCTTCTCGGCGCGGACGGCTTCGGCGATGCCGTTTTCGGCCGCGCGGGAGACGTTGACCGACAATTCCTTTGCTTCGGCAAGGAGGGCGGCGTCGAGCGTCAGGTTGGTGGGCTTGCGGGCGGCGGGCTTTGCGTGGCGCATGGGATCGAGGCTCGTTTGCTCCGCATAGAATATGCGCATATCAAGCGACCCGCAAATACATGCGGCGTGGATCGATTGACAGTCCACGCCAGCAGGCGGATCATTTCAGGAGGCAGCGTCTTGGCGCTGCCTTTGGCGGGCGGTGGGCCGGATGAGCCATGATTATGTCGCACGCGGTGCTTCCGCGGCCGGGCGGTGCGGTCTTCCTGACCGATGGCGGCCTCGAGACCTCGCTGATCTTCCATGACGGCGTCGATCTTCCGCTTTTTGCCGCCTTCCCGCTTCTGCTCAACGCCTATGGCCGCAAGCAACTGACGGACTATTTCGCGCCCTTCGTCGAGATGGCGCTCGCCCGACATGCGGGCTTCATCATCGACACGCCGACCTGGCGGGCCAATCGGGACTGGGGCGAAAAGCTGGGTTTCGATGCGCCCGCTTTGGCCGAGATCAACCGCGAGGCGGTGGGCTGGGCGAAGTCGCTGCGCCGGGAACTGGGCGACGGCAACGACAAGATCGTCGTCAACGGCGTGGTCGGTCCGCGCGGCGACGGCTACCGGCCGACGGCCCTGATGGACCGCGACGGGGCCGAGCACTATCACCATGCGCAGATCGAAGCCTTCCACGCCACGGGCGCCGACATGGTGAGCGGGATGACGATGAACTATGTCGAGGAAGCCTGCGGCGTCGCGCGCGCTGCAGCAGCCTTCGGTCTGCCCTGCGTCATCTCCTTCACGGTCGAGACCGACGGCAATCTTGCCTCCGGCGCGAGCCTGCGCGAGGCGATCGAAACCGTCGACGAAGATACGGAAGGCACGCCGATCTACTACATGATCAACTGCGCCCACCCGACCCATTTCGCCACCGCGCTCGGCAATGGCGAGGGCTGGATGCAAAGGCTAGGCGGGGTCCGCGCCAACGCATCCGCCAAGAGCCATGCCGAACTCGACGAGGCAACAGAACTCGATCCCGGCGATCCGGCAGATCTCGGCCGGCGCTATGGCGAGATGCGACGGCAGTTCGGGCAGATTTCGGTGCTGGGGGGCTGCTGCGGGACGGATCGTCGGCACATCGCGGCGATTTGCGAGGCCTGTTTGTGAGGGGCCGAATTTGTTTTCTGCGAAAAGGACTCCCACCCTTTATCCATCCCCCCAAAGGGGGAGGGAGGGCATCCGCGTTGCGCCATACCGTCAAGCTTGGTGCCCGAGCCTTTGGATTGATACGACTCTCGCGGCTCCCTCTCCCTTGTGGGGATGGATAAAGGGTGGGGGTATGATACGCGAAAAACGCCGTGCCCCTGCCTCCTACCCTTCGACCTCCTCGCGCAGCATCTCCAGCTCCAGCCATTCCTCTTCCATCCGCGTGAGGTCCGCACGCAGCGCGTCGAGCGTGGCCGCGGTTTTGGCGAATCCGTCGGGATCGCGGACATAAAACTGGGGGTCGGCTATTTTCGTTTCGAGCGTCGCCATCTTCGCAGACGTCGCCTCCATCGCTCCGGGCAGCTTCTCCAGCGCGAATTTCTGCTTGAACGAGAGCTTCTTCGACGCGGCGTTGCCGCTTGGCTTGGGCGAACTGGCGGTGGTCTTGTCGCGCGGTTCCGACTTCGCCGGCTTCTGCGTGAACGCCTTCGTGCCGCGCTGTGTGAGCATGTCGGCATAGCCGCCGGCATATTCGACCCAGCGGCCATCCTCTTCGGGGGCGACCGTGCTCGTCACCGTGCGATCAAGGAAGTCGCGATCGTGGCTGACGAGGATGACCGTGCCGGGGAAGCCCGAAACCAGTTCCTGCAACAGGTCGAGGGTTTCCATGTCGAGATCGTTGGTCGGCTCGTCGAGGACGAGCAGATTGGCCGGGCGCGCCAAGAGCCGCGCGAGCACGAGCCGCGCCCGCTCGCCGCCGGAAAGCTCGCGGATCGGCGTGCGCGCCTGTTCGGGCTTGAACAGGAAATCCTTCATGTAGGAGACGACGTGGCGCTGCTCGCCATTGACGACGACGCTGTCGCCGCGCCCGTCTGTGAGATAGTGCGCCAGCGTCTCGTCGAGGTCGAGATCGCGCTTCTGGTCGAGCGTGGCGATCTCCAGATTGACGCCGAGCCGGACCGAACCGGCATCGGGCGCGAGCTCGCCGGTCAGCATCTTCAGGAGCGTCGTCTTGCCGGCGCCGTTCGGGCCGACGAGGCCGATCCGGTCGCCGCGCTGGATGCGGGTGGAGAAATCGCGCACGATCTGGCGCGGGCTAAAGCTCTTGGCGATGCCCTTTGCCTCGATGACGAGCTTGCCCGATTCATTGGCGTCGCTCGCCTGAAGCGTCGCCTTGCCTTCCGCCCCGCGATGCGATCGAAACTGCTGGCGCATGGAATGGAGTTCGCCGAGCCGGCGCATGTTGCGCTTGCGCCGCGCGGTGACGCCGTAGCGCAGCCAGTGTTCTTCACGCACGATCTGGCGGCCGAGCTTGTGCTGGTCGCGCTCTTCTTCTTCGAGCACCTGATCGCGCCATGCCTCGAAATGGGCAAACCCCTTGTCAAGACGGCGCGTCTGGCCGCGATCGAGCCAGACGGTGGCTTTGGAAACGCGCTCGAGGAAGCGCCGGTCATGCGAGATGACGACGATGGCGGAGGTGGAGCGGACGAGTTCGCCCTCGAGCCACTCGATGGTGGCAAGGTCGAGATGGTTCGTCGGCTCGTCGAGAAGCAGGATGTCGGGCTGTGGCGCCAGAACGCGGGCGAGCGCGGCGCGGCGCGCCTCGCCGCCGGACAGGTTCTCCGGCGCGGCCGTCCCGTCAAGGCCGAGGCTTTCGATGAGATAGGTCGCGCGGTGCGGATCGTCGCTCGGCCCAAGGCCTGCTTCGACATAGGCAAGGACGGTGGCGAACCCCTCCATGTCGGGCGACTGGCGCAGATAGCGGATCGTGGCCGAGGGCTGGCGGAAGATTTCGCCATCCTGTGCTTCTACGAGCCCGGCGGCGATCTTCAGGAGCGTCGACTTGCCGGAGCCGTTGCGGCCGACCAGCGCGATGCGGTCGCCGGCCTGCGCGGACAGGGACGCGCCGTCGAGCAGGGGCGTGCCGCCGAAGGTGAGCTTGATGCCATCGAGATTGAGAAGCGGAGGCGCCATGGAATTCCTATTGGCCGGACGGGTGGGCGATGAGGATCGCGCGGCCGGATGTCAGCTGAACGGTCAGGTCGCCGGTGACCTCGTTGGAGAGCGTCAGCGACGAGCCGAAGGGAACGTACCGTTTCTCGAGCGGCCAGCGAACGCCTTCGAGCGTGAGGCCGGCAAGATCGGTCATCGCGACGACCGAGAACACGGTACCCGCCAGATAGTCGAGCCGGCGTACACCTTCAAGCAAGGGCACGCCTTCCTGCGTGCCGCTGGTCAGCAAGATGGAAAGCCCGCGCTCGGCCAGCCGCACGCCGAGCGCCAGATGCAGGAAGGCATGGTCCGCCCGCGGGCCGCCGAAGGCGCCGACCAGCGTCAGCGAAGTTGCGCCGCGCGCCAGCGCCGCCTCGACCGCGATCTCGCCATCGGTCATATCCTTGGCGGGCGGGAAGATCTCGCGCGCAATGTCGGGATGGGCCGCATCGAGGACGGCATCGACGGAATCGAAATCGCCGGTCCAAAGCTCCGGCACGAGGCCGAGCGGGCCGGCATGGCGCATGCCCGAATCCGCCGCGATGACGCGGCTGCCGGCGATCTGACGACCAAGGCGCGGCGTCGGTTCGGCATCGCCGCCGAGCAGGATCGTGAAATGGGTGGAGGACGCGGTCATCTTGCGCCCCTTAGCAAGGGTTTCGAGCGAAGGGAACAGATGGCTTCCATACGCGCGGCAACCGATCTAGTTTGCGGCACATGTTCATACCGTTCTTCCTCGAACTGAAGGCCGCGCGCATCCCTGTCTCGCTCAGGGAGTATCTGTCGCTGCTCGAAGGCATGGACGCCCATCTCGTCGACTACGACGTCGAGGGCTTCTATTATCTGGCGCGCGCGGCGATGGTGAAGGACGAGCGGCACATCGACCGCTTCGACCAGGTCTTCGGCCATGTCTTCAAGGGCGTCGAGGCGGTGTCGGGCGAGAGCGCCGTCGACGTTGCGAACATTCCCGAGGAATGGCTGCGGCGGCTGGCCGAAAAGCATCTGACCGACGAGGAGAAGAAACTCGTCGAAAGCCTCGGCGGCTTCGAGAAGCTGATGGAGACGCTGAAGAAGCGGCTCGAGGAGCAGAAGGGCCGCCACCAGGGCGGGTCGAAATGGATCGGCACCGCCGGCACCTCGCCCTTCGGCGCCTATGGCTACAACCCGGAAGGCGTGCGCATCGGCCAGGAAACGAGCCGCAACCGCCGCGCGGTCAAGGTCTGGGACAAGCGAGAATTCCGCAACTTCGACGATTCGGTCGAGCTTGGCACGCGCAACATCAAGGTCGCGCTGAAACGCCTGCGCCGCTGGGTGCGCGAGGGCGCCGATGAGGAATTCGACCTCGGCGGCACCATCAAGTCGACCGCCGAACATGGCTATCTGGATGTCCAGACGCGCCCCGAACGGCGCAATGCGGTGAAGCTCCTCATGTTCTTCGACGTCGGCGGCTCGATGGACGACCATATCCGTATCGTGGAGGAGCTGTTTTCCGCCGCGCGCGCCGAATTTCGGCAGCTCGAATATTTCTACTTCCACAACTGCATCTATGAGGGCGTGTGGAAGGACAATGCCCGCCGGCACTCCGAAGTCATTCCGACCTATGACGTTCTTCATAAGTACGGCGCCGACTACAAGGCGATCTTCGTCGGTGACGCCTCAATGAGCCCCTACGAGATCGCCTACCCGGGCGGGGCGGTGGAGCATTGGAACGCTGAAGCCGGTATTGTCTGGCTGCAGCGCGTGCTCCAGCATTGGCCGAAGGCGGTCTGGCTCAATCCGGTGCGCGAGAAGCACTGGGGCTATACGCACTCGATCCAGATGATCCGCGAAATCTTTTCCGAGCGCATGTTCCCGTTGACGCTGAGCGGCCTGGAAAAGGCGACGCGCGAGCTGTCCCGCAGCCGCTGAACCGCCCTGACATTGCCCGAGGCTTGCGCGAAGTTTGGCTTCGCGCCACCTTCCCGCTTGCCGTCAAGCGCCTTCGCCAGCTATGATTAACAAATCATGAAGACGCTCTCGATCGACATTCGCAAGGCCGACCCGCACGACGCGGATGCGATCGCCGGCGTGCATCACGATGCCTGGGTGGGCGCCTATGCCGGCCTCATCCCGCATGGCGCGCTGAATTCCATGCTGTCGCGCCGTGGCGCGCACTGGTGGGAAAAGGCGATCCGGCGTGCGGCGAGCGTCCTCGTCGTCGAGATCGACGGAAATGTCGTCGGCTATGCTACGCTGGGGCGCAACCGCGCCCGCGACCTGCCGCAGGCCGGCGAGATCTACGAACTCTATCTGCTGCCCGAATATCAGGGCATCGGCCTCGGCACCCGTCTGTTCGAGGCCGCGCGCGACCGGCTGAAGGCACACGGCCTTTCCGGGCTCGTCGTCTGGGCGCTCGAGGACAATGACGGTGCCCGCGCCTTCTACGAGGGCGCAGGCGGCCGCGACGTCGCCGAAGGTGTGGAGATCTTTGACCAGAAGGCCCTGAAAAAGGTCGCCTACGTCTGGAACTGATGGCGCCCAGCCGCAGCGGCGATGGCGGCACTCTCAGCTCACTGCAGCCTTGCATTTCGTGCTTGAGACGCGACGTGACGCGCGGGTTCCTTGCATTGCAGCATGAGACGCGCTAACCGCTTGCGCACATTTTCAGAACCTTGCGAAGACAGGATCAGCGCATGCGCCTCGACGCGATTTCCATCGGCGACAACCCGCCCCATGACGTCAACGTCCTCATCGAAGTGCCGGCCGGCGGCCAGCCGATCAAGTACGAGATGGACAAGGACGCTGGCGTGCTTGTGGTCGACCGCTTCCTCTATACGCCGATGCGCTATCCCGGCAATTACGGCTTCGTGCCACACACGCTGTCGGATGACGGTGACCCGATCGACGTGCTGATCTGCAACACGCGCGAGCTCGTGCCGGGCTGCGTCATCAATGTGCGCCCGATCGGCGTGCTGATCATGGAGGACGACGGCGGCAAGGACGAGAAGATCATCGCCGTGCCGACCCCGCATGTCACGCGCCGCTACGAGAACGTTCACAACCATACCGACCTGCCGGAAATCACGCTGAAGCAGATCGAGCACTTCTTCGAACACTACAAGGATCTGGAGCCCGGCAAGTGGGTGAAGATCGGCGGATGGCAGGGCGCCGACAAGGCGCGCGCCATGATCGTCGAGGCGATCGAGCGGGCGAAGAGCAATAAGGCCTGACCGACCCGGGCGAACGGAACGAGGGCGCTTCGGCGCCCTTTTTCATTGGCTGACGAGATCGCGGATCGCGGAATCGGAATATTCCGGCGCATCGGTGCCGCAGGCGAAATCGCGCGCGTTCGCGTCGGCCATCTCGCGCGCCTCGACATTGGCACCGGGATTGCCCGAAGCCATCACATAGCCGACGAAGCAACCGGCGCGATCGGCCAGGCCCGCCACCTTGCTGACAACGAGAATCTCGGTGTCGGACCGACCCTCACCGCCGGCGGCCACGAACCAGCGATGAATCGCCGCGAACGGCGTCTCACTGCGCTCTTGCCGGTCGATGCGCCATTCGATGCGCGGGCCGGCATGGTTGAAGGGATGGAAACCGGGCTGGCGCGGCAACTCGCCCTCGGGTGGGAAGCCGTAAAAGATCGTCTCACGCAGGTCGGTGTAGCTCAGCAGGACCGGGTAGCCGCGATAGCCGCCGCAGGCGAGGTCGGCCCAGTCGCCGTCACCCTCGTCCGCCATGCGATGGACGCCGCAGCCGCTGTCGGCGTCGAAGTCGGTGTATTCGGAGACGATTTCGGCGTGGCCGACGCTGGCGGTCAGGAAAAAGAGCCATGCAGCGGCGGCCGTCTTCACGCGAGCACCACGCCGGCAGACTTCATCTCATCTGTCATGGCAGCCAGCGATCCGCCAAGGTCGATGGCGCGGCAGGCCTCCAGCGCCACGGTGACCGAAAAGCCGAGCTTCACGGCATCGAGCGCCGAATAGGCGACGCAGAAATCCGTCGCCAGCCCGACCAGCGTCAGCTTGCGAATGCCGCGCTCCCTGAGATAGCCGCCGAGCCCGGTCGGCGTCGCCCGATCGTTCTCGAAGAAGGCGGAGTAGGAATCGATCGCCGGCCGGAATCCTTTGCGCAGGAGGATTTCGGCGCGCGTCCAGTCGAGATCGGGGTGGAAGGCTGCGCCCCTGGTGCCCTGCACGCAATGGTCGGGCCAGAGCGTCTGCATGCCGTAGTCCATCTCGATCGTCTCGAACGGCGCCTTGCCTTCGTGCCGCGAGGCGAAGCTCGAATGGCCTCCCGGGTGCCAGTCCTGCGTCAGGATCACGTGTGGCGTCGCTTCGATCATCCGGTTGACGATCGGCACGATGGCGTCGCCATCCTCGACGGCGAGCGCGCCTCCGGGGCAGAAATCGTTCTGTAAGTCGATGACGATCAGTGCTTCCTCGGCCATGCGCGCTTCTCCCGTTATCGGCCCGCACCCTAGTCAGCGACCGCGCTGAGGGCAACATTTGCGGTTCCCATGCCGCAAGCCGCTGGCTAGTCTGCACCGAGTGAACTGGAGACGATGATGCCGATCCTGAACCGCGCGAGCGAACTGCACGATGAAATCGTCGGCTGGCGCAGGCACATCCACCAACATCCCGAAATCGGCTTCGAGGTTCACCAGACGGCGGAATTCGTCGCGCGCAAGCTGGAGGAGTTCGGCGTCAACGAGATCCATCGCGGGTTCGGCGAAACGGGTATCGTCGGCGTGATCCGCGGCCGACTCGGCGACGGGCCTGCGATCGCCCTGCGCGCCGACATGGACGCACTGCCGATCGTCGAGGCGACATCCCAGCCGCATGCTTCCACAATCGAGGGCGCCATGCATGCCTGCGGCCATGACGGCCATACGGCGATGCTGCTTGGCGCCGCCAAATACCTCGCCGAAACGCGCAACTTCAAGGGCTCCGTCGTCCTCGTCTTCCAGCCGGCCGAGGAGATCGGCGGCGGCGCGAAGGCAATGATCGAAGACGGGCTCTTCGACCGCTTCGGCATCGGTCACGTCTACGGCATGCACAACATGCCCGGACTTGCAGCCGGCCACATCGCGCTTCGGCCCGGATCGATGATGGCGGCGTCAGCCAAGTTCACCATCCGCGTGACGGGGCGCGGCGGCCATGCGGCGCGCCCGCATACCACGATCGACCCAATCGTGACCGGCGCGCAGATCGTCACCGCGCTGCAGATGATCGTCTCGCGCAACACCGACCCGGTTACCTCGGCGGTGGTGACGGTGACGAAGTTCGATGCCGGAACGGCCTACAACATCATTCCCGAAGTCATCGAATTGTGGGGCAGCGTGCGTGCGCTCTCGATGGATGTGGCGAAGGCGACCGAGGACCGGATCGTCCACATCGCCACGAAGATCGGCGAGGCCGCTGGCGCGAGCGTCGAGGTCGACTACAACCAGACCATCTCGGTGACCCACAACGACCCCGACGAAGCCGCCTTCTCGACAGACGTCGCGCGCGAGGTCGTCGGCGAGGCGCAGGTGGACGGCGAAGTTGCGCCGGTCATGGCGGGCGAGGATTTCTCGCGCATGCTGGAACTGCGCCCCGGCACCCTGGTCTTCCTCGGCAACGGCAAGTCGGCCGACCTCCACCACCCCGCCTATGATTTCGAGGACGAGGCAATTCCGGCCGGCGTTTCCTACTGGATCCGTCTCGTCGAGCGGAAGCTTGCCGCATGAGGCACGACGAAGAGGAATCGAAACGCATCATCCGCCGCGTCGGCCAGGAAAGCGAGGCGACGATGGCAACGCGCGTGCGCCGTCACCTGTCGGGCGCCGACGCGGACCCGGAAGATTGGGTGGAGGTCTGGGGCACACGCATCGGGCGCGTCTTCAGCATCGTCCTCGCCGCCGTGCTCGTCTGGTGGCTGATCGATTTCATCCGCACATTATGACGAAGCCGGCGCTCCTCGTCATATCGAGCCATGTCGTGCGAGGCACCGTCGGCAACCGGGCGGCCGTCTTCGCGCTCGAAACGCTCGGCTTTCCCGTCTGGGCCGTGCCGACCGTGACGCTGCCCTGGCACCCCGGCCATGGACCCGCAACGCGCATCGTTGCGCCCGCCGACGCCTTCGCGGCGCTGCTGTCCGACCTGGAAGGCGCGCCATGGCTCGGCGAGGTGGGCGGCGTGCTGACCGGCTATCTCGGCAGCGCGCAGCAGGCAGAGCCGGTGGCCCGGCTGATCGAGGCGGTGAAGGCACGCAACCCCGACGCCCTTTATGTCTGCGACCCGGTGATCGGCGATCGCGGCGGGCTCTATGTGCCGCAGGCCACTGCGGAGGCGATCCGCGACCATCTTCTGCCGCTGGCCGATATCGCGACGCCGAACCGGGCCGAGCTCGACTGGCTGGCGGGCCGCACCAACGAGACGCTGGACGAAATTGCCGCTGCCGCGCGCGACCTGCCGCCGCGCGCCATGCTCGTCACCTCCGCGCCGGCGGTTGACGGACGTATCGGCAATTTGTGGGTGGACGGGACGACGACGTTTCTCGCCAGCCATGACCTCGTCTTGAAGCCGCCGAACGGACTTGGCGACCTGACGGCGGCGATGCTGCTCGCGCAGCGTCTGGAGGGGAGGAATGCGCACGAGGCCGTGCGGCACGTCACCGCCGCCGTGTTCGACGTCCTGTCGCGCGCAGCGGCGCGCGGTGCGAACGAGCTGATGCTGGAGACAGACGTGGCAAGCCTGACCGCGCCGAAGGCATTGGTCGATGTCCGCCCACTTGGCTGAAAGGGTGGTCGTCGGCGTCGACGGTTGCAAGGGCGGGTGGATCGCCGTTTCGCGAACGGGCGGCGACAGCGTCGATTGCCGCGTCCACCCGTCATTCGAAGCGCTGATCGCCTTCCATCCCGCCAACACCGTCATAGCCGTCGACATGCCCATCGGCCTGCCCGACCGGATCGGTCGTGCTGGACGCGGTCCGGAGGCCCTCGTCCGCGAGCATCTTGGCGCGCGCCAGTCGAGCGTCTTTGCGATCCCGTCGCGGGCGGCGGTCTATGCCGCGACCGACCCGTTCACCACGCTCGACACATGGTACGACGACCACCGAAAGGCGAGCGAGGTCGCGCGCAAGACCTCCGATCCGCCGCGCGGCGTCTCGATCCAGGCCTTCGCGCTGTTCTCCAAGATCCGCGAGATCGACGCGCTGCTGCGCGCACGGCCGGAGCTCCGCTTCCGTGTGATCGAATCCCATCCCGAGGCGGCGTTCTGGCGGCTTAACGGCGAGCGCGCGATGGTCCTTCCGAAGAAGATCAAGGGACAGGTCTACCCCGCGGGCATGGCGGAGCGGCGCTCTCTTCTTGGCGCTCGAGGGCTGGACGCGGCCTTTCTGCACGAAAGGTGCCCAGCCGGCGCAGGCGAGGACGACTTCCTTGACGCCTGCGCGATGCTGCTCGTGGCGGAGCGTCGGGCGAGCGGGCTGGCGCAGCCCTTCCCCGACCCACCGTTCGAAGATGGCCACGGCATTCCGATCGCAATCTGGACGTGATTGCCCGCACGGAATTTTCCGTCTATTTCATCGTCCATGAGCCATCTGCCTGACACTCTCCTCACTGGTTATCGCGATTTCATGAGCGGTCGGTACACGACCGAGAGCGAGCGCTATCGCACTCTGGCCAAGGAAGGCCAGAAGCCTGAAACCATGGTGATCGCCTGCTGCGACAGCCGTGCCGCGCCGGAAACGATCTTCAATGCCAGCCCGGGCGAGCTGTTCGTGGTGCGCAACGTGGCGAATCTCGTGCCGCCCTACGAGCCCGACGACAAGCTGCATGCGACATCGGCGGCGCTCGAATTCGCGGTGCAAAGCCTGAAGGTGAAACATATCGTCGTGCTCGGGCACGGCCGATGCGGGGGCATTTCGGCCGCGCTCAATCCCATGAGCGAACCGCTCTCGCCCGGCGACTTCATCGGCCGCTGGATGAGCCTCGTCGCCCCGGCCGCCCAGATGGTCGCTGGCAACGACGTCATGACCGCCGCTGAACGCCAGACCGCGATGGAGCGCATCTCGATCCGCTTCTCGCTCGCCAATCTGCGCACGTTTCCGTGCGTCGACATTCTCGAGAAGAAGGGTCGGCTGACCCTGCACGGCGCCTGGTTCGACATCTCGTCGGGCGAGTTGTGGGCGATGGACCCGGCGACGGGCGATTTCGAGCGGCCGGACCTGGCGCGCACCGAAACGCCGGCCTGAGGTCTATTCCGCCGGCGCGGCAGGCGTGATGACGGTGCGCGCGAGCGCCGGCTCGGGATAGCGGCTCCACAGCACCCAAGACAGGATGGCGAAGAAGCCCATCGCGGGAATGACCGTCGAAAGACCCGTGACGGGATCGCCGACGAGCGCCGCGATCATGCCGCCGACGAGACCGCCGCCCATCTGGACGAAGCCGCTCATCGAAGCCGCCGCTCCCGCCATGTGCGGAAAGGGAGCGAGCGACGCCGTCGACATGGCCGGCATGACGAAGGCGATGCCGAACGCATAGACGCCGACCGGGCCCATGACGAGCAGGAAGCTCGGCTCGAATAGGTGCAGGCCGATGGCAAGGAGCAGGCTGCCGGCTGCGATGAAGCAGAGCCCCGGTATGACGAGCTGGTAGGCGCTGCGCTTGCCCATCAGGCGGCGCATGACGACGGCGCCGATGAAGAACGCGCCGGACTGCATCAGCATGCCGAGGCCGAACTGCGTGGGCGTCAGCCCGACCCGGTCCATCAGCACGAACGGCAGGATGGTGGCGAGCGTGTAGAGCGCGCCGACCGAGCCGCCCATGACGAAGCTCGACCACATGAAATAGCCGCTGGTCGACAGCGATCTGTATGAGCGCATGAGCGCGCGCGGCTTGACCCGCGAGGGATCACGCACCACCGTTTCCGTCATCGCGAACTTGACGACGAGAATGATCGTGACGCCGAAGGCGAGCATGAAGGCGAAGATCGCATGCCAGCCGAACAGCTCCATCGTGATTCCGCCGAGCGTCGGCGAGAAGGCAGGGCCGATGCCGAGGATCATGCCGATGAGATTCATGATCCGCGCGGAACGCTCGTTGGTGAAAAGGTCGCGTACGATGGCGCGCGAGATGGCGATGCCCGCCGCCGCGCCGACACCCTGCGCAAAGCGCGCGGCAATCAGCAATTCGATCGTCGGCGCGAGAATCGCGGCGACGGTCGCGGCAAGGTAGATGCCCATGAACGCGATGGTGATCGGCTTGCGGCCATAGCCGTCAGAAAGCGGCCCGCAGACGAGTTGGGCGAAGGCGAAGCCTGCGAAATAGAGCGACAGCGTCATCTTCACCGCCGCGTCGGTGGTGCCGAACGCGCGCACGATCTCGGGCATGGCAGGCGTGAACAGCGCCATCGAGATAGGGCCGATGGCGACGAGAAGCGCGCCGATGATCGAGACGCGCAGTTCGCTCATGACCGGCTGCGACGCGACTGGCTGGGCAGGCTGCATGTTCATGCCGCAGAACTCCGGGCCTCGATGCGCGCATCCGACAGGTTGCAGCGCACCGTCTTCAGCACCTTGAGCATCGCCGCCCACTCGTGCGGGTCGACCGATTGCGCGGCCTGCCGGCGCGCATCCTCCGCAAACACCTTGACCTGGTCGAGCACGGCGTCCGCCGCGTCGGTGAGTGCGATCAGCTTGGCGCGGCGGTCCGAGGGATCGGGCAGCCGTTCGATCAGCCCGCGCGCTTCCAGCCGGTCGACATAGGCCGAGACGGTCATCGCCTCGACGCCGATGCGCTCGGCCAGAACCGACTGGCGCACCGTTCCGGCGCGCGCGGCCTGCGCGAGGAGCCGCACTTCGCCGGGCGTCAGCTCCATGCCGGAGCCGGCGATGCGGCGGTCCATCTCGGCGCGCAGCATGCGGGCGAGGTCGGTTACCAGGAAACCAAAGGATGCGGGGTCGATCTGTCGGGGCATAATGATAAGCAAAACTTATTATCTGGCCTACTTAGTATTTGTGCGGTGCAGCGTCAAGTGGTGCCGGCTGCCGAGCGCGAGCGCGGTGCCTGGTTGCCGCGCGCGAGCGCGGTGCCTAAATGTCTCGGACGCGCTTCTCACCGAGGATTTTCATGACCATCGATCTTGCCCGCCACCCGCTCACCCATTGGACGGGCCCACTTGGCCTGCCCGCCTTCGAGACGATTTCGGACGACGACTTCGGACCTGTCTTCGACGCGGCGCTGAAGGCGCACCAGGCGGAAATCGACGCCATCGCCAACGATCCCGCAACGCCGACGGTCGAGAACGTGATGACCGCGCTGGAACTGGCCGGCGAGGCGCTTGGTCGCGTGTCGGCGATCTTCTGGTGCAAGGCGGGCGCCGACACGAACCCGCAGATCCAGGCGATGGAGCGCGAGATTTCGCCGAAGATGGCGCGCCATTTTTCCGCGATCCACATGAATGCGGCGCTCTTCGCCCGCATCGATGCTCTTTATGCCCGACGCGACACGCTCGGCCTCGACGCGGAGACGTTGCGCGTTCTCGAAAAGACCTGGAAGCGCTTCGTCAAGTCAGGCGCCAAGCTCGACGAGGTGTCGAAGACCCGGCTCGGCGCGATCAACGAGGAACTGGCCTCGCTTGGCGCCGAATTCGGCCAGAACGTACTTGCCGACGAGGCCGGCTGGGTGCGCTTCCTCGACAAGGGCGACCTCGACGGGTTGCCCGACTTCGTTCGTGACGCGATGGCGGAAGCTGCCGCCTCGCGCGGGCAGCAAGGGCGTTATGCGGTGACGCTCTCGCGCTCGATCTACGAACCCTTCACCACCTATTCGACGCGCCGCGACCTGCGCGAGGAGGCCTGGCGCGGCTTCACATCGCGCGGCGAGAAGTCCAATGCGGACCTCGTCAGGAAGACGCTGGCGCTGCGTGCCGAGAAGGCGAAGCTGCTCGGCTATCAAAGCTATGCCGCGCTGAAGCTCGACGACACGATGGCGAAGACCCCCGACGCGGTGCTCGGCTTGCTGGAGCCCGTCTGGGAGCGGGCACGCAGCCGTGCCGCCGAGGACCAGCGCGAACTGGAGCGCCTTGCGCATTCCGCCGGAGCGAACGAGCCCTTTGCGGCCTGGGACTGGCGGCACTACGCCGAGAAGTTGCGCGCCGAGCGCTATGCCTTCGACGAGGCGGAGCTGAAGCCCTATCTCCAGCTCGACCGCATCATCGACGCCTCGTTCGACGTCGCAACGCGGCTCTTCGGCGTGACTTTCGAGGAAAAGACCGGCATCGCGGCCTGGCATCCGGACGTGCGCGTCTTCGAGGTGAAAAACCCCGATGGCTCGCACCGCGCGACCTTCCTCGCCGACTATTTCAACCGCCCCTCGAAGCGTTCGGGCGCCTGGATGAGCAGCCTGCAATCGGGCTTCGCGCTCGGCGACGGCCAGTCGCCGATCATCTACAACGTGATGAATTTCGCCAAGCCGCCCAAGGGCGAGCCGGCGCTGCTTTCCATGGACGAGGCGCGCACGCTCTTTCACGAATTCGGCCACGCGCTGCACGGCATGCTGACGGACGTGACATGGCCGTCGGTCTCCGGCACGTCCGTCTCGCGCGACTTCGTCGAACTGCCCTCACAACTCTACGAGCACTGGTTGACCGTGCCAGACGTCATGAAGGCGCATGCGGTTCACTATCGCACCGGCGAGCCGCTGCCGCAGGACCTGCTCGACAAGATGCTGGCGGCGAAGAATTTCGGCCAGGGTTTCGCGACGGTGGAGTTCACCGCCTCGGCGCTGGTCGATATGGCCTATCACGCCGAAGCCGACGCGCCCGCCGACCCGGCCGGGTTCGAGGCGGCGACGCTGAAGCGGCTCGACATGCCCGACGCTATCGCCATGCGCCACCGCACGCCGCATTTCCTGCACGTCTTCTCCGGCGACGGCTATTCGGCCGGATACTATTCCTACATGTGGTCGGAAGTGCTCGACGCCGACGCCTTTGCGGCCTTCGAGGAAACCGGCGACGCCTTCAATGGCGAGATGGCCGAAAAGCTGAAGACGCACATCTATGCGGCCGGCGGGTCGAAGGACCCCGAAGAGCTCTATCTGGCCTTTCGCGGCAAGATGCCGACGGCGGAGGCGATGATGGCCAAGCGGGGATTGGTGTAGGCTCGAGGCGCACGGGAGTGATCCGGCTGCCGGGGTCTTTGCGGAGACCCCCACCCTGTATCCCTCCCCACAAGGGGGAGGGGGTCGTCGGCGTCGCGCATTTCCGATCGACGAAGCTCCCCGTGGAAAGGCAGGTTACCGCGTGGATGCCTTCCCTCCCCACAAGGGGGAGGGATACAGGGTGGGGGTCTTAAGAAAAGCGCGGCGAAGCCTCCGCCTACATATGGATCGGCTTGAAGAAGGTCGCGAGCGCGGCTTCCTTGACGGCTTCCGACATGGTCGGATGCGCGTGGCAGGTGCGGGCGAGGTCTTCCGAAGAGCCGCCGAACTCCATCAGCACCGCCGCCTCGTGAATCATCTCGCCGGCGCCGAAGCCGACGATGTGGACGCCGAGCACGCGATCGCTCGCCTCGTCCGCGAGAACCTTCACGAAGCCGTCCGTCTGCTGCATGGCACGCGCGCGGCCATTGGCGGAGAACGGGAACTTGCCGGCCTTGTAGGCGATGCCGGCCTTCTTCAGCTCTTCCTCGGTCTTGCCGACCGAGGCGACTTCCGGGCTGGTGTAGACGACGCTGGGAATGACGTCGTAGTTCACGTGTCCGGCCTGGCCGGCGATGATCTCGGCGACCGCCACGCCCTCGTCCTCGCCCTTGTGGGCAAGCATCGGGCCACGAACGACGTCGCCGATGGCATAGATGCCGGGGATCGACGTGCGGAAATGATCGTCCACCGCGACGCGGCCGCGCTCGTCGAGCGTCACGCCGGCAGCCTCGAGCCCGAGCCCGTCGACATAGGGACGGCGGCCGGTGGCGACCAGAACCACGTCGGCGTCGAGCGTCTCGGCATCGCCGCCCTTCACCGGTTCGAAGGTGACCTTCGCGCCGTCGCCCCCCTTCTCCACGCCCGTGACCTTGGCACCGAGCTTGAATTCGAGGCCCTGCTTGGCGAGGAGCTTCTGGAACTGCTTGGCGACCTCGCCGTCCATGCCGCCGAGGATCGTGTCGAGATATTCGACCACGGTGACCTTGGCGCCGAGACGTGACCAGACCGAACCGAGTTCGAGGCCGATAACGCCTCCGCCGACGACCACGAGCGAACCGGGCACCTTCTCGAGCGCGAGCGCGCCGGTGGACGAGACGATGATCTTCTCGTCAAACTTCACGTCGACGCCGGGAATGCCGGCAATGTCGGAGCCGGTGGCGATGACGATGTTCTTTGCCTCGATCTCCTTTTCCGCGCCGTCGTCTCCGGTGACGGAAAGCTTGCCCTCGCCCAGCACCTTGCCGGTGCCGCGCAGCCAGTCGATCTTGTTCTTCTTGATGAGAAATTCGAGGCCCTTGACGTTGGCGTCGACGGTCGCCTGCCGGTGGCCGAGCATCTTGTCGAGATCGAGCTTCGGCTTGCCGACATCGATGCCGAGCGCGGCAAAGGAATGGCCGGCCTCGGCGAACTTTTCGGAAGCGTGCAGCAGCGCCTTCGAAGGAATGCAGCCGATATTGATGCAGGTGCCGCCGGGCGTGGCGCGCTTTTCGACGAGCCCGACCTTGAGGCCGAGCTGCGCCGCCTTGATGGCGCATACATAGCCGCCCGGCCCTGCGCCGATCACCACAACATCATAGCTCATTGATCCGTCCTTCCTGATGATATGTTAGCGCCCGCCGCCGACGTCGAGCAGCGCGCCTGTCGTGTAGGATGCCTCGTCGGACAACAGCCAGAGAATGGCGCGCGCCACCTCGTCGGCCTTGCCCTCGCGCAGCATGGGAACCATGCCCCTGACCCGCTGGACGCGGTCGGGCTGGCCGCCCGAGGCATGGATTTCGGTGTCGATGATGCCCGGCCGCACCGCGTTGACGCGAATGCCCTCGGTTGCGACTTCGCGGGCAAGACCGAGCGTGAACGTGTCGATCGCGGCCTTGGAGGCTGCGTAGTCGACATATTCGGCCGGGCTGCCGAGCCTGGCGGCGACCGACGAGACGTTGACGATCGCCCCGCCCGCACCGCCGTGGAGTGTCGAAAGACGGCGCACGGCCTCACCCGCGCAGAGCATCGGGCCGACGATGTTGGTGCCCATCATGCGCGTCAGCCGCGCTTCATCCATTTCGTCGACGCGCGACCTGGCATCCACCACGCCGGCATTGTTGACGAGGCCGGCGAGAGTGCCGCGCGCATCGGCGGCGGCGAAGATCGCCGCGATCCCGGCCTTGCTCGAGGCGTCGGCCTGAACCGAAAAGGCGCTGCCGCCGGCCGCTTCGATGGCGGCGACGACGGATGTGGCGGCATCCGCGTTGGAGACAAAGTTGACGAGGACGTCATAGCCCGCCGCGCCGGCGAGTCTGGCGGTCGCTGCGCCGATGCCGCGCGATGCGCCGGTTATGACGAGGACGCCTCGGGTCATCGCACGCTTCCGAGCGGCGCGTTGAACGCCCAGACATGGCCGAACGGGTCGCGCAATTTGGCGTAGCGCGCGCCCCAGAAGGCGTCGGCCGGCTTCATCACGACATGCGCGCCGGCATCCACGGCCCTGGCGAAGGCGGCGTCGACCTTGTCCGGCGTCGACAGGTTGATCGATATCGTCATGCTTGCGCCCCCGCGCGTATCCGGCCCGGCGACGTCGCCGCCGAATTCGGGAAACTCGTCGTGCAGCATGACCTCGGAGCCGAACAGCGCGAGGTTGGCGTGCAGGATGCGCTCACCGTCCTCGGCCATCTGCTCATAGGTCTCGACCGCCTCGAAGGCGGTCTCGTACCAGGCGACGGCCGCCTTCCCGCCCTTGACGCACAGGTGAACCTGGATCGGCGGAATGTCGGGATCGTAGGCCATCGCTCAAAGCCTCGCAGACCTGTCCTTACAAGTCGAGGACGAGGCGCTCGGGGTCTTCCAGCGTCTCCTTGACGCGCACGAGGAAGGTGACCGCCTCCTTGCCGTCGACGATGCGGTGATCGTAGGAGAGCGCGAGATACATCATCGGGCGGATCACGATCTGGCCGCCGACGACGACCGGGCGCTCCTGGATCTTGTGCATGCCGAGAATGCCCGACTGCGGCGCGTTGAGGATCGGTGTCGACATCAGCGAGCCGTAGACGCCGCCATTCGAGATGGTGAAGGTGCCGCCCTGCATGTCGGCCATGCCGAGCTTGCCATCGCGCGCGGCAAGGCCGAGGCGGCCGATTTCCTTCTCGATCTCGGCGATCGACATCTGGTCCGCGTCGCGCACGACCGGGACGACGAGACCCTTGTCGGTGCCGACGGCCACGCCGATATGGGCGAAGTTCTTGTAGATGATGTCGGTGCCGTCGATCTCGGCGTTGACCGCCGGGATTTCCTGCAGCGCATGGGTCACCGCCTTGGTGAAGAAGCCCATGAAGCCGAGCTTGACGCCGTGCTTCTTCTCGAACAGGTCCTTGTACTTGGAGCGCAGGTCCATGACCGGCTTCATGTCCACCTCGTTAAAGGTGGTGAGCATGGCGGCGGTGTCCTGCGCGTCCTTCAGGCGGCGCGCGATGGTCTGGCGCAGGCGCGTCATCTTCACGCGCTCCTCGCGGCCCGCATCGTCGCCGGAGGACGGTGCACGCGCGGCCTGCGGGGCCTCAGCCTTCGCGGCCGGGCCTTTCGCGATCGCGTCGAGCACGTCGCCCTTCAGGACCTGTCCGCGCTTGCCCGAACCCGAAACCTGGTCGGCTGAGACGTTCTTTTCGGCCATCAGCTTGGCAGCAGAGGGGGGAGCCGGCATGTCGCCGGACTTGGCCGGAGCGGCGGCCTTATCTTCCTTGGCCGGCGCAGGCTTGGCTTCCGCCTTCGGCGCTTCTTCCTTCTTCGATGCAGCAGCGGCGCCCGAACCGGCAGCGATCATGCCCAAAAGCGCGCCGACCTCGACCGTTTCGCCTTCCTGGACGGTGATCTCGGAAAGCGTGCCGGCGGCGGGCGCAGGCACCTCGACGGTTACCTTGTCGGTTTCGAGTTCGACGATCGGCTCATCGGCGGCAATTGTGTCGCCAGCCTTCTTGAACCACTTGCCGATGGTTGCCTCAGAGACGGATTCGCCCAGGGTCGGGACGCGGATTTCGGTGGCCATCGTTTGGTTGCCTTGCCTTTGTTCGTTTCTATTCGCCGAGCGCGTCTTCGAGGAACGCTTCGAGCTGTGCGAGATGCTTGGACATCAGGCCGGTGGCCGGCGATGCCGCAGCCGGTCGGCCGGTATAGCGCACGCGCTGGTGCTTGGCGTCGATATGCTGCAGCACCCACTCCAGATAGGGATCGATGAAAGCCCAGGCGCCCATGTTCTTCGGCTCTTCCTGGCACCACACCATCTCGGCGTTGCGGAAGCGCGAAAGCTCGTTGATCAGCGCCTTGGCCGGGAACGGGTAGAGCTGTTCCACGCGCAGCAGATAGACGTCGTCGATGCCGCGCTTCTCGCGCTCTTCGTAGAGGTCGTAATAGACCTTGCCCGAGCATATGACGACGCGGCGGATCTTGGAATCCTTGACGAGCTTGATCGGCTGGTCGCCAAGATACTGCGCGTCGTCCCAAAGCAGACGGTGGAAGGAGCTTTCGCCCGACATTTCCGCCAGCGTCGACACGGCACGCTTGTGGCGCAGCAGCGACTTCGGCGTCATCAGGATCAGCGGCTTGCGGAAGTCGCGCTTCAACTGGCGGCGTAGGATGTGGAAGTAGTTCGCCGGCGTGGTGACGTTGGCGACCTGCATGTTGTCTTCCGCGCACATCTGCAGGAAGCGTTCGAGGCGCGCCGAGGAATGCTCCGGGCCCTGGCCTTCATAGCCGTGCGGCAGGAGGCACACGAGGCCCGACATGCGCAGCCACTTGCGTTCGCCGCTGCTCACGAACTGGTCGAACACGACCTGCGCGCCGTTGGCGAAATCGCCGAACTGGGCTTCCCACAGTGTCAGCGCGCGCGGCTCGGCGAGGCTGAACCCGTATTCGAAGCCGAGCACCGCCTCTTCCGACAGCATCGAATTGATGACTTCGTAATTGGCCTGCTGGGGTCCCAGATTGTTGAGCGGAATGTAGCGGCCCTCGTCGCGCTGGTCGTAGAGGACCGAATGGCGCTGGGAGAACGTGCCGCGCTCCGAATCCTGCCCCGACAGGCGGATCGGATTGCCATCCATCAGGATCGCACCGAAGGCCAGCGCCTCGGCGGTCGACCAGTCGATGCCCTCGCCCGTGTCGATCATCTTGCGGCGATTATCGAGGAAGCGCTGGATCGTCTTGTGGGCCTCGAAATCCTTCGGCACCTCGGTCAGCTTCTTGCCGAGTTCCTTCAGCGACTTGACGGGCATCGCGGTCTTGCCGCGGCGCATCTCGTCCTGGGTGTCTGCCGTGCGCAGGCCAGTCCAGGCGCCATCGAGCCAGTCGGCCTTGTTCGGCTTGTAGGCCTGGCCCGACTCCCACTCCTGTTCGAGATGGGCGCGCCAGTCGGCCCGCATCTTCTCGACCTCGCCTTCCGAGACGACGCCCTCGGCGATCAGCTTTTCCGAATAGAGCTGCACGGTCGTCCGGTGCTGTCGGATCGACTTGTACATGATCGGCTGCGTGAACGCCGGCTCGTCGCCCTCGTTATGGCCGAAGCGGCGGTAGCAGAACATGTCCACAACGGCCGGCTTGTGGAACGTCATCCGATATTCCATCGCGACCTTGGCCGCGTAGACGACGGCTTCCGGATCGTCGCCGTTCACGTGGAAGATCGGCGCCTCGATCATCTTCGCCACGTCCGACGGATAGGGCGAGGAGCGCGAGAAGCGCGGATTGGTGGTGAACCCGATCTGGTTGTTGATGATGAAATGCAGCGTGCCCGCGACGCGATGCCCCTTGAGGCCCGAAAGGCCGAGACATTCGGCGACGACGCCCTGACCCGCGAAGGCCGCATCGCCGTGGAGCAGCAGCGGCAACACCTTGGCGCGCTCCTCGCTCGGCACGATTTCCTCGCGCGTGCGGCCGAAGATCTGGTCCTGCTTGGCGCGCGCCTTGCCCATGACGACGGGATTGACGATCTCGAGGTGCGACGGGTTGGCCGTCAGCGACAGGTGCACCTTGTTGCCATCGAACTCGCGGTCCGAGGAGGCGCCCAGATGGTACTTCACGTCGCCCGAGCCCTCGACGTCGTCGGGCGCGAAGGAGCCGCCCTTGAACTCGTGGAAGATCGCGCGATGCGGCTTCTGCATCACTTGGGAAAGCACGTTGAGGCGGCCGCGATGGGCCATGCCGAGCACGATCTCCTTCAGACCCATGGCGCCGCCGCGCTTGACGATCTGCTCGAGCGCCGGGATCAGCGCTTCGCCGCCATCGAGGCCGAAGCGCTTGGTGCCCTTGTACTTGACGTCGATGAACTGCTCGAAACCCTCGGCCTCGATCAGCTTGGAGAGGATCGCCTTCTTGCCGTTGGCGGTGAATTCGATGCCCTTGTCCGGCCCCTCGATACGCTCTTGAATCCAGGCCTTCTCCTCGGGATTGGAGATGTGCATGAACTCGACGCCGAGCGTGGAGCAATAGGTCCGCTTCAGGATCTCGACCATCTCGCGAATGGTTGCGAATTCGAGCCCCAGAACGTGGTCGATGAAGATCGGCCGGTCATAGTCGGCTTCCGTGAAGCCGTAATTCTCCGGAGACAGCTCGTTATAGTCTTCCTTGGCCTCGGCGATGCCGAGCGGATCGAGATTGGCGTGCAGATGGCCGCGCATGCGGAAGGCCCGGATCATCATGATGGCGCGAACGGAATCGCGCGTCGCCTGCATGACCTGGGCGGGCGAGAGCGCAGAGGTGCCGTCGGCCGCCCTTGCCTTGAACTTCTTGTCGAAATGCTGTTCGAGCGAGCCCCAGTTTCCGTCGAGCGCCGAGACGAGCTCGCCATTGGCAGCAACGGGCCAGTTCTTCTTCTTCCAGGAAGCGCCTGCGGCGCTCTTCTTGACGGACTCGGCGTCGTCCTTCAGTTCGGCAAAGAACTCCCGCCATTCCGGCTCGACCGAATTGGGATCGTCCTGCCACGACGCATAGAGCTCGTCGATATAGGCGGCATTGCCGCCATAGAGGAACGAGGTGAGCGATGCCCGGTCGTTGGCCTGGTCCTGACGTGCCATTTTCTTCACTTTCGGAGCGCCGCGCTCCGTCTCCTGGTGTGAGGGGATCAGGGCAGCAGGTGAGCAGGGGATCAGGGCAAGAACATGCCGCGATTTTCCCTAAGCCCCGCTGCCCCGATCACATACTGCCTTTCCTTAGCCCTTGAGGGCTTCGACAAGCGTCGTGCCGAGACGCGCCGGCGAGGGCGACACACGGATGCCCGCTGCCTCCATTGCCGCGATCTTGTCTTCCGCGCCGCCCTTGCCGCCCGAGATGACCGCGCCGGCATGGCCCATGGTGCGGCCTTCCGGCGCCGTGCGTCCGGCAATGAAGCCGGCCATCGGCTTCTTTCGTCCGCGCTTGGCTTCGTCGCGCAGGAACTG
Source organism: Aliihoeflea sp. 40Bstr573 (assembly GCF_024105655.1). GTDB lineage: Bacteria > Pseudomonadota > Alphaproteobacteria > Rhizobiales > Rhizobiaceae > Aliihoeflea. The sequence continues at coordinate 61,139 of NZ_JAAAMH010000004.1, forward strand.
CGCCGCGTCTTCCTCGGCCGAGCCGCCGATCTCGCCGATCATGATGATCGACGTGGTCTCGTCGTCGGCGAGGAACATTTCGAGCACGTCGATGAACTCGGTGCCCTTGACCGGATCGCCGCCGATGCCGACGGCCGTCGTCTGGCCGAGACCGGCATTGGTGGTCTGGAACACCGCCTCGTAGGTAAGCGTGCCGGAGCGCGAGACAACACCGACCGAGCCCTTCTTGAAGATGTTGCCCGGCATGATGCCGATCTTGCACTCGTCGGGCGTCAGCACGCCGGGACAGTTCGGGCCGATCAGGCGCGAGGACGAGCGGTCGAGGCGGGCCTTGACCTTCACCATGTCCATGACCGGAATGCCCTCGGTGATGCACACGATCAGGCCGATCTCGGCTTCGATGGCCTCGAGGATCGCGTCGGCCGCGCCTGCCGGCGGGACGTAGATGACGGACGCGTCTGCGCCGGTCCGTTCCTTGCCCTCGGCGACGGTCGCGAAGATCGGCAGGCTTTCGCCCTTCGATCCGGTCCACGTCTCGCCGCCCTTCTTCGGGTGGATGCCGCCGACCATCTGCGTGCCGTGATAGGCGAGCGCCTGTTCGGTGTGGAACGTGCCGGTCTTGCCGGTGAGGCCCTGGACGAGAACCTTGGTGTCTTTATTGACGAGGATGGACATCAGGCTCAGGCCCCCTTCACTGCATTGACGATCTTCTGCGCCGCGTCGTCGAGATCGTCGGCGGAGATGACGTTGAGGCCGCTTTCGTTGATGATCTTCTTGCCGAGCTCGACATTGGTGCCCTCGAGGCGCACGACGAGCGGCACCTTGAGCCCGACTTCCTTAACGGCCGCGATCACGCCTTCGGCGATGACGTCGCACTTCATGATGCCGCCGAAGATGTTGACGAGAATGCCCTTCACCGCCGGATCGGCCGTGATGATCTTGAAGGCTGCCGTCACCTTCTCCTTGGAAGCGCCGCCGCCCACGTCGAGGAAGTTGGCGGGCTCGGCTCCATAAAGCTTGATGATGTCCATAGTCGCCATGGCAAGGCCGGCGCCGTTGACCATGCAGCCGATATTGCCGTCGAGCGCGACATAGGCGAGGTCGTATTTCGACGCCTCGATTTCCTTTGCATCCTCTTCGCTCGTGTCGCGCAGTTCGACGATGTCGGCCTGGCGGAAGAGCGCGTTGTTGTCGAACGAGACCTTGGCGTCGAGCACGCGCAGGCGCCCGTTTTCCATCACGATCAGCGGATTGACCTCGAGGAGCGCCATGTCCTTTTCGGTGAAGGCCTTGTAGAGGATCGGGAACAGCGTCTCGCCGTCCTTCGCCGCATCGCCGTCAAGTTCCAGCGCCGCGTTCAGCTTCTTCACGTCGTCCGCCGTGACGCCCTTTTCGGGGTCGATGGCGACGGTGATGATCTTCTCCGGCGTTTCTTCGGCCACAGCCTCGATGTCCATGCCGCCTTCCGTCGAGACGACGAAGGCGACGCGGCCGACCGAGCGGTCGACGAGGATCGAGAGATAAAGCTCGCGGGCGATGTCGGCGCCGTCTTCGATATAGAGCCGGTTGACCTGCTTGCCGGCCTCGCCCGTCTGCTTGGTGACGAGCGTGTTGCCCAGCATTTCGTTGGTGTGGGAGACGACCTCTTCGACGGACTTGGCAAGGCGCACGCCGCCCTTGGCGTCCGCGCCCAGTTCCTTGAACTTGCCCTTGCCGCGTCCGCCGGCGTGGATCTGGCTCTTCACCACGTAAAGCGGGCCGGGCAGCGACTTCGCCGCCGCTTCCGCTTCGGAAGCCTCCATCAGGGGAACGCCTTCGGCGACGGGCGCGCCGAACGACTTCAGGACCTGCTTGGCCTGGTATTCATGGATATTCATGCCGGGAAATCCTTACTGCTTCAGTGCGGGCGCGATTTCGGAGCAGGCGTCGCAAAGGCCCTTCACCGATTCCACGGACTTTTCGAACATTTTCTGCTCGGCCTTGTTCAGGTCGATCTCGATGACGCGCTCGATGCCACCGGCGCCGATCACGGTCGGCACGCCGACATACATGTCCTTGACGCCGTACTGGCCCGAAAGATGGGCCGCGCAGGGCAGGACGCGCTTCTTGTCCTTGAGATAGGCCTCGGCCATCTGGATCGCCGAGGAGGCTGGCGCGTAATAGGCCGAACCGGTCTTCAGGAGGCCGACGATCTCCGCACCGCCGTCGCGGGTGCGCTGGACGATCTTGTCGAGCTTGTCTTGGGTGGTCCAGCCCATCTTGACGAGGTCGGGCAGCGGGATGCCGGCGACCGTCGAGTAGCGGGTCAACGGCACCATCGTGTCGCCATGGCCGCCGAGCACGAAGGCGGTGACGTCCTCGACCGAAACCTTGAACTCGTCGGCGAGGAAGTAGCGGAAGCGGGCCGAATCCAGCACGCCGGCCATGCCGACGACATGGCTCTTCGGCAGGCCGGAAAACTTCTGCAGCGCCCAGACCATCGCATCGAGCGGGTTGGTGATGCAGATGACGAAGGCGTTCGGGGCATACTTCTTGATCCCCGCGCCGACCTGCTCCATCACCTTGAGGTTGATGCCGAGGAGATCGTCGCGGCTCATTCCCGGCTTGCGCGGCACGCCGGCGGTGACGATGCAAACGTCAGCGCCCTCGATCGCCGAATAGTCGTTCGCGCCGGTGAAGCTCGCATCGAAGCCGTCGACCGGCGAGGACTGCGCGATGTCGAGCCCCTTGCCCTGCGGGACGCCCTCGGAAATGTCGAACAGGACCACGTCGCCGAGTTCCTTGAGGCCGATCATGTGGGCGAGCGTGCCGCCGATCATGCCGGAGCCGATGAGGGCAATCTTGTTGCGAGCCATGTATGGAAATCCCCTGGATTGGTTTGCGACGGCGCGGGGCCGAAGATGCGTTTTCAACCATTGAACGCGGGCACGGGAGGTCGCCCGGGAGTGGGCGTCGCATAGACCGATCGGCCTGAAAATTCAACCGATTCTTTGACCGCCATATCTTTCAATCGGTTAGATCATCCCGGACTTACGTAAACGTAAGAATTATCACGCGGCATCCGCTGCAGAAGCCCACTCGGAGCTCTGCATCTCGATCAGACGCGAGACGGTGCGGTCGAATTCGAACGCCTCCGTGCCGCTGCGCGCATGGTAAAGCTCCTGCGGCGGGACTTCGGCCGAAAGGATGAGCCGCGTCTTGCGGTCATAGAGCGTATCGACGAACAGGATGAAGCGCTTTGCTTCGTTGCGCCGGTCCATGTCCATGGCCGGAACGCAGTCGACGAGGATCGTGTCGAATTCGGTTGCGATGGCAAGATAGTCACGCGCGCCGAGCGGCTGGGAGCACAGATCGGCGAAGCTGAACCGTGCCGCACGGCCGTTTGCCTTTGGGATCGCAATTTCGCGGCCCTTCACGCGGATTGTCCGCGGCTGGGTCTGGTGGCCCGAACTCGCGGCCTCCCAGGCCTCTTCCATCAGGCGCTCGCCCTCGCCGGTGCAGGGGGTGATGTAGACCGGGATACGGCCGAGCCTTTCCAGCCGGTAATCGGTCGCCCCATCGAGGGGCAGGATATCGCAGTGCCTTTTGAGCACCGCCACGAAAGGCAGGAAGAGGCCGCGATTGAGGCCGTCGCGATAAAGATCGTCGGGCGCGACATTAGAGGTTGCGACGAGCACCACGCCAAGCTCGAACAGCGCCGTGAACAGTCGCGACAGGATCATCGCATCGGCAATGTCGGTGACGGTGAACTCGTCGAAGCACAGCACCCATGCCTCGGACGCGAGCGCGGCGGCGACCACCGGAATGGGGTCCGTCTCCTTCGTCTCGCCGCGCTTCAATGCCTCGCGATGTCGGCCGATGCGATCATGCACGTCGGCCATGAAGTCGTTGAAATGCGCGCGCCGCTTGCGCCTGACGGGCAGGAGCTCGAAGAAGAGATCCATCAGCATGGTCTTGCCGCGCCCGACACCTCCGTAAAGATACAGACCCTTGACCAGCTCGCGCGCCTCGCGGCGCTTGCCGAAGAGCCAGCCGAGCGCACTCGACTTGGCGGCGAGCCGCTTGGTGCGGATTTCGGCCGTCAGCCGGTCGAAACGATCTGCCAACGCAAGCTGACGCTCGTCGCGCGACAAGGCGCCATTCTCCACCCGATCGAGATAAGCGTCCCGGACCGAGCGGAATTCGGGCAGACCTTCATGCGACATCGGGCAAGGCGTCCGGCTTCTAGCGCGTAAGCGACAGCGGCTGACCCGTCGTGGTCTGACCGTTGAACGATCCGCTGCCGGCGGACGACAGATTGGCCAGCGCGCCTCCATTGGCATCGTAAAGCGTTAGCGTGGAGCCCGACACGTTCCACGAGCGCACGCCGTCGAGCGGGGCCGGGCAGCGCAGCGGGCCTGCGCGGAAGCCTTCGCCAAAGCGCGTCTGCGGCGTGGCGATGCGGCAGGACTGTCCGGCGACCGAGGCGTTCCACACACCGGCGACACCGCCGGCCGAAACGGGGGCGCCGCCCGTGGCGGGAAGCGAGGCGACCTGCGTTCCGCCAGTTTCGGAACCGGGAGCTGCGGGGAAGGCCCCCTGCGTCATGCCGGGCTGGATCGGGCCGGGATTGGTGACGCCGGGCTGGGTGGGGGGCGGCAACTGGCTCGAGGAAACCTGACCGGCCGGGGCGGCCGTGATCGGCGCCGGCGCGGTTGCGACCACCGCCGGGCGGGTGTCGACGCGCGAGAACCGATCGCTCGTGCAGCCGGTGACGGCCAGAGCGGAAACTGCGATGAGTAGCGTGCTTTTAGTCAGAGTCATTGATCCACCTCCGTCGAAGCAACGCCCGGTCACTCCGCAGGTTCCTATATGTGCGTCCCTCGATGCGCCCATTCGCGCGCAACTGTGGCGACGGTCGGGTCATATTGATGCAACAAGGTTAATTTACGATGTGCTGTTGCTGAAATTCAACAGTCTCATGGGCTTAAACCCACGCTTATGTCATTTGCGCATGACGAACCTTCGGCTAGTTTCGCGCCATGAAGATGAACAGGCGACGCATGCTGACATGGCTGGGACTGGGTGGGCTGGCGGCAATGGCCGGCGGCATGGGGATCGCGAAGGCGCAGGGCGGCAACCGTTACTACAGCGGGCCCGCCAGCGATCATTTCGACGGGCGGGTGTTCTTCAATCCGGGCGGCGAGGAACCGCGCGGCTTTTCCGACCTCTTGCGCTGGCAGTTCGGCGAGACCAAAGCCCGCTGGCCGTCCGAATTTCCAAGCCCGTTCGCCGGCGCGATGCCCGATGCGTCGGTCGGCGGCGAAGCGATGCGCGTGACGATGGTCGGCCATGCGACGATGCTGATCCAGGTCGGCGGGCTCAACATTCTGACCGATCCGGTCTTCTCGACCCGCGCTTCGCCCTTTCAGTTTGCAGGCCCCGCGCGCGTCAATGCCCCTGGCATCGTCTTCGAGGCCTTGCCGAAGATCGACCTCGTGCTCCTGACGCACAACCACTACGACCATCTCGACCTTTTGACGCTCTCGCGCCTGAAGCGGGAGCACGATCCGCTGGTGGTCACGCCGCTCGGCAATGACGTCATCGTCCGGACGGACATTCCGGACATGCGCCTCCACGTGCAGGACTGGGGCGACGCGGTCGAGTTCGGCCCGCTGACGATCCATTGCGAGCCGGCGCATCACTGGTCGGCACGCGGCATGCGCGACCGGCGCATGGCCTTGTGGGCCTCCTTCGTTCTCGAAACGCCGGCCGGCAAGATCTACCATATCGGCGATACCGGCTTTCATTCGGGCATCAACTATCGCGCGGTCGCCGAAAAGCATGGCGGCTTCCGCCTCGCCATCCTGCCCGTCGGCGCCTACGATCCGCGCTGGTTCATGGCCGCTCAGCACCAGGACCCGAACGAGGCGGTGGCGGGCATGAAACTCGCCAATGCCGACTTCGCACTCGGCCATCACTGGGGCACGTTCCAGCTCACCAACGAGGCGATCGAGGAGCCGCGCGACCTGCTTTTCGCCGCGCTCGATACGGCCGGCATCGCGCGGGAGCGGTTCCGCCCGCTCCAGCCTGGCGAAGCGTGGGACATTCCATCAGGAATCGCTTAAAGTCGGTCGGGCAATTTCAAAGGGGGCTTTGAATGTTCGGCTGGTTCATCTTCTTCGTCGCAATCGCGATCATCGCCGGCGCGGTGGGCATGCGCAGCGTCTCGCGGGTGGCGAGCCGCATCGCATTTGCCATCGCAGCGCTCGCCATCGCGCTCTTCGTCATCCTGCTTCTGGTCTTCGGCTGGGCGGATTCCATCCAGCTCTGACCGGCGCCGACACTGGTAATTGCGTGCCGTTTCCGCCATATAGCGGCGCATGAGCAATCTGGCGCCTTTTGCGAAGATGAACGGGCTTGGTAACGAAATCGTCGTTGCCGACATGCGCGGGCGCACGGGGCGCGTGACGCCGGCCGCCGCAATCGCGCTTAACGCCGATCCAGCCACGCGCTTCGACCAGATCATGGCGATCCACGATGCGCGCACGCCCGGCACCGCGAACTATGTCGAGATCATCAATTCCGACGGCTCGATGGCGCAGGCCTGCGGCAACGGCATGCGCTGCGTGGTGCAGGCATTGGCCGCCGAGACCGGGCAGCGCGTCTTCACCTTCGAGACGATCGCCGGCATCCTGACCGCGAAGGAGCATGAGGACGGGCTGATCTCCGTCGACATGGGCGTGCCCAAATTCGGCTGGCAGGACATCCCCCTGTCCGAGGAATTCCGCGACACGCGCATGATCGAACTGCAGATCGGCCCAATCGATGCGCCGGTCCTGCATTCGCCTTCCGTTGCCTCGATGGGCAATCCGCACGCGATCTTCTGGGTCGAGAACGACGTCTGGTCGTACGATCTGGAACGCTTCGGGCCACTTCTGGAAAACCATCCGATCTTTCCCGAGCGCGCCAACATCACGATTGCGCAGGTGACCGCCCGCGGCGCGATGACGATCCGCACATGGGAGCGCGGCGCGGGCCTGACGCGCGCCTGCGGTTCCGCCGCCTGCGCCGCCGCCGTCTCCGCCGCCCGCACGCGCCGCACCGACCGCGTCGTCACAGTGACGGTTCCCGGCGGACCGCTGCTGATCGAATGGCGCGACGACGACCACGTCGTCATGACCGGCCCGGCCGAATGGGAATTTTCCGGCATATTCGACCCGGAGACGGGCGCCTGGAGCCGAGACGAGACGAGCGCGGCATGAGGGGTTTTTCTGAATTGACCCCCACCCTCTATCCCTCCCCACAATGGGAAGGGGGACGTGGTCGCCGTGCATCCCATTGCGATGACGCATCAAGCATCAAGCGCTACGTGGACGACTCCCTCCCCCTTGTGGGGAGGGATAAAGGGTGGGGGTACGATCGTAGGGCGTGGGCGGCTGCCGCTCACAGCATCTCGCCATGACCAAGGGCCTCGACATCGTCACCTTCGGGTGCCGCATGAACACCTACGAATCCGAGGTGATGCGCCGCGAGGCGACCGAGGCTGGCCTCGGCGAACTTGACGGCGGCGCCATCGTCTTCAACACCTGTGCCGTGACATCCGAAGCCGTGCGCCAGGCACGGCAGGCAATCCGCAAGGCGCGGCGCGAAAACCCGCAGGCGCGCATCATCGTGACCGGCTGCGCCGCGCAGACCGAGCCCGGCACGTTCGTTGAAATGGGCGAGGTCGATCTCGTCCTTGGCAATGACGAGAAGCTCAAGAGCCACAACTACCGCGCCCTGCCCGATTTCGGCGTCAACCAGTTCGAGAAGGCGCGCGTCAACGACATCATGTCGGTGACCGAGACCGCCGGCCACATGGTCGACGCCATCGAGGGCCGCGCCCGCGCCTTCGTGCAGGTGCAGAACGGCTGCGACCACCGCTGCACCTTCTGCATCATCCCTTACGGTCGCGGCAATTCGCGCTCTGTGCCGATGGGTGCGGTGGTCGAGCAGGTCAAGCGCCTCGTCGGGAATGGCTATGCCGAGGTCGTGCTGACCGGTGTCGACATGACCAGCTATGGCGCGGACCTTCCAGGCAGCCCGCGTCTTGGAAAGCTCGTACGCACGATCCTGCGGCAGATCCCGGATCTTGCCCGTTTGCGGCTCTCCTCGATCGATTCCATCGAAGCCGACCCGGAGCTCATGGAGGCGATCGCGACCGAGGTGCGGCTGATGCCCCATCTGCACCTGTCGCTGCAGGCCGGCGACGACATGATCCTGAAGCGCATGAAGCGCCGGCACCTGCGCGACGATTCGATCCGCTTTTGCCAGGACGTTCGCAAGCTTCGCCCCGACATGGTCTTTGGCGCCGACATCATCGCCGGTTTCCCGACCGAGACCGAAGAGATGTTCGAGAACTCCCTGAAGATCGTCGACGAATGCGGTCTGACGCATCTGCACGTCTTTCCGTTTTCTCCCCGCGAGGGCACGCCCGCCGCGCGGATGCCGCAGGTCCGGCGCGAAATCGTCAAGGACCGCGCCGCGCGGCTGCGCGCCGTGGGCGACGCCGCCTATCGCGGCCATCTGGCAAAGCTGGCCGGCACGAGCCAGCGTGTCCTCGTCGAGCGCGACGGGATCGGCCGCACCGAAGGCTTCACCATGGCCGCCATCGATGCCGGCGCGCCGGGCGAGATCGTGGAAGTGGTCGTGACCGGCGATGACGGCGAGCGGCTGACTGCAATGACGCGCGCCAGGCGCGCCGCCTAAGGACATTCGATGGCCGGTTTCTTCAAGAAGATGTTCTCCTTCGGCCGCAAGGACGAAGCCGTAGCCGAGGAGACGCCGCGCGAGGAGATTGCCTCGACGACGGCCGGCCCCGCCGTCGATGCCCCGGCCCTGCCGGACTTCCTGCGCCAGCGCGCGGAAGAGCCCGAGCCGGCGCCCGTCCCGCCTGCGCCGCAGCCCGTCCCCGAAGTGCCGATCGAGACGCCGACCCAAGCCCCCGAACCGCGCGAAATTCCCGAGCCCGGGCCGGTCGCCCTTCCGCGCGAGCCGGAACCCGTTGCCCCGCCGTCGGAAGTGCCGGTCGACCCAGTCCCGGTCGAGGAACCGACGCCGGAGCCCGCGCCGGCCGAGGTTCCGCTGCCGCCGGCCGAAGTGCCTGAACCGCCAGCGGAAGTCCCGCCCGCGCCCGTCGAGACGCCGGCTGCGCCGCTGCCTGAGGTGACGCCCCAGCCAACCCCGGCTCCGCCGCCACCGCCGCAGGCCGACGCGCCGGCCGTTCCCGAATTCCTGAAGCGCACGGTCGAGACCGAGACCGACCCGTCCGCGCTGGTGCGCGTGTCGAAGACCGTGGAGCGCGGCCCCGCCGTAGCGCAGACTGCCGCGCCTGCCGTCCAGCGCCCATGGTTCGATCGGCTGCGCGACGGCCTGTCGCGTTCATCGCGCGAGCTGTCGACCAACATTTCGGGCGTTTTCACCAAGCGCAAGCTGGACGAGGACACGCTGCAGGATCTTGAAGACGTGCTCCTGCGCGCCGATCTCGGCATGGAAACCGCGATCCGCATTACCGATACCTTGAGCGAAGGCCGCTTCGGCCGCGACGTCTCGGACGCCGACGTGCGCGCGGTCATGGCGAGCGAGGTCGAGAAGGTGCTCGGCCCCGTCGCAAAGCCGCTCGAGCTGGATTTGTCGCACAAGCCGCACGTCATTCTCGTCGTCGGCGTCAACGGCACCGGCAAGACGACGACAATCGGCAAGCTTGCCGCCAAGCTCGTCGCGGGCGGGCTGAAGGTGACGCTTGGGGCAGGCGACACGTTCCGCGCGGCCGCCATCGAGCAGCTCAAGATCTGGGGCGAGCGCACCGGCTCCGAAGTCGTCGCCTCCAAGCTCGGAGCCGATGCGGCAGGCCTTGCCTGGGACGCCTTCGAGACGGCCAAGGCGAACGGCTCCGACGTTCTGATCATCGACACCGCCGGCCGGCTGCAGAACAAGGCGGAGCTGATGGCCGAGCTCGAAAAGATCGTCCGCGTCCTCGGCAAGCACGACGCGGAAGCGCCTCACACCGTGCTTCAGACCGTCGATGCCACGACCGGCCAGAACGCGATGAGCCAGGTCGAGATCTTCCGCAACGTGGCCGGCGTCAACGGCATCGTCATGACCAAGCTCGACGGCACCGCGCGCGGCGGTATTTTGGTCGCAATCGCCGCCAAATATCGCCTGCCTGTCTATTTCATCGGCGTCGGCGAAGGCGTCGACGATCTTGAACCCTTCGAAGCACGCGATTTCGCCCGAGCGATCGCTGGAGTGAATTGAGCATGAGCGAACGCATCATCGAACGCGAGCCGGGCGACCCGAAGAAGGGCGAGATCAATCCGCTTTTGAAGTTCGCACTCGAGCTCGGGCCGCTGCTCGTCTTCTTCTTCGCCAATCTGCGCGGCGAATGGCTGATCGACACCTTTCCGGCGCTGGGCTCGATCGGCGACCCGATCTTTCTCGCCACTTTCCTGTTCATGGTCGCGACCGCCGTCGCGCTCGCCGTTTCCTGGGCGCTGACGCGCACCTTGCCGATGATGCCGCTCGTCTCGGGCGTCGTCGTCCTGGTGTTCGGCGCGCTGACGCTCTATCTGCAGGACGAAATCTTCATCAAGATGAAGCCGACCATCGTCAACGGCCTTTTCGCCGCGGTGCTTCTCGGCGGGCTGATGTTCGGCAAGTCGCTGCTCGGCTACGTCTTCGAGGCCGCCTTCAGGCTCGACGCCGAGGGCTGGCGCAAACTGACCTTGCGCTGGGGCCTGTTCTTCGTCTTCCTCGCGATCCTCAACGAGGTCGTCTGGCGCAATTTCTCGACCGATTTCTGGGTCGCCTTCAAGGTCTGGGGAACGATGCCGGTCACCATCGCCTTCACGCTCTCCCAGATGCCGCTGATCATGCGCCATTCGCTACCCGAGCGCGACAAGAGCCAGCCTGCCGAATAGGGTCTCCGACATGGAATATATCACCAGCCGCGAAGGCCTGCGCGCGCACTACAAGCTGCCAGGCGACGGCGCCGTCCGCAAGGAACTGCCTGCGCTCGACGCCCATGCGCGACGCTTCGTGGAACGCTCTCCCTTCGTCATGATCGGCTCTTCGGACGGCGCCGGCAACGCTGACGTGACGCCCAAGGGCGACCGGCCCGGCTTCGTCGCGATCCTTGACGACCGCACGCTGGCGATCCCCGACCGGCCGGGCAACAATCGGCTCGACACCTGGGAAAACATCGTCGCCAACCCGGCGGTCGGCCTCCTCTTCCTCATTCCCGGCATGAACGAAACGCTGCGCGTCAACGGCATCGGCCGCATCACGGCCGACGCCGAGCTTTGCAACCGCCTTGGCGTCGACGGCAGACCGGCGATCAGCGCGCTCGTGGTCGAAATTCGCGCTTCCTACATGCATTGCGCCAAGGCGTTCATGCGTTCCGCGCTGTGGAAGCCGCAGACCTGGCCCGCCCGCGCCGAGATGCCGACGCTCGGCGAAATGCTGCGCGACCAGCTCGCGCTGTCCGTCGCCGCGTCGGACATCGATCGCGATCTGGACGACGCCTACAAAAAGTCGCTCTGGTAATATCCGCGTCACATCTGCCGGCGACATTCGACTGGACGACTGAAGGAGTGGAATTCGATGAAGATTGCGGTTCTGGGTGGTGACGGTTTCGTGGGCTGGCCGACGAGCCTGCACCTGTCGAATGCCGGCCACGAAATCCACATCCTCGACAACCTGTCGCGCCGCTGGATCGACACCGAGCTCGGCGTCCAGTCGCTGACGCCGATGGATTCGATCCAAGAGCGCACGCGCATCTGGTATCAGGAGACCGGCCGGCGCATCCATTTCCACCTGATCGACCTCGCCCGCGACTACGAGATCCTGAAGAACTGGCTCGCAAGCGAGCGCCCCGACGCCATCATCCACTTCGCCGAACAGCGCGCCGCGCCCTATTCGATGAAGTCGGACCGGCACAAGAACTACACGGTCAACAACAACGTCAACGCGACCCACAATCTCTTGAACGCGATGGTCGAGATCGGCCTCGACGCGCATCTGGTGCATCTGGGCACCATGGGCGTCTACGGTTATTCGACCGTCGGAGCGGCGATCCCCGAGGGCTACCTGCCCGTCGGCATCGACACGATGGCGGGCGAGACGGTGAAGCAGGATATCCTCTATCCGGCCAATCCCGGCTCGATCTACCACATGACCAAGTGCCTCGATCAGTTGCTCTTCCAGTTCTACGCCAAGAACGACGGGGTGCGGATCACCGACCTGCATCAGGGCATCGTCTGGGGCACGCACACCGACCAGACGCGGCGGCACGAGCAGCTCGTCAACCGCTTCGACTATGACGGCGATTACGGCACGGTGCTGAACCGCTTCCTGATCCAGGCCGCGATCGGCTACCCGCTGACGGTCCACGGCACGGGCGGCCAGACCCGCGCCTTCATCCACATCCAGGATTCGGTGCGCTGCATCGAGATCGCGCTGAAGAATGCGCCGAAGCGCGGCGACCGCGTGAAGATCTTCAACCAGATGACCGAGACGCACCGCGTGCGCGATCTTGCCGAACTGGTGGCGAAGATCGCCGGCGCCAAGGTCGCCTATCTTCCCAACCCGCGCAAGGAAGCGGCCGAAAACGATCTCGTCGTTCGCAACGAGCAGTTCATGGCGCTCGGCCTCGACCCGATCCGGCTCGCCGAAGGGCTCCTGTCGGAGGTCGTGGACGTCGCGAAGAAATACGCCTACCGCGTCGACCGCTCCCGCATCCCCGCCATTTCGGCCTGGACCAAAGACATCGCCCCGACACTCGACCGCGACCCGGAAGGCAAGGCGCTGAAGAGCGTTTCGTGAACGCTCGGGCCTACGCCACTCTCGTCACCAATTCCGACTACGTGCTCGGCGCGACGGCCCTCGTCCGCTCTTTGAAACTGACCGGGACGCAGGCCGACATCGTCGTCATGCACACCGGCGGCGTCGAGGCGGCCATGCTCGCGCCCCTCGTGGCGCTTGGCGCGAAACTTTGTCCGGCCGAACTCCTGCCCACTTCCGACGCGTTCAACGAACGCCATTCCCGCGCCCGCATCCATGCGGACAGACCCTTCACGAAAGGCCGCAAGCCCGACTTCCACACGCCGCTCGACAATTTCGCCAAGCTGCGGCTGTGGGAAATGGAGGAATACGAGCGCATCGTCTTCATTGATGCCGATGCGATCGTGATCCGCAACATCGACAGGCTCTTCTCCTATCCCGAATTCTCCGCTGCTCCGAACGTCTATGAGAGCCTTGCCGATTTTCACCGGATGAACTCCGGCGTCTTCGTGGCAAAGCCGTCGCGCGCGACATTCGAAGCGATGACCGCGCGCCTCGATGCGCCCGGCGCGCACTGGCCGCGCACCGACCAGACCTTCCTGCAGGAATTCTTTCCCGACTGGCACGGTCTGCCAGTGTTCGACAACATGCTGCAATATGTCTGGTTTGCCCTGCCGGCGCTGTGGGACTGGAAGTCCGTCCGCGTGATCCATTTCCAGTATGAAAAGCCATGGGAAGCAGACCATCCGAAAGCCGACAGGCTGCGCCCGCTGATCGATCTGTGGCGCGCCTACCTGACCGGCGAGAACATTCCGGACATCGACGCGCTGGCCAATCCGTCGCCATGAGCCGCATCCTTGTTACGGGCGGTTCGGGATATGTCGGCCGGTTCATCGTCGAGCGGTTCCTGGCCGACGGCGAAGAGGTGACGGTCTTCGGCCGCAGCGCGCCGCCGCCCGGCTTTTTCTCGAAGCCCGTTGGCTTCATCACCGGCAACCTCGAACCCGGCGCGTTTTCGCCGGCCCGGCTCGCCGGCTTCGATGCTGTCGTCCATGCGGCCTTCGACCATCTGCCGGGAAGGTATCGGGGCGGCGAGGGCAACGACCCGGACGGCTTCGTCCGACGCAACCGAGACGGCTCGATCGCGCTCTTTGCGGCGGCGAAACAAGCCGGCGTGGCGCGCGCGGCGTTCCTTTCCACGCGCGCCGTCTATGGCCCGAGAACACGAGCCACGTTGCTGACCGAGGACATGGCCGCCAGGCCGGACACGCTCTACGGACGGGTGAAGCTCGAGGCCGAAGAGGCGCTGGCCGCAATGGCGGACGCCGAATTCACGCCGGTCGTCCTGCGCGTCACCGGTGTCTACGGCCCTGCCGGTCCCGGTCGACGGCACAAATGGGCCGGGCTGTTCGACGATTACCTTGCCGGCAGGAAGATCGAACCCCGCGCGGGTACCGAGGTCCATGGCGACGACGTCGCCGCCGCCATCTGCATCGCGCTCGGCAGGGCAGCACCTGCGCTGGTCAACGTGTCCGACCTCGTGGTCGACCGACGCGATCTTCTCGCGATCGTCCAGGATGCGACCGGCTCGGCCCATCCGCTGCCGGAGCCGGCGGATGCGGCGGCGATCAACGCGATGGACTGCAGCCGGTTGCGCAGCCTTGGCTGGACGCCCGGCGGCCGGCCCTTGCTCGAACAAACCGTTCGCGCGCTTCTTGGCTGATCAGCTGCCGCGCGCCTTTTCGATCGCCGGCATCAGCCCGTCGCGCATCGATTCGACCGTGAACGGGCCGACATGCTTGTAGAGGATCGTGCCATCGGGACCGACGAGAAAGGTTTCCGGTACGCCATAGACGCCCCAGTCGATGGCGGTGCGTCCCGAGCCGTCGACGCCGATCGCGTCATAGGGATTGCCCAGTTCTGAAAGGAACCCCCGCGCCTGCTCGGCCCGGTCCTTGTAGTTCAGCCCGGCGATGACAAGGTTCTCGTCCCTGGACAGTTCCATCAATAGCGGATGTTCCTGCCGGCAGGGCGCGCACCACGACGCCCAGACATTGACGAGCGTGAGATTGCCGTCGAACGCGGCGCTTTCGATGCCGGGCAGAGGCGAACCCTCCAGCGGCGGCAGGTTCGTTTGCGGCGCCGGCGCCCCGATCAGCGCCGAGGGAACGACGGATGCGTCGCGCCCGGACAGAAGCTGGAAGAGGAAGATGCCCGCCAGCGCGAGGAAGAGCAGGAGCGGCAGGAGCGCCAGCCAGGGCAGGCGCTTCCTCGGCGTGGCCGTCTGCGTGCTCATGACTGCGCCTGCGAGCGCCGGCGCACGCCCCGCGCCTCAAGGTCGGCGAGTTCGCGCCGGCGCGCGCGATGATCGGCGGCGAGCCAGACCGCGATGCCGGCCAGCACCAGAATAGCAGCTCCGTAGGCGGCACTGACATAGGCGAGATGACTCATGCCCGCAGGTCCACATCGGCGCGGCGTGCAGCGAGACGGCGCATGGCAGCCACGCGGCGGCGCCAGATTTCAGTGCGCATCGCCGTCAGGTGGAAAGCGAGAAAGAGCAGCGTGAAGCCCACCGCCATGACGAGCAGCGGCCACAGCATCGAGGCGTGGATCGTCGGCCCGTCGAGGCGGATGACCGAGGCGGGCTGGTGCAGCGTGTTCCACCAGTCGACCGAGAACTTGATGATCGGGATGTTGACGAAGCCGACCAGCGTGACGATGGCCGCAGCCCTGGCCGAGCGCCCGGGATCGTCGAGCGCGCGGGTGAGCGCGATGATGCCCAGATACATGAGGAACAGCACGAAGACGGAAGTCAGCCGCGCATCCCACACCCACCATGTGCCCCACATCGGCTTGCCCCAGATGGAGCCGGTGGCGAGCGCCAGAAGCGTGAAGGCGGCGCCAAGCGGGGCGGCGGCCTTGAGCGCCACGTCGGCAAGCGGATGTCGCCAGACCAGCGTTCCGAGCGCCGAGATGGCCATCAGCGAATAGCACATCATGGACAACCACGCGAAAGGCACGTGGATGTACATGATCCGGACCGTGATGCCCTGCTGGTAGTCCTCCGGCGCGGAAAAGCTCATATAGAGGCCGACTGCGAGCGTCAGCGCGGCAAGGCCGTAGACCCATGGCAGCACGCGCTCGACGACGGCGATGAACCGGCTCGGGTTCGCCAAGTCTGTCAGGCTCGCAGGTGCGCTCGTCTCGCTCATCGCCTCCAAATAGACCGGCGGCGGGAAGGGCGCAATCGGCGCATGTTCACGGCCGTGTGCGTGAGTTCGTCGCGCAGCGCCCCTGTCAGGCCCCGACGAGCTTCAGCTTGGAATTGAACACGGCGAGCACGCGCTGCAGTTCGTGGCCGCGCTTGAGGATGACCCCATTCGCGCCAACGACCGAAAACGCGCCCTGCTTGCGCGCGAGCGCCGGCGTCTTGATGATCTGGAAGAGCGGAGTCTCGCTGGTGCGTCGAAAGACCGAGAACAGCGCGCGGTCTTTCAAATGGTCGATGGCATAATCACGCCATTCCCCGGCCGCGACCATCCTGCCATAGAGCCGCAGGATCATGTCGAGTTCGAGACGGTGAAAGGTGATGGGCAGCTCCAAGCGCTCGCGTCGGACTTCATGGAGCGGGATGAGTATTGCCGAGGCGTCGGTGCCTCCGCCATGTCCGCCTTCGGTCATCAGCGAACCTCCTCGTGACAGTTTCGCGACGGGCCAAGGGTCGCGCGGGCGCAGCGCGATTGCAAGGCAAAATGCGCCAGTTGCAGCATGGTCACACTTGCTTCACGACGCGGGACACCCTGTCCGAATTGGTGATGTTGGGACTTAGTTTCGCCACAATTAATCCCATTTGCCGCCCCAATCTGAAGACAGTCTGCACTCGTTGCCTGAGACGGTTCGGTCCGACCCGGTTTCCGTAACCCCAAGCCCCCCGCCCACGGGGCCGACGTCGGATCGAACCAACTCCGGTCAACAACCTCCCCCGAAAACACGCGCATTTCGCTCTGGTCAGGAGCCTGGCTGGTGGTGGATCATGGCCGCGCCGCGGATCGTGCCCGGCAGCCCATTGGGGTTGATCTCCTGCACGAAGACGGCGACGCCGCCCGTGCCCTTCTTCTGCAGGTCGTGCAGCGGCATGCGCAGTTCCTGGCTCCTGCCCTGCCACATGCCCGCGCTGTGGAAAGCCGTGACGGGATGGATGTAGCTTTGCGTCTGCCCCCGATTCACGCCCTGCGTGATGGCCACCTCCACCCGCTCGTCGAAATAGACGATCACGATGGCAGCCTCGGCCGCGGCCTTGCCCTCGCCGACATCGATGACCAGGCTGTCGTCGGTGAAGGACAGATCGACCGCGACCGGAAGCGAATGGCCCATCTGCGCACGGCGCAGCGCCGATTCGACCCGCGCTGGCTTGGAGCCTTTCACGTCGATCGAGCCGTTGACGACGATCTGCGGCGTATAGACCGAGCGGTTGCCGAACATGCGCGCGTAGTCGCGCTGGCGCTCGGTATGCTCGGGCCGCGCCAGCGTGTCTTTCCAGCCGAGATAGTCCCAGTAGTCGACGTGGAAGGCGAGTGCTACGACGTCGCCGCGTTCGGCCAGCTCTCTAAGCAGCGCATCGGCCTTCGGGCAGGAGTTGCAGCCCTGGCTGGTGAAAAGTTCCACCACCGCCACCGGACGGTCGACATCGGGCGTGGCCGAGACGGAAAATGCCCCGAGGCTGGCTATCGCGAAAGCGATGAGCCCGAATGCACTTCGCTTGCCCATGATCGTTCCGGTTGCGAGCGGTCGCGCCGGGATGGCGCCGCCAGACCGGGATAAGGTTAGGCGCAGCCGCACGTCAACGGAAAGTCACGTTGCGGTGAAAGTTTTGCGCCAAACGATGCCAATTGACGCCGTTTTCCGACTATTCGACGGTGTTTCGAGCCCGAAACGAAAAAAACCGGGGCGCAGGGCCCCGGTTTCGATCACGCGACCTTGATGGCCGGGCGGATGGGTCAGGCGGCGAGATCGCGCAGCACGTAGTGCAAGATTCCGCCATTCTTGAAGTAGTCGAGCTCGTCGAGCGTATCGATGCGGCACCAGACCGGAACGTCCCTCACCTGGCCGTCGGCATAGGTGATCTTCGCGGTCATGAGCTGGCGCGGCTTGAGCTGGTCGAGCCCTTCGATGGTGACGATCTCGTCACCCTTGAGGTTCAGGTCCTTCCAGCTCGTACCGTCCTCGAAGACGAACGGGATGACGCCCATGCCGACGAGATTGGAGCGGTGGATGCGCTCGAACGACTGTGCGATGACCGCGCGCACGCCCAGCAGGTTCGTGCCCTTGGCCGCCCAGTCGCGCGAAGAGCCGTTGCCGTATTCGACGCCGGCGATTACGACGAGCGGAACGCCCTCGGCCTTGTACTGCATGGCCGCGTCGTAGATCGACATCTCCTCTTTCGAGGGATAGTGGATCGTGTAGCCGCCTTCGCGTCCATTCTCGCCCAGCATGTGATTGCGGATGCGGATATTGGCGAAGGTGCCGCGCATCATCACTTCATGGTTGCCGCGACGCGTGCCGTACTGGTTGAAGTCGGTGACGCCGACGCCGTGATCGGTCAGGTACTTGCCGGCTGGCGAGGCTGCCTTGATCGAGCCGGCCGGCGAGATGTGGTCGGTCGTGATCTTGTCGCCAAACAGGCCGAGGATGCGCGCGCCGTCGATCGGAGCGACCTTGCCGTCGCCCTTTTTCTGCATGCCTTCGAAGTAGGGCGGGTTCTGCACATAGGTCGAATCATCGTCCCATGTGTAGGTCTGGCCCGACGGTGCCTGCACCTTCTGCCAGTTCTCGTCGCCCTTGAAGACGTCGGCATATTTCGACGCGAAGAGCTCGCGGGTCACGTTCTTGACGATGAAGTCCTGGATTTCGGCAGAGGTCGGCCAGATATCCTTCAGGAAGACGTCGTTGCCGTCCTTGTCCTGGCCGATTGGCTCCGTCGTCAGGTCTTTGGTGACCGTGCCGGCGAGTGCATAGGCGACCACGAGCGGCGGCGAGGCGAGGTAGTTCGCCTGCACGTCCGGCGAGACGCGGCCCTCGAAATTGCGGTTGCCGGAAAGAACGGCTGCCGCGATCAGGCCCTTGTCGTTGATGGTGTTGGAGATCGCCGGAGGCAAGGGACCCGAATTGCCGATGCAGGTCGTGCAGCCGAAGCCGACGAGGTTGAAGCCGATCTGATCGAGCTCCTTTTGCAGGCCCGCACGCTCCAGATACTCGGCGACCACCTGGGAGCCGGGCGCGAGCGAGGTCTTGACCCAGGGTTTCTGCTTGAGGCCGAGGCGGTTGGCGTTGCGCGCGACGAGACCGGCGGCGATCAGCACCGACGGGTTCGACGTGTTGGTGCAGGACGTGATGGCGGCGATGGCCACGTCGCCATGGCCGATGTCGTAGTCCTCGCCCTCGACGCCATAGCGGCGGTCGATGTCCGTCGTCTTCTTGTATTCCCCGCCAAGCGCTTCTGCGAAGCCGGTCGCGATGTTTTCCAGCGCCACGCGGCCTTCGGGACGCTTCGGGCCGGCCATCGAGGGAACGACGGTTTCCATGTCGAGCTCGAGCGTATCGGTGAAGACGAGGTGGGAACCGTCGCCGTCACGCCACATGCCCTGCGCCTTCGAATAGGCCTCGACCAGCGCGATGCGGTGCTTGTCGCGACCCGACATGGTCAGGTAGTTGACCGTCTCGCCGTCCACGGGGAAGAAGCCGCAGGTCGCGCCGTATTCGGGGCCCATATTGCCGATCGTCGCGCGGTCGGCGAGCGTCATGTTGCCGAGGCCCGAGCCGTAGAATTCGACGAACTTGCCCACGACGCCCTTCTTGCGCAGCATCTGGACGACGGTGAGCACGAGATCTGTCGCGGTGACGCCTTCCTTGAGCTTGCCGGTCAGCTTGAAGCCGACGACTTCCGGCAGGAGCATGGAAACCGGCTGGCCGAGCATCGCTGCCTCAGCCTCGATACCGCCAACGCCCCAGCCCAGGACGCCGAGGCCGTTGATCATGGTCGTGTGGCTGTCGGTGCCCACGCATGTGTCGGGATAGGCGACCGTCTCGCCATCCTCTTCCTTCGTCCACACGGTCTGGCCGAGATATTCGAGGTTGACCTGGTGGCAGATGCCGGTGCCGGGCGGCACGACGCGGAAATTGTCGAACGCCTGCTGGCCCCATTTCAGGAATTTGTAGCGCTCTTCGTTGCGCTGGTATTCGAGCTCGACATTACGCGCGAAAGCGCGCGGCGTACCGAATTCGTCGACGATGACCGAGTGGTCGATGACCAGATCGACGGGAACGAGCGGGTTGATCTTCTTCGGGTCGCCGCCGAGCGAGACCATCGCATCGCGCATCGCGGCGAGGTCGACGACGGCCGGAACGCCGGTGAAGTCCTGCATCAGGACGCGCGCCGGGCGGTAGGCGATCTCGACACCGGCCGTGCCCTTGTCGTCCAGCCATTGGGCTACCGCCTGAATCGATTCCTTGGTGACCGAACGGCCGTCCTCGTTGCGCAGCAGGTTTTCGAGCAGCACCTTCATCGAGAAGGGCAGCTTGGAAACGCCCGTCAGGCCGTTCTTCTCGGCTTCGATCAGGCTGTAGTAGGTGTACTGCGTGCCCGCCACCTCGAGCGTGCGGCGGCAATTGAAGCTGTCGAGAGATTTTGACACGTGCGTTCCCTAACTGTCGGTGCCGATGGGGGACGAACGCCAGTGTGCATCACGCGCAAAGGTGCGGGTACGGTCATTTCCGCTGTCCGTCACCTCGCAACCGGGCCGTTCAAGGCGGCGCGCATGCTGGTTCGGCCAAAATGATCTGCACGCCGACCGCTGGCGTGGTTGCCGGTTCTATAGAGAATTTCGTAGAAGAGTTCTAGAGAGCGGCGGGGCAAAATTCGTCGTCCGCATCGATAATTAGCAGGGGGTCCGCCATGCGGCTCGTGGCAAGAGGGCTGAGCGGCGAGCGTGGCGGCGAACATGTGTTCGGCCCGCTCGATTTCGCGATTTCGGCCGGCGAGGCGCTGATCGTCACCGGCGAGAACGGTTCGGGCAAGTCGACGCTGCTGCGCGTCGTCGCTGGCCTGCTGCCGCCCTCCTCAGGCAGCATATCGCTGGAGGCAACCGGCGGAGAGACGATTGCCTCCTCGGCACACTATCTCGGCCACCAGAATGCGATGAAGACGGCGTTGAGCGTGGAGGAGAATCTGAAGTTCTGGCGCGATTTCGAGGGCGAGCCGCATCTGGAGATCGACGAGGCGCTCGACATGGTCGGCTTGCCCGATATCGGCCATCTGCCGTTCGGATATCTCTCTACCGGGCAAAGGCGCAGGGCATCGATCGCAAGGCTGCTGGTCAGCTATCGCCCGGTCTGGCTGCTGGACGAGCCGACCGCGGGGCTGGATGCGCGTTCGGAACGGCAATTCGCAGCCCTGATGGCGGCGCATCTGGGCGATGGCGGGCTGATCATGGCCGCGACGCATGTGCCGCTGGGGATCGATGGGGCGCGTGAACTGGTGATGGGAGCGCACTGAAATGACCGCGCCGTTCCTCCCGGAGCCAACCGCTTGCTAGCCCTCTTCCTTCGCGATGTCCGGCTGGGAGTCCGCGCCGGTGGCGGGGCGCTGGTGGGCGTCCTGTTCTTTCTTGCGGTCGTCGCGGTCGTCCCGTTCGGCGTCGGGCCCGACTTGAACCTTCTTGCCCGCATCGGGCCCGCCATCTTGTGGATCGGCGCGCTGCTGGCGAGCCTTCTCGGCCTTGACCGCCTGTTCCAGGCCGACCGCGAGGACGGGGCGCTCGACCTCCTGATCCTGGCGGATTTCCGTCACATGCTGGCGGTCACGATCTTCGTCAAATGCGCCGCGCACTGGACCGCCAGCGTCCTGCCGCTGGTCGTCGCCTCGCCGCTTCTTAGCCTGTTCATGAACATGGATCCGGCAGCGATCCTCGCGACCTCGGCGACGCTTCTTGCAGGCACGCCGGCCATCGCCTTCATCGGCGCGGTGGGCGCGGCGGTGGCCGTATCGCTGCCGCGCGGCGGGCTGCTCGTCTCGGTGCTGATCCTGCCGCTGGTGATTCCGGTACTGATCTTCGGCGTTTCCGCCGCCTATGGTGCGGCGAACGATCCGCAGCCCTTCCTTCCCCCCTTCCTGATCCTTTGCGCCCTCACCCTCCTTTTCGCGGTGATAGGGCCATTCGCGGCGGCGCTGGCGCTCAAGTCCTCGTCGGATTGAGCGCCCTCACGCCTCGCCGCGAAACCGGCGCTCGGGCAGCGAGGCCGGGTCCGGGGGCGCGTGCGCGCCTTCGTTGAGCGCAAGCTGCATGAAGGCCGTGTCGAGCCAGCGGCCGTGCTTGTAACCGGTGCCGACGAGCTTGCCGGCATCGGCAAAGCCCATCTTCGAATGAAGCCTCACCGAGGCGCTGTCCGAACGCCCGTCGCCGATGACGGCAATCATCTGACGAAAGCCGAGCCGCTTCGACGCATCGATCAGTGCTTCCATCAGCAACCGCCCGATGCCCTCGCCCTGCGCGTCGGGCGCGACATAGACGGAGTTCTCGACGATGAAGCGATAGGCCGGACGGGGGCGAAAGGCGCCGGCATAGGCGTAGCCGACGAGGCGGTCGCCGCGCGTGGCGGCAAGATAGGGAAACCCGCCAGCCTCGAGCGCGGCAAAGCGCGTCGTCATCTCGGCAAGGTCGGGCGGGACGAGTTCATAGCTCGACGTCCCGTTCTGAACGGCGTCGGCATAGATTTCTGTGATGGCGGGAAGGTCGGCGCGCGTGGCGGGGCGGACGGTGATTGCGGTCATGCAAGGGCTCTCCGGTCGCCCATTGATAGGAGAGCTTTCTGGCGATGAATATCCCCGGCGTCGCTGGTCTAACGAAAAAGGGCGGCCCGAAGGCCGCCCTTGTCCGTTTCCATGTCGTGCCGACTATTCGCGGTTGCCCAGGAACTGCAGCATGAACATGAACAGGTTGATGAAGTCGAGATAGAGACGCAGCGCGCCCATGATGGCCTTGCGGCCCATGGCGACGGCGCCGTCACCTTCGAAATACATTTCCTTGATCTTCTGCGTGTCGTAGGCGGTGAGGCCCGCGAAGATCAGCACGCCGATCGCCGAGACGGCGAACTGCAGCGCAGAGGACTGCAGGAAGATGTTGACGATCATCGCGATGATCAGGCCGAACACGCCCATGATCAGGAACGAGCCCATGCCCGTCAGATCGCGCTTGGTCGTGTAGCCCCACAGCGACAGGGCGCCGAAGGCGGTCGCGGTGATGAAGAAGGTCTGCGTGATCGACTGGGCCGTGTAGACCAGGAAGATCGATGACAGCGACACGCCCATCAGCGCGGCATAGGCCCAGAAGGTCGTCTGCGCGGCCGACACGCTCATCTTGTCGATGCGGAACGACAGGAAGAAAACCATGGCGAGCGGAGCGAGCATGACGACCCAGCGCAGCGGCGAGCCGTAAAGCGTCGCGCCGAGCGCGGTCAGCATCGAGCCGTTGCCGAGCGTGGCGACGGCCTGGCTGGGATCGGAGGTGGTGGCGAGCGAAACGGTGCCGAGGGCGGCAACGCCGGTGATGGCGAGGCCGAGCGCCATCAGGTTGTAGACCCTGAGCATATAGGCGCGCAGGCCCTGGTCGATAGAGGCATCGGCCTGGACGCCGGCGGCCCCGTACCGCGCCTGATAATTACGAAGGTCAGCCATGTGAATGGTCCTCTTTGCTACTGTCCCGTCCGGTGTCGGGCGTGTGCTCGAACCTGTCGTCAGGCACTCTCCCAGGCGCCGCTGGCGGGACTCCAGCATGCCTGCGCCGGAATATGCGCATTCTCTGTGGCGATCACAAGACCAATCCGGAACTGAAACACGCCGTGAACGGCGGCATTTGGTCCCAGCGGTGAACCGCGCCACCGCAGGATGAGTGATTTCTAAAGTTCGCGCAAGATGGGGGCCGCCTTGTGGCCAAGCACGCGCCAGGTGCCGACAAGGCCGAAGCCGACCGTGAGCACCAGCGCGATGACGATCGTCGACACCGCCACTTCCGGCAGGAAGGCCGATGGCAGGCCCATGATCCGGGTGATCACAAACCATGCGGCGACCCCGCCTGCAAAGAGCGCGAAGACAGCCGTCGCCAGCCCGATGATCGTGTATTCGAGCGAGAACGCCGTGATGAGCGTTCGCCGCGTCGCGCCGAGCGTCTTCAAAACCACCGCGTCGTGCACCCGCGCTCGGTTGCCGGCCGCCAGCGCGCCCGACAGCACGAGCACCGAGGCGACGAGCGCGACGCCCGCCGCAGCCCGGATCGCGACGGCAAGCTGCGCGACGATCTGGTTGACGATGTCGAGCGCGTCCTTGACCCGGACCGACGTCACCGACGGAAAATTGCGGGTGATCGCGTTGAGGATGCGCGCCTCGTCGCTATTGGTCGCCGTGTCGTCGGCAAGCGTCGCGAGCCACGAATGCGGCGCGCCGGCAAACGTGTTGGGCGAGAACACCATGACGAAGTTGATGCCCATCGATTCCCACTCGACCTGCCGGAAATTGGCGATCCGCGCGGTCACGTTCCGGCCAAGCACGTTGACGGTGATCGTGTCGCCGAGCTTCAGGCCGATCTCACCGCCCTCTTCGGCGGCGAACGAGACCAGCGGCTCGCCCGCGTAATCCTCCGGCCACCATGTGCCCTCGGACAGCGTCGAGTTCTCCGGCGCGTTGCGCGCATAAGTGATGCCTCGGTCGCCGCGCAGCACCCATGCGCCTTCCGGCGGAACCTCGATCTCGCGCACGTCGACGTCGTTGATCGCCATCACCCGGCCGCGCAGCATCGGCACGCGGATGAGCTTGCCTTCGGGGGCTTCGGCCTCGACCAGCGCGGCAAAATCTTCGACCTCATTGGCCTGGATGTCGACGAAGAAGAAGTTCGGCGCCTGCTCGGGCAGGTTACCGGAGATCTGCCGGCGCAGATTGCCGTCGATCAGCGCCAGGGTGACGAGAAGCGTCAGCCCGAGGCCGAGCGACAGGACGACGGACGGCGTCAGCGCGCCGGGCCGGTGGACATTGCCGAGCGC
Source organism: Aliihoeflea sp. 40Bstr573 (assembly GCF_024105655.1). Classification (GTDB taxonomy): domain Bacteria; phylum Pseudomonadota; class Alphaproteobacteria; order Rhizobiales; family Rhizobiaceae; genus Aliihoeflea. The sequence goes on from NZ_JAAAMH010000004.1 coordinate 86,027, forward strand.
CAGCCTGAGAGCGGTCGAGGAAACGCGCGGGCTGCGGCGCGCGAGCGTCTGCACCAGGCTGCCAACGACACGCAGCACCAGGAACGCGAAGATGGTCGCGCCGACGAAAATGGTCGCGATGCGGCGATCGCCGGAGAACCCGACGGCAAGGACCGCGAGCATGACGGCGATCGCGGCCGCCGAAATCACATAGACGGCGCGCGGCATGCCGCGGCCTTCGAGCCCGAGTTCGCGGAAGAGCGCGGTGGCCGGTACGTCGCGGGCGCGGCCGAGCGGCAGGACAGCGAAGGCGAGCGTCACCATCAGGCCGAAGAGCGCCGCCAGCGCCAGCGCGCCCGGATATATGCCGCCTTCCGAAGGGATCGGCAGCACGTTGGCAAGCATCGCGCTGGCGGCGAACGGCATGATCGCAGCCAGGACGAGGCCGATGGCGATGCCGACGCCGGCGATGATCAGGATCTGGATCAGGTAGATCGAAAAGACCAGCGCGCCCGACGCGCCGAGGCTCTTGAAGGTGGCGATCACGCCGCGCTTGGCGTCGAGATAGGCGCGCACGGCATTGGCGACGCCCACCCCGCCCACGACCAGCGCCGTCAGCCCGACCAGCGTCAGGAATTGCGAGAAGCGCTCGATGTTCGAGGACAGAGAAGGCGCGGCATTGGTGCGCGAGCGGATCGACCAGCCGGCCTCGGGGAAGCGCTCGCCCGCCTCGGCTTGGACGGCCTCGATCTCGTCCTGCGACGTGCCGAGCGGCATGCGGATCTTGTAGCCATGTTCGACGAGACTGCCTTCCTGCAACAGGCCGGAAGCGCGCAGGCCATCGATCGACACCATCAGGCGCGGCGCGAGGCCGAACCCGTCCGAAATGGCATCGGGCTCGGTAAGAAGCTCGGCGCGCAGCTCGAAGACCTGGTCGCCCAGGACGACGCGGTCGCCGATCGCGAGCCCGAGCCGCTGAAACAGGATGTCCGGCGCCACCGCCCCGAAGATGCCGTCCCGCTCTTCGATCTGCGCCGCGATGGGGTCATCCAGGGTGGTCTCGACCGCGCCGTAGAGCGGATAGGCGGCGTCGACGGCCTTGGCCTCGACCAGCGTCTGGTCCGACCCGTCCTCGAGCCGCACCATGGACCGGATGCCGGCCGTATGGGTCACCTCGCCGTGCTCGCTCAGGAACGCCGCTTCCTGCGGCGTCGTCTCGCGCTGGTTGAGCTCGAAGCGCATGTCGCCGCCGAGCAGCGTCTGGCCCTGGTTGGAAACGCCAAGCGTGATCGCCTGCGCCACCGAATTGACCCCGCCAATGGCAGCGACGCCGAGCGCGATGCAGGCGATGAAGATCAAGAAGCCGGCAAGGCCGGCCCGCATTTCGCGCGCGGCAAAACGGAAGGCGAGAGCGAGATGGCGCGAATTCATGGGATCGGCCTCGCGGTGCGAGAGTCTTTGGTAGGGTACCCCCACCCTTTATCCCTCCCCACAAGGGGGAGGGGAACGTGAGCGCCGCGTATCCTTTTGCAATGACGCATCAAGCGTGAATCGCCACGTGGATGCCTCCCTCCCCCTTGTGGGGAGGGATAGAAGGTGGGGGTCCCGCTCCAGAAACTCAGGCTCCCCATCACGCCCGCACCGCCTGCAATTGCGGCTCGCTCTCGATCCGTCCCGAGCGGATCGCGATCTGGCGAGAGCACCGCGCCGCCAGTGCCGGGTCGTGTGTCACCAGCATCAAGGTCATGTCGCGCTCGACAGCCTTGGCAAAGAGCATGTCGGCGATCTGCCGACCGGTGGTCTGGTCGAGATTGCCGGTAGGCTCGTCGGCGATGAGAAGGCGCGGGGAGGGCGCAAGCGCGCGGGCGATGGCGACGCGCTGCTGTTCGCCGCCCGAAAGTTCGCCCGGATAGTGCGTCAGCCGGTCTTTCAGCCCGACTTCGGCAAGTTCCCGCTCGGCAATGGCGAAGGCGTCGTCGCGGCCGGCGAGTTCCAGCGGCACGGCGACGTTTTCGAGCGCCGTCATGTTGGGGATCAGGTGGAAGGACTGAAAGACGATGCCGACATTGCGGCCGCGAAAGGCGGCAAGCTGGTCTTCGCTCATGGCCGTCAGATCTTCGCCTGCGATGCGGATCTGGCCGGCGTCGATGCGCTCCAGTCCCGCGAGCACCATCAAAAGCGTCGACTTGCCCGACCCGGACGGGCCGACGATGCCGGCCGTCTCGCCGGCCGCGATGTCGAGGGTGATGCCCTTGAGGACATGGACGGACGAAGCGCCCTCGCCGAGCGTGAGCGAAACGTCTTTCATTTCGATGACGGGTTTGGTCACGGCCGATCGCTCCTATATTCGCTTTCGAAGCGGGAACGGTCGTTCCCTGACGGGCCGGCGAACCGGCGGATTTCATATGGGTTGTGGGTGATGGCGTTCAATTCTTCCATACGCGTTTTGGTCGCAGCCGGACTGGTGCTGTTCGCCGGCATCGCCTCGGCATTGGCCGAACCGGTCCGGATCGTCGCTTTCGGCGACAGTCTCATGGCCGGATACCAGCTGAACCCGGGCGAATCCTTCCCCGAAAGATTGGAAGAAGCGCTGAAAGCGCGTGGTCACGATGTGGTGATCGCGAATGCCGGCGTCTCCGGCGACACGACGAGCGCCGGCCTTGCCCGTCTCGACTGGTCCGTGCCCGACGATACCGATCTCGTCCTTCTCGGCCTGGGCGCCAACGACATGCTGCGCGGCGTCGACCCGGGCGTGACCGAGAAGAACCTCACCGCGATTCTGGAAGGACTGGACGCCCGCGACATTGATGTGATGCTGATGGGCATGCTTGCCGCGCCCAATCTCGGCGCCTCGTTCGGCGATCGCTTCAACGGCATCTATCCGCAGCTTGCGAGCCGGTTCGCCGTCGAGCTCTACCCGTTTTTCCTCGACGGCGTGACGACGGTTCCTGGAATGACGCTCGAGGATCGCATGCATCCAAGCGCGGCCGGCGTCGACCGGATGGTGGAGGGCGTGCTGCCGATGGTCGAGGCCTATATCGAGGCGCAAGGGTAACGTTAACCGTTGATGAATTACGCTGCGCTGCAAAATCCCTTGCGGAACCAGGCTGCGGGTGATTCGCTTGATATGAGAAGCAGTCGATTCGAGGAGGGCCAGAGCCGGTCTCGAAGTGCCGGTGAAAAGTCCCGGACGGCAAATGCCGCACTGCAACGCGTCGTTTTGCGCCGACCGGTTCGCCGCCCGATTTTTCGGGCTGACATCCCGGCTTCGGCGCCTTCCAGGCAACCATGGCGTCGAAGCGGTAGAAGCCGTCTGTTCCAGGCAGCAGCCGGCGGATTTGGGGAAGGACCAGACCATGCCGCGACTTTTCACAGCGCTTGAAATCCCGCGCGACGCCGCCCTTTCGCTCTCCCTCCTGCGCGGGGGCCTGCCCGGCGCCCGCTGGATCGACCCCGAGAACTACCACCTGACGCTGCGCTTCTACGGCGATGTCGAAGGCCATGTGGCTGACGAGATCGCAGTCGCGCTCGATCGCATCCGCCGCCCTGCCTTCACGCTTGCCTTGTCCGGCGTCGGCGCCTTCGGCTCCAAGAAGCCGCATTCGGTCTATGCCGGCGTCGCGGCCTCGCCCGAGCTGACCGCTCTCCAGGGCGAGATCGAGCGGATCGGCCAGCGCCTCGGACTGCCGGCGGACGCGCGCAAGTTCACCCCGCATGTGACGGTGGCGCGCCTGCGCAACGTCTCTCCCGGCGAAGTCGCCCACTACCTGTCCATGCGCGGCAATTTTTCCACCGCCCCCTTCCGGGTCGGCCGCTTCGTCATGATGTCCTCGCGCGATTCGATCGGCGGTGGCCCTTACGTCGTCGAGGAGGCATGGCCGCTCGACCAGCTGGAACCTGCCGCGCGCGGCGGATGGGCCCATGTCCCCCAGCCCGCATGGACGCCGCGCTGATGGAGGGCGACGCCCTTTCCGAAACGCAGGTCACGGCAGCGCTCGAAGCGCTGCCGGACTGGACGCGCGACGCGGACGGCAAAGGCATCTCGCGCAGCTTCAGGTTCAAGACCTTCAGCCAGGCCTTCGGCTTCATGACGCGCTGCGCACTGGCCGCCGAGAAGGCCGACCATCATCCCGAATGGTCGAACGTCTACAACCGCGTCGACGTGCGCTTGACCTCGCACGACGTCGACGGGCTGTCGCAGCGCGACGTCGACCTGGCGAAGCGCTTCGACAAGATGTTCCAGGCTTGAAGGAGAATCGCGCCGATCCCATTTCTCAACCGTTGAACAGGATCGGACACCGATGAAGCAGGCAACCATCGACGACATTCTGGAGCCGGGCGACGGCCACACCAACGAGGCGCGCGCGCGCCGCGTGGCCGGCGGCTTCTGGCGCACGTTTAAGCGGGCCTCGCGCCACATCCCCTTCGCCGACGAACTCGTCGCCGCCTATTACTGCGCCCTCGACCCCAGCACGCCGCTGCGCGTGCGCGGCACGCTCCTGGCGGCGCTTGCCTATTTCGTCCTGCCCTTCGACATGGTTCCGGATTTCATCCTCGGCCTCGGCTTCACCGACGACATCGCGGTGCTGACGGCAGCGATCGCCAACATGCGCGCCCACATCAGGCCCGAGCATCGCAAGGCAGCACAGGCCGCCATCGAACGCTTCGCAAGGTCTGGCTAAACGTCCGTATCCACTTGCGCGTCGGCTTCGAGCGCCTTGCGCAGCCGCGAGAATGCGAGCCTTATCCGGGACTTGACCGTGCCGAGCGGCACGCCCGTCTTCTCGGCGATCTGGCTGTGCGTCAGTCCGGCAAAGAAGGCGAGGCGAATCAGTTCGATCTGCTCTGGCGGCAGCGTATCGAGCGCCAGCCGCACACGCTCGTCGCGGCGGGCGGCATCGAGCGCTTCGTCGGCGGGCTCCGGCGCGTCCGGCTCGAAGATCGGATCGGCCGGATCAAGCCGGTCCGACTTGTCGCGGCGCAAATGGTCGATGCGCCGGTTGCGCGCGACGCGGTAGAGCCAGGTGGCGAGCGAGGACTTGGCCGGATCGAACAGATGCGCCTTGTGCCACAGCACGGCCAGCACCTCTTGCGCAAGGTCCTCGGCTTGGGAACGTTCCATACCGAGCCGCTGCAGATATCCGTTCACGCACGGGGCGAAATGATCGAACAGGGCTGCGAAGGCGGCGCGGTCGCGGTCGACGGCCACGCGGGCCGCAAGCCGGGCATGGTCTTGTGGAGACTGGGTCGTCATGCGAAGCGGCGAACTCTCCCCGGCGGCCGGGATGCCGCAACTTGACCCGACACTAGAACATGGAAACGCAAAGTGGAAACCGGTTTCCACCGGTTCGCACGATCCCATGCCCGCCCGTCAGTTCACGGTACGACACATTCAGTCAAAATCTTGCCGCCTTTGCCCGGTTCAAACTCATTTCAGGGACATCGCATACACCCTGATCCGGGCGGCGCGTTCGGGTATGGGAGGGGAAGCCCTGAATGCCAGCCAGCCCGCTGCCAGCCGGTTTATTCTTTGGTAACCCCGTTTCCGTAAAATTCGAGGCAATTCGGGCCTTTTCGACCCGTTTCGTTAACCAGTCCAAAACGTTCAGACAGGGATCCAAGACAGCCATGCGCAGAACAATCGCGACACTCTCCTGCCTCAGCATGGTCGCTCTCGCCACGCCGGCACTCGCCCAATCCGCAACCAAGATTGGACAGCATAATGCCTGGGGCACCTATTCCTACGAGGGTGACGGCGGGCGCGTCTGCTACGTGCTGACGGTTCCGACCGACAAGCAGCCGACGAGCCTCAACCATGGCGACATCTTCTTCTTCGTCAGCCAGAAGCCCGGCCAGAACGTCTCCTACGAACCGCAGTTCATCGCCTCCTACAATCTTCAGGACAATTCGAAGGTCACGGTCCAGGTGGGCGACAAGAGCTACTCCATGTTCACCCGCGGCACTTCCGCCTGGCTCGAGAACGCCGCGCAGGAAGGCGAGCTGATCGCAGCCATGCGCGCCGGCGCCGACATGAAGATCTCGGCAAAGTCGGGACGCGGCAACGACACCAACTACACCTTCTCGCTGCGCGGCATCACCGCTGCCTTGAGCTCGATCCAGAACTGCAGCTAGGTTCGGATTCCACGTCCATTCAAGGCCGGGGCGAAAGCTCCGGCCTTTTCATTTGCCGCAACGTCGCTTATGTGAGCGCCACCGACCGGCTGGCGAGCGCGCCGCCGATTAGCGGCGGCGAACCGTTCGTGATAGGAACGGGAACGTTCAGCCGCCGCGATTGTCCCGATTTTCGAGATTGCCGACCGATGACCCTGACGCTCGACCTGACCCAGCCGCAGACCCGCGCAGCGCTTCGCCCCCGGAGCGCCGAGAAGCCGTCGCTGATCGGCATGTCGCGGGCCGAGATGGCCGAGGCGCTCGGCGCGATCGGCATCCCCGAAAAGCAGCGCAGGATGCGCGTCCAGCAGCTGTGGCACTGGCTCTACGTGCGCGGCGTCTCTGACTTCGCGCACATGTTCAACATCTCGAAGGAGCTGCGGGCCAAGCTGGCGGATGCCTTTACGATCGCCCGCCCGGAAATCGTCGAGGAGCAGATTTCCGAGGACGGCACGCGCAAATGGCTGTTCCGGTTTCCACCGCGCGGCGCCGGCCGGCCGGTCGAGATCGAGACGGTCTACATTCCTGAAGAGGGCCGCGGCACGCTGTGCATTTCCAGCCAGGTCGGCTGCACCTTGACCTGTACCTTCTGCCACACCGGCACGCAGAAGCTGGTCCGCAACCTGACGGCCGAGGAAATCCTCAACCAGTTGATGACGGCGCGCGACCGGCTCGGCGACTTTCCCGACCGCGACACGCCCGATGGCGCGATCGTGCCGGCGGAAGGGCGCAAGATCACCAACATCGTCATGATGGGCATGGGCGAGCCGCTCTACAATTTCGAGGAGGTGAAGAAGGCGCTGCTGATCGCCTCGGACGGCGACGGGCTTTCCCTGTCCAAGCGCCGCATCACCCTCTCGACCTCCGGCGTCGTGTCGGAAATCTACCGCACGGGCGACGAGCTCGGCGTCATGCTGGCGATCTCGCTTCATGCCGTGAACGACGATCTGCGCGACCTTCTGGTGCCGATCAACAAGAAGTACCCGCTGGAGCAGTTGATCCAGGCCTGCCGCGACTATCCTGGCCTGTCGAACGCCCGCCGCATCACCTTCGAATATGTGATGCTGAAGGACATCAACGATTCAATGGAAGACGCCAAGGCGCTGGTGAAGCTGCTGCGCGGCATTCCGGCCAAGATCAACCTGATCCCGTTCAACCCCTGGCCGGGTTCGAACTATCAGTGCTCGGACTGGGAGCAGATCGAGAAATTCGCCGATTACGTCAACGCGGCCGGCTACGCCTCGCCGATCCGCACGCCACGCGGGCGCGATATCCTTGCCGCCTGCGGCCAGTTGAAGTCCGAATCCGAACGCATGAAGAAATCCGAGCGCCTGGCGCTCGAGGCGATGATGATCGCGGGGCATGGCGAGTGACAGGCGGCGAATGAACCGCCTCGTCACCTATGTCGTCCGCCTCATTGCGATTCTCGCCGGCTTCATCGTCGCGTGCCTGGCGGCGAGTCTCTTCGTCAATCTGCTCTTCGCCTCGACGATCGTCGCAATCATCCCCGAACTGACCGACGCGGCGCGGCCGACGCTGTTCGTCACCGTTCCCTTCTTTGCGCTGATCGTGGCCAACCTCGCCTTCGGCGCGTTTCTCGTCGTCGCGGTCGCGGCCGAGCTTCTCGGCTGGCGCTCGTGGCTTGCACACGCGCTCGCGGGCGCACCGGTGGCGCTCTATGCCGGCTGGCGCATGGCCGAAGCGCTCGATGCGCCGGACGCCGCCTCCGATCCCGGTCTGATGCTGGTGACGCTCGCTGCCGGACTCGTCGGCGGCATCGCCTATTGGGCGATCTGCGGACGCAATGCCGGCCTTTGGCGCGACGAGACCTGACCGCTACCTTGTCTGCGTCATGAGGATGCGCAGCGCAAAGGCCGAGAACACCCCCGCGAACACGTAGTCGATCACCCGCGTCACGCGCGGCGAGCGCTTGAGCAGCGCGGAGAACGAATCCGCCGCGATCACCATCGGCACGGTGATCGGCAGCGACAGCGGAATGAACAGCGCGCCAAGGAAGAAGAGCTTTGCCGGCGCGTCGGGGTCCGATGCCGAGACGAATTGCGGCAGGAACGTCATGAAGAACAGGATGATCTTCGGATTGAGGAGATTGATGCCGAGCCCCGTCGCCCAGTTGGCGAAGAAGGAGCGCCTGGCGCGCTTCTCGCCGGTTCCGGGCGAGAAGGCCGAGCCGTGCCGGATCGCCTGCCAGGCCAGCCAGACGAGATAGAGCGCGCCGACCAGCTTCAGCGCAAGGAAGGCCTGCGGCGAGGCGACGATCAGCGCCGACAGGCCGAGCGCAACCAGCGCGGTATGGACGACGATGCCCGTCATCGCGCCGAGCATGCAGGCGAAGCCGGCTGCGCGGCCTTCGGACAGCGCACGTCCGACGAACAGGGTCATGTCGGGACCCGGCGTGATCGCGATGACGAATGTGGCGACCGCAAACTGTACGAGCGTGGCGGTGGTCGGCAGGAATTCCATGGGCGGTCCGGTTACGATGGCGGGTGGATCGGCATATTAGCCATTAGTCGAAGAGCGCACACAACAACCCTGACTGGGTTGCGTTACTTAACGTAATAGTTATCCTCACCAACGGAGCCGGAGAGAGACGCCGGCACTGTCTTTGGGAGGAGACCGATATGCAAACCAAATCGCTTTCGCGCCGCAAGTTCCTCGGGACCGGTGCAACGACCGTAATCGGCGCGACGGCCGCAAGTGCACTGGCCGCACCGGCTGTCCTGGCGCAGGCGCCTGTCACGATCAAGATGCAGACCTCGTGGCCTTCGTCCGACATCTGGATGGATTTTGCACGCCTGTACATCGAGCGCGTGGAGAAGATGTCGGCTGGCCGCATCAAGTTCGAGCTCCTGCCGGCCGGCGCCGTCGTCGGCGCGTTCCAGGTGCTCGACGCCGTCAATGATGGCATCATCGACGCCACGCATACCGTGCCGGTGTACTGGTACGGCAAGCACAAAGCCGCCTCGCTCTTCGGCACCGGCCCGGTCTTCGGCGGCAGCGCCACGACCATGCTCGCCTGGTTCCATCAGGGCGGTGGCAAGGAGCTCTACCAGGAGCTGACGCAGGACATCATGGGCCTCAACGTCGTCGCCTTCTACGGCTTCCCGATGCCGGCCCAGCCCTTTGGCTGGTTCAAGGAGCCCGTGACCACGGTCGCCGACGTCAACGGCTTCAAGTACCGAACCGTGGGCCTGGCAGCCGATCTCATGCAGGAAATGGGCATGAGCGTCGCTCAGCTTCCCGGCGGCGAAATCGTGCCGGCCATGGAGCGCGGCGTCATCGACGCCTTCGAATTCAACAACCCGTCCTCGGATCTGCGCTTCGGTTCGCAGGACGTCGCCAAGCACTACATCCTTTCGTCCTACCACCAGGCGAGCGAATCCTTCGAGTTCATGTTCAACCGCGACGTCTTCGACGGGCTGGACGACGATCTGAAGGCAGTCCTCGAATATGGCGTCGAGGCGGCGAGCACGGCCATCACCGCGCTGGCCCTCGACAACTATTCCGCCGATCTCGTGAGGCTGCAGGAAGAGTACGGCGTCACCGTGCATCGCACCTCTCGGGAAATTCTCGCTGCGCAGCTCGAGGCCTGGGACAAGATCATTCCGACGCTTGAGGCCGATCCCTTCATGAAGAAGGTGCTCGACAGCCAGCGTGAATGGGTCGAACGCGTCACTTTCTACGAACTTATGAACTCGGCCGATCTGGCGCTTGCTTATGAGCATTACTTCCCCGGCAAGCTGAAGATGGAAGCCTAGGGCGAAGACCCCGCACCGCCTTGTGTCCGGCTCCTGTCCATCAGGAGCCGGATTTTATCTGTAACGGGATTGGCAGTTCATGCTCCGCTTCATCGCATTCGCCGACGAGCTGTCGGCGTGGTTCGGCAAGGTTTTCGCCTGGTGCATCGTCATCATGGCTCTCGGCGTCGGCTACGAGGTTCTCGTCCGCTACGCCTTTCGCGCCCCGACCCCCTGGGCCTTCGACTTGAGCTACATGATGTACGGCACCATGTTCATGATGGCCGGCGCCTACACGCTGTCGCGCAACGGCCATGTGCGGGGCGATTTCGTCTACCGGCTTTGGCAGCCGCGCACGCAGGCCAAGATCGAGTTCGTCCTGTATTTCTTCTTCTTCTTTCCCGGCGTCCTCGCGCTGGTCATTTCCGGCTGGAAATATGCCAGCCGCTCCTGGGGCTTCATGGAAGTCAGCACCATGAGCCCGGCGGGAATGCCGATCTACCAGTTCAAGACCGTAATCGTGGCTGCGGGCACCCTGCTCCTGATCCAGGGCATCGCGCAGGTCTGCCGATGCCTCGTCACCATGCAGACCAACGAGTGGCCGCAGCCCGCGCCCGATGTGGAAGAACTCGAAACCATCATGCTGCGCGAAAACGAGCCGGTCCTTCGCCATGGTAGCGAAGCCGTCGATGTCGTCACGCCCAAGGAGCCCCGCCGATGAGCGATCCCGTCATTGCCCTGGTGATGCTCGGGCTCTTCATCTTCGTCATCATGCTGGGTTTTCCCATCGCATTCACGCTGATGGCCCTGGCCATCGGCTTCGGTTACTACGCCTATTTCGACGCGGGTCGCATGTGGGCGCCGTATAACCGGATGCTCGATCAGGACGTGTCGTCCTTCGATCTTTGGCAGTCCTGGATCGGCGGCTTCTTCAATAACCGGATCTTCGATCTCTTCGTCAACCAGACCTTTTCGGTCATGGCGAACGACGTTCTGACCGCGATCCCGCTGTTCCTGTTCATGGGATACATCGTCGAGCGCGCGAACATCGTCGACCGCCTGTTCGAGACGCTGAGCATCGCCACACGCCGCGTGCCCGGCTCGATGGCGGTCGCCGCGCTCATCACCTGCGCACTGTTCGCCACCGCCACCGGCATCGTCGGCGCCGTCGTCACGCTGATGGGCCTGCTCGCCTTCCCGGCGATGATGAAGGCGCGCTACGACACCAGCTTCGCCTCGGGCGTCATTTGCGCCGGCGGCACGCTCGGCATCCTGATCCCGCCCTCGATCATGCTGATCGTCTACGCGGCGGCATCAGGCACGTCGATCGTCCGGCTTTATGCCGGCGCGCTCCTGCCGGGATTCCTGCTGGCAGGCATGTATCTCGTCTACATCATTGTCCGTGCCATCATGCAGCCGAAACTCGCCCCGAAGCCCGTCGAGCCGGCCGAGCCGATCCCGATGGCGCGGCTCATGTGGATGATGCTGACGTCGTTCTTTCCGCTCGCCGTGCTCATCATGTCCGTGCTCGGTGCCATTCTCTTCGGACTGGCGACCCCATCCGAGGCGGCCGCCATCGGCGCGCTGGGCGGTCTGGTTCTGGCGGCCGCATACCGTTCGCTTACATGGCGGCGCCTGCGCGAGTCCGTCTATCTGAGCGTGCGGACCACGGCGATGGTGTGCTGGCTCTTCGTCGGCTCCTGGGTCTTCGCCTCGGTGTTCTCCTATCTCGGCGGCGAGCATGTGGTGCGCGATTTCGTGGTCGGCATGGATCTCACCCCGTTCCAGTTCCTGATTCTCGCCCAGTTCATCATTTTCCTCCTGGGCTGGCCGCTCGAATGGTCGGAGATCATCATCATCTTCGTGCCGATCTTCCTGCCGCTGCTGGTGATCTTCGATATCGACCCGCTGTTCTTCGGCATCCTGATCGCGCTCAACCTGCAGACCTCCTTCCTGACGCCGCCGATGGCGATGTCGGCCTACTATCTCAAGGGCATCGCACCGCCGGAGGTCCGCCTGACGCAGATCTTCGCCGGCTCCCTGCCCTATGTGGGCATGGTCTTCATCACCATGGCGCTGCTCTATATCTTCCCGCAGATCGTCTACTGGCTGCCCGAAGTGATCTACGGAAGATAAGGAAAGGAAGCATCCGATGCTCGCCGCCAGACTGGCACCGCCCCTCGCCCTCATCGCCTTCGTGGCGTTCTTCGCGGTCATCTTGTGGAAGGTGCCGCGGCTCGACCTCGGCATCGTGATCGCGATCGGTATCGCTGCCGTTCTCTACGATCTCTTCGAGACGGCAATGCGCAGTTCGCGCGCCAGGCGCGCGTCCGACTGACGAAGGGGCCGGACGCCTTGTCCGGCCCGTCATTCCTGCTAAAAGGCGACCGGACGGGCGCTGCCGCCCGAAACGGAATTCATCTCAAGCAGGTCCCCGAATGTCGAAATGGAAAGACGTCAAGAAGGTCGTGCTCGCCTATTCGGGCGGCCTCGACACCTCGATCATCCTGAAATGGCTCCAGACCGAACTCGGCGCGGAGGTCGTGACCTTCACCGCCGATCTCGGCCAGGGCGACGAGCTGGAGCCTGCGCGCCGCAAGGCCGAGATGCTCGGCATCAAGGAGATCTACATCGAGGACGTGCGCGAGGAATTCATCCGCGACTTCGTCTTCCCGATGTTCCGCGCCAATGCCGTCTATGAAGGCACCTACCTGCTCGGCACGTCGATCGCCCGGCCGCTGATCTCCAAGCGTCTCGTCGAAATCGCCGAGGAAACCGGCGCCGACGCCATTGCGCATGGCGCGACCGGCAAGGGCAACGACCAGGTCCGCTTCGAGCTTTCGGCCTATGCGCTGAACCCCGACATCAAGGTCATCGCGCCATGGCGCGACTGGACGTTCAAGTCGCGCACGGACCTGATCAACTTCGCCGAACAGCACCAGATTCAGGTGACGAAGGACAAGAAGGGCGAGGCGCCGTTCTCGGTCGACGCCAACCTCCTGCACTCGTCCTCCGAAGGCAAGGTGCTGGAAGACCCGTGGCAGGAGCCGCCGGAATATGTTCACCAGCGCACCATCTCGCCGATGGACGCGCCGGACAAGGCGAGGGACATCGTCATCACCTTCCGCAAGGGCGATCCGGTCGCGCTCGACGGCAAGGAGATGTCGCCCGCCAGCCTCTTCGCCGCACTCAACGATCTCGGCCGCGACAACGGCATCGGCCGTCTCGACCTCGTGGAGAACCGCTTCGTGGGCATGAAGTCGCGCGGCGTCTACGAGACGCCCGGCGGCACGATCCTGCTTGCCGCCCACCGCGCGATCGAATCGATCACGCTCGACCGCGGCGCGGCGCATCTGAAGGACGACATCATGCCCCGCTACGCGGAGCTGATCTACAACGGCTTCTGGTTCTCGCCCGAGCGCGAGATGCTGCAGGCGCTGATCGACAAGAGCCAGGAAGACGTCGAGGGCGAAGTTCGCCTGAAGCTCTACAAGGGCAATGTCATCGTCACCGGGCGCCGCTCGCCAAAGTCGCTCTATTCCGACGCGCTCGTCACCTTCGAGGACGACCGTGGCGCCTACGACCAGAAGGATGCCGAGGGCTTCATCCGCCTCAACGCGCTGCGCCTGCGCACGCTGGCGGCAAGGAAGCGCAAGGCCTGATCCGCCCGGCGCGCCTCACTGAAAAAGGGCCCGTTCGGGCCCTTTTTCGTGTCCGATCGGATGGCGATCAGTTCGCGTCGATCTGGCGGCCGAGCACGGCGATTGCCTGCTGGTAGACGCTGGCGGCATTCCAGCCCTGGATCGCCGCGAAGTTCGGCTCGCCCGGCTGGTATCCGGCGCCCGCCCGCCAGCCATGGCCGCGCAGGAAGTTGGCGGTCGAAGCGAGCGCATCCGCACGGCTGCCGATCAGGTCGATCCGGCCGTCGCCATCGCCGTCGACGCCGTAGCGCACGACATTGGCCGGCAGGAACTGCGTCTGGCCGATCTCGCCATGCGCTGCGCCCTTGGCGGCTGGATTCAGATTGCCCTGGTCGACGAGCTGCAGCGCACCGATCAGGTGGCCCGAGAAGAATTCCGAACGCCGGCAGTCATAGGCGAGCGTGGCGACGGCGGAGAGGATGTTCTCGTTGCCAAGGAAGCCGCCGAAGCCCGTTTCCATGCCCCAAATCGCAAGGAGCGGGCCCGCCGGCACGCCGTAGACGCGCTCGATGCGGGCGAGAAGGTCGGCGTTCTGGCGCTTCAGCTGCGTGCCGCGCGAGACGATGGCGTTTCCGCCGCGCCGCTCGAGGAACTGGTCGAGCGTCAGCGTGAAACCACCGCCCTGCTTGCGGTCGGCCGAGATGGTGCGCGTGGCATAGCTCGTGCCCTGAAGCGCGGAAATGCCGCGCTGGCCGATTCCGCTCGAGGCGGCGCGCTGCGCGAACTGGCTTTTCCAGGCCTCGAAGCCCGAGCCGTCATTTCCGCATTGCTGCGCCTGTGCCAGCGACACGCTTGCGCCGAGCGCCAGGAGCGCGCCCAGCATTCTCTTTCCCCAACCTGCCATCCATCTGCCTTTCGAAATGACTGAGATCATCTTTGGCCCGTCCGGGCGCGCGGACGCGAGAGCGTCTGCCTGCCCGACACTGTCGCACACGCTTCTTACCCGCACGTTATCTCGTGCTGGTTGTCCGATCATGATGACCGAATTGTGATCCGCTGCCCAACCCTGGAACCGCAGGGCTTTCACGCCGTTGTTACCGCGAAGGTGACACCCCCCGCGGAGAACACGAAAATGAAGAACATTCTGACCTCGTCGTCGGCTTTTGCCGTCGTCCTGCTGGCGTCGTCTGCAGCTTTTGCCCAGACCGCCGTGACCGCGACGACCGACCTGAACGTCCGCGCCGGCCCTGGCCCGCAATATCCGATCGTCGGCTCCATCACCGCCAATGGCGAAGCGACCCTCGCCGGTTGCCTCGAAAACTCCAAATGGTGCCAGGTCTCGGCTGCCGGCGCGGAAGGCTGGGCCTATTCCGACTATCTGATCGCCGACAATGCCGGTGCGCAGATCGTCGTCACGGAGCGCCCGGCCGAGATGGTCCCGGTCGCCACCTATGAGGAAAGCACCGCCACAGGCGCAGGCGCGATCTCCGGCGCCGCCACCGGTGCGATCGCCGGCGCACTGGTCGCCGGACCGATCGGCGCCGCCGTTGGAACCGTCGCGGGCGCTGCCACGGGCGGCTTGACGGAAGGGGTGCTGACCGACCCGGACCCGCAGCTGCGCAGCTACGTGGTCGAGAACGAGGTGGAGCCCGTCTATCTCGACGGCGAAGTCGTCGTCGGCGCCGGTGTTCCGGACACCGTCGAGATTCGCGAAATCCCGGACTACGACTACCGCTATGCCTATATCAACGGCCAGCCGGTCGTCATCGAGCCGCAATCGCGCCGGATCGTCTACATCGTGCGTTAGTCTTCGACAGTCTGACGCAAGTAAGCCGCCGGCCTCGCACCGGCGGCTTTTCTTTCTGACGGTGCGCTGATCGTGGAACGGCTGCGACGGTTGCGAGTTCTCCGGCCAACACCCCTCTGCGGATACCTGCCCCATGAAGCTCTTCTCCTGCCCGAAATGTTCGAGCCGCCTCTATTTCGAGAACGGCATGTGCCTCGCCTGCGGCACCGCGGTCCTCTACGATCCGATGCAGGAGAATTTCGTCATCACGGGGCAGGGCGGCTTTACCTGTACCAACGCCCTGTCCGCCGCATGTAACTGGGCCGCTGAGGTCGAGGGCGGCTTCTGCCGCGCCTGCTCCCTCAACAAGACCATTCCCGACCTGTCGATCAGCGGCAATCCGGAACGCTGGGCGCGCACCGAGACGGCGAAAAGGCGCGCCGTCTATCAGCTCCTTCATTTCGGACTGGACGTCTTTCCAAAAGCCAATCCCGACGACGAGGTCGGCCTTGCCTTCGATTTTCTGGCCGATCCGGCTGGTGGCGGTCCGGGCGGCGAGCGCGTCCTGACGGGCCACGACAATGGCCTCATCACGCTCAATGTCGCCGAGGCCGACAGCCCGGAGCGCGAGAAGATGCGTGTCGCCATGGGCGAGGCCTATCGTACGCTGCTCGGGCATTTCCGCCACGAACTCGGCCACTACTACTGGGACCGGCTGATCCGCGACGACCAGCAATGGCTCGACCGCTGCCGCGCGCTCTTCGGCGACGAGCGCGAAGACTACATGCAGGCGCTCCAGCGGCACTACGAAGCGGGGCCGCAACCCGGTTGGGATGAGAACCACATCTCGCACTATGCGGCGAGCCACGCTTGGGAGGATTGGGCAGAGACTTGGGCCCACTATCTCCACATCTACGACACGCTGGAAATGACGGCGGCGCTCAACATGCCGCTCGGCCGCCTCGATACGGTCATCGACCATGACCTGCCACCGAACGAAGGCGAGTTCGCCGACCAGCCGGTCGCAGCGCACGTGCACGACCCGGAGCCGCCGGCAGATTTCGATGAGTTTTTGACGCGGTGGCTCATCCTGTGCGAGGCGTCCAACCAGATCAATCGCTGCATGGGTCTGCCCGACCTCTACCCGTTCGTCATCTCCGAACCGGTCGCCGAGAAGCTGCGCTTCGTTCATGAGTTGATGGCCGAGACCAGGGGCCGGGCCGGGCCGCATTGACTCTTCGTCAGAACCGCGTAAAAGGCGCGCCGAACGGGAAACTCGCAATGCGCGGCCTCATCTTGGCATTCATGGCCTCTTCTCTCGGCTCTTTCGAGCGCGACGAGACGCGCGCGCGCCTCCGTTCGACCCCGGCCACCAAGCTCTCCAAAAACACCACCAAAACCGTCTGATCCACTGGCCTTTCCGATCTCTCCCCGGTCTGGCCAGGGAGAAGGTCCGCTTCATGGCCGGCGGACGGTCTCACGGTCGAAGCGCGGAGAGATCGAGGATAGACGAAATGGGTTTCAAGATCGCAGTCGTGGGCGCCACCGGCAATGTCGGGCGCGAAATGCTGAACATTCTGGAAGAGCGCGGCTTTCCGGCCGATGAGGTCGTGGCGCTCGCTTCGCGCCGCAGTCAGGGCACGGAAGTCTCCTATGGCGACCGGACCTTGAAGGTGCGCGACCTGGCGCAATACGACTTTTCCGACACCGACATCTGCCTGATGTCTGCAGGCGGCAACGTGTCGAAGGAATGGTCGCCGAAGATCGGCCGCCAGGGCTGCGTCGTCATCGATAACTCGTCCGCCTTCCGCTACGACCAGGACGTGCCGCTGATCGTGCCGGAAGTGAATCCGGACGCCATCGACGGCTTCTCGCGCAAGAACATCATCGCCAACCCCAACTGCTCGACCGCGCAGCTTGTCGTGGCGATGAAGCCGCTGCACGACAAGGCGACGATCAAGCGAATCGTGGTGTCGACCTACCAGTCGGTTTCCGGCGCCGGCAAGGAAGGCATGGACGAGCTCTTCACCCAGACGCGCGCCGTGTTCGTCGCCGATCCGGTGGAAGCCAAGAAGTTCACCAAGCGCATCGCGTTCAACGTCATCCCCCATATCGACGTCTTCATGGACGACGGCTCGACCAAGGAAGAGTGGAAGGTGATGGCCGAGACCAAGAAGATGCTCGACCCGAAGATCAAGGTCACCTGCACCGCCGTGCGCGTGCCGGTCTTCATCGGGCACTCCGAGGCGGTCAACATCGAGTTCGAGAACCCCATCACCGCCGACGAGGCGCGCGAGATCCTGCGCGAGGCGCCGGGCTGCATCGTCATCGACAAGCGCGAGGATGGCGGCTACGTCACCCCGCTCGATTCGGCCGGCGAGGACGCGACCTACATCTCCCGAATCCGCGAGGACCAGACCATCGAGAACGGCCTCAACATGTGGGTCGTCTCCGACAATCTGCGCAAGGGCGCCGCGCTGAACGCGGTCCAGATCGCCGAACTCCTCGTCGCGCGCGGCCTGATCCAGCCGAAGAAGCAGGCGGCGTAAGCGTTCGGATGAACTGAATGAAAAAGGCCGGGTTCATGCCCGGCCTTGTTGCGGTTTCTGTGAAGAGGACCCCCACCCTTTATGCCTCCCCACAAGGGGGAGGGAGGCATCCACGCTGCGCCCAATTCTTCCGCCCATCGCTGAAGGACCGTCGCCACGGCGGCGACTCCCTCCCCCTTGTGGGGAGGGATAAAGGGTGGGGGTCCCTATCCGATCCGAAGGATCGGAAAGGCAACCAATAACCAAACCGCAGCTCACCCCTTCGGCGCCGGGCCGACCACTGCCCAACTGTGCCCGAACGGATCGTCGAACTGACCGTAGAGATCACCCCAGAAGGCGACTTCGAGCGGCATCTTCACCGTGCAGCCCGCCGCGATCGCCCGGTCCCAGACCGCGCGCGCATCGTCGACGATGATGTTCAGCGTGGTGCCCTGCGGCTCGACCCAGGGATAGCCGTATTCCGGCATCGCGTCGGCGATCATCAGCGTGCCGCCATTTATTTTCAGTTCGCAATGCATGATGCGCTTGCCGTCTTCCATCAGCATGCGCTCGCCCTGTTCCTGCGCGCCGAGCGCGCGCTTGTAGAAGTCGATGGCGGCCACCGCGTCCTTCGACATCAGATGCGGCGTCACGCCGGGATAGGTGTAGTCCGACATCGATCGATCCTCCGGCTCAGCGTTCGATGAACGCGTCGAACCCGCCATAGATCATGCGCTTGCCGTCGAACTGCATGTTCTCCATGGCCGGCTTCATCCGCGGGTCCTCGAAGACCTTCTTCATCACCTCGTCGCGCTTGGTCTTGTCGGGATAGGTCGCCCAGGCAAATACAACGATCTCGTCTTCCTTGGCCTGCACCGCACGCGGAAACGAGGTGAGTTCGCCATAGGGCACGTCGTCGGCCAGGCACTCGACATAGCCGGTGGCCCCGTGTTCCAGCCAGACATCGGCCGACACACGGGCGTGCTCCTTATAGGTCTCGAGATTGGACTTCGGAACGGAAAGCAGGAAACCGTCGACATAGCTCATGATATTGCTCCTCTTTCATCATGTTGCGACAGGATGACGAACGGCCGAGCGCGCTCCCGACATGCGCTTTCGAATTAATCGGCCATTCGAGCGCCCTGGCCAGCCGGAACCGGAAGCGCGCGGAACGATTGTACGGCGGCGATCGGAGGAAGGAATGCGTGCGAGCGGAAAATTGCTGGTCCTTGGCGCCGCCCTCCTCACGGCCGCCGCCATGCGCCGCGCGTTCACCTTGCCGCAGCGCGCCTTGCCCGCGCCCGGGCCCGCCCCCGACGTGAGTGGAACGACGCTTGCGCGCATGACGCGGCCGGCGGTCGACGCACATCCCGGCCTCTCCGGCGTCTACCTTCTGGCGGACGGCCCCGAAGCATTTGCGACCCGCATGTCGCTTGCCCGCCAGGCCGAAAAGACGCTCGACCTTCAATATTACATCTGGCGCGGGGATCGCACGGGAACGATGCTTCTCGAGGAGGTGCTCGACGCCGCCGATCGCGGCGTTCGTGTCCGGCTTCTCCTCGACGACAACGGCATCGACGGGCTCGACCAGGTGCTTTTCGCGCTCGACCGGCATCCGCGGGTCGAGGTGCGCCTGTTCAATCCATTCCCCGTCCGTTGGCCGAAAGTGCTCGGATATGTCTTCGACTTCCCGCGTTTGAACCGGCGCATGCACAACAAGAGCTTCACCGTCGACGGACAGGCGACGGTGATTGGGGGGCGCAATATCGGCGACGAATATTTCGGCGTCGCCGACGGCCCGCTCTTCGCCGATCTCGACGTGCTCGCCCTCGGCCCGGTCGTGGACGAGGTGGCGACGCAGTTCGAAACCTATTGGAACGCCGCCTCCTCCTTCCCGGCCCGCCTGCTCCTGCGCCGTGTCGGTCCCCGCAGCCTGCGCCGTTTGCGCAAGCGCAGCTCGATCGTCGAGCGCGATCCGGCCGCGCGGCGCTATTTGAAGGCGGTCCGCGACCTCGAGATCGTGCACCAGCTTGCCGAGGCGCGGCTGCCGATGGAATGGGCGAAGGTGTCGCTCCTGCATGACGATCCCGGCAAGGCGCTCGGCTATCTGAAGAAAGACGCGGGCAGCGACGCGCGGCTCTCCGGCCTGCTGGAAAACGCGATCGGCACGCCAAAGCGCGAGCTCGCCATCATCGCTGGCTATTTCGTGCCCGGCAGTCGCGGTGTCGCCAATCTTCAGGCGCTGCGCGCCCGCGGCGTCGAGGTCTCCATCCTGACCAACGCGTATGAGGCGACCGATGTCGGCGCGGTTCATGCCGGCTACGCGCCCTATCGGCGGCAATTGCTGCGCGCCGGCATCCGCCTGTTCGAGATGTGCGACGGGGCGCGGCAGGCGCCGTCGCGTCGCGAGCGGCGCAAGGGTTCGCGGCTGGGCGTCTCAGGTCGCCTGCGCGGGTCCGGCAGCGGCTCGGCCTCGGCGCTGCGCGCCGGCGCTTCGACGCTTCACGCCAAGACCTTCGTCGTCGACCGCGAGCGCCTCTTCGTCGGCTCGTTCAACTTCGACCCGCGCTCGATCGATCTGAACACCGAGATGGGCATCGTCATCGAATCGCCGCTACTGGCCGGCCTCGTCGCCGACGCCTTCGACGACGTGGTGCCGGACAACGCCTATGAGGTGGCCTTGTCCGAACATTGCGGGCTCGTCTGGAAGCGCCCCGACCTTCCCGCACCCTTGCGGCGCGAGCCGGGTATGGGGCTTGGGGGTCGGCTGGCGATCGGCATCCTGAAGCGCCTCGACATCGAGTGGCTGCTGTAGCCAAGGTGTGTCGCGATCGGGCATGCCGAAATCGGCGGATTTCGAGAACCGGCGCAGAATGCCGCCATTTGCAGGCCGCGCAACCCTGAATATCAGGACAGCTGGAGCGTCTTCGCCAGGGCCTCGAGCTGGTCCGCACAAATGCCCCAGCCTTCGTGGAAACCCATCTTCTCGTGGTTCTGCTTGTCCTCTTCCCGCCAATGGCGCGCGCGCGCCGTGTAGCGCGTGCGACCATCCTCGTCGGCGAAGGTGATGATGCCGGTAAAGAACGGCTTTTGCGAGGGCACCCAGCCTTCCGTATAGGCGTCGGTGAAGACGATCTTCTCGTTCTTCACGATCTCCAGATAGACACCCTCATTGGGATACTCGTTGCCGTCCGGGTCGCGCATGACGATGAAGGACCGCCCGCCGGGGCGCGGGTCGACCTCGGCCTTGGCGATCGTCCACGGCGCCGGCACGAACCATTTCGGCAGCAGTTCGGCATCGGTCCAGCAGCGGAAGAGCTTGTCGCGCGGTGCATCGAGAAGTCGGGTGAGAACGAGTTCGTGCTCCGTCTCTGCCTTGGGTTCCGGGGTCATCGTGATCTCCTTTGTCAGGTCTGATCCAAGAACGATCCGCAGGCGCGCGAACCGACATCGGGCACGCGAAAACGAGCGGGTCTATGCCTGCATCCGGTCGAGATGGCGGCGGATATGGGCGGCTTCGGCCGGATTGCGTGCCAGCGCGATGGCGCGGTCGAACGCCTCGCGTGCCTCGCGGCAGCGTTCGAGTTCGAGG
Organism: Aliihoeflea sp. 40Bstr573; assembly: GCF_024105655.1. GTDB lineage: Bacteria > Pseudomonadota > Alphaproteobacteria > Rhizobiales > Rhizobiaceae > Aliihoeflea. Next base: position 107,479 of record NZ_JAAAMH010000004.1, read on the forward strand.
AGCAGTCCGCCGCGAAGGGCATGATAGTTGAAATAGCCCGAGAGCCGGTCGCCGAGCGGCTCGATCAGGTCGAGTGCGGCCTGCGGCCCTTGCACCTTGGCAAGCGCGACGGCGCGGTTGAGCGTGACGACCGGCGAGGGTTCCACGTGCTCCAGCATCCGGTAGAGCAGTTCGATCTCCGTCCAGTCGGTCTCGTCGGCGGTTTTCGCCCGGGCATGGAGCGCGGCGATGGCGGCCTGGATCTGGTAGCTGCCCGGCTGGCGGTGACGGAACGCCTTGTCGACCAGCGCCAGCCCCTCGCCGATCATCTTGGCGTTCCAGCGCGCGCGGTCCTGGTCGTCGAGAAGGATGATCTCTCCCTCAGCATCGATCCGCGCGGCGGAACGCGAATGCTGCAGCAGCATCAGCGCGAGAAGAGCCATGATCTCCGGCTCGGTCGGGAAGATGCGCAGGAGCAGCCGGCCGAGACGGATCGCCTCCTCGCACAGGACCGGCGCAGCCTCGCTTGCGCCCGGGCGGGACGAATAGCCCTCGTTGAAGACGAGATAGATCATCGCGGCGACCGCGCCGGCGCGTTCCGACCGCGCGATGGCGTCCGGCGCCTCGAACTGGCGGCCGGATGCGGCGATCTTCGCCTTGGCGCGGGTGATGCGCTGCTCCATCGCCGCTTCCGACACGAGGAAGGCGCGCGCGATCTGCGGCACGGTCAGGCCGGAGACGATACGCAGCGCGAGCGCCACCTGATGCTCGGCCGGCAGCGCCGGGTCAGAGCACACGAAGAGCAGGCGCAGGATGTCGTCGCGATAGTCGGCGCCGTCCAGCCGCTCGGCGAGCGGCGTCTCGACATCGTCGAGGTCCGACAGTACCGGCTCGTCCGGCAGCGCCACGAGGCGCTTCTCGCGGCGCACCGCGTCGATGCCGACATTGCGCCCGACGAAGATCAGCCACGCGGCCGGATCGCGCGGGGCGCCATTCCTCGGCCAGTTCTTCAGCGCCTTCAGGCACGCCTCCTGAAACGCTTCTTCCGCCCGGTCGAGATCGCGGAAATACCGCAAGAGCGCGCCGACCGTCTGCGGACGGGCGGCGGATAGCAGCGTTTCGAGGGCGCGCGCGTCGGTCATGAAGCGTGCTTTTCCCTGTCGCGGTCACGCACGTAGCCGACCGGACGGATTTCATAGGAGCCGCCGCCGGGATTGGCTTCGGCCAGATCCTTCGAAAAGGCCAGCGCCTGGTCGAGACTGTCGAAATCGACGAGGTAGAATCCGAGGAACTGTTCTTTCGTCTCGGCGAACGGGCCGTCGATGACGAGCGGTTCGCCGCTCGCCTTGCGCAGGGTCGTCGCAGCCGAAGTCGGCAGGAGGCGTGCGACCGGGCCGAGCTGGCCGGCACGTTCGACCGGCTGCAGCACGGCGTCGAGACGCGCCATGACGGCGTCGTCCTCCTCCTTGGTCCATTGGCCGACCGTGTCTTCGTTGTTGTAGCAAAGAATGGCGTAGAGCATGTCTGCCTCGCGAGCTTGATGGAACGACGAACGAACACAGCCGTAGCCGACAGATTCCGCTGCGGCAATTTCGAAAGAATCAATGGCCCGCGCAGACAAAAACCCCGCCGGCAGGACCGGCGGGGTTTTTGAGCACGTCTTGAAGACGTCGTTTACGAAGCGGCTTCTTCCGAAGCAGCCTCGGCAGCCGGTGCGTTGGCGGCCTCGGCGGCAGCAGCTTCGTCGGCTGCCTTCTTGGCGGCCGCGTCTTCCTCGGCCTTCTTCTGCGCGGCAACGCGCTCCTGGGCCTTCTGGCCCGGCTCGGCCTTCTTCGGGTTGTTGCGGACTTCGCGCTTGGCGATGCCGGCCTGGTCGAGGAAGCGCAGCACGCGGTCGGTCGGCTGGGCGCCGTGGTCGAGCCAATGCTGGATGCGCTCGTTGTTGAGCTTCACGCGCTCGCCATCCTTGGGCAGCGTCGGGTTCCAGGAGCCGACCTGCTCGATGAAGCGGCCGTCGCGCGGCGCGCGGACGTCGGCGATGACGACGTGGTAGTAGGGGCGCTTCTTGGAGCCAGCGCGGGACAGACGAATCTTCAGTGCCATTTCAGTTCTCCTGGAAAAGTTCGGTTCTTATGCGTTTTCATGTTTCTCAGAGGCGAGCGCCTCGTGATGGCGGATGACCTCGCGGACGATGAAGTTCAAAAACTTCTCCGCGAAATCGGGGTCGAGATTGGCGTCGTCGGCAAGCCGGCGCAGCCGTTCGATCTGGGTCTTCTCGCGGGCCGGGTCGGCCGGCGGCAGGCCGTGCTCGGCCTTCAGCTTGCCGACGGCCTGCGTGCAGCGAAAGCGCTCCGCGAGCATGTGAATCAGCGCTGCATCGATATTGTCGATCGAGGCGCGGTAGCCGGCGAGGAGATCGCGTGCGCGCTGGGTGTCGTCTTGCATCATCGTCTCCTCACTTCTTCTTCGGCAGGCCCGGAAGGCTGCCGAAACCAGGCAATCCGCCCCCTTGGCCGCCACCGCCGAGGCCGGGCAATCCACCCGGCAACCCCTTGCCGAGGCCAGAGGCCTGAACCTGTTTCTGCAGCGCTTCGAGCTGTTTGGGGTCCATCTTGGAAAGGTCCGGCATGCCGCCGCCGAGACCGCCCATCCCGCCCATGCCTCCAAGCCCCATCTTGGATGCCATGCCGCCCATGAGGCCGCGCATCATGCCGCCGCCCTTGCCCTTGCCGCCCATGGCTTTCATCATGTCGGCCATCTGGCGATGCATCTTGAGAAGCTTGTTGATCGCGGCGGCATCGGTGCCCGAGCCGGCGGCGATGCGCTTCTTGCGCGAATGCTTCAAGAGGTCGGGGTTGGAGCGCTCGGCCCTGGTCATCGACTGGATGATGGCGATCTGGCGCGCAAAGGTCTTGTCGTCGAAGCCGGCGGTCGCGATCTGGTCCTTCATCTTCCCCATGCCCGGCATCATGCCCATGATCCCGCCCATGCCGCCCATCTTCTGCATCTGGCGGAGCTGGTCGGCGAGGTCGTCGAGGTCGAACTTGCCGGCCTGCATCTTCTTGGCCATCGCCTGCGCCTTTTCGGCGTCGATGGTCTCGGATGCGCGCTCGACGAGGGAGACGATGTCGCCCATGCCCAAAATGCGGTCGGCGATGCGCTTGGGATAGAACTCCTCCAGCGCGTCCATCTTCTCGCCGGTGCCGATCAGCTTGATCGGCTTGCCGGTGACGGCGCGCATCGAAAGGGCGGCGCCGCCGCGTCCGTCGCCGTCCATGCGGGTCAGGACGAGGCCGGTGATGCCCACGCGGGAATCGAAGTTCTGCGCCAGGTTGACCGCGTCCTGGCCAGTCAGCGAATCCGCGACCAGCAGGATTTCGTGGGGCTTGGCGACGGCCTTGATCTCGGCCATCTCCGCCATCAGCGGCTCGTCGATATGCGTACGGCCGGCGGTGTCGAGGATGACGACGTCATGGCCGCCGAGACGCGCTGCCTGCACCGCGCGCCTGGCGATGTCGACCGGCGACTGGCCGGCGATGATCGGCAGCGTGGCGACCTGCGTCTGCTCGCCGAGCTGGCGAAGCTGCTCCTGCGCGGCCGGGCGGCGCGTGTCGAGCGACGCCATCAGGATCTTCTTGCCCTGGCGGGCGGTCAGCCGCTTGGCGATCTTGGCCGAGGTCGTGGTCTTGCCCGAGCCCTGCAGGCCGACCATCATCACGACGACCGGCGCAGGCGCGTTGAGATCGATGGTCGCGCCTTCCGCGCCCAGCATCTCGACCAGCTCGTCATGAACGATCTTGACGACCATCTGGCCGGGCTTGATCGACTTCAGCACTTCAGCGCCGACGGCCTTTGCCTTGACCTTGTCGGTGAAGGAGCGGACGACCTCGAGTGCGACGTCGGCCTCGATCAGCGCGCGGCGAACCTCGCGCAGCGCCGCCGAGACATCTGCCTCGGAGAGCGCGCCGCGGCCCGTCAGGCCGTTCAGGATGGAGCCAAGCCGCTCCTGAAGTGATTCAAACATCCGCCGTCCTTTTGTCTCGTGCCCTGTCGCCCGAGAGGTAATGCGTGCCGCGCCGAAACCCAACAGCCCAAAGCAGAACGACACCCGGGGGCGCTCAGCGCTGCCGGGTGTTGACCTCCAGGATCGGCCTCTTCAAAGGTTGAAAAGCGCCCTGGTCGGCTGCTCGGAGTTGTCACTCGTCGCGGAAACTGGCGGCCTTTGACCGCAAAAATGCAGCGGAGTCAAGGCAAGCGCTCTCTCCATCGTGATGCACACCCCATGGACGGGCGCTCCATCTGGGCTAGCATGGCCAGGACGTCCATCGACGAAGGAGGACAGCCATGCAACGTTCCGCCGCAATCAAGGCCGCGATAACCGGCATGCTTTTCGCCGTGACGGTCGCCGTTCCGGCGCTCGCCCACCATGGCTGGTCGTGGGCCGAGGAAGAGTTTTCGGAGCTGACGGGAACGGTGCGCTCCGTCTTCGTCGGCAACCCGCATGCGCGCATCGAGCTCGAAGTCGATGGCGAAGTCTGGACCGTCGAACTGGCGCCTCCCGCCGCCACTGAGCGCGCGGGCTTCACGGAAGAGGCCGTGGCGAGCGGTGATGAGGCGACGGTGGTCGGACACCGCTCGCGCGATGCCAACGAACGGACCTTCAAGGCCGTGCGCGTCATCGTTGGAGACGAGAGCTACGATGTCTATCCGCGCAGGCTGCCGCCGGCCTGACGGGTGGAGTTTTTCGCCGCACTGGAGACCCTGGCGCCGATCGAGGCGCTCAAGGTATCGTTCTACGTCTATCCCGTCGTCAACGGCCTGCATATCCTGTCGATCGGCACGCTCGTCGTCTCGGTGCTGCTCCTCGACCTGCGCATTCTCGGCGCCTTTGCCAGCCTGCCGGAAGCGGCGGCAGCACGGGTTTTCCGTCGCCTCGCCTTCATCGGCTTTGGCGGCGCGGTCGCCACCGGCGTGCCGATGTTCGCGATCCAGGCAACCACCTATGTCGCGAACCCTGCCTTCCGCATCAAGATGGCGCTGCTGCTCCTGGCCGGGTTCAACGCAGCGCTCTTCGCCATCTGGCCTGCGCAGACGGCACGGCGCGGGCTCGCCACGCCCTCCCTCGCTTTGTGGCTCGGCGTCCTCTTTGCAGGCCGGTTCATCGGCTTCGTCGAATAGGCATTGCGCTCGCTCTGGTTGATTGTAGGCTCAACTGCTGGACGGCGGAGTGATGGACGATGGGTCGGGTCTTGATTGCGCTGCACATTTTTGTCGCCGCGACCGCCTCGGTCGGGGCGCAAGAAACGTCGTCAATCGAGGTCGATGCCGGCCGGTCCGTCGTCGTCGAGGATGCGATCTCGGGGTATGATTATCTGGACTTCACGGTCGACACTGCGGCCGGTGACGTCTTGGCCGTCATATTGGCGGCAACCGATCTTTCCACCTATTTCAACGTCATGTCGCCGAACGTCGACGAAGCCATCTTCAACGGCTCCATCGAGGGCGACAGTTTCGCCGGAACGGTGGACACGGCCGGCCTGCAGACGATCCGCGTCTATATGATGCGCAACGCAGCACGGCGTGGCGAGACAAGCCGCTTTGCTCTGGCGATCGGAAGGCCTGGAACTGGGGGCGTCGATGGGATGGACGCGCTGGTCGCCGGCTCTCCGTTTCATGCGACGGCGCAAATCGACTGCGGCGCGACCGGCGAGCGCAGATGCCCGGCCGGCGTGGTGCGGGGTGCCGCCGGAAAGACAGCGATCTTCGTAACGAATCCAGATACCGGCATTCGCCACTGGATCGACCTCGATCAGGGAACGATCGATGGGCCGGCCGCCCGCACGAGGCAAGAAGGCGACACGTTGCATGTGACACTCGGCGATGCGGAGTATCGGATTCCGCAGGCATTCGTGACCGGCGACTGACCGCACATGGACTTCATGCGCCTGCTCAAATCGCTCGAGGAACTGCTTTACGAGCTTGTTTCCTGGATCGTGTTCTATCCGCTGACGATGTGGCACGCGCTGCGCCATCCGCTCGAGGCCATGCGCTATTCGGAAGCGGAACTCGGGGACGCGCCTGAAGATCAATACAGCGACAAGCTCAGTCCGCCGATCTTCCTGCTGCTGACTTTGCTTATCGCCCATGCCATCGAACTGGCGCTGGTTCCAGCGCAACCGGCGCTTCCCGTCTTCCTCGCCGACGAACGCAATCTTCTCATGTTCCGCGCGCTGATGTTCAGCCTCTATCCGCTCACCATCGCGGTGACGATTGTACGGGTAAGGGCGGCGCGGCTGGATCGGGAGACGCTGCGCAGGCCGTTCTACAGCCAGTGTTACGTGGCCGCACCGTTCGTACTCGGCCTCGATATCGGCGTGATCATCGTGCGGCTCGGTGACAAAACCGGCATCGTGATTGGCCTCATCGTTGCAATTGCGGCCTGCCTTTGGCTCTTCACGGTCGAAATCCTGTGGTTCCACCGCAAATTGCGTCTGTCCTATCTTCGGGCATCGGCCAGCGTTGCCTTCGCCTTCGCTGTCGCCACGGTGCTCATCATATGCGTTGCCCTGGCAATCGATTCCATCACGTCCTGAAACGAAAAACGCCACCCCGGCAAGCCGGGACGGCGTCGTGTCACAAAGCAGATTCGCTTTTTACCAGGGACGGACCCAGCCTTCAATCACGGTTTGCTTGTCTCGATGATTGCCACCCATGACGGCGCCGAAATAGGCGGCGGAGGCGGAGATGAGCAGCGAAGCGGCGGTGATGAAGGCGGCGATCATGCCGATGCGGCGGGCCTGGTCGGCGGTCTCGCGAGCGGTGGCCTCCAACTCCTGCGCCTGTGCCCAAATCTCGTCGACGCGGGCCTGCGCTTCGGCCTCTTCGACACCGGTGCGCGCGGCAACGACGTTGGCAAGATAGGCACGGTCGCTCTCGGCAAGCTCGCCCTCGGCGACGGCCGTCACGAGGATGCGGCCGACTTCATCGCGCAATTCGCCGTTTGCCGTATCGGTCGCAGTACCCGGACGCAGCAGGCGGTCGGTCAACAGTGTGTTCGGGTCGATTTCCTCGACCAGCGTGGCGGCGCCCGACGCCGCGCCGCCAACAGCGTTTCCGACGGCGTTGGTTGCGGTTCCGAGCACGGCGGAGGCACTCGAAAAGGCCATGATGGCCCCGACCAGCACGCCCAGGCCCCACACCAGAAGGCCATGCGAGCCATCGCGAATATCAGATTCATCCTCGGTCGCGTCATAGTTGCGGCGGCGCAGGCGACCGGTCAGGTAGCCGCCCGCCATGAAGGACGAGACTTGTACCCAAAGCAGCCAGAGCGCCGCGGCGATGGCAAAGCCGACGAGAGACATGCCAGAACCTTCATAGGCCGAACTGAAAGTCAGCCCGAGCGCGGAGCCGAAGGCGAGCAGGACGAAGGAGATCGCCGAGGCGAGCACTGTTCCGCCGATGATGGCCGCCCAGTCGACATAGGACCTCTCGTCGCCGGTCGCGATTGCGGTCGCGCCGACAGGCGGCGTCGGCGCCGCGCCATAGTTTGGATTCATGGGACGTCTCCGGGTGGGCGCTTAGCGCAGGCCAAGAAGGGACAGAAGGAAGAGAACGACCACGACGAGGCCGACGAGATAGATGATGCCGTGCATTTTGGGCTCCCAGGCATTTCAGTTTCTACGGAAACAACACGCGGATGTGATCTTCGTTCCCCTTCGCGCCACATAATCGCCATCACTCATCCGGCGCGCGCGGTGATCGGCTGCGTCGTGGTGATCATCGCCTTGTCCTCGTCCATGTGAAGGTAGAGCGGATCGAAGAGCGCGAACTCCTCCAGCCCGTCCGGATCGAGAAGCGTCAGGACCTGACCATCAAAGGCGATCAGTCCGCGCTTGCGCAGATCCTGCAGCACCCGGTTGACGTGCACGACCGAAAGCCCCGTCGTCTCGGCAAGGTCCGTCTGGCGCAGCGGCAGCGCAACCTTGTGTCCCTCCACCAGATCGACGAAGCGTGCCCGGTGATAGATCTCGCAGAAGAGATGCGCCATGCGCTCTGCCGCTGTACGCTGTCCCATACTCAAGAGCCATTCGCGGCTGATGGATTCCTCCACCAGCGTCGCCCACCAGAGCGCCCGCATGATGCGCGGATAGCGGTCGGTGATGGCCATGATGCGGGATTCCGAGATGACGCGCACCGCGACCGGCGTTAGCGCCGCGATCGAATGATCCATGCGCTTGAGGACGAAGACGCGAAGGTCGCAGATGTCGCCCGCCAGAAAATAGCCGAGGATCTGCCGCCGCCCGTCGGACAGCGCCTTGTAGCGGATCGCGTATCCCTCGACGATCAGGTTGACCCCTGTCGGGTTGTCGCCCTCGCGAATGATGTCCTGACGTGGGCTGACCATTACCGGCAGATCGGAAAGGCTCGCGAGCGCCTTGCGCTCCTCGTCGGTGAATTGCGTGAAATGTTCGAGCTTGCGGATAAGCGCGTCCATGGTCGGTCTCCGAAATGGCTCGTGTATCGCAAGTCGCTAAAACGTGCGTGCGCTGAAAAGGTTCGTTTGCCGACAGGGCGGTGCAGGCACGGATGATGCGGGGATTGTGGTTGGGACTGTGACCGTCAAGCCACTCACCGTTGGGACTTCGGCCTATGTTTGGCAAACCGCCGAATAGTTGAATATTGACTAACAAATGTGAAAGCCGAGCATTTCCGACTTCGCTAAGGCGGAAAGGTTTCCTGTGCACCTACGCTGCAGGGCCTTAATTCGTTGCGGCCGGATCTCATTTTGCTCGATGCTTTTCTTTTGAAATTGGGCCGTCGGGGCCATGATGGAGAGCCGATCGCTCGGCTTTCGCAGCTGGGTTTGCGTGATCGCCAGTTCGGCCAGGACCAGGATCTGACGCGGGAAGGCGACCGCTCCCCCAACGTGACGCTTCTGACGGACGGACTTGCCGCCCGCTACAAGCTCCTGTCGTCCGGTCGTCGCCAGATCACCACGCTCCTCGTCCCCGGCGATTTCCTCGACCTGTCGAGCTTCCTCGTGCCACGCCGCGATTTCGGCGTCGTCGCGGTCACCGCCTGCCGCGCCGTCACCATTGACAACGAGCAGCTGCGCCGCATCTGCGAGGCCGATCGTGCCGCGAGCTACCTCTTGTGGACGGAGACCTGCATCGAAGCGGCCATCCAGCGCGAATGGCTCGTCTCCATGGGCCGGCGCTCGGCCAAGGGCCAGATGGCGCATCTTTTCTGCGAATTGATGGTGCGCCTGGCTGCGGTCGGGCGAAGCGAGGCATCAGCGTTTCACCTGCCGCTGACGCAGAACGAACTTGCCGACGTGCTGGGCATGTCGCCGGTCCACGTCAATCGCATTCTCAAGGAATTGCGGCGCGACGGCGTCATTGCCTGGCTGAACTATCGGATCGAAATCCTGGATTGGCAGGGCCTGGCGGATGTCGCGGAGTTCAACCCCGCCTATCTGGGCCTGCAATCGGTCGTCCCCGTCAGCAAGCCGGTTGCCGCGCACGCGCAGGACGCCACTGCGGCGCCGGCTCAGACCGTCAAGTAATCAGCCATAGCTTGGCGCCTTGGTGGCGCTGGTCGAAGGCAGATGGGAATCGGCCTCGACCGAGGCGCGGGCATCCGTCTCGCCCATCTCGTCAAGCAGGCGCGCGCGCGCCCGATTGAGCCGGCTCTTGATCGTTCCCATGGCGCAGCCGCAGATCTCGGCCGCCTCCTCATACGAGACGCCGAGCACGCCGATCAGCATGATCACCTCGCGCTGCTGTTCCGGCAGCCTTGCCAGCGCTTCGCGGATCTCATGCCCCCGCGCCGACCATTCCTGCGTGGCAAGGACGGCCGGTCGGCTGGCGGCGTCGTCGGCGAGCGCCGGCGCCTCGCGGCTGCTCTTGCGAATCTTGGTGTAGAAGCTGTTGCGCATGATCGTGAACAGCCACGATTTCATCGCCGTTCCCGGCTGGAACTGATGGATGTTGCCGATCGCCTTGGTCAGCGTTTCCTGAACGAGATCGTCCGCATCGTTGACGTCGCGATGGAATGTCCGCGCGAAGGCACGCAGCGCCGGAATAAGGCTCACGACCTCGCTGCGTGGCAGATCCGAAATTGACGCATCCGACGATCGGTCAAGTTCACCAACCGTTGTCGGCATTCGCTGGCTCCGTATGATCAAATGCTTGCAGAAGCTTTTCGTGGCAGAGCGCCGCGCGCGCGGGACCCACAATCAGGAATGATTCAGCGGGGCAATCGTTCCCGCCGGCGAGGGAATTTTCGGTCGCCTGCGCAACCTTCGGCTCTGGCAAAATGCGGGGCGCCTACGTAAGCTCCGCCGCGTTCAGGGAGGACGATCGTGACTTCACCATTTCGACCGCTGATGGCCATCTACCGCGACTGGCTTGAGGAAACGCGCGGACTGACCTTTGCCGACTACCAGGCGATGTGGGAATGGTCGACGAGCGACCTCGATGCGTTCTGGCAGTCGATCTGGGAGCATGATGGCGTTCAGTCCCCGACGCCTCATTCGGCGGTGCTGGCAGAAGATCGGATGCCCGGCGCCGTCTGGTTTCCCGGCGCGACCTTGAACTACGCCCATCAGGTTTTTCGCCACGCCCAAGCGGCCGATGCCGCCGGGCAGCCGGCAATCGTCGCCGAGGACGAGCGCGGCAATCGCGCCGAAATCTCCTGGGCCGAGTTGAAGCGGCGCACGGCATCGCTCGCCGCGACCTTGCGCGAAATGGGCGTCGGCAAGGGGGACCGGGTCGCCGCCTACCTGCCCAACGTGCCCGAGACCGTCGTCGCCTTTCTGGCGACAGCGTCCATCGGCGCAATCTGGAGCGTGTGCGCCCCAGACATGGGCACCCGCGCGGTGATCGACCGGTTCCTTCAGATCGAGCCGAAAGTGCTGATCGCCGCCGACGGCGTCTTCTATGCCGGCCGCGCGCTCGACCGCTCGGGCGAGATCGAGGAAATCCGCGCCGCGTTGCCGAGCCGGCCGAAACTGATCCTGAAGGAAAGCGGCCACGCTTCCTCGAAACTGCCGCACGACCTGTCTCTTGAAGATGCACTGGCGCGCAGCGATGGCGAAACGGAGGCTTTCGAGCCCCAGTTCCTCCCTTTCGACCATCCGCTGTGGATCGTCTATTCGTCCGGCACCACGGGCAAGCCGAAGGCGCTGGTTCACAGCCACGGCGGAATCGTGATGGCCGTCTATGCAGCCCTCAAGCATCTCGACATCGGCCCGAGCTATGCGCCGAATTCGCTTGGCGAGCGCTTCCACTGGTATTCCAGCACCGGCTGGATCATGTGGAACTGCCAGGTCAACGGCCTTCTCGGCGGCACCACGATCTGCCTCTTTGACGGTTCGCCGAGCGGAGCCAAGGACGCGCCCGACTGGGGGACGCTCTGGCGCTTCGTCTCCGGCAACCGCGTGACCATATTCGGCGCCGGCGCGGCCTATTTCGGCAATTGCATGAAAGCGGGCGTTGACCCTGCCGCGCAAGGCGATCTTTCCGCTGTGCGCGCGCTCGGTTCCACCGGCTCGCCGCTGCCGGAAGCCGTCCAGAACTGGGGCACGGAGGCCTTCGCGCGCATGGGCCGTCCGGGCATCTGGTGGTCCAACATTTCCGGCGGCACCGACATTTGCGGCCTCTGGATCGCGGGCAACCGCGAGCTGCCGCTGGTCCCGGGCCGGATGCAGTGCCGCCAGCTCGGCGCACGGGTAGAAGCCTGGAACGAGAACGGCGAGAGCCTGATCGGAGAGGTCGGCGATCTCGTCTGCGCGCGCCCCTTCCCGTCCATGCCCGTGTTCCTCTGGGGCGACCCGGACGGCAAGCGCTATCTCGATTCCTATTTCGACATGTTCCCCGGCATCTGGCGCCATGGCGACTGGCTGTCGATCGGTGAGGATGGCAGTTGTGTCATCTATGGCCGCTCCGACGCGACCATCAACCGGCATGGACTACGCATCGGCACCAGCGAAATCTATTCCGCTGTGGAGGACCTGCCGGAAATCCTCGATTCCATGCTGATCGACCTCGAATATCTCGGCCGGCCGAGCGAGATGCTGCTGTTCGTCGTCCCGCGCCCGGGCGAAGCGGTCGATCCGACACGGATCAAGGCGGCCATCCGCCAGGCGGTCTCGCCGCGTTTCGTGCCTGATCGCATCCTCGAGGCGCCAGCCATTCCGCGCACGCTGTCGGGCAAGAAGCAGGAGGTCCCGATCCGCCGGCTCTTCCTCGGCCATCCGATCGAAAAGATCATTTCGCGCGAAACGATGGCGAACCCCGAATGCCTGGATTTCTATGTGCGCGAAGCCGGCGCTCACCTGGAGGACGCACGCAGGGCCAGCTGAGCGGCGACGCGACAAAGCAAAATTCTTTGTGAACGCCCACGGAACCGGGCAGGGGATCACACGTTCTTCCGGCCAGAGCATCCAACTGCCATCTGGCAGCGTCCTGACCGGAAGGCCGATATTATGACCTCGAACGCCCGCCTCGCGAAAATCGCAGCTCTTGCCATGGCTTCCGCAATCGCGGTGCCTGCCATTGCCGGTGCGGTGGTTCTGCCCGATCTCGGGCCCATCCCGATGGCGCGCCCGGCATCGGTTGCCACGGTCGCCGCCCCAATGCCGGTCGTCCGCGAAGTCATCCAGATTTCCGCCACCGCCCAGGAACTGCCCGACGCTCGCCGTAACGTGCGCGTCGTGGGCGGCAAGTTCCTGCCCGATGCGAGTGAAGAGATCGATTTCGCAGCAACCCAGAAGGATTCCGCCGCAGTGGGCTATGCCGAATGGCTGGTCATGACCACGGTCCAGCGCATGTTCGAGACCGCGGACGAGGACCGTACGCTACAGGTCGCGTCCAACGAAGTGCAATAGCGCCTAGAGGACTTCGATCTTCACCCGGGCAACGCCCTGGTCGATCATTCCGACCGCCTGCGCCGCACCGCGCGAAAGATCGATGACGCGCTTGCCGACGAATGGCCCGCGGTCGTTGATCCGGACGACCACGGCCTTGCCATTCCGCTCGTTTGTCACGCGGACCTTGGTGCCGAACGGCAACGTCTTGTGCGCAGCGGTCAGCTCGTTCATGTCGTAGCGTTCGCCATTGGCGGTCGTGCGGCCGTGGAACTGTCCGCCATACCAGGAAGCCGAACCCGTGATCGTCTGCAGAGCCTCGATCTTGTCGTTGGCCAGAGCAGGGCTCTGGGCGGAAAATCCTGACGCCAATGCGAGGATGGATGCAGTCATCACGGCCCGTGCCGCCTTGGAATGGAACATTTCTTGAAGATCCCGGTTAATCGTTTTTTTACTGTTGCGGTTTCACGGGGGTGTGAACTGACGGCCGGGTTTGACGACACCTTGGAGCATATTGGGCGATTCCAAGACCATTTCCGGGCAGCCCGACGATTGATCGCGCCGCTTCCGTTGCGGCATATGTTCCGGGTTTCTCCATGACTGTCCGCGCTCGCGAAACCGGCGCCCACCGCGGTATTCTGCGGGATGCGGGCCGCGCCGTCGGTGGCGCGCTCATCTTTTCGCTGCCCATGCTGATGACGATGGAAATGTGGCAGCTCGCCTATACGATAGAGGGCTGGCGGCTCGCATTGCTGCTGGCCGTCGCCGTGCCGCTCCTCGTCGGTCTTTCGCATGTCATCGGTTTCGAAGAGCGCCGAACGCTAAGGGAATCGGCGATGGACGCGTCCTTCGCCTTCGGTATCGCCGCCTTTACCAGCCTGGTCGTTCTGACGATCCTCGGGGTGCTTGCGCCCGGCATGTCGGGCGACGAGATCGCCGGCAAGATCGCCATTCAGTCTGTACCGGCCGCGATCGGCGCGCTGCTCGCGCGCAGCCAGCTGAAAAGCAGCGATGACGACGACGCACTCGGGGATCGCAAGGAAACCTACGCGGGCGAGCTGTTCTTGATGGCGGTCGGGGCGCTCTTTCTCGGCTTCAACCTGGCGCCGACCGAGGAGATGATCCTGATTTCCTACCAGATGAGCAAGTGGCACGCGATCGTGCTGGTTGCGATCTCGATCGCAGCGATGCACGGGTTCGTCTTCGCGGTCGAGTTCAAGGGCGGCAGCGAACTGTCGGAAGACACGCCCTGGTGGAGTGCCCTCTTCCGCTTCACGCTGCCCGGATACGCGATCGCGGCGCTGATCGCGCTGTTCATGCTGTGGGTGTTCGGCCGCACCGACGGCCTGGCTCCGGAAATGGTGGTCATGGCGATGGTCGTGCTGGCCTTCCCTGCCGCGATCGGCGCCGCTGCCGCGCGGCTGATCCTGTGAGGAACGCATGAGCGACGACGAGGAATCCGGGCGCTATCCCGTCAACCGGGCCCAGCACCCTGCCGAATGGATCATCGGCGCGGCCTCCGCGATCGGCCTCCTCGCGCTGATCGGTTACCTGGCCGTCACGGCGCTTGCCGAAACCGACGGCCCGCCTGTTTTCGAGCCGACGGTCGACGAAGTGTTCGCTGCCGAAGGCGTCTGGCATGCGCGCATCACCCTTCGAAACTCCGGCGACAGGACCGCCGCCGATGTCGTTCTCCAGGGCACGGCTGGCGGCGGCGAGGCGAGCGAGGTCACGTTCGATTACGTGCCGGCCGGTTCGACGCGCCAAAGCGCCCTTTTGTTCGACGCCGAGCCGTCCGGGCTGGAACTGTCGGTCCGCTCCTATACCGATCCCTGATCTGCTGCGGCGGCGGAACAAGTGGCCGGGTTTGGCTGTTGTCTGGCAGATCGCGCGATGCGCGCCGTCCCCGAAGGAGAGACAGTCCCGATGATCCGATTGATGCTCATGGCGCTAGGCGCCTATACGCTTTACCGCATGTATGTACCGCTCGAGGGCGAGGGCGGCTCGCGCGAACTTTTGCCAGACATGCGCGCTGGTCAGGATCGTGCCACACGCCGCGTCCGTGCTGCCGGAGACCAGTCGTGACGAAACTCGTCTACGAGGTGGTGGAGCATGACGGCGGCTGGGCCTACAAGCTCGGCGACGTCTTCTCCGAGACCTTCCCGACCCACGACGCCGCGCGCTCCGCGGCCGATAGGGCAGCCGCCGAGCAGCAACTCGGCGGCGACGACCAGGCCATCGAATATCAGGACCGCGACGGCGTCTGGCACGAGGAGCAGGCGCGCGGCGGCGACCGGCCGCAGGTCGAGGTCAAGGACGGCAACTAGCTCCTGGGAAACGACCGGCTGAGATAGGCTGACTCCGCCGCACCGAAGCGCCATTCCAGATCGACCGCCTTTGAAATCCCAATGCGCCGGCCTGCTACGAGTGCGGGCCGGCTTTTTCGCGCGAGCGCGCCGTGCAGCGGTCTGCCGTTCCAGTCAATGTCGACGCCGAGCGCCTGCGCAAGCCGTCCCGGCCCGGCGCACAAGAGCCGCTCGGCCTCCAGCCCGCGCCTTGCGCGCATCAGGTCGATGCCCGACATCGGTTCAAGCGCGCGCAAAAGCACCGCGTTTCCTGGCGTGCACACAACGTTGAGGCACCAGTGCAGCCCGTAGGAGCGGTAGACATAGGCCGTGCCCGGAAAGCCGAACATCGGTGCGTTGCGCGGCGTCGGCCCGCGAAAGCTGTGCGAGGCCGGGTCGTCATGGGCATAGGCTTCCGTCTCCACGATCAGCCCGCTCGTGCCTTCTGCGTGGAGTTCCATGCCAATCAGGTCGCGCGCGACCTCGACCGGATGTCTGTCGAAGAACGACCCCGCGATCCCGTCACACATTCAGCGGCGGATCGTTCTGTTCGTCCGGGTTCGGATCGGGCGTTTCGTCGGGCAACCGGTCGGGTTCGGGCTCCTCGATCGGTGGCGGGGACGGCGTCGGCGGCAGGTCGCGGCCGGGCTCGTTCGGCTGGCGCGGATCAGGGCTGGTCAAGGGCATGGCAAGTCTCCTTGCCCCTCCAACCATGCGCCGCGCCAACCGTTCCCGCCCGCAGCGTCAACCGACGGCGAAATCGTAGATCAGCTTGACGGCGAGGACGGTCAGGAGCGCAAGGATCGCCCGGTCGAAGGCCTGTTTCGAAAAGCGCTTCGCCAGCGCGGCGCCCACTGGCATGAAGGCGAGGATCGGGAACATTGCCAGGAAGGAAAGCGCGAGCCCCTGCCAGGTCAGGAGCCCCAGGACGCCCATCATCGGAACCTGCGTGGCGGTCATCACGGCGAAAAAGATCGACACGGTCGAGATGAAATGCGTGCGCGTCAGCCCCATCGCGTTGAGGAAGGTAAGCGATACCGGCGCAGACAGTCCGCCCGAGCCCTGCAGCAGCCCCGCGACCGCGCCGGCGGGAACCGCAAGCCGCGTCGCAAGTTCCCGGCCGAGCAGGAGGTCGGGCCGAGCGAGCCGAGCGCCGATATAGAGCAGCACCGCAAGCGCGACGATCAGCAGGAGTACCCGCGGCGAGAACGCCGCCAGCATCACGGTCCCGCCTATGACGCCCGCAGCTCCCGCCAGCGAGAAGGCCACGACGAAGCTGTTTGGCAGGCGGTCGCCGCGAAACTGCCAGGCCTGCCAGACATTGGTGAGGAGGTTGGGCACGAGCATCGTCACGACGGCAACGCGCACGTCGAACATCATGGCAAGCGCGGGCACCGCCAGCACCGGCGCGCCGGCGCCCGTCGCCCCCTTGAGGACGCCGCCGGCGGCAAGGCAGAGGAATGCGATGGCGAGTTCGATCGTCAGGCTCATGTCCGCGTTGGCTACGCTTCATGGTCGCCCGCTGCAACGCAAATTCTTTCCATGTGAACAAAAAGGTTTGGGCCAGCCCTTTAAATCGGTGATAGCCAATCCATATATCGGATCAACCCGATATAAACGAGCCCCTGCCTCCCATGACGAATGCCGACCTGATCCTGAAGGCACTCTCGCATCCCGTCCGGCGTGACATGCTCGACTGGCTGAAGACGCCTGCAAAGCACTTCCCCGATCAGGAGCATCCGCTGGAGATGGGCGTGTGCGCCGGCCAGTTCGCGCGCTGCGGACTGTCGCAATCTTCCGTCTCGGCGCATCTGGCCGCCCTGTCCGAAGCGGGGCTGGTGACGCAGCGCCGGGTCGGTCAGTGGATATTCTACAAACGCGACGAGGCCGCGATCGCCGCCTTCCGCGCCTCTCTCGACACTCTCTAGAACCTCCCAAGAAGAAAGAAGGACTTTATGTCGAAACTCTTCGAACCCGTTCGCGTCGGCGACATCGACGTCGCCAATCGCATCGTCATGGCGCCGTTGACGCGCAACCGCTCGCCCAACGCCGTGCCGACCGACATGGCGGTCGAGTATTATCGCCAGCGCGCCTCGGCCGGCCTCCTCGTTACAGAGGCCACCGCCATCACCCATCAGGGCCAGGGCTACGCAGACGTGCCGGGCCTTTACGGTGCCGACCAGCTCGCCGCCTGGAAGAAGGTCACCGACGCCGTACATGCCGATGGCGGCAAGATCGTCGTCCAGCTCTGGCATGTCGGCCGCATCAGCCATTCGACGTTGCAGCCCGGCGGCGAAAAGCCTGTTGCCCCGTCGGCGATTCGCGCCAATGCCAAGACCTATCTGGTCAACGAAGACGGCTCCGGCGCCTTTGCCGACACGTCCGAACCCCGCGCGCTCGATACGGCGGAGCTGCCGGGCATCGTTGCCGCCTATGCCAAGGCTGCGAAGGCAGCGGTAGAGGAAGCCGGCTTCGACGGCGTCGAGATCCATGCCGCGAACGGATACCTGATCGACCAGTTCCTGCGTTCCGGCTCCAACAAGCGAACCGACGCCTATGGCGGCTCGATCGAGAACCGCGCACGCCTGCTGTTCGAGGTCG
The DNA here is from genome assembly GCF_024105655.1 of Aliihoeflea sp. 40Bstr573. Taxonomy (GTDB): domain Bacteria; phylum Pseudomonadota; class Alphaproteobacteria; order Rhizobiales; family Rhizobiaceae; genus Aliihoeflea. Next base: position 125,272 of record NZ_JAAAMH010000004.1, read on the forward strand.
TCGATGCCGTTACCGCCGCGATCGGCGGTGGCCGCACGGGCATCCGCCTCTCGCCGGTTACGCCGGCGAACGACGCGTCCGATTCCGATCCGCAGCCACTCTTCGACCATGTCGCCGAGGGCCTCGGCAGATACGGGCTTGCCTATGTGCACGTCATCGAAGGGGCGACCGGCGGCGCGCGTGATCACAACCAGGGCGACAAGCCGTTCGACTGGGCGCAGTTCAAGTCCACCTATCGCAATGCCGGCGGCACCGGCGCATGGGTCGGCAACAACGGCTACGACCGCGACCTGGCCGAGAAGGCCGTGGCGGATGACCGAGTCGACCTTGTCGCCTTCGGCCGTCTCTTCATCGCCAATCCCGATCTCGTCGAGCGCTTCGAACAGGACGCGCCGCTCAACGAGCCCGACCGCGAGACCTTCTATGGCGGCGGCGCGAAGGGCTATGTCGACTATCCGTCGATGAACTGACCTTGTGAAAGGGCGGCGGCAACGCCGCCCTTTTCGCATCAGCGCGCGCCCAGCGCCTTCAACACGAAATCCGCGACGCCGGCGGCATAGACGTCGGCATTGACGCCGCGCCGGGCATATTTTGGCCGCTTCACATACCAGTCCTGCAGGAGCGGCTTGATCAGCGCGGCGGCGAAGTCGGGATCGGCGACCGTGAACTTCCCCTTCGCCACACCCTCGGCCAGCACTTTTGCAAAGATCGCCTCCGTCGCCGCCTCGCTGGCGATCGCCCGTTTGCGCGCGGGCGCGGGAAACGACTTCGCCTCCATATAGGCGAAGACGAAGAAGGGCTGCATCACCTCGCTGAGACACACATGCATGTCGATCAGCCATTCAAGATGGGCGACCGGATCGGCGCGGATATCACTCGGAGCGCCTTCGAGCAGCGCTTCGGCCGCCGACGACACCTCGCCGAGGATCATGACGAGCAGAGTGTCCTTGCCGTCGAAATATGAATAGAGCCCGCCCATCGACAGGCCCGCGGCCGCGGCGAGGTCGCGCAGCGACATTGCCTGGAACCCCTGCCGGTTCGACAGTTTCAAGGTCGCCTCGATGATCTTCGACAGTTTCGCGACGGCGATGTGCGGCTTTTGCGTGCGGATATGGTCGCGATTGCGCTCGAGGATACGCGCAGCTGCGGCTTGGAGCGAATAGTCGCCATAAGGCGCCAGGCGTTTTTCCGGCGACACGAGTGAACCCTTCCAGCGCTGTTGGAACGAAGTCTTTGCGCAGCAGGACGAAGGCGGCGACCCTGCATTGCCAATCTGCCATGGATCCGATAATAAATCGAGCGCTCGCTCGATTATTGAGGATTTTTCGATGGATTTCCACATCCCGGCCCGCACCGAGGACTATCGCCGCCGCATCGCGGCTTTCGTCGAAGCGCACGTCCTGCCGCTCGAGGCTGACCGCGCCAATTACGACGCCCATGAGAACATCCGCATCGACGTACTCGACAAGGTTCGCGAGAAGGCGCGGGCCGAAGGCCTGTGGTGCCTGCAGTTGAAGAAGGAAACCGGCGGGCAGGAACTCGGCCGCATGGGCATGGCGGTCTGCTACGAAGCGATGAACCGCTCGATCTTCGGCCCTGCCGTCTTCAATTCCGCCGCGCCGGACGACGGCAACATGATGGTGCTGGAAGCCGTTGGCACGCCCTACCAGAAGGAGCGCTGGCTGCAGCCGATCGTCGAGGGCAAGGTGCGCTCCGCCTTCGCCATGACCGAGCCGGCGCCCGGCTCCGGCTCCGATCCCTCGATGATGCAGACTCGGGCCGAAAAGCGCGGCGACACATACGTCATCTCCGGGCGCAAATGGTTCATCACCGGCGCGGAGGAGGCGCAGCATTTCATCTTGATGGCGCGCACGTCGAACGATCCGCGAAAGGGGCTGACGGCCTTCCTGTTCGCCCGTGACCAGCCGGGCTGGAAGATCGAGCGCCGCATCGACATCATGGGTCCCGAAGAGCATGGCGGCCATTGCGAACTGTCTTTCGACGGCCTCGAAATACCGGCCCGCGACGTGATGATGAACGAGGGCGACGGGCTGAAAGTCACCCAGATCCGGCTCGGGCCGGCGCGGCTGACGCACTGCATGCGCTGGCTTGGCCTGTCCAAGCGCTGCGTCGAGATCGCGACCGAATATGCAGGCCGCCGTGAAGGCTTCGGCCAGCGCCTTGCCGATCGCGAGAGCGTGCAGTTGATGCTGGGCGATCTGGCGATGAAGATCGAGATCGCGCGGCTTCTGGTCATGAAGGCCGCATGGGCGCTCGACCAGGGCTCGTTCGCCCGCAAGGAGGTATCGATGGCGAAGATCCAGGTCGCCAACGTTCTCCATCAGGCGGCCGACACCGCGCTGCAGATCAACGGCGCGCGCGGATATTCCAAGGACACCGTGATCGAGTGGATCTACCGCTATGCGCGCCAGGCCCGCCTGGTCGACGGCGCCGACGAGGTCCACAAGATGGTCCTGAACCGGCATCTGAACGAGGAAGGCGCCGACTTCTGGCGCTGGCCGGTCGAGGCCTGATCCACAAGCCTCAAGTCGACAAGAAGGCCCGGCATTGCTGCCGGGCCTTTCTCTTGCCTATTGCGTTCGCGCGGCCCAGTCCGGGATCGATCCGACTTCGACGCCGAAGAAGCTCGTCAGCACCGCATAGCCGAGCGTCGAGATGACGACGACGGCGGCGAGGTTCAGCCAAATGCCCTGCGTCGCCATCTGCGGGATCGTGACGTGGCCCGAGCCGAAGACGAGCGCGTTCGGCGGCGTCGCCACCGGCAGCATGAACGCCATCGACGCGGCGAGCGCGGCTGGAACCGCCAGCATCAGCGGGTTTTCGCCGAGCGAAATCGCCAGCGCGGCCACCAGCGGCAGGAATGTGGCCGCCGTGGCCGTGTTCGAGGTGAATTCGGTAAGGAGCAGGATGACGACCGAGACCAGGACCACGATCCCGAGAAGCGGCAGGACGCCGGCGATCGTGCCGACCTGATCGCCGATCCATTGATCAAGCCCCGTCGAGACGACCGCGGCCGCAAGGCTGAGGCCCCCGCCGAAAAGCACCAGCACGCCCCAGGGCAGGCGCAGCGCCTGTTTCCATGCGATCAGCGCGCCGCCCTTGCCGTCGCCCGCCGGAAGCACGAACAGCACCAGCGCCGCCAGGATCGCGATCGACGTGTCGTTGAGACCGGGGATGTAGTCGTCGAGGAGCGTGCGGAACACCCAGGCGAAAGCCGTGACGACGAAAACGATCGCGACGCGGATTTCCGGTGCCGACCAGACGCCGAGCTTGCCGATCTCCGCCCGGAACAGGCCCGCCGCGCCCTCGACCTCGCCCTTGTCCAGCCGGATCGTCAGCTTGGTCAGGAACAGCCAGGCCGCGAACAGCATCACGATCGCCACGGGCACGCCGATGATCATCCAGCGGCCGAAGCCGATATCGTAGCCATAGGTCTGGTTGAGCGCGCCGGCCAGAAGCGCGTTGGGGGGCGTTCCGATCAGCGTGGCGACGCCGCCGATCGAGGCCGCGTAGGCGACGCCGAGCAAAAGCGCGAGCGGAAATTTCGACTTCGCGCCATCGGCGTCGTCCGCCAGCAGCCCGACGACCGATAGCGCGACCGGCAGCATCATCACGACGGTTGCCGTATTCGACACCCACATCGAAACGAAAGCGGTGGCGAGCATGAAGCCGGCGACGATGCGGCCTTGCTGCGTGCCAGTTCGCGCCACGATGTTGAGCGCGATGCGCCGGTGCAGGTTCCAGCGCTCCATGGCAAGCGCCAGGATGAAGCCGCCCATGAACAGGAAGATGATCGGGTCGCCATAGGGCGACGTCGCCTCCGAGCCGGATGCCGCCCCGGTGATGGGGAAGAGCGCGATCGGCGCAAGCGCGGTCGCCGGCACGGGGATCGCCTCGGTGATCCACCACACGATCATCAGGCTCGCTACCGCGACCACGCGCCACCCCTCGACCGAAAGGCCTTCGGGCGCGGGAAGGAACAGGAGGAGCAAGAAGAGGAGAAGCCCCGCAATGATCGGGACGGGCTTCAGGGGAAAGCGTTCGTTTTCGGTCGCAGCTTCGCTCACGCTCCGATGTCTCCGTAAGGTTGCGTTGCGTCCCTATTCAACACGTTGGACGCGCGATCAACCCCAGGTGTCATGCCAGACCCGCTTCGCGAACCGGTTTCAGGTAGCTGCGACTGACGGGAACTTCGCTTCCATCCGCCAGCTGGAGATAGACGCGCCCGTCGCGCCGCGCGCTGCGCACGACCGCACCATTGGCCACCCAATGAGAGCGATGCACCTGCATGCCCTCCATTCCCTCCGTCTCTGCGATGGCGTCGGAAAGACGCATCAGGAGCATATGCCGTCCCTTGTCGGTGCTGACCTCGACATAGTGGTCCTGCACCGAAAGGCGCGTAATCCTGCCGCGTATCTCCAGCGGCAGCCGATCCAGAAGGGTCGGCCTTCGCGCCGTGTCAGGAGATGGCGATCGTGATGCGTACGAGCGCGTGAAGGTCGCGATCAGCGCCGAAGCGACTGCCGCAATGGCCGCCGCATAGACGAAAAGCGACAGGAAGCCGATTGCCGGTCCGTCGAATACCAGTTCGTTGAACAAACGGACAAAGAGCGCGATGGGCAGCCCCCCGGCAGCGCCGTAAAGCGCGTAGATGACGATCGACCCGCGCGGATGGCGGACCTGTTCGAGCCCGGCAACGACGGCAATGCAGATCACATAGGTCGCGACCACGACCGCGCCCCAATAGGCCAGACGCGGCAATACGGGCAGCGCCGGATACGTGCCGAACGGTCCCGCCAGCCCAAGCACGACCGAGACGCCGGCCAGCGCCGCCCACAGAAGCGGCGAGCGCAGATGGCGCTGCAATTCGCGCATCGTGAAATGCAGGTCGTTGCTGGACACGAAGCAATCCGGTCGTTGACGAAGTCGGCATTGAGCAAAAGCCGTCGCCGCCCCAAAGGTCAAGCCGTTCGATACCCGTGACGACAGGAGACGCCGCCGTGAATTTCGCACCGCTCGCCCAGGCGGATTTCGCCATCCAGATGCATGTCGCGGCAGCGATCGGCGCGCTCGTACTGGGCTCCGTCGTGCTCTTCCGCCGCAAGGGCGACCGGCTTCACAGACTGGGCGGGCGCATCTGGGTCGCGCTGATGGTCATCGTCGCGCTGTCGTCCTTCTTCATTCACGAACTGCGCCTTGTCGGACCATGGAGCCCGATCCACCTCGTCTCGGTCGCGACGCTCTGGTTTCTGTTCGACGGCGTGCGGCTTGCCCGCCGCGGGCGCATCACCGCCCACCGCCGCACGATGCAGGGAACGTTCTTTGGTGGTCTGATCGTCGCTGGCGGCTTTACCTTCCTGCCCGGCCGGCTGATGCATGACGTCATGCTGGCCGATATGCCCGGCTCCCTGCCGGCAGCGCTTGCGGGCCTGATCGGCCTCTACGCACTTTGGACCCTTTGGCCTTTGCGCCGGCCGCAAACGTGAAGAAGGGCGGCCCGCAAGGACCGCCCCTCCATCAGATCCGCCGCAAGGGATCAGAAGGGCGAGTCGGGATAGTAGTACTGCTCGGCATTGTCCTGCGTGATCAGGACCGAGCCGATGATGAAGGTGCCCGAAACCGGCGCCTTGCTGACGAAGTTCAGCGCGGTGAGTTCGATTGCCGTGCCGATCATCGCCGGCGGATAGGTGACGTCGGCCGGGACCATCTCGTCGCCATCGCGCACACGTTCGATCATCTCCTTCATGCCGGCGCCGCCGAGCACCCACATCTCGCCTTCGCGGCCGGCCTGGTTGATCGCCTCGATGGCGCCGACGGCCATGTCGTCGTCGGAAGCCCAGACGGCCACCACGTCCGAATTGCGCGACAGAAGATCCTGCGTGACCTCGAACGCGTCGTCGCGGTTCCAGTTGCCGTGTTCCATGCCGACGATCTCGATCCCCGAGCCCTCGATGGCGGCCTCGAAGGCCTCGACGCGCTCATTGTCGATCGTAGTCGGGATGCCGCGCAGCACGATGATGTTGCCACCCTCGGGGAGCCTTTCCTTGAAGAACTCGCCCGCCACGCGGCCGAAGCCCGGATTGTCGCCGGCGACGTAGAGGTCCTCGATGTTCTCCTGGCTGAGCCCGCGGTCGACGACCGTCACCCACTTGCCCGCTTCCTTGACCCGCGCGACGGGGCCCGTCAGCGGCTCGGATTCAAACGGCAGGACGACGAGCGCGTCGATATTGCGCGTCGCCATCATGTCCTCGATGTCCGAGACCTGCTGGCCCGGATCGGACGCGGTCGACAGGACGAAGTCGAGATTTTCGTACCGCTCTTCGAGCGAATCGATGGTCGCCTGCGCGTGGAAGTTCATGCCGCCGGCCCAGCCATGGGTCGCCGCGGGGATGGAGACGCCGATCACGGCCGTCTCGGCATCCTGCGCGTAGAGCGGTGTGGCGAATGCGACGCCGAGCGTCAGCGCGCCGGCCAATGCTTTCAGTTTCATGGTCTCTCTCCCTTGGTTAAGCTCTCGTTGGAGCGGATTTGGCCGTCACCGTTCCGGCTTGCGCTGGCGCTGCAGTTGGAGCGGATTTGGCCGTCACCGTTCCGGCTTGCGCTGGCGCTGCAGGACGACGGCCAAAATGATGATGACGCCCTGGATCGCCCCGTTGAGATAGGGGCTGACCAAGTTCGCGAGATTGAGGATGTTGCCGATCAGGCTGAGGATGAGCACGCCGACGACCGTGCCCCAGACGCGGCCGAACCCGCCCTTGAGCACCGTGCCGCCGATGATGACGGCGGCGATGGCTTCCAGTTCCCAAAGGACGCCCGTCGAGCTGGACGCCGAGCCGAGGCGCGGCACATACATGATGGTCGCGATGCCGACGAGAATGCCGAGCAGCACATAGGCCATCAGCCGGACGCGGTCGACATGAACGGCCGAATAGCGCGCCACCTGCTCGTTGGAGCCGATCGCCGCACAGTGCCGGCCGAACGGCGTCTTGCGCATGATGATCTCGCCGACGACCGCCACGGCGGCAAAGACGATGATCGGCCAGGCGACGCCGAGAATGCCGTCGTAATAGACCGGCCGGTAGACCTCGCGCACGCCATAGTCGAGCGACAGCGTGCCGCCATCGGCAAGCCATGTGATCAGCGAGCGGAAGATGCCCATCGTGCCGAGCGTGACGATGAAGGCTTCGATCCGCGCCTGCGTGATGAGAAGGCCGTTGACGAGCCCGGCGATCAGCCCCACGACGAGCGCCGCCGCCATGCCGATCAGGATCACGCCCCAGCCGACGCCCAGAGATGGCACCAACGCATTCATGACCAGGATCATGACGCCTGCGATGAACGCCGCCATCGACCCGACCGAGAGATCGAGGCCGCCCGAGGTGATGACGAAGGTCATGCCGACCGCGATGATGCCGATGAAGGCGGACCGCGCCAGGACGTTGGTGACGTTGCCGTAGGAGAGGAAATTCGGATTTAGGAAAGCGCCCAGCGCGATCAGCGCGAGAAGTGCGATCACCGGCCCCCAGACGTGGAAGTCGATGCGCAAGCCCGAACGGGCGGGTGTGGCGGCTGCGGTTTCGCTGGTCATGCTGCGGCCCTGCCTTCAAGACCAATCGCGTGGCGCACGATCTGGTCCTCGTTGATGTCCTCGCCGGAAAGTACGCCGGTGATCCGGCCCGAGCGCATCACCACAACCCGGTGGGCGAGACCGATGATCTCGGCCATCTCCGAGGAGACGACGATCACGCTCTTGCCCGAGGCGGCGAGCTTCTGGATGAAGTCGTAGATCTGCTGCTTGGTGCCGATGTCGATGCCGCGCGTCGGCTCGTCGATGATGACGATGTCCGGTTCGGCGAGCATGGTCTTCGCCAGGAGAAGCTTCTGCTGGTTGCCGCCCGACAGGTTGCCGACGCGGATATCGCGCGAGGGCGCGCGCACGTCGAACTCGGCTATCGCCTTTGTCAGTGCCGCATCCTCGGCTTTTGCGTCGATCGTGTAATGGCCGAACCGGTCGAGCGCGAGCAGCGTCAGGTTCTCGCGCATGCCCTGCGTCAGAACGAGGCCGCGGCCTTTGCGGTCCTCCGTGAGGTAGGCGATGCCTGCCCCCCGCGCGTCCTTGACCGAACCGATGACGACCGGCTTGCCACCGACCGCGACGTCGCCTCTGGCCGCGCGCACGCCGATCAGCCCCTCCATCAGCTCCGTCCGCCCCGCGCCGACGAGCCCGGCAAAGCCGAGTATTTCGCCGCGTTTCAGGTCGAACGAGACACCGCTGACGATGTTCTCGACCGAGAAGTTCGTCACCGAAAGCACGACATCGCCACTTGGCGAAATCGCCTTCGGCGGGAAAAGGTTTGAAAGTTCGCGGCCGACCATGGCCTGCGCCATCTGGTCCTCGCTCATCTCGCCCGCACCCGCGACCGCGACGCGCGCCCCGTCGCGAAAGACCGTGATCCGGTCGGCGATCTTCGCCACTTCGTCCAGCTTGTGCGAGGTGTATAGAATGGCCGTTCCTGCCGCCTTCAGGCGGTCAATCTGGCGGAACAGCACCGCCGCCTCCCGATTGGTGAGCACCGCCGTCGGCTCGTCCATGATCAGGACGCGCGCCTTGCGCGACAGCGCCTTGGCGATCTCCACCATCTGCTTGTCGGAGACGGAGATGACGGAGACGCGGGCGTTGGGAGTCACCCGCGTCTCCAGCTCCGACAGAAGCCTTGACGCCTCTGCCCGCATCGCCTTCTTGTCGAGAAAGAAGCCGCGCTTCAGTTCCCGACCGAGAAAGATGTTCTCCTCGACGCTCAATTGCTCGGCGAGGTTGAACTCCTGGTGGATGAGGATGATTCCCTGGTCTTCCGCGTCTTCGCTCGACGAGAAGGCGACCGGCTTGCCGTCGAGCAGCAGTTCGCCCTTGGTCGGCGCCAGATAGCCGGACAGGATCTTCATCATCGTCGACTTGCCGGCGCCGTTCTCGCCGATCAGTGCATGGACCTCGCCGGCATGGAGCGCGAGCCCCACCTCGTACAGCACCTCGATCGGCCCGAACGACCGTGAAACGTCACGCGCTTCAAGGACGGCCGGACGATGGAGGCCGGGCGCGCTCACAGCTTGACGAAGCCCCCGTTCTTTGCCGACGAACGAACACAGGCGTCGATGAATTTCAGTCCCTCGACGCCATCCTCGACGGTCGGATAGACGACCTCCGCCGGCAGCGCCTTGCCGACCTGCCTGGCGCGGATCGCGCGGGCGGCCTCGGCATAGATGTTGGCGAAGCCCTCAAGATAGCCTTCCGGATGGCCGGGCGGAATGCGGCTGACGCGCGCCGCGGCAGCTCCTGCGCCCGCACCGTTGCGGGTAATGAGGCGCTTCGGCTCGCCGAACGGCGTGTACCAGAGCTTGTTCGGCTCCTCCTGGCACCACTCGATGCCGCCCTTCTCGCCGAAGACGCGAAGCTTCAGCCCATTCTCGCAACCCGGCGCAACCTGGCTCGACCACAGCATGCCGCGCGCGCCGCCGGCAAAGCGCAGCATGATATGCGCATTGTCGTCGACGCGCCGCCCCGGCACGAAACGGTGCAACTCGGCTGCGAGTTCTTCCGTCTTCAGTCCCGTCACGAAGGACAGGAGATTATAGGCATGGGTGCCGATGTCGCCGATCGAACCGCCTGCCCCCGACTGGGCGGGGTCGGTGCGCCAGGCCGCCTGCTTGGAGCCTGCTGCTTCGGCCGCTTCCGTCAGCCAGTCCTGCGCATATTCGGCTTGCACGATGCGGATCGCGCCCAGATCGCCATTGGCGATCATCTCGCGTGCCTGCCGCACCATCGGATAGCCGGTATAATTGTGCGTCAGCACGAAGACCGCATCGCTCTCGCCGGCAAGTTTGGCGAGCTTCTTCGCATCGGCCAGCGTCGAGGTCAGCGGCTTGTCGCAGATCACATGGATGCCGCGCTTCAAGAACTCGCGCGCGATGGGGAAATGCATGTGGTTGGGCGTGACGATGGCGACGGCCTCGATGCCGTCCTTGCGCCGCGCTTCGCGTGAAGCCATGTCGCGAAACGAGCCATAGATGCGCTTGTCGTCGAGACCCAGCGCACGGCCGGATTCCAGCGCCCGCTGCGGCGTCGATGAGAGCGCGCCGGCGACAAGCTGGAACTCGCCGTCGATGCGCGCGGCGATCCGATGGACCGCGCCGATGAAGGCGTCCTTGCCGCCGCCCACCATGCCGAGACGGATCGGACCTTGGCGCGCCTCGGAGCTTCCCGTGATCGCCATCAGCCCAGCCCCAGCATGCGGCGGTTCGCGGCCTCGTCGGTGCCGCCGTCGGCGAAATCATCGAACGCCTTTTCCGTCACCCGGATGATGTGGCTTTTCACGAATTCCGCGCCTTCGCGCGCGCCGTCCTCGGGATGCTTCAGGCAGCATTCCCATTCGACGACCGCCCAGCCGTCGAAATCGTTGGCCGTCAGCTTCGAGAACACCGCGCCGAAATCGACCTGCCCGTCGCCGAGCGAGCGGAAGCGGCCCGCCCGCTGAACCCAGGGCTGGTAACCCGAATAGACGCCCTGCCGCCCGGTCGGATTGAACTCCGCATCCTTGACGTGGAACATGCGGATGCGGTCGGCATAGATGTCGATATTGTCGAGATAATCGAGGCATTGCAAAACGTAGTGCGACGGATCGTAGAGCATGTTCGCGCGGGCATGATTACCGACGCGCTCCAGGAACATCTCGAACGTCACCCCATCGAACAGATCCTCGCCCGGATGGATCTCGTAGCAGATATCCACGCCGCATTCGTCGGCATGGTCGAGGATCGGCTTCCAGCGTCGCGCGAGTTCGTCGAAGGCGGTCTCGATCAGCCCGGCGGGCCGCTGCGGCCAAGGATAAAGATAAGGCCAGGCGAGCGCGCCCGAAAAGGACGCCATCGCGCCGATGCCCAGATGCTTCGACGCGGTCAGCGCCTTCTTGACCTGGTCGACGGCCCATTCCTGCCGGGCCTTGGGGTTCCCCCGCATGGCAGGAACCGTGAAGCCGTCGAATCCTTCGTCATAGGCCGGATGGACAGCGACGAGTTGACCCTGGAGATGGGTTGAAAGTTCGGTCACCTCGACGCCATTCTGGCGCGCCGTGCCGGCAAATTCGTCGCAATAATCCTCGGAGGATGCGGCCTTGTCGAGATCGATCAGACGCCCGTCCCAGCTTGGAACCTGTACGCCGGCATAGCCGATATCGGCCGCCCATTTGGTGATGGAATCCCAGGAATTGAATGGCGCCTCGTCGCTCGCGAATTGCGCCAGAAAGAGCGCGGGGCCCTTGATCGTCTTCATGCCTCTCCTCCCGGACGCCTCCACGCCCGTCTGCCGATTTTCGCATTTGCAGCGCAAAACTGTTGCATTGCAGCGATGTAATCGATTGCAAGTGATGCAAACACAGAACCTAATGGCTGACAAGCCGAATTTTTGCGGGCTTCGAAATAATGATCGCGTGGTGACGACGCTCCGCCACGCGCTAGGAGCCCGGCAGGCAGGGACGAAGATGACGACAAGATTTCCAAGAATCGGTGACGTGGCGTTGGCTGCGGGGGTTTCGACTGCAACCGTCAGCCGTGTGCTATCCGCGCCCGACCGCGTTTCGGCCAACACGCGCGTCCTCGTGCTGAAAGCGATCGAGGAGACCGGATACCGGGTCAACCACGCCGCGCGCAACCTGCGCCGCCGGCAGGCGGGCGGCATCGTCGTTCTCGTGCCGAACCTTGCCAACCCCTTCTTTTCCCAGATTCTGTCCGGCATCACCTTCGCCATGGCGACCTCGGGCCACAATGTCCTGATCGCCGACACGCGCAAGGGGCCGAATGCCGAACACCGCATTCTCGACTATCTCCACAACAACCGCGCCGACGGGCTGATCGTGCTCGACGCCAACCTGCCCGAAGACGTCCTGTCGGCCGGCGACACGCCCAACTATCACCCGCCGATCGTCTTTGCCTGCGAGTGGCTCGACGCCGACCCGCGACCGACCGTGACGATCGACAACGAGGCGGGCGCAAGGCTCGCGATCCGCCACCTCGCCGATCTCGGCCACGTCCGCATCGGCCACCTGATGGGCCCGTCCGACAACATTCTCACCATCACGCGGGCAAGAGGCGCGCGTGCGGCACTTGCCGAACTCGGCCTTCCCATCCGCGATGACTGGTTCCTGGACGGCGATTTCTCGCTCGCCTCGGGCGCCGCTGCCGCCCGTGCCTGGCTGGCGCTGGACGACCGCCCGACGGCTGTCTTCTGCGCCTCGGACGCGATGGCCTGCGGCTTCATCGGCGAACTGCACCACAAGGGCGTGCGCGTTCCCGACGAGGTCTCGGTGGTCGGCTTCGACGATATCGAGATTGCCGCCCATTTCGTGCCCTCCTTGACCACGGTCGCCCAGCCCCGCGTGCTGATCGGTGAGACGGCGGCGCGCAAGCTGCTGGCGCTCATTGCGCAGGGCCGCGAGCGCGAGAGCGCGACGGACGCGTCGGAGGTGCTCCCCGTCCAGCTCGTCGCCCGCGAAAGCTCGGCTCCACCACGCTGATTCCGATTGGCGAGAAAGATTTTTCTGTTTCGACCGCACAACCGGATTGAAATTCTTCTTCCTGCCCGCAAATTGAACGCCGAATACCGCTCTGCGGACCAGCATCCCACTTATATTAACCGGGAGAATTCCCACCTTCTGAGGAGAGACGGCAATGCGCATCGCAGCTTTGGCCATGACCCTTGCACTCGGCGCCGCTGCGCCTGCTTTCGCACAAGCCACCGAGGTGACGCCGCTCGTCACCGCCGAATGGCTGAAGACGAACGCCGGTGACGAAAACGTCGTCGTGCTCGACATCCGCGACGAGATCGAAGGCACCGACCTCGGCGAGACCCCCTATATCGAGAACGCCGTCGTCGCACCCTATGCGTCCGCCGGCTGGCGCACCGAGCAGAACGGCGTTCCCGGCCAGCTTCCGCCGCTCGAGCAGATCACCGCGCTCATCGGATCGCTCGGCATCGACAATGACGACCACGTCGTGATCGTGCCTTGGGGCACGGATTCGTCCGAATTCGGCGGCGCGACCCGCGTCTACTGGACCTTCAAGCATCTCGGCCACGATGCCGTCTCGATTCTCGATGGCGGCTGGCGCCAGTATGATGCCGCCGGCCTGCCGCGCGTCGCCGAAGCCGCGACGCCGGAAGCGGCAGAGTTCACCGCCCAGATCAATGACGACATCCTCGCCACGACCGAGGAAGTCCAGGCCGCGCTCGACGCCGGCGTCACCCTCGTCGATGGCCGTCCGGCCGAACAGTACGAAGGCAAGTCGAAGAGCCCGGTCGTGCGTACCGAAGGCACGATCCCCGGCGCGGTGAACATCGAGCATTCCAAGCTCTACAGTGCCGAATACGCGACTTTCGCCAAGCCGGAGACGGTCGAGGCGCTGTCCACCGCCGTTGGCCTGGCCAAGAACGAAGAGAATATCGCGTTCTGCAACACCGGCCACTGGGCGTCGATCGCCTGGTTCGGCCTGTCCGAAGTGCTCGGCAACAAGCAGACCGCCATGTATGACGGCTCGATGGCCGAATGGACGGTCGATGAAAGCCGTCCGGTCGAGAACAAGTCGGGCACCTGAGCCGAGCATTTCCCGGCGACGCCGCCGGAAAACGAAGCTAACCTCCCAAGCCAGCGCGAATGTCCGGCCCCGCCGGGCATTCGCTTTTTGACCGAGACGAACCGGACATCATGACCGACGCTGCATTTCCCCGTCCGAACTACTTGCCGCCCGCCATCCCCGACCGCGCGCCGATGCTCGTCGCGGCAACAGCGCTCGTCGCCGGCTTTGTGCTGATCGCCTGGCTGGTCGACCTGCGTCAGGGCTCGCTCTTCGTCCTCGGCGGCCTTCTCGGCGCCACGCTTTACCACGCCTCGTTTGGATTTACGGGCGGCTGGCGGCGCATGGTCGTCGAAAAGCGCGGCCGCGGAATGCGCGCGCAGATGCTGATGATCGCCGTGGCGGCGGTGGCGATGATCCCGCTCCTGGCCGCCGGCAGCCTCGGCGGACAGGCGCTCGCACCGGCGGCAGCGCCGGTCGGCGTCTCCGTCCTCGTCGGCGCCGCGATCTTCGGCCTCGGCATGCAGCTTGGCGGGGGCTGCGGCTCCGGCACCCTCTTCACCGTCGGCGGCGGCTCCTCGCGCATGCTCGTCACACTTGCCTTCTTCATCGTCGGCGCGGTCGTCGGCACCGCGCATCTGCCCTGGTGGCTTGCTTTGCCTTCCATGCCAGCCGTCAGCCTCGGCAACGAGATCGGCATCGGCTCGGCAATCCTGGCAACCCTCGCCGCGCTCGGCCTCGTCGCGCTCGTCACCGCGCTGATCGAGCGCCGCGTCCATGGCGACCTGGAAGCCGAGCCCGCGCCTGCCCGTCCCGGCTGGACATGGATCTTGTCCGGCCCCTGGCCGCTCGTCGGCGCCGGCGTGCTGCTCGCGCTGCTGAACGTCGCCACGCTGCTTCTGGCCGGCCATCCCTGGTCCGTCACGTTCGGCTTCGGCCTTTGGGGCGCAAAGGCCGCCCAGGTCGCTGGCATTCCGGTCGAAACATGGGCGTTCTGGAACTGGCCGGGACCGCAGCGAGCCCTGTCGTCTTCCGTCCTCGCCGACACCGTGTCGGTGATGAATTTCGGCATCATCCTCGGTGCCGGCCTTGCCGCCAGTCTTGCCGGCAAGTTCGCGCCGAAGGCCGCCGTGCCCTTCCTGTCCCTGCTGGCGGCCGCCATTGGCGGCATCCTGATGGGCTATGGCGCGCGGCTCTCCTTTGGCTGCAACATCGGCGCACTGTTCTCTGGCATCGCCTCAGGCAGCCTCCATGGTTGGCTCTGGTTCGCCGCCGCTTTCGCCGGCTCGTGGGTCGGCATCTGGGCCCGCCCCTTCTTCGGCCTCGACGGGTTCGCAAAAAAATGACCGCAGCACGCAACACCGCCCTTTTCGGCGCAGCCCTCGCGGTCGCCACGGCGGCAATCGCCGTCGACCATGTCAATCATCCGGTGCAGCGGGCGGCGGCACCCGTCGTGGGCCAGACGCAATCGGGCGCGGCCCCTTGCGCCGCCGCCGCACCATGCGCGGCTGCAGCGCCCTGTGCCGCGGCAGCCCCATGCGCTGCCGGTGCGCCCCTCGCCGCGCCTCCGCCGCCGCCTGCGCAAGCGCCGGGCGCCGCCGCCACCCCTTGCGCAGCGGCCGCGCCACAAGCCCTGCGCGCGCCGCCCCCACCCCCTGCCGCACCACCGGCAGAAGTCCCGCAGCTCGCGCCCCCGCCGCCTCCGCCGGCACCGCTGCCGGACCCGAACGCGGAAGCGCCCGACCTCGTGGTGGAATGATCGTGACCGACGCCAAGGCCCGAGCGCTGGAAGAAATCGCCTTCTGCGAGGCGCTTCTCGCCAAGGGCGGGCAGAATGTCCTGACGGAGACCTTCCGCGAAACATCCGGCGTAACGGTCTGGGATCACTACCCCCCGGGTGACGTCTTCGATCCAGTGTCGGGAGCGCAGTGGTTCTATCACTGCCACCCCGCGGAAGAGGGCGCGTCCGAGCACGGTCATTTCCACTGCTTCCTGCGCCCGGATGGTGTCGATGGTCCCATCCATCACCTGGCGGCCATAGGCGTCGACCCCTTCGGAAAACTCCTGCGCATCTTCACCGTCAACCAGTGGGTCGTCGGCGACGACTGGCTCGACGCGGACCGGACGATCCCGCTCGCCCGCCGCTTCGACATGCAGATGCCGCGCCCTTCCTATCTGGTAAACCGGTGGCTGACTGCCGTCTTCGCCGCTTATGAAGACGAGATCGCCAAGCTGATCGCCGAACGCGACCGCATGCTGGCTGCCCACACGCCCCCGTCCGGCATCGCCGCGCGAGAGGACCGCGCGCTCGAAGTGACGTCGGAACTGGACCTGCGGTGATCGGATCGCGCCCTGCGCGCGTAACTGGGAAATGACGCACAAGCAAACTCCCTCGATCACCGCCTGGTACGATTCCGGCTGCCCGCTGTGCCGGCGCGAAATTGCAGCTTTGCGTAAGCTCGACAAGGCCGGAAACATTGCGTTCGTCGATCTGATGAATGCGGGTTCCTGCCCGCTCGATCGCCAGGAATTGCTCGCCCGCTTTCACGTGCGCGAGAACGGACCGATTCTCTCGGGCGCCGCCGCATTGGCCGCGCTGTGGCGGCAGATTCCGATCCTGCGACCCTTGGGGCTCGCTGCCCGCAACCGCATCGTGCTGTCGGCGCTGGAGTGGGCTTACCTCGGTTTCCTGAAAATCAGGCCCCGCCTGCAGTCGCTCGCGCGCCACGCAGATCGCGGCAGGCGATGAGCTTGGCGCTCGTCATCGGGGCAAGCGGCGGCATCGGAGCGGCGATCGTCAGCCACCTGGAGGCATCCGGCCGCTATCGCCATGTGATCGGCCTGTCGCGTTCCTCCGATCCTGCCCTCGACCTGCTCGACGAATCGACCATCGCCACAGCGGCAAAGTCTGTCGCGGCGGCGGGAACGCCCGGTCTCGTGATCGATGCGACCGGCATCCTGTCCGATGTCCGGATGCAGCCTGAGAAGGCGCTGCGCGCCCTCGACCCGGCCGTCATGACGCGGTCCTTCGCGATCAACGCCATCGGACCCGCGCTCTTGATGAAGCATTTCCTGCCGCTTTTCCCCCGTGACCGGCGATCCGCCTTCGCCACGCTTTCGGCGAAGGTCGGAAGCGCCGCGGACAATCGTCTTGGCGGCTGGTACAGCTACCGTGCGTCGAAAGCCGCTCTCAACCAGCTCGTCCGCACCGCGTCCATCGAGCTTCGGCGCACGCATCCGCAGGCGATCTGCGTCGCCATTCATCCAGGCACGGTCGCGACCCGGCTGTCGCAGCCGTTCCAGAAATCCGGCCTTGAAGTGCTGACGCCTGCGCGCGCCGCCGCCGAGTTGATCGAAGGTCTCGACAGGATCACGCCGGGCGACAGCGGCGGCTTTTTCGACCGCCACGGCACGCCACTTCCGTTTTGAGCTACTGCTCGCCAAGCTTCATGGAAGGGTCGTATTCGACGCCCGGCACGTCCTTGACCACCGCCTGACCGCAGCGCATCGCCTTGGCTTGCGCATCATAGGCATAGGTCGGCGAACCGTAGAGGTGCCAGCCCTTGGCGAGCGCGTTGGACACCTTGTGGCAGAAGCTCGAATCGTCGGGCCCGGTCAACAATCGATAAAGCCGCATCGTACTTTCCTATTTTTGGAGCGAAATGCGCCGAACCGGGCTCATTTCGCTTCAGCCTTGGCGAGCAGTCGCTCGGCCTGTTCAAGATGAAGCCGCTCGACCATCTTCCCGCCGAGCGAAATGACGCCCGCGTCGCGGTTTTCCGGCAAGGCGAAGGCCGCGCGGATGGCTTCGGCTTCGAAAACCGCGTCCTCGCCCGGCGAGAACGCCGCATTCGCCGGGTCGATCTGGGCGGGGTGGATCAGCGTCTTGCCGTCGAAGCCCATATTCGCGCCCTCGCGGCATTCCGCGGCGAAGGCATCCAGATTGCGGAAATCGTTTGAAACGCCGTCCAGAACGTCGAGCCCGCCGGCACGCGCGGCGAGCACCATCTGCATCAGCCACGGCACGAGGTAGCGCCGGTCCGGCGTTGCCAGGACGCCGGTATCCTTGACGAGGTCGTTGGTGCCGGCGACGAGGCAGGCGAGCCGCGCCGCATTGTCCCGCCCGAGTTCGGCGATGGCGCCGAGGTTGAGCATGGCGCGCGGCGTTTCGATCATCGCCCACAGCCAGCATTCCGTATCGCCCCGGTCGAGCAGCCGGTCGGCATCGAGCACGTCGCGCGGCCCGTCCACCTTGGGCAGCAGCACCGCGTCGGGCGAAGCCTCACGCGCGGCGCGCAGATCGTCCCGGCCCCACTCGGTCGAAAGCGCATTGATGCGCAGCACCGTCTCCTTCATCCCGGCACCGCGCGCGGCGATGAACCGGCAGGCCGCCTCCCGCGCCTCGACCTTCTGCGAAGGTGCGACCGCGTCCTCGAGGTCGATCACCACCGCATCGCAGGAAAGCGTCGCGATCTTGGCGAGCGCCTTGGCATTGGTGGCAGGCACGTAAAGCACCGAGCGGCGCGGGCGGAGGGGTCGCATGGTCATGTCGCTTTGTGGCCCGGCAGGGCGGCGGCTGCAAGGGCTTGCCCACACCGCCCGAACCTGATTCCTTTCCCCCAAACGGGAATCCATTCATGCACCGCGACATCGTCATCATCGGAGGCGCGATCGTCGGCGCCTCCATCGCCTGGTTCCTGCGCGAGGAAGGATATCGCGGGACGATCGCGGTGATCGAGCGCGACCCGAGTTTTGCCAGGGCCGCGACGACACTCTCCTGCGCTTCGATCCGCCAGCAATTCTCGATCCCTGAAAACATCCGACTGTCGCGTTTCACCCTTCAGTTCTTCCGCGAGCTTCAGGCCCGGTTCGGCGCGTCGGCCGATATCGGATTTCGCGAGAAGGGCTATCTCATTCTCGCCAGCGCGGAAGGCGGCGACATCCTTGCCGCCAATCATCAGGTGCAGATGGCGGAGGGCGCCGACATCGCGCTCCTTTCAGCTTCCGATCTCAAGGCCCGCTTCGCATGGCTTTCGGCGGACGGCATCACGGCCGGCGCTTATGGCCGCAGCGGCGAGGGCTGGTTCGACGCCCACGCGCTGCTCTCCCTGCTACGCACCGCACTGAAATCCCGCGACATCGACCTCGTCCGCGGCGAAGTCACTGCCATAGACCGAGCCGGGGAGCGGATCGATGGCGTCACGCTAGCCGATGGCACGACCCTTCAGGCGGGCCTGGTCATCAATGCCGCCGGCCCGAATGCCGGGCATGTCGCGGCGCTTGCCGGCCTCGCGCTCCCGGTCGAGCCGCGCAAGCGCTCGGTCTTCGTCTTCGAGGCTGCGGATCGCTTCGATGACATGCCGCTTCTGGTCGACCCCTCCGGCGTCTATGTCCGGCCGGAAGGCTCGGTCTACATCACTGGCGGGGCCGAAGACGCCGCGACGGACGGCGCGGCCGATCCCGCCGATTTCGAGCCCGACTGGCCGCTTTTCGAGGACGTGATCTGGCCGGTTCTCGCCGCCCGAATCCCAGCCTTCGAGGCGTTGAAGCCCGGCCGCGCCTGGGCGGGTCACTACGACTACAACACCCTCGACCAGAACGCCGTCATCGGCCCGCGTCCCGGGGTCGAGAATTTCCTTTTCGCCAACGGCTTTTCCGGCCATGGCCTGCAGCAGGCGCCAGCGGTCGGCAAGGCGCTCGCCGAATGGATCGTCCACGGTGAATACCGCACGGTCGACTGCACCGCCTTCGGCTATGGACGGATCGCGGAAAATCGTCCCTTCCGCGAGTTGAACGTGATCTGAGAATCTTTGCGTTGCCTGTTTCCATTGTGTAAGGAAGCGCAACAATCGCAACGAATACGGACTTCGGAAGATGGAAAAGTTCACCAAACTGACGGGCGTCGCCGCGCCCCTGCCCATCGTCAATGTCGACACCGACATGATCATTCCGAAGGACTATCTGAAGACGATCAAGCGCACCGGCCTGTCCAAGGGCCTTTTCGCCGAAATGCGCTTCAACGAGGACGGCTCGGAGAACCCGGATTTCGTCCTCAACAAGCCGGCCTATCGCAACGCGCAAATTCTCGTTGCGGGTGACAATTTCGGTTGCGGCTCGTCTCGTGAGCATGCCCCGTGGGCGCTGCTGGACTTTGGCATTCGCTGCGTGATCTCCACCTCATTCGCCGACATCTTCTACAACAACTGCTTCAAGAACGGCATCCTGCCGATCACGGTCAGCCCGGAAGACCTCGACAAGCTGATGGACGACGCCTCGCGCGGCGCCAACGCCACGCTGACGATCGACCTCGAAGCGTGCGAGATTCGCGGTCCCGACGGCGGCATGATCAAGTTCGACCTCGACGCTTTCAAGCGCCACTGCCTCCTGAACGGCCTCGACGACATCGGCCTGACCATGGAAAAGGCGCCTTCGATCGAAGGCTTCGAGAAGAGCTACGCCGAGAGTCGTCCCTGGGCCTGATCGCGCGCATGACCCCTTTCGTTCCCAAGCGGCTGGAACAGATCGCGTTCGGCCTGTTCCTCACCTTCTTCATGACCTTCATCATCACCGGCATTTCGACGGTTCTCGCCGTTGGCGCCGATGCGCCGGGACTTGCGGGCCTCTGGTTCCGGGCCTGGATGTCCTCCTGGGCCGTCGCCTTCCCCGCCGTCCTCGTCGTCGCGCCATTCGTGCGCCGCATCCTGCGGGTCATCGTCCGTCCCGCCTGAACCGCGAAAAGTCGTCGCCGAGGCGGATTTCCTTGTTCCGTCACGAAAAACGGCTAAACCATCGCGAAAGCTCTCTAATTCGAGGATCGCACGCGTGACGAACCAGACACTGACCCGCTTTCTCGTGGAACAGCAGCGCCAGCAGCAGGCGCTCCCCGCGCAGCTTCGTCTTTTGATCGAAATCGTCGCACGCGCCTGCAAGGCGATCAGCCATTCGGTAAACAAGGGCGCGCTCGGCGGCATGCTTGGCGATCTCGGCAGCGAGAACGTGCAGGGCGAGGTCCAGAAGAAGCTCGACGTCATCGCCAACGAAATCCTGCTGGAGGCGAACGAGTGGGGCGGACATCTGGCCGCCATGGCCTCGGAGGAGATGGAATCGATCTATGCGATTCCGAACCGCTTTCCGCGCGGCGAGTATCTCCTGCTCTTCGATCCGATCGACGGCTCGTCCAACATCGACGTCGACATCTCGGTCGGGACCATCTTTTCCGTTCTCAAGGCCCCTGCCGGAGCGGAAGGGCGCGAGATCGACGAGAACGACTTCCTGCAGAAGGGCGCGACGCAGGTCGCAGCCGGCTACGCCATCTACGGCCCGCAGACGCTTCTGGTCCTGACTGTCGGCACCGGCGTCTACGAATTCGCCCTCGACCGCGACATGGGCTCCTGGCGCATGACGCAGGCCGACATCAAGCTTCCGAAGGGCTATGCCGAATTCGCGATCAACATGTCGAACTACCGCCACTGGGCTCCGCCCGTCCGGCGCTATGTCGACGAGTGCCTTGCCGGCAAGGAGGGCCCGCGGGCCAAGAACTTCAACATGCGCTGGACCGCCTCCATGGTGGCCGACGTCCACCGCATTTTGAAGCGCGGCGGCATCTTCATGTATCCCTGGGACGCCCGCAAGCCCGAGACGCCGGGCAAGCTGCGCCTGATGTACGAGGCGAACCCGATGTCCTTCCTGATCGAGCAGGCGGGCGGCGCCGCATCCAACGGCCGCACCCGGATCATGGACGTCGAGGCGACGTCCCTCCACCAGCGCGTCGGCGTCGTGCTCGGCGATCCCGACGAGGTCGAGCGTGTCGTTGCCTACCACCGCGAGGCGGACGAGGTTCCCACGCCCGCTCCGGCCGCGCCGCGGGCCTGATCCCAGGACCGTAAACAGGCCCTGGACCAGCGCGTAGCTGACGGAAAGGCTGGACGGGCCAGCTCTGGCGCAATATCAGCGTCATCGACGAAAACCTGTCGCATGGTCATCCGTGCGACCCGCAAAGTTCGGAGACCCTTCATGGCATCGCGCAAGCTTCTTCTTCTCCCCGGCGACGGCATCGGCCCCGAGGCCATGGCCGAGGTCCGCAAGCTGATCGCAGTCATGAACGAGGAGATGAATGCCGGCTTCGAGATCGAGGAGGGCCTTGTCGGCGGCGGCGCCTACGACACGCACGGCCAGTCCATCTCCGAGGCCGACATGGCAAAGGCGATGGCGGCGGACGCCGTGCTGTTCGGCGCCGTCGGCGGGCCGAAGTGGGACGGCGTTCCCTATGAGGTGCGCCCCGAAGCGGGCCTCCTGCGCCTGCGCAAGGACATGCAGCTCTTCGCAAACCTGCGCCCGGCCATCTGCTACCCCGCGCTGGCGCAGTCCTCCTCGCTGAAGCCGGAAGTCGTCGAAGGCCTCGACATCCTCATCATCCGCGAATTGACCGGTGGCGTCTATTTTGGCGAACCGAAGACGATCACGGATCTCGGCAACGGCCAGAAGCGCGCCATCGACACGCAGGTCTACGACACGTTCGAGATCGAGCGCATCTCGGGCGTCGCCTTCGAGCTGGCGCGCACGCGCCGCAACGAAGTCTGCTCGATGGAAAAGCGCAACGTCATGAAGTCGGGCGTGTTGTGGAACGAGGTCGTCACCGCCACCCACAAGGCGAAGTATTCCGACGTCAAGCTCACCCACATGCTGGCCGACGCAGGCGGGATGCAGCTCGTGCGCTGGCCCAAGCAGTTCGACGTCATCGTCACCGACAACCTTTTCGGCGACATGCTGTCGGACGTCGCCGCCATGCTGACCGGCTCGCTCGGCATGCTGCCCTCCGCCTCGCTCGGCGCGCCCGATGCCAAGACCGGCAAGCGCAAGGCGCTCTACGAGCCCGTCCACGGCTCGGCGCCCGACATCGCGGGCCAGGGCATCGCCAATCCGATCGCCATGATCGCGTCCTTCGCGATGTGCCTGCGCTATTCCTTCGAGATGATCGCCGAGGCCGACCGGCTCGAGGCCGCCATCTCGGCCGTCCTCGACGAAGGCATCCGCACGAAGGACATCGCATCGGAAGGGATGAAGACCGTCTCGACCGCGCAGATGGGCGACGCCATCGTGGCCAGGTTCCGGGCCGCCTGAGCCCGGCTTGGGCCGGATTCCAAGCCACGCCCGTTCGGCGCAACAAATGCCTCGCGCATGGCGCAATCCGCGCCAAAGCGATCCCTTCCGGCCGATTGACCCCTGATTGGCCGGAATGCTATTTCAGCGGCAACCGAGCGCGTCCGCCCGCGGAACTGCTGAAGCGCGAGTTCATGCAGCAGGAGAGCTGTAACCGGCTTCGGGTGACGACATGCGCAAACCGAACCAGTTTCAAGGATCATCATGCAGCCTGCAGCCATTGCCGTGACGAGCGACGACGCGGCGCAATACCCCATCCCCGCAAACACCTATGCCGAGCGCGTCGTCTCGGTGACGCACCATACCGACAGCCTGTTCTCGTTTCGCATCACGCGGCCGGCCTCGTTCCGCTTCCGCTCGGGCGAATTCGTCATGATCGGACTGCCGAATGCCGAACGCCCGGTCTTCCGCGCCTATTCGATCGCCAGCCCCGCCTGGGACGAGGAGGTCGAGTTCTATTCGATCAAGGTCGCCGACGGCCCGCTGACCCAGCATCTGCAGAAAATCCAGCCGGGCGACACGGTGCTGATGAAGCAGAAGTCCACCGGCACGCTCGTGCTCGACGCGCTGACGCCCGCAAAGCGCCTGTGGATGGTCGCGACCGGAACCGGCTTCGCGCCTTGGGCGAGCCTCCTGCGCGATCCCGAGACCTATGAGAAGTTCGACGAGATCGTCGTCACCAACACCTGCCGCGACGTGGCGGACCTCGCCTATGGCGACCAACTGGTCGCCTCGCTGGAAGGCGACCCGCTGATCGGTGAGCTGACGGCCGGCCGGGTCAAATATGTGGCCACCACCACGCGCGAGACCTCGCCCCAGATGGGCCGCATCACCACGCTGATCGAGAACGGCGAAATTTTCCGCATCGTCGGCTGCGCGCCCTTCGACCGCGCCACCGATCGGGTCATGATCTGCGGATCGATGGCGATGCTGAAAGACGTCAAGGCGCTGGTCGAGGCGCACGGGCTGGAGGAAGGCTCCAACAACAAGCCGGCCGATTTCGTCGTCGAGCGCGCCTTTGTCGGCTAGTCTGAAGCCGGCGTGAAACAGCCGGAACCGCGGATCGGGCCGCACGTTTTCCTTGCATCCCAAGGAGAACGACCATGAAGATCGACGATATCCGCCTCTCGCGCGCCGCCAATGAAGGCGGTTCGGCTGAAGTTCTGTTGCGCGACGACGATGAGGCGGAAGTCCGCATTTCCTTTTCGCTTCCAGCGTCTGGCGACGGCGGTCGCGCCAGCCTCCTGGATGAAGCACGCAGCCTCCTCAACTCCGCCATCGAGGCGATCGGCGCCTCGACGGGTTTGCCGGACGGGCTGACGCCGGCGAATGGCAACGACGAAGTCCCGCTTGATGCACTCGACATGGCTGACGGAGGCCGGCCGTTGGAATCGCTCGAGGAGGACGATGACAATTCCTATCAGGAGCCGGACGAGGCCCTGCCCGACGAGCGAGAAGAGCAGGCGCTCGCCGCCGGGCTGGCGCGCGGCCGCTTCGGCGACCCGGCCTGATATCTAGGCTGTTTCGACCGCGCCTCTCGTGCGGGAAGCGGCGGCGTCGCCGAGTTCCTCGGCAAGCAGGGTGAGGGAAGCGGGAACTGCCTCCTTCTCGACGTCGCTCATCAGGAAGCGAAACTCACCGATCGCTTCCTGCTGCTGATTCTTCTTCGGGGTGTCCAGCATGCCGGGCACTCTCTTTTTAACATATGTTAGTCGCCTTCAAACTCAGCTATAGGCGGAATGATCCGTCCATCAAGCCGGATTGCTGGTTTTTCACGCAAATGTCAGAAGTTCATGCGCGAAAGGCGCCCCGAATGGAGCGCCTTTGCAACAGTCTCGGCTGGCTGAGCCATCACCCGTCCAGCGGCGGCAGGCTCTCGAGCAGGTGTTCCATGTGAATTGGAAACTTGCGCACGCGGTGGCCGGTTGCGGCAAAGACGGCGTTGGCGATCGCCGGCCCTGCGCCGCAGATTCCGAGCTCTCCGATCCCCTTCGAGCCGAGGGGGTTGGAGTTCTCGTCGAAGCCCTCGACCATGTGTATGTCGAGCTGGGGCACGTCGCGGTTGACCGCAATGTGGTACTCGGCAAGGTCGCGGTTCATGAACGCGCCGTAGCGTTCGTCCATCAGGCTTTCTTCCATCAGCGCCGCCCCGATACCGAAGATCATTCCGCCCATGAGCTGCGAGCGTGCGGTCTTCTCGTTGAGGATGCGGCCCGCATCGAAGACGCCTGTCAGCCGCCGCAGACGGATTTCGCCAGTCACTGCATCGACGGCAACTTCGGCGAACTGCGCGCCGTAGGAGTACTGCGCCATCGTGTCGTGTTCCTTACCAGGCTTCGCCGCGCCCTTTGCCGATAGGCCACCGGAACGCTCGCCCAGCTCTGAGATCGGCAGCGAGCGGGACCCCAGGACAATGTTCGCTCCTTCGATGCGCAGGTCCTTCGAGTTCGCGCCCTTCCACTCGCCATCGGCCTTGGCCGCGCGCTGCAGCAAGTCGTCCTTCAGCGACTTTGCCGCATCTGCGACGGCCGTCCCCGTCGACCCTGCCCCGAATGAACCCCCGGAGCCGCAGGTCTCGGGAAAGTCGGTATCGCCAAGCTTCACTGTCACATGCTCCGGCGCAACGCCCATGGTCTCGGCTGCGATCTGCGTCAGGATGGTGTAGGTGCCGGTGCCGATATCGGTCATGTCGAGCCGCACGGTCAGATGACCGTCGGTTGAAAGCTCGATCTCGGCCTCGGCGGGCTGCATCAGATTGGGGCGAATGGCAGCCGCCATGCCGTGGCCGATCAGCCAGTTGCCCTCACGGCGCGAGACCGGCCCCTGCCAGCCGAACTTTTCCGCGCCTTCCTGCAGGCAGCGGCGCATCTTGCGCGTCGAGAAGGGCTTGCCGGAATGCGGATCCATTTCCGGCTCGTTGCGTACCCGGAACTCGACCGGATCGACGCCGCACGAATGCGCAAGCTCGTCGATCATGCTCTCGAAGGTGAGTGTACCGACCGCTTCGCCCGGCGCGCGCATCGAATCCGCCTTGGGAATGTCGCCCTCCACGACGCGGTGTTGCGTGCGCATCGCCTTCGTTGCGTAGCTGGCGCGCGTCGGAGAAGCCGCTGCTTCGGCGAAGGGATAATCCCGTGCCATGATCGACAGGGCGTCGTGATGGATCGCGAGGATCTTGCCATTCTCGTCCGCACCGAGCTTCAGCCGCTGGCGATGACGAGGCCTGTGCGGGCCGTTCGAGAAGACGTTGCGCCGGTGCTGCGCGATTCGCACGGGCTGGCCTGTCAGCTTGGCGCCATGAGCGGCGAGGATTGCTTCGTTGTGCACGCCGAGCTTCGAGCCGAAGCCACCGCCAATGAAAGGCGCCACGATGTGCACGTCCTCCGGCTTGATGTCGAACGTGTTGGCGAAGGCCTTGCGCCCGTCGCTGAGAATCTGGATCGACATGTGGACGGTCAGCTTGTCGCCGTCCCACTCCGCCACCGTCGCGTGGGGCTCCATCGCCGCCGCGTGCTGGCTGGGTGTGTGAAACTCGCCCTCGACCCTGTGCCCGGCACTCGCGTACTCGGCCTCGAAGTCACCGTCCTCGGTGTCGACCTCGTCGGAGCCGTCGAGGCCGTCCGGCGCTTTGGCCTGGTCTTCATGCGTCTCGGGGTTGAATATCCCGTCCTGCGCATCGATCTCGACCTTGACCAGCAATGCTGCGTGCCGTGCCTGCTCCAGGGTGTCGGCAACGACCAGCGCCACGGGATAGCCGAGATGGCGCACCTCGTTCGAGCGCATGACCGCGTGCGACTGGGCAAAGCGCCCGCCCTTGTCGCGCTCGCCAAATGGAATTTGGCTCGGCGCATTCTCATGCGTGACCACGGCTCTTACGCCCTCGCAGGATTCGGCCGCCTTTGTGTCGATCGAGGTGATCCGCCCCTTCGCGACGGGCGATTCAACGATATAGCCGATGAGATGGGGCGTCGTTCCGCGCCAGTCGGCGGCGTAGGTCGCCTGCCCGGACACTTTCAGCGGTCCGTCGACCCGGTCCAGCGGCTGGCCGATGATGCCCTTGAATTCGTGTTCGCTCATGCCGCCTTCTCCTGCGCGGATGTCATTTCAGTGAGGCTTGCGACGATCAGCCGGCGCATCAGCGGAATCTTGAAGTCGTTGTCGCCCTGTCCCTTTGCCTCCGCGAGTTCGGCGTCGGCGGCTTCCTCGAAAAGGGCGCGCGAGGGCGCCTTGCCTTCGAGGACTTCTTCGGCGCGAGCGGCCCGCCACGGCTTGTGGGCGACGCCGCCAAACGCGATGCGAATCTTCATGAAATGGCCTTCGAGCAGATCGAACGCGATGCCAATCGAGACGACGGCGAAGGCATAGGAAGAACGGTCCCGCACCTTTCGGTACATCTGATACTGCGGCGCCTTGTGCAGCACGACATGGGTGATGAGCTCGCCCTGCGCGAGTTGGTGGTCGATATGCGGGGTGTCGCCGGGGAGTCGGTGCAGCGCATCCGCCGGGATGGTCCGCACGCCTCCTTGCGGCAGCACGGTCTCGGCATCCGCGCCGAGTGCGACCATCGCGACCGCCATGTCGGATGGATGGACGGCGATGCAGTTCTCGCTTGCTCCCAAAATGGCGTGGAAGCGGTTCAATCCGCCGATCGCGTCGCAGCCGGAGCCGGGCTCGCGTTTGTTGCAGGCGCGCTGGGTATCGTAGAAATACTGGCAGCGCGTGCGCTGGAGGAAATTCCCGCCCGTCGTCGCGCGGTTGCGCAACTGCTGCGTCGCGCCCGACAAAAGCGCCGTCGAGAGCAGGGGGTATTTCTCGCGCACCACCGCATCGGCTGCGAGCGCGCTGTTGGTCACCGCCGCACCGATGCGCAGACCGCTCTCGGTCTGCTCGATTTCCTCATGCGGCAGGCGCGAGACGTCGACCAAAGTCTCCGGCCGTTCGATCTCGTGTTTCATCAGGTCGACGAGATTGGTCCCGCCGCCCAGGAACTTCGCGTTCTGCGCACCGGCGGCAGCGACGGCCGCCTTGTCGTCGGCAACGCGGGAATAGCTGAACGGCCTCATGTCCGCGCCTCCGCGACTTCGAGAATGGCATCGACGATGTTGTTGTACGCGCCGCAACGGCACAGATTGCCGGACATGCGCTCGCGGATTTCCTCGTCGACCAGCTCGACCTTCTCCTTCGTCACGACCGACGGCTCGCCGCGCTTCAATTCGTCGAGAAGCGCGGTCGCGGAGCAGATCTGCCCCGGCGTGCAATAGCCGCACTGGAACGCGTCATGCTTGACGAACGCCGCCTGAAGCGGCGACAGCGCCTCTCCATCGGCCGTTCCTTCGATCGTCGTGACATCGTCGCCCTCATGCGTGACCGCGAGGGACAAACACGAATTGATCCGGCGGCCATTGACGATGACCGTGCAGGCTCCGCACTGGCCATGGTCGCAGCCCTTCTTCGAGCCGGTCATGGACAGGTTTTCGCGCAGGAGGTCGAGAAGGCTCACCCGAGGATCAATTTCCAGATCGTGGGGCTTGCCGTTGACGGTCAGTCTTAACGGGTGCATCCGCTGCCTTTCGTGAGTCCGCGCAAGAGGCGCGGCGATGGGTGGCACAGGCATGGCGCGGACGGGATAGAGGCTCGTCTGCCGTTTCGTTGGCCAAGGCGGGAAATTGGGAAAATCGCCTTGTTCCCCGGTACCGTCGCGCCCGATTGACACGCGCCATGCCTGCTTCGAGGGACTAAACAGCGAAGCGCGGGACAATGTTCCTGAGGAAGTTTTCAGACCGCGTGGACGACGAGTTCGAACGTGATCAGAACGGCGACATCGCGCGCAAGCCGGCCATGGCGCACCGCGCCGTCGAGCCCGACGATGGCGATGTCGAGATCGCAGCGTCCGTTCTCATACCGACCATCGGTGACGAGGACCTCGGTAGCGAAGGAGGCGACTTCGGACCCGTCCGCAAACCGCGCGCCGATCGTGCTTCCGACCCCGAAAATCCGGGCTCGTTCGACCGAATTTCGGGCGCAAACCGCCTCGATGGCATCTAGAACGGGCTCATTCGGGCGCAGAACGAGCGCAAAACCATCCGGTTTCGCGGTAGTTTCAGTCCGTTTCGGAGCGAATAATCGGAAATTGGTCTCGGAGTTCTCCTCCACCGCGAACCGTGCGCCCTCCATTTTCAGCCCGGTGACGACGCAGTCCGAGGCAACGATGCTGTCGAGCGGAAGGAGGTGGCCCATCCGCCCCGCCCACTCTCCGTGACAGTGCAGGAACGGCGCGCCGTCGCGCGTTCCCACGATGGCGCCGGCCCGTTCAATGGTCGCCTTATCAAGCGAATGTGTTTGCGAATACCAAGCGACATGATCGGCATCCGGCGCCTCACCGGGGATGACGTAGTCGAGCGGTGCAAGCGGCACGCCGGACAGGTCGAGATAGCCGGAAAAGCCTTCCATTCCATGCGCTTGCGCGATCGCGTCGTTGATCGTCAGCCCGGCCTTCAGATGCAACTCGACCGGCTCGACGCTGCACGGCACGGCAAGAGCGCGCGCCGCTGCCACGGGTCCGGGCTGGCGTATCGTGCGCATTCAGACCGCCAGCCCGGCATTGACGAAGCCGCCATCGACGGCCAGCACCTGGCCGTTGATGTAGCTCGCCTCGTCCGACAGCAGGAAGGCCACCGCCTGCGCGATCTCGCGCGGTTGGCCGTAGCGCCCCTGCGGCACGCGCTCGCTCCACTGGCGGCGCACGTCGTCGGTGTGAATGGACCGGGCGAGCGGCGTGTCCACCGGACCCGGCGCGACGGCGTTGACGCGGATGCCATCCCGGCCGAGTTCGGTCGCCATGATCATGGTCATCAGATTGACCGCACCCTTGGACGAGCCGTAGGCAACGCGGCCCTTGTTGCCCGTGAGGCCCGAAACCGAGCTGATATTGACGATCGAACCCGGAAAGCCGGCCGCGATCCATTGCCGCGCGGCGCCGCGCGCAACGATGAAGGAGCCGGTCAGGTTGACGTCGACGATGCGCCGGAAATCGGCGACTTCCGTTTCGATGGCGGGCCTGTCCATGCCGATGCCGGCGCAGTTGACGACGCCGACGAGCGGCCCGGCCATGGCAAAGGCCTTTTCGACATCCGCTTCTTCGACAACGCTTCCAGCCAGCCCCGAAGCGCTCGGGCCGAGCTTGGCGCAGGCCGCATCGATGGCGTCCTGGCTGAGGTCGAACAGAAAGACGGGAATGCTGCGCTCGATGAGGATCGCGGCGGTGTCGAAGCCGATGCCCGACGCGCCGCCGGTGATGAAGACCGCGCCCGCCATCAGCTTGCCTTCGCCGTCAGGGGGGCAAGGTCGCCGCGCTTCTCCAGCTCCTCGCGGATCATCTTCTTGGCGATCTTGCCATAGGCCGATTTCGGCATTTCGTCCCAGAAGACGAAGAGCTTCGGCATCTTGTATCGCGCGATCTTCGGCTCCAGGAAGGACCGCATGTCGATGGTCCTCGGATCCGCGCCGGCGCGGGCGACACAGACCGCAACGCCGATTTCGCCCCACATCGGATCGGGAACGCCGAGGACGGCGGTTTCGGAAATCTCCGGATGAGTCAGGATTTTCTCCTCGATCTCGCGCGGATAGATGTTGGAACCGCCGGAAATGTACATGTCCGAGGCGCGACCGGTGAGGTAGACGAAGCCCTGCTCATCCATGTGGCCGAGATCGCCGGTGCGGAACCAGCCATTGCGGAACGACTTGGCGTTGGCTTCCGGATTGTCCCAGTAGCCGGCGAAGACGGCTGGGCCGACGACGCAGATCTCGCCGGTCTCTCCGGCGCCGACCGCCTGCCCCTCTTCGTTCTGGATCTCGACCTGAATGCCGGTGCGCTCGAAGCCACAGGAGCCGATCCGTGCGACCGCGTCATTGGCCGAATGGTGAGCGGGCGGCAGGACCGTGATATTGCCGGTGACTTCGCCGAGGCCGAAATACTGGACGATGACCGGCCCGAGCTTTTCCAGCGCCCTGATCTGGTCGGTCCGGTACATCGGGGCTCCGGCATAGATGACGTAGCGCAGCGAGGAATGGTCGAAACGGTCGACCGACGGGTCCTCGACGAGAAGCTTCAGGATGGTCGGCACGGTGAAGGCGTTCGACACCTTCCATTTTTCGACGAGCTGCCAGACGGTGGGCACGTCGAGCTTGTCGGTCGGCAGCAGGACCGTCTTTACGCCATGCGCAACCTGCGCGAGCTGGTGGACGCCCGCGCCATGCGAGAGCGGCGCGACGACGATCGAGGCGTCCTGGTCGGTCGTTCCCGGCATCAGGTCGCACAGATGATTGGTGACCACGAACCCCATCTGTCCATGGGTCAGGACCGCCGCCTTGGGACGGCCGGTCGTGCCGGAGGTGAAGAAGAACCAGCACGGATCGTCGCGGTCGACAACGGCCATCGGAACTGTTTGGCCCGCATGGCGGTCGACGATGGCGTCATAGTCTTCGCCGAATTTGGCATCGCCAATGGCGATGAAGAACCGCATGTCTGCTACCTGCTCGCGCACCGCCTTCGCATGCCCGGCGAAGGACGCGGCACAGATCATTCCCACGGCGCCGCTCGCCTTTGCCAGATAGGCGACCTCGTCGGGCGACTGGCGGTAGTTGGTCGGAACCCAGACCGCGCCGATGCGGAAGCAGGCGAACATCGACTCGAACATCTGGTTGTTGTTGGCCGACTGGACCAGCACACGGTCGCCCTTTCGAATGCCGAACTCGCTCGCGAGCGCATGGGCAAAGGACTCGACGCGGGCCTGCATCCGGGCCCAGCTCCACGTCTCATCGCGCCACACGAAGCCGATCTCGTCGGGATGCCGCCGGGCGGACTGGGCAAGGAAGTTCGCAAGGTTCATAGCGCGGGTGGATACGGGTCTCATGGGGATATCCTGAAGGCTCATGCGGATTTGCGGGGCGTCTCGGGAACGGGCGTGAAGTAGACCGACTGGCGCTGCGCGAGCTTCTGTTCCACGCGCGTCGCCTCGGCCGCCAGCAGCGCGCCGATCTCGGCCTGGCGAGGCGGATGGAGGCGCGTGTCGATCGCGGCGATGGAAAGCGCCCCGATCGCGCGGCCGAACCGGTCACGGATCGCGACGCCGACGCCCCACGAATTGGCGACGATCAGGCCCGGATTGAGGGCGTAGCCTCGCGCGCGCGTCGCGGCGACGTCGGCGCGGATGCGTTCGGGCGGATAGAGCGGATAGCTCGCAGCCAGCACCGGCGCATTCGCTTCCAGCACAGTTTCGATTTCCGCGTCGGGCAATGCGGCGAGGATCGCGAGCGAGCCCGCGCCGCAGCCGAGCGGATGCTCGAAGCCGGTCTGCAGCGCATGGGTGCGCACCGGGTAGGTGCCTTCCTCGCGGTGCAGGCATACGGAGACGAGATCGCGGCGCACCGAGACGAAGGCGGAATCCTGCGTCTGGCGCGACAGGCGGACGACGCTGTCCATGGCGAACTGAAGGAGCCCGTAGCGGGGCGCGGCGAGTGAGCCGAGTACATAGGATTCCGCGCCGAGATAGTAGCGCCGCGTTGCCTCATCCTGCTCGACGAAGCCGGCGCGCATCAGCGCGAGCAGCAGACGGCGGGCGGTCGGCTTGTTGAGGCCCGACTCCTCGACCAGCGTCGAGAGGCCGACCCCGCGCCCCGCATGCCGGCCCACGAGTGCCAGAAGGCCGAGCGCACGGTCAACGCTCTGGGCTCCGCTGAAATCCAACCGATGCTCCTCCTGTCCCGCGCATATTTGCGGTCCACATCATGGATAGGCAGCCTAGTCAGGTCTCCGTTGTCTGTAAAGCCAGCCGCATGAGTTTGCGAAATTGCCTTGCAATCTGCCGCTGCATCCGTATCGTCACATCGTTTGCGACAAAATGTCGTGATCCATATTGTGGACCCTTATGCCGGCGGGAGAGAGCAGGCCGACATTTGGGGTCGATTCAACGGAGGATTGAAGATGAACTTCCTGAAGACGGGCGCGACCGCGCTCACCTCGGTCCTGGCGGGCCTCGCGATGATGTCGGCCGCATCGGCCGAGACGCTGCGCCTGTCGCACAACACCGGCGATACGACGACCTGGCATCGCGGCGCGGAGAAGTTCAACGAGCTGGTTCAGGCGGCAACCGGCGGCGAGACGGACATACGCACCTTTCCGAACGCGCAGCTTTCGGGCGGCGACCAGATGCGCCAGGCAGAGATGGTCGGCCGCGGCGCCATCGACTTCGTCATGACCTCGGCGATCAACGTGACGCCGCTCGAGCCGCAGATGGCAGTCTTCTCACTTCCCTATCTCTATTCCTCCTATGAGGAAGTGGACGCCACCGTCGACGGCGCACCGGGCGATGCGATGGAAGAGATCATGCTCAAGCACAACATCGTCGTGCTGGCATGGGGCGAGAACGGCTTTCGCGAAGTGACCAACAGCAAGAGGCCGATCACCAAGCCGGACGATCTGGCGGGCCTGAAGATGCGCGTCGCCGGCCCGATGTATATCGACGTGATGAACGCACTCGGCGCAAACCCGCAGCAGATGCAGTGGACCGAAACCTTCACGGCGCTGCAGCAGGGCGTGGTCGACGGCCAGGAAAACCCCATCGGCGCGGTGATCATCCCGCAGCGCGTCTACGAAGTGCAGAAGTACCTGACAACCTGGAAATACTCCTACGATCCGGTCTTCCTTGGCGTCTCCAAGCAGCTTTGGGATTCCTGGGATGCCGAGATGCAGGAGAAGATGCAGGCGGCGGCCACGGAAGCGATGGCCTACCAGAAGCAGATCACCCGCGAGGACACCGAGAAGGGCCTCGAGACGCTGCGCGCCGAGGGCATGGAGATCTACGAGCCGTCGGCCGACGAACTGCAGGCTTTCCGCGAAGCGACCAAGCCCGCCTTCGACACCTGGGCCGATAAGGTCGGTCCGGAACTGGTGCAGACCTTCCAGGACGCGATCTCCGCGAACTGATGCCGGCATCGCCCGGAGGGAGGCGCCTGGTGGCGCTCCCTCCACCCTGCCGGGCACAGGGCACCTTGGAAACTTGCGGCCATTTCAGACCTGCAAACCGAGAGCGAGCGCATGAAATTCATCCTGCGTGATTTCGAGAAGATCGTCTGCGTGGCAATTTTCGCAGCGATGACCGCGCTCGGCTTCGTCAACGTGGTCGTGCGCTACTTGACCAGCTATTCGCTGGCCGCGTCCGAGGAACTCCTGACCAACGGCTTCCTGCTTCTGACGATCTTCGGCGCGGCGATCGCGGCGCGCACCGGCGACCATCTGGCCGTCACGCTCATCTACGACCTGTTGCCCGCGCCCGTCCGCAAGGCCATCCTCGCTCTGGCGACGCTGTTGGCCGCGCTTTTGCTGGCGCTGTCCGCTTGGTTCTGCTGGCAACTCGTGACCAACCAGATGTCGAGCGGCATCCGCTCCTATGCGCTCCAGATCCCGGCCTGGTACTACAGCGTCGGCCTGCCCTTCGGCTTTGCGCTGATCCTGATCCGCTACCTGCAATATGCGCGCGACGCCTGGTACGGCCACGGGGAACCGGAGGCGGCAAATGGCTGAGATGATCGGCATCGACATGGGGGCGGGCACCCAGATGGTGCTCGTCTTCTTCCTGCTCCTGTTCCTCAAGGTGCCGGTCGCCTTCGCGCTCGGCCTGTCCTCGATCTATGCGATGTGGGAGCTGGGCTTTGGCCTGGACCTCGTCGGCGACCTCATCGCGACCGGCATCGCCAAATTCTCGCTGCTCGCCATCCCCTTCTTCATCCTCGCCGGAACGCTGATGGGCTCGCTCGGCATCGCCGAGCGCATGATCCGCTTCTTTCGCGTGCTGATCGGCGGCCTGCCGGGCGGCATGGGCGTCGTCGGCACCGTCGTGTGCCTGTTCTGGGGTGCGGTTTCGGGCTCCGGGCCCGCCTCCGTTGCGGCCATCGGCCCCCTGATCATCAAGGGCATGAACGAGGACGGCTACTCGCGCTCCTTTGCCGCCGGCCTCGTGTGCACGGGCGCGGCGCTCTCGATCGTCATCCCACCCTCGATCGGTCTCGTCATCTATGGCGTCATCGCCGAGACCTCGATCTCGCAGCTCTTCATCGCAGCGATCATTCCCGGCCTGTTCCTCGGCCTCCTGATGCTTGCCACGCTGCCCTTCGCGAAAAGGCAGGCGCCGGCGGGCGGCAGCCCGAGCGTCGAGGCGCTGATGCCCATGCCTGATGCCGGCCTCGGCTATGGCCAGCGGCTGTGGCGTTCCTTCCGCGATTCGTTCTGGGGTCTCGTGACGCCGGTCGTCATTCTCGGCGGCATCTATTCGGGCGCCTTCACGCCGACGGAAGCGGCGATCGTCGCCACCGTCTACGCAATCCTCGTCGGCGGCTTCGCCTACCGGACGCTGACCGTCTCCAAGCTCTACGAGGCGACGGTAGCGGCGAGCGCGTCGTCGGCCGTCGTCATGCTCGTCGTCGCCTATGCCAGCCTTTTCGGCTGGGTGGTGACCGTGGACGACCTCGTCGGACAGTATTCGGAAGCCCTGCTCGGCCTTTCCGACAATCCGTGGGTCATCCTCGCCGTCATCATGCTGATCCTCCTGATCGCCGGCATGTTCATGGACGCGATCACCATCATGTTCATCGCATTGCCGATCTTCCTGCCCGTGGCGCGCGAACTCGGCTGGGATCCGGTCTGGTTCGGCGTGCTCGTGATGGTCAACCTTGCCATCGGCCTCTTCACGCCGCCGGTGGGTATCAATCTTTATGTCGCGGCCAACATCACCAAGCTGCCGCTGGAGCGGATCGCTTATGGTGCACTGCCGTTCCTCATCACCTGCGCGATCGGCCTGGCGATCATTGCGGCTGTTCCGCAGATGTCCCAGTTCCTGGTCGATGCCCTGCGGTAGCGAGTGTTTCCAATGAGTTGGAAGCCATGCCAAAACGACGCAGGCGCAAATGCATGGCTGCCATGCAATTTGTTGCATTGCACAATCCGGGGGTGCTGCCTATCTTCGGATTGTCAACGGCCAACCTCCTCCCTGGCCCGAGACAATGACTGCGGTGCACCTCCTCCCGCACCGCACGAAATCAGGCCCGTCGGATCTCCTCCCCCGACGGGCCTTCTTTTTTGCCCAGATTCCAGTCGCCGCCGCCCGTTCTTCGGGGTGGCACTCGCGCGCGTTCGCCTTTATGAACGGCGCCGACGCAAGATTGTGACCGTGCGCAGCCACAACGATGATGTTTCGTTGCCGGGCCGCGCGATGAGGAGACGCTGATGCCCCCCTATCGTTCCAGAACCACCACCCATGGCCGCAACATGGCCGGTGCGCGCGGCCTGTGGCGCGCGACGGGCATGAAGGATGGCGATTTCGGCAAGCCGATCATCGCGGTGGTCAACTCGTTCACGCAGTTCGTGCCGGGTCACGTCCATCTGAAGGATCTCGGCCAGCTCGTCGCGCGCGAGATCGAAGCGTCCGGTGGCGTCGCAAAGGAGTTCAACACGATCGCCGTCGACGACGGCATCGCGATGGGCCATGACGGCATGCTCTATTCGTTGCCCAGCCGCGAGATCATCGCCGACTCGGTGGAGTACATGGTCAACGCGCATTGCGCCGACGCGATGGTCTGCATCTCCAACTGCGACAAGATCACGCCCGGCATGCTGATGGCCTCGCTGCGCCTCAACATCCCGACCATCTTCGTTTCGGGCGGGCCGATGGAGGCCGGCAAGGTGAAGCTCTCGGACGGCAAGATCCACGCGCTCGATCTCGTCGACGCCATGGTGGCTGCCGCCGACGACACGATGTCGGACGAAGACGTGGCGGTGATCGAACGCTCCGCCTGCCCGACCTGCGGCTCGTGCTCGGGCATGTTCACGGCCAATTCCATGAACTGCCTGACCGAGGCGCTCGGCCTGTCGCTGCCCGGCAACGGCTCGACGCTCGCCACCCATGCCGACCGCAAGCGCCTGTTCCTCGAGGCCGGCCAGCGCATCGTCGGGCTCGCCAAGCGCTATTACGAGAACGACGACGCCGCTGCCCTGCCACGCAACATCGCGTCGAAAGGCGCGTTTGAGAACGCGATGGCGCTCGACATCGCCATGGGCGGCTCGACCAACACCGTGCTGCACATCCTCGCCGCCGCCCATGAGGGCGAGATCGACTTCACGATGGACGACATCGACCGGCTGTCGCGCAAGGTGCCGTGCCTGTCGAAGGTCGCGCCGGCGAAGTCGGACGTGCACATGGAAGACGTGCACCGCGCCGGCGGCATCATGGCGATCCTCGGCGAACTCGACCGCGCGGGGCTGATCCATCGCGAGCTTCCGACCGTGCACGAGCGCACGTTGGGCGACGCGATCGATCGCTGGGACATCGCCGTTACCGACAATCCCGCCGCGCTCGAACTCTTCTCCGCCGCACCCGGCGGCGTGCCGACGCAGGTCGCCTTCAGCCAGAGCGCGCGCTGGAACGAACTCGACCTCGACCGCGAGAACGGCGTGATCCGCGATGCGCAGCACCCGTTCTCGAAAGATGGCGGGCTGGCCGTTCTGAAAGGCAACGTCGCGCTCGACGGCTGCATCGTGAAGACCGCCGGCGTCGACGAGTCGATCCTGAAGTTCTCGGGCCCCGCCCGAGTCTTCGAAAGCCAGGACGACACGGTCAACGCGATCCTGACCAACAAGATCAATCCGGGCGACGTGGTTGTGATCCGCTATGAGGGGCCGCGCGGCGGGCCGGGGATGCAGGAAATGCTCTACCCGACGAGCTATCTGAAGTCGAAGGGGCTCGGAAAGGCCTGCGCGCTCGTCACCGACGGCCGTTTTTCGGGCGGAACCTCCGGCCTTTCGATCGGCCACGTCTCGCCGGAAGCGGCCGAGGGCGGGACGATCGGGCTGGTGCGCGAGGGCGACCGGATCGAGATCGACATCCCGAACCGCACCATTCACCTGGCCGTTGATGACGCCGAACTCGAGGCGCGCCGCAAGGCGCAGGCCGAGGCCGGCTGGAAGCCGGCCGAAAAGCGCAAGCGCAACGTGACGCCCGCGCTGAAGGCATATGCCGCCTTTGCGACGAGCGCGGCCAAGGGCGCGGTGCGGCAGGTGCCGGATATCGACTGACCAAGGCAAGCTGCGGGCGACTTTCCTTTTGTGAGGACGTTCGCCAACGGCTGGACCGGACATTCGACCCGCGCGGGAGGAGTTCGCGCGGCAGAAGTTTCAAGACGATGGCGTGGCCGCAGCGGCCGCGCCGCCAAACCGGGAGGAATGAAAGCATGAACCTGACGAAAACCCGCCTTGCGGGCCTGACCGCGCTACTCGCCGGCTCACTTCTCGCCGGCTCGGCGCTGGCGCAGACCGAAGTGAAGCTGGGCTACGCGCTCGCGGTCGATTCGCATTACGGCGTCGCCGCCAACAAGTGGCAGGAGGTGGTGGAAGCCGAGACCGACGGCCGCTACACCTTCACCCATTTCCCGTCCTCCGGCCTCGGCGGCGAGCGCGAAGTGCTCGAAGGCCTGCAGATCGGCACGGTCGAGGCAACCATCGTCTCCTCCGGCACGCTGTCGAATTTCGTCCCGGAAGCCGGCGTGTTCGACATCCCCTTCCTGTTCCGCAACCTCGAACATGCCCGCGCAGTGATGGACGGCGAGGTCGGCGACGCGCTTTTGACCAAGTTCGAGGATGCCGGCATGATCGCACTCGCCTGGGGTGAACAGGGCTTTCGCCACATCACCAACAATCGCGGCGCCATCGACGGTCCGGACGACATGGCCGGCCTGAAGCTGCGCACCATGGAAAACCCAGTCCACATCACCGCCTTCGAAACGCTGGGCGCCGCCCCGACGCCAATGGCCTGGCCCGAAGTGATCGGCGCGCTGCAGCAGGGCACGATCGACGGGCAAGAGAACCCGCTCTCGGTCATCACTTCAGCCAAGCTCTCCGAAGTGCAAAAGCACCTGACGCTATCGGGCCACGTCTATTCGCCGGCCATGCTCCTGGTCTCGCCCGACCTGTGGAACAGCATGTCGGACGAGGACAAGGCCGCGTTCACCAAGGGCGCGACCGAGGCCGTGACCGCCATGCGCGGCTTCGTCGACGAGGTCGAGACACGCGGCGTCGAAGAGCTTCGCGCCGCGGGCATGGAAGTGGGGGAACTGTCTGACGAACAGAAGGCCGAGTTCCAGGAAGCGCTCGCTTCCGCCTACGAGCAGTATTACGGCCAGTACGATCGCGCGCTGATCGAAAAGATCACCGCCGTCGAGTAAAGCCTGCCGAAACGAAGGGCCGGTTTCGCCGGCCCTTCCTCGCTCCTGGAAGAATGCGGATGCGGACCGTCGAAAAGATCTTCGTCGAGGCGAACAAATGGGCGCTCGTCCTGATTCTCGCCGCCATGTCGGCGATCGTCTTCGCCAATGTGTCGCTGCGCTACACGACCAATTTCTCCATCGTCTGGGCCGAAGAGGTCGCGCGCTACCTGATGGTGTGGATGACCTTCCTCGGCGCCGGCCTGGCGCTTCGCACCGGCGGCTTGGTCGCCATCACCAATCTGCACGACGCTGTGCCTGACCGCCCGCAGCGCGCCTTGCGGGCCTTGATCGTCATCGGCCTCCTGATCTTCTTCGCAGTGATGATCTGGGTCGGCTATTCCTACGCGCTGCGCATGCGCTTCCAGATGACGCCGGCGACCCGCATCCCCTTTTCGGCCATCTATGCGGCGATGCCGATCGGCTTCGCGCTGATGACCGTCCACCTCCTGTTCATCGCCCGCCGCTTCATCGGCGACAACGCGTTCGACCGCATCGCAGGCGTGGACCAAAATTCGGCTGCCGGCGGCTGACCCGATGACCACCATCCTCTTCTCCTCGTTCCTGATCCTCCTCGTCCTCGGCTTTCCGATCGCCTTCGTGCTGGCGATCTCGGCCTTCCTCGCAGTCGCCTTCGGATCGAACTATCCGATGCTCGTCATCGTGAAGGAGATGTTCTCGGGGCTGGACTCGTTCCCGCTGATGGCGGTGCCGTTCTTCGTCCTCGCGGCCGAACTGATGACAGGCGGCGCGATGACGATGGTGCTGTTGCGCTTTGCAGCCCAGTTCGTCGGCCATCTGCGCGGCGGGCTCGGCTACGCCAACGTCCTCTCCTCGGCAATGTTCTCCGGCATTTCCGGCTCCGCGCTCGCGGACGCCGCCGGTCCCGGCGCGATGATGACGCGGATGATGGAGAAGAGCGGCTATGACAAGGCCTATGCTGGCGCGCTGACCGCCTCGTCGGCCGTCATGGGCCCGATCATTCCGCCATCGATCATCATGATCATCTACGCGCTGCAGGTGCAGGAGGTGTCGGTGGGTGGGCTATTCGTCGCCGGCATCGTGCCGGGCATCCTGATCGCGCTGGCGCTCTGCTCCACCAACTTCTTCATCAGCCGCAAGCGTGGATACAAGAGCGACGAGCCCCGCCCGCCGGTGCGCGAGATGGTGAAGACCACGATCAACGCCATTCCGGCCCTGCTCCTGATCGTGATCATCATCGGCGGCATCCGCTTCGGGGTCTTCACGCCGACCGAGGCGTCCGTCGTCGCTGTGTTCTATGCACTGCTTTGCGGCATGTTCTTCTATCGCACGCTGAAAATCCGTGCCCTGCCGGAGATCATCCTGCGCGCCGCGCTGGTCAGCGTCTCCGTGCTGCTGATCCTTGCGGCTGCCCGCGC
Source organism: Aliihoeflea sp. 40Bstr573 (assembly GCF_024105655.1). Taxonomy (GTDB): domain Bacteria; phylum Pseudomonadota; class Alphaproteobacteria; order Rhizobiales; family Rhizobiaceae; genus Aliihoeflea. Next base: position 165,777 of record NZ_JAAAMH010000004.1, read on the forward strand.
CTTCGCCTGGGTGCTGATCATCCAGAGCGTGCCGCAGACGCTTGCCGCCGCCATCATCGCAATGGAACTGTCGCCCATCGTCTTCCTGCTGGCGGTCAACGTGCTGCTGCTCGCCTTCGGGCTCTTCATGGACCCGCTTCCCGGCGTGATGGTGCTGGTGCCCATCCTCGCCCCGATCGCGACGACGCTGGGCATCGACCCGACCCATTTCGCCGTCGTCGTCATCTTGAACCTCACGATCGGGCTGATCACGCCGCCGGTGGGAAGCCTGCTGTTCGTGGTGTCCTCGGCGGTCGACCTGAAGGTCAGCCGTCTCGTCCGCCAGATGCCGCCCTTTCTCCTTGCTCACCTGGTGGTGCTTTTGCTCATCACATTCATCCCGGCGATATCGACCTGGGCACCACGCGCCAGCGGATTTTAAGATTCCGTCAATCTTTTGCCATCTTGACGGGAACTTAATATCACGGAAAGAGTTTGTCTGTCATAAAGCGTGAAATGCGCGAGGAGGCGTCATGACGGATGTCCAGTTTCCAGAACCGGTAGTGCTTCGCGCCGGAGATCGTTTGCTCGAAATTCGCGACGCCATGCAGGCGGCCCAGACGCTGGCCGAATCCTGGCCGGAAACGCGCGGCAAATGGTATCATGCTGCCAATCGCGCCTGCCGCAGCGCGGTCAAGGGCGAGACATCACCGCAACTTGCACGTTCGATGTTCGTCCAGGCCGTGGACGAATCGCGCCTCGGCGCCTGAGCGGTCCTGCCCTGACAGATTGTCGCGGATAATTCTGCATGGCTTCCATGCAATTTTTTCGTTTGTCGAAATAAATCGAAATGCCTAGATTTGGAGTGTCGACGGGATCGACCTCCTCCCCGATCCCCCGACTTGCGCGACGCACCTCCTCCCGCGTCGCGAGAAATCGGCCCGCCGGACCTCCTCCCCCGGCGGGCCTTTTTTGTGCGCGCAAACCCCATCGGCGCTTACCCGCTCTTAAGGGTCGGCGGCGACAATGCACGGATGGCACGGCGCAGGAAATCCAAGATCGGAAAATGGATCGTCACCGGCATGCTGACTGCGGCGCTGGCGGGCGGGGCTTGGTTCTGGCTGGGAGACGATGCTGCGCGCAGGCTGCACGACGCGCAGTTGAAGCCGACGATGATCGAAAGGCCCGCGCAGAAGAAGCCGGCGAACGTCCAGCGCGCGGCGCTGCCCAAGGCTTCGGTCAGACAGGGACCAAAACCGGTCGCACCCGTGTCGATGCCTGTCGACCAGCCGCGCAGGACGCCCGTTCCAAGGCCAGCCTTGGCCGTCGGTGACTAAGGTCCGGCCGCAATTTTGCGAACCGGGACCAAACCGTCCGGCCGCAAAAAAGTCAGTCTGCGTTTTCCTCGATCTTTTCCATGTCGTCGTCCGACAGGCCGAAATGATGGCCGATTTCGTGGATCAGGACATGGCTGACGATGTCGCCAAGCGTTTCCTCGTTTTCGGACCAGTAGTCCAGGATGGCGCGGCGATAGAGGGTGATGCGATTCGGACCGTCGCCCGATTGGGGATTCCAGCGCTCGGCGATGCCCCTGCCCTCGAACAGGCCGAGCAGGTCGAACGGCGTTTCGAGCGCCAGATCGTCCATGATCTCGTCGGTCGGGAACTCGGCGATGAGAATGACGATCTCGCCGGTCAGTTGCCTGAAGGTTTCCGGCAAATGTGCGTAGGTTTCCAGCGCCAGCAGTTCGAACTCTTCCAGGGACGGCGAGAGCTGATCATGCCAGGCGCGCGTTTTGTAGATGCGGCCCATGGGCGCCATATAGAACCTTTATCGAGGGATTTCGAGCCCTCAGGGCGAATCAGCGCTGTTCGTCATCTTCCAGCGTTCGCGCTTCGGAAGGCAGCATGACCGCGATGCCGTCGCGGATCGGATAGGCAAGCCGCGCATGGCGCGAGACGAGCTCCTGCCGGGACTCGTCATAGGTCAGGCTGCCCTTGGTCAACGGACAGACGAGAAGCTCCAGGAGCTTCGGGTCGGTCGCGCGCGTTCTGGCCGGCACCGAGACCGTCATTGGAGACTGCCGCCGCCAAGATCCCCGTCCCGGGCAAGCGCCATTTCGGTGATCGCGATCAGCGTCTCGGCGCGCGTCCTCAGGTCCGGCGCCTCGAGCAGCGCCTGCTTTTCCGCCGCGCCGTACGGTGCCATCATTGACAGCGCATTGACCAAAGACCGGTTTCCCGCACGACGGATCGAATCCCAGTCGGCCTCCAGATCGTTCGCCTGCAGATAAGCCTGGAAGGCACGCAAAAGCGCCGGCCGATCGAGTTCGCTCGTATCCGAAGCTTCGTCGAGATCCGTGATGAACGGCAGGATGCGGCACTGCCGGTAGGCGGATTTGACATTCGCCTCGTGGTCCAGGCGGAACCGGCATACGCCCTGCAGCGAGATCAGGTAGCGGCCGTCGCCGGTCTCGGCGAAGGAGGTCAGCCGGCCAAGGCAACCGACTTCGCACAATTCCGGCTCGCCATCGTCGCGCAGCGCGCCGTCGAGCGCCGGCTGGATCATTCCGATCACCCGGCCTTTCGACAGGATCGCGTCGACCATCGCCAGATAGCGCGGCTCGAAGATGTTGAGCGGCATGCGCCCGCCCGGCAGAAGGAGGGCGCCCGCCAGCGGAAAGACCGGCACGAGTTCCGGAATGTCCTTTGCGCTGCGATAGCGTGCGTTACCCGCCTGCACGGCCTGCTCCCTGGATTGCCCCGAACCGGTCCCGGTTCAGGGTTCTATGTGGTGCAGCGGCGGTGAAGCTCAAGGGTGGGGACGATCAGGAGAAGAGCACCGAGGAGAGCTTGCGCCGCGCGGCAAGCGTCGCCGGATCGGTCATGCCCCAGGCCTCGAAGAACTTCAGGAGCTGCGCCCGCGCGCCATCCTCGCGCCATTCACGGTCGGCCTTGACGATGGCGAGGAGCGAATCGACGGCAGCGGCCCTGTCGCCGCGCGCATTCTGGATGAGGGCAAGGTCGAAGCGCGCCTCGTGGTCGGCAGGGTCGGCGGCAAGGCGCTGTTCGAGCGCCGCAGGGTCGCCGAGGCCGGCGACCTGGCTATCGAGATCGAGCCGCGCCTTCACCGCCAGCATGTCGGCATGGCCGGCCTTGTCGGCCGGAACCTGCTCGATAACCGAGAGCGCGTCGTCCTTCTGGCCGGCGTCGAGGAGAAGCGTCGCAAGCGCGGCGCTCGCCTGCGGGTGGCCGGGTTCCTCGGCAAGCACGGCCGAATAGATGCCCACCGCGCCTTGAAGGTCGCCCGACTTGCGCGCGTCGGCGGCGGCGGCGAGTGCGTCCTCGATGGCGGCGCCCGCCCCGCCCGGGCCCGCGACCTTATCGATGAACTCGATGATCTTGCTTTCCGGCACCGCACCCATGAAGCCGTCGACCGGCTGGCCGTCCTTGAAGGCGATGACGGCGGGGATCGACTGGATACCCAGTTGCCCAGCGATCGAGGGATGCTCGTCGATGTTCATCTTGACGAGCTTGACCCGCCCCTTGGAGGCCTTGACGACCTTTTCGAGCGCCGGCTGCAGCTGCTTGCAAGGCCCGCACCACGGCGCCCAGAAGTCGACGAGGACCGGCTGCTTGCGCGATTCCTGCACGACGTCGGCGCTGAAGGATGCGGTTGTGGTGTCCTTGATCAGCCCCTCGGCCGGTGCGACTGAGCCGCCGACGAGACCGGCGCCCCCTTCCATTGAAGCGGCAAAGGCGGGTCGGACGGGATCGCGGTGCATGGGAACTGTCCTTTCAAAAAGAAGCGGGCGTGCGGCGTGCCGTCAATGTGGCGAAACCGTCGAAACATTCAAGATCAGCGGCTCATGTCCGGTGGCGCGCAGGAACCTGATGAGATCGTCGGCACGAATCGACGTCGTCGCGGTGTTGACGAGGGGATGGGCGTTGATCGTCTCGTGCGCCATCAACGTGGCATCGAGCACGAAGGTGACGTTGCTTCCCGTGTCGTTGATCGCGCCGAAGGCGGTGACCGCTCCGGGAATGACGCCGAGATACTCCATCAGCTTCTCGGGCTTGCCGAAGGAGACGCGCGACGATGCGCCGATGATGCGATGGATCTGCTTCAAGTCGACCTCGGCCTCTTCCTCCACGGTCACGAGAAAGAACCGGTCCTTCTTGTCCTTAAGGAACAGGTTCTTGGTGTGCCCGCCCGCAATCTGGCCGCGCAGCGACTGCGATTCGCCGACGGTAAAGAGCGGCGGATGCTCGACGGTCGTGACGTCGATGCCGAGTTCGGCCAGCATGCCGAAGAGGTCGTCAACTGTCTTGGTCATGGGCGCTCGCGTGGCGGGATCGCAAAGCGTCCTCATAGCTGCCGAGGCTCCGTTGCGAAAGCTCACCGGGAGATATTTCCCTGTTGCAATCACAATCGAGTTCGGCCATATAAGCCCCGTTCCCGGCTGACGCCGGTTGCGAGCGGGTGTAGCTCAGGGGTAGAGCACAACCTTGCCAAGGTTGGGGTCGAGCGTTCGAATCGCTTCACCCGCTCCATTTGTCACATGCCAAAAAGCCGCGGCTCGTCCGCGGCTTTTGTCGTTTCGAGGCGTCAGTTCTCGTCGATCTCGCGCACCATGGCGTCGAGATGCGCCTGCGCGGCGGTCGCCGCGGCGCGCTCAACCGCTCGGTAGCGGGTGACGAGGGCGAGGCCGAGCGGCGTCAGTTCCGCCCCACCGCCACCCGATCCACCTTTTTGCGCGACGATGACCGGCCGTCCGAAAAGCTGCGTCAGTTCCTCGACGAGCGACCACGCCTGGCGATACGACATCTTCATCTCGCGCGCGCCGGCCGAAATCGATCCGGTTGCTGCGATATGTTCCAGAAGCGCGATCTTGCCCGGCCCGATCCGCCCCTTCGGCGGCAGGTCGATGCGCAGGCTCAGACGCGGCGCGCCGATCATGGCTCAACTCTCCTTGAGACGGACGGTCTTGACGATGGCCTGGACGGCCATGCCTTCGAAAAGACCGAGGCGCTCGGCCGAATGGCGGGTGATTCGCGCGGTCAGGAGATCTCCATTGCAGTCGAGATCGACCAGAATCTCATGCGCGCGGGTTGGTCGCAACGCGGTGACGCGGCCTGAAAAGACGTTGAGCGCGCTGATGCCTTCGAGCGGCTTCGTGGCGAGAAGGATGTCGGACGCCTTGACGAATACTGTCACGCGGTCGCCGGGCCGGTGGGCGGATGGCGGCAGGTGCCAGTTGCCGGCGGGCGATTGAAAGAGGGACAGGCCACTTTGGGCATCAAGGCGCGCGAAGTTTAAAAGGAGACGCGAACCGCCCTCGTCACCCGCTGCGCCAGGCAGGAGGTCCAGCCCGGCAAGGATGTCGCGCGCCGGCCCCGCAGCGCTGACGCGGCCACGATCGAGAACCACGATGTCGGACGCAAGCCGCGCGACCTCGGCGACGGAATGGCTGACATAGACGATCGGCACGCGGGCCTCGTCGCGCAGGCGTTCGATGAACGGCACGATCTCGGCCTTGCGGGCGTCGTCGAGCGAGGCGAGCGGCTCGTCCATCAGGATCAGACGGGGACTTGCAATCAGTGCGCGGCCGATCGCGATGCGCTGCTTCTCGCCGCCCGAAAGCTTCGCCGGCCTGCGATCGAGCAGATGGCCGATGCCCAAGAGCGCGACCGTCTCGTCGAAATCGCCATAGCGCTCGGCGCCGGCCACGAAGCGGCGGCCGTAAGTGAGGTTCTGGCGCACGGTGAGATGCGGAAAGAGGCGCGCATCCTGGAAGACGTAGCCGATGCGACGCTTGTGGGCAGGCAGGAACGTGTCCGTCGCGGTGTCGACCAGAACCCGCCCATCCGTGGATATGCGGCCCGATTCGGGGCGCATCAGCCCGCCGATCATGTCGATGACGGACGTCTTGCCCGAGCCGGACGGGCCGAAGAGCGCCGTCAGCCCGCCAGGCGAGCTAAACGCGATGTCGAGCGCGAACGCACCCAGCTTGTGGCGCAGCGCGACTTCGAGGCTCATGCGCCCTCCATGCGGCGCAAAACGCGGCGCGCCAGAATTTCGCTTGCGACGAGCGCGGCCATGGCGACGGCGACAGCGATGAGCGTCAGCCGCATCGCGCCCGCGTCGCCACCGGGCACTTGCGTGAAGGTGTAGATGGCAGAAGGCAGCGTCTGCGTCTGGCCGGGTATGTTGGAGACGAAGGTGATCGTCGCGCCGAACTCGCCCATCGCCTTGGCGAAGGCGAGGATCGTGCCGGCGATGATGCCGGGCAGGGCGAGCGGCAGGGTCACGGTGGCGAAGATGAAGGCCGGAGGGGCGCCAAGCGTGCCCGCCGCCTGTTCGAGTCTGGGGTCGACCGCCTCGATGGAGAGCCGTATCGCCCGCACCATCAGCGGAAACGCCATGACCGCGCCGGCAAGCGCGGCGCCGGTCCAGCGGAAGGAGAAGACGAGCCCGAAGACCGTTTCGAAGAACTGGCCGAGCGGGCCGCGCCGCCCGAAGGCGAGGAGAAGCAGATAGCCGGTGACGACCGGCGGCAGGATCAGCGGCAAGTGGACGAGGCCGTTGAGGAAAGCCTTGCCGGGAAAGGACCAGCGGGCAAGGGCGTAGGCGACGAGGATGCCGAACGGCAGGCTAGCGGCTGTCGCCCAACTCGCGACCCAGATCGACAGGCGCACCGCTGTCCATTCGTCGGGCGAAAGCTGCAGCCACTCCATTCCGGTCAGTCGCCGGCAAGCACGGTGAAGCCCTGCTCCTCGAAGATCGCGCGCGCTGCACCGCCCTGCAGATAATCGAGGAACGCGGCGGCGTCAGTGTTTGCGCCCCCGGTGGTCAGCGCGGCGGGATAGACGATCGGGTCGTGGCTGTCTTCGGGGAAGGTGCCGACGACGCGCACATCGGGCTCGGCGGTCGCGTCGGTCTGGTAGACGATGCCGAGCGGAGCCTCGCCGAGGGCGACGAGCTGGAGGGCGGCGCGCACATTCTCGGCTTGCGCGACCTTGTCGGCGACGCTGTCCCAGACGCCGAGCGTTTCCAACGCGGCCTTGCCGTAGCGGCCAGCGGGCACGGCGTCGACATTGGCCATGGCAAGCCGCCCGTCGCCGAGAGCCCCGGCAAGGTCAAAGCCGGGCGCGATGGAAAGCTCGGTCGTCGCATCGGCCGGAGCGACGAGAACGATGCGATTGCCCAAGAGACGCCGCTCGCTTTGCGTATCGATCAGCGCGCGTTCGGACAGATAGGCCATCCAGTCGAGATCGGCGGAGATGAAAAGATCGGCCGGGGCGCCTTCCTCGATCTGCCTGGCGAGCGCGGAGCTGCCGGCATAGGAAATCGTGGCTGTCCTGCCCTCTTCCTGCGACCATGACTCATTGATCGCGTCGAGCGCATTCTTCAGGCTGGCGGCAGCGAACACCGTTACCGGCTCCTGCGCACTCGCTGGCATGACGAGGGCACACAGAGCGATGGACACGGCAGCAAGGATTCGTCGCATCAAAAGCACTCCCTGAAATAGCGATGGTTTCAGGTGAGCATAACGATGCCCGCCATGCAAGGCCCTAAACCGCTGGCCAGATGATTGTCGATATGTCCGGACGGATCAGCGGTCCGGCAGGACCTCGATCTCCGCGCGCCTCGCCTTGACCGCGGGCAGCCCAAGGACGAACTCCGCGAGGTCGCGCGGCAGCGCCAGCGTCACCTGCTCCTGCCCGTCGCTCGCAGCTTGCGCGAGGTCGGCGATCATGCCACCGGCCACCGTGTTGTTGGTCTGCGGGCTGATCAGGATGAAAGCGCCGGTGTCGCGGCAATCGGAAAAGCGGTCGAAGATCGCCTCTTCATCGAATCGCAGACGCACCCGGCCGATGGCATTGACGGGCAGCGCGCTGGACTTCGACCAGTGCCCGGCGGCGAGAACATAGGCCTCGTCGACAGCGACACGCACGCGCTTCATGCGGCCGGCAGCCTTGAGCCAGAGGCGCGCGCCGTCCTTGAGCCCGTCCGGCTGGAGAGTGACGACCGTCGCGGTGAAATCGCGGCCGGCAAGCGGTGTGGCATCGGCTGCGGTCAGGACATCGCCGCGCGCGGTGTCGACCTTGCGGTCGAAGACGAGCGTGACGGCCGCTCCGGCCTCGGCGCGCGGCACGTCGCCGTCGAAGGTGACGATGCGAGCAACCGAGACGGTTTGTCCGGACGGCGCAACGACGACGCGGTCGCCGACCGCGACTGCGCCGGCCGCGACCGTGCCCTGATAGCCGCGAAAGCTCTCGCCGGGGCGCGAGACGCGCTGGATCGGCATGCGGAAGGAAAGGCGGGAAGACTTCGCCGCAGGTGCCGCTTCGAGCGCCTCGATCAGTGTCGGGCCTGAATACCACTCAAGGTTCGCGCGCGCTGGCGAGACGATGTTCTCGCCCTTCAGCGCGGAAAGCGGGATGGCGGTGATCGCCATGTCGCCGAGGCGGGCGGCATAGGCGCGGAACTCGAGTTCGATATCGTCGAAAACGGCGCGGTCATAGCCGACGAGGTCGATCTTGTTGACCGCGAGCACGACCTGCCGGATGCCCATCAGATGGACGATGGCGGCGTGGCGGCGCGTCTGTTCGAGAAGGCCGGCGCGCGCGTCGACGAGAAGTACGGCGAGATCCGCGGTCGAGGCACCGGTTGCCATGTTGCGCGTGTACTGCTCGTGACCAGGCGTGTCGGCGACGATGAAGGCCCGCCTCGGTGTCTGGAAATAGCGATAGGCGACATCGATGGTGATGCCCTGTTCCTGTTCGGCCTTGAGTCCGTCGAGGAGGAGGCCGAAATCCGGCAGCGACAGATCGTTCTGCTTCGAGCCCTTGGCGATCAGCGCGGCGCGGTGATCCTCGGCGACCGACTTGGTATCCCAGAGCAGGCGGCCGATCAGCGTCGACTTGCCGTCGTCGACGCTGCCGCAGACGAGAAAGCGCAGACGGCGCCCGGCTTCGGGCTGTTGGGCGGCAGGGTCGGCTTCGCGCTCGAATTCGGGTTCGAGCTGCTGAATGTCGGCTTCGAGGCTCATGGTCAGAAATATCCTTCGAGCTTCTTCTTTTCCATCGAGCCCGCTTCGTCCCGGTCGATCGCTCGGCCCTGGCGTTCGGAAACGGTCGCGGTGGTGATCTCGTCGATGATGTCGTCGATTGTCGCGGCCTCGGAGAAGATGCCGCCGGAGAGCGCAAAGCAGCCGAGCGTGCGGAAGCGGATCGACCCTTCCTGACGCACTTCGCCGGGCCACAGTTCCAACCGCTCGTCCTCGGCGAGGATGATCATCCCGTCGCGCAGCACGAAGGGGCGGCGCTTGGCGAAATAGAGATCGACGATCGGGATTTCTTCGGACTTGATGTAGTGCCAGACGTCGAGTTCGGTCCAGTTGGACAGCGGAAAGACGCGCACGCTTTCACCGCGGGCGATGCGGCCATTGTAGAGATTCCAGAGCTCCGGCCGCTGGTTGCGGGCATCCCAACGATGGTCCGGCGAGCGGAAGGAGAAGATCCGCTCCTTGGAGCGGGAGGCGTCCTCGTCGCGCCGCGCGCCGCCGAAGGCCGCGTCGAAGCGGCCGGCGTCGAGCGCCTGACGCAGCGCCTCGGTCTTCATCACTTCGGTGAAGTAGGACGAGCCGTGCTTGAGCGGGCTCAGCCCCTCGGCCGCGCCGCGCGGGTTGGTGTGGACGCGAAGGTCGAGATCGAGGTCGCGCGCGGTCTGGTCGCGAAACGCGATCATCTGCGAGAACTTCCAGCCGGTATCGACGTGGAGCAGCGGAAACGGAATCGGCTCGGGCCAGAATGCCTTGCGCGCGACGTGCAGCAGGACGGAGGAATCCTTGCCCACCGAATAGAGCATCACCGGCCGCTCGAACTCGGCCGCGACCTCGCGGAAAATGTGGATCGCTTCGTTCTCGAGCGCTTTGATATGGGGTGAAAGGCGGCTGGACCGGATGCTGTCGTCGGTCCTCTGGAGGCGGGCTGTGGCTGCGGTCATGTGGCGGGCACTTGCACTTTCGGGGAGGAGATCGGGGTGATCGGCGCGGCGGCGTCCTTGACGTGGAGACCGCATTCGCGGGTCTGGTCCTGTTCCCACCACCAGCGGCCGGCACGTTCGGGCTCGCCCGGCTTGATCGCACGGGTACAGGGCTCGCAGCCGATCGAGGGGTAGCCACGCGCATGGAGCGGGTTGAGCGGGATTTCGTGACGTTGCGCATAGGCGCGGATGGCTTCGAGCGTGACGTCGGCGAGCGGGTTCACTTTCAGGAGCCCGCGCTGGTCGTCCCATTCGGCGAGCGGGGTATCGGCGCGCGCGCCGGACTGGCCGCGCCTGACGCCGGTAATCCAGATCGCAGCCCCGTCGAGCGCCAGCGCGAGCGGTCGCAGCTTGCGGATGTCGCAGCAGGCATGGCGCGCCTCGACGCTGTCATAGAAGCCGTTGAGGCCGTAGAGCTGTCGAAAGGCCTCCACGTCGACCGGAGCCGGACGATAGCGCTCGATGGCGAGGGCGAAGCGCTTCTCGGTCTCCTCGATCAGCGCGCGCGTCTCGTCGAAGAGCCGGCCCGTGTCGAGCGTGACGATCTCGATCGAGCCCGCCGTACCCGAGCGCGCGATGGCGGCCGTGATGGCCTGGTCCTCGATACCAAGCGACGTCGTGAAGACTTTGCGGCCGGCAAAACGCGCCACGCGCTGGAGCCGCGCTTCCAGATCGAGGGAGGCAAGTTCGCCGGCGAGGTCGCCTATCGGGGCAGATATATGCGTCATGACCGCAAAGATGCGGGATCAAAGCGCGCCGCGACAGGAAACAGGCTCTCATTTTGCCGCGCAAGCGAGCAAATTCGAACCCGTTTCGCCGCGCCCGCGCAATTCGCGGCCTCAAATGGGCGGGGGAAGATCCTCGACGCGCGCTGCCTGAAGGCGAAGCGGATGGTTTGTCGAACGACTCAGATTGCCGAAAACACTTCGGAGAAGACCGAGACGGGCGCATTGCGGTCGGCCAGCGCATAGACCCCGTCGATCAGCTCGCGAGCTGCGGCGGCGTCGAAGCCGGCAAGGCCGAGCAGTTCGACGGCCTTGACGGTCAGCTCCTCCCGGTCGAGCGGGTTTTCCGGATCGCCCTTGCAGGCCGCGCGGCGTTCCTCGAGCCACTCGCCTCCGACCCTTGCCTTAACACTTGCGCCCCATGCGTCGGGATAGGCCGCCTCGATCTTCGGATCGACGGCGAGCGCGGTGATGCCGCGAAGCTGCCGCGCGGCGTCGCGGTGCTCGCCATCGAAGGAGGCGGTGGTGACTGCCCCGGTGCGGATCGCCTCGGCGACGCAGTGCTGGAGCGAGAATTTCGCGCCATAGGGCTCGGTCGGCTCCGGTCGGTCGCACACGTCCAGCGCCGCGCGATAGGTCTCGACCCGGATTTCCTCGGGCGGAGCGCCGGCAAGCCGTGCATGGAGCGCAAGCGCAGCGTCGATCGCCGGATGCGTATGACGGCAGCACGGCCAGGGTTTGATCGAGGTCTGGACGAGTTCCCACGGCCCTTGCCGATCGGCGAGCACGGCCTCGGGAACGGAGTCCGGGCAAAACGCGGCAAAGAAGCCTTTCTCGCCTTCCAGAATCGTGTCGGCTCCGGTGAACCCCTGGCGCGCGAGGAGGGCGGCAATGACGCCGGATTCGGCCGCACGCGCGGTATGCAGATGCTTGTTCATCGCGCCGGCCGACAGGAACTCCCAGACACCGCCCGATTGTGTGCCGGCATTGCCGAGCGCCCATACGGCCTGGTCCTCGTCGAGGTCGAGGAGATGGGCAGCAGCCATCGCCGCCCCGAACGTGCCGCAGGTCGCGGTGTTATGCCAGACCCGGTAATGCGCCTTGCCGACGGCGTTGCCGACCCGGCAGCAGGCCTCATAACCGTGAAGGACCGCAAGAAGGAAATCGCGGCCGCTCGCCTGCATCGTTTCGGCCAAGGCGGCCGCTGCGGGGACGACGACGGTGCCTGGATGGGTGACGGAGGTGCGGTGAAGGTCGTCGAGCTCGAGAATGTGCGCCAGCCCGCCAAAATAGAACGCCCGGCGGCCCGCGTCCTGCGTCGACCATGAGGACAGCGTCGAAATCGCCCGGGCCGGAACCGTTTTCCGCGCGGCGAGCGCGCAGGCAAGCGTATCGACGACGAAGCCGGCGGCGCGCTCCAGGTCGGCATCGGTGACGGGCTTGTTGCGGATCAGCCGGACGAGTTCGCGGGTCAGTGTCATGGTCACAAGTCCGTGGTCGAGGTCATGATCAGGCGGTCGTCGGCGGCGCGGGCTTCGAGCACCATCGCGCCCTCGCCCGCAACTTCGACGAGGCGGATCGCCGTTCCGCAGAAGACAGGCGACATCGCCCGGAAGGAAAAGGTGGACGGCCGCTTGCCGGCAATCTCGCGAGCGCGCTCGAAAAGCAGCATGGCGACCAGCGGGCCGTGGACGATCAATCCGGGGTAATGCTCGACCCCGGTCACATAGGGCTGGTCGTAGTGGATGCGGTGGCCGTTATAGGTGAGCGCGGAAAAGCGGAAGAGCATCACCTCGTCGGGCGTGACCGTCATCTCCGACAGGGCGGGCTTTTCGGAGCGCGGGGCGGGCGGCTTCGATGCCGTCGGATCTTCCGCCTCGCGATAGACGATGTCGTGCTCCTCGGTGGCAGCCACCTTGCCGCCCTGCACGATCTCGTGCCGCACGGTGACGAAGGCGAGCGGACCCGACCGGCCCTCTTTCCTGGCGACCGACTGAATGCTCGAGCGCTTCTCGGCCTCAGTGCCGAAGGCGAGGTCGCCCGGGAACGTAAACCGACCGCCGGCATACATGCGGCGCGGCAGCGGGATCGGCGGCACGAACCCGCCCTTGGCCGCATGGCCGTCAGGACCGGTCGCGTTGCGCGCCGTCGCCTCGAGGAAGTAAAACCAATGCCAGAGCGGCGGCAGCGTCGCATCACCCGCGGTAAACGACGTCGACCAGTCGCCAAGCATTGCACTTGCGCGCGTTGCAGGCGAGCGCACGATGTCGTCGGTGACGCTTCGGGTCCGGCCGACCCAGTCGCTGTAATCCGTCATGATCGCCTTCAGAACGAGCGGGGAAGGCCGAGCACTTTCTCGGCTACGTTGGAGAGGATCAGATTGGTCGAGATCGGAGCGATCTGGTAGAGGCGGGTCTCGCGAAACTTGCGCTCGACGTCATATTCCTCGGCGAAACCGAAACCGCCATGTGTCTGCAGGCAGGTATCCGCCGCGCGCCAGGACGCTTCCGAGGCCAGCATCTTCGCCATGTTGGCCTCCGCCCCGCAAGGTTCGCCGCGATCGAACATCTCGGCTGCGTGACGCACGGCAAGGCGGGCGGCATGGAGCTCGACATGGTTGCGCGCGATCGGAAACTGGATGCCCTGATTCTGGCCGATCGGGCGCCCGAACACCTTGCGTTCCTTGGCGTAGTTCGTCGCCCGCTCGATGAACCAGCGGGAGTCGCCGATGCATTCGGCCGCGATCAGGATGCGCTCGGCATTCATGCCGTCGAGTATGTAGCGAAAACCCTTGTGCGCCTCGCCGATCAGCGCGTCGGCCGGGATTTCGAGATTGTCGAAGAAGATTTCCGTCGTCGCGTGATTGATCATCGTCGCGATCGGCGTGATCCGCATCCGGTCCTTCGGAGCGGCCTTCATGTCGACGATGAAGACCGATAGGCCATCGGTGCGCGAAGCCAAGGAACCCTTCGGCGCGGTGCGGGCGAGCAGGATCATCAGGTCGGAATGCTCGGCCCGGCTCGTCCAGACCTTCTGGCCGTTGACGACATAGGTGTCGCCGCGCTTCTCCGCCGTCGTCGCGATCGAGAGCGTATCGGTGCCTGCGCCGGGCTCCGTGACGCCGAAGGCCTGCAGGCGCAGTTCGCCGCTTGCGATCTTCGGCAGGTAGCGTTGCTTCTGCGCCTCGCTGCCATGGCGCAGCAGCGTGCCCATCGTGTACATCTGCGCGTGGCAAGCGGCCCCGTTGGCGCCCGAGGCGTGCACTTCCTCAAGGATGGCAGCCGCGGCACGCAGGGGCAGCCCACTGCCGCCATACTCGGCCGGGATCAACGCTGCCAGAAGCCCCGCCTCGGCCATCGCGGTGACGAATTCGGTCGGATATTCCCGCGCGCGATCGACCTTTCGCCAATAGGCGTCGGGAAAGCGCCTGCAAAGCGCGCGCGTCGTCTCGCGGATCGGCTCGAGGTCGTCGTCGGAAATCGTCTGTGCGGCGTTCATCGGTCTCGCGTGGGCTGCAGTATGGGCCCGCAAACTGTGCCCGAACCGGCTCTAAGGCAAAGATAATTTCCTTTTAGCGACGATATGATTTCATTATAGCCTGCCGCATGGACATGCGTCATCTCCGCTACTTCATCGCCATCGCCGAGGAAGGGTCTCTGTCGAAGGCCGCCGAGCGGCTGAACGTCGCCCAGCCCGCGCTGAGCCAGCACATGCGCAATATCGAGGAAGATCTGAAGGTCACGCTGCTCTTCCGCTCCTCGCGCGGCGTGCAGTTGACGGAGGCCGGCAAGCGGCTGCTCGAACACGGTCGGCTGGTGGTGGATTCCTTCCAGCAGCTCGCCGACATTGTCGGCGGCACCGAGGTCGAGCTGTCCGGAGAGGTTCGATTCGGCCTGCCAGGGACGGTGAGCCAGGTGCTCTCCGCCCGGCTGATCGACGAAGCCTCAAGGCGCTATCCGAAGATCCGGCTGAGGATCGCCGAGGCGATGAGCGGCTTCATCTTCGACTGGCTGCGTGAGGGCAAGGTCGACATCGCCGTCCTCTACCGTGCCCGCGAGACGCGCGACCTGACGCTGACGCCGGTGCTTTCGGAGGAACTGCGCCTGTTCGCGGCGCCGGGAATGAGCGTTGGCGCGGCGCAGCCGGGCCGCGACGCCGTTCCCTATGTCGACGCGATCCGACTGCCGCTGATCGTGCCGAGCCCCGGCCATGGCCTGCGCGACCTTCTGGACGAAATGGCGCTCAGCCACTGCGATGTGCCGCTCAATGCGCGCACCGAAATCGATTCCTATGCGCCGATCAAGACACTGGTCGAGCAGGGCCTTGGCTATTCCATACTGCCGGCGATGGCGATCAAGGCAGAGACGGAGGCGGGACGGCTAGTCGCCTGGCGGCTCTGCGAGCCGGAACTGCGCCGCCAGCTCCTTCTCGCAACGCCGGCCGACCGGCCCATGAGCAGCGCCACCAGGGCGATCGAGGCCCTCACGATGGAGATGCTGTCGCAGCTCGTTGGCGAAGGCATCTGGCAGGCGCGGCTCCTTTACGAACATCGGCAAGGCGCGAGCGCTCCGCGCAAGGCCGTCCCTTCTTCATGATGCCTTGCGGTCGCGCCCAGGCTTGAATTCTGCGCGAAGGGCGCCCGTATGGCTGCCCAGCACCGGCACCGGGCCGGGCGTGCGCACAGTGCCGTCGAAGCTCGCCGCACGTGAGAACATGCGGATTTCGCCGCCGGGAACGGCCAGATCGACGAAGCGCGCCTGCGGATGATCCTCGATGTCGGCGACTTCGGAGACCTTGCCATAGGCGATCGAAGCCGCCTGAAGGCGCTCGACGACCTCATGGCCGTTCAGCCGGCCAAGCGCTTCCTGAACCGCCTGGTCCGTCTCGGCGCGCCGCGCCACGCGGTCGTTGTTGGTGGCAAACGACGGATCGGCCGCAAGATCGGGCCGCGAAAGAACGTCAAGACAGAGCTTTCGCCATTCGACGTCGTTCTGGATCGAGATCAGGAATGACTGTCCGTCCTTCGCATCGAAGATGCCGTAAGGCGCGATGGACGGATGCGCGAGGCCCAGCCTTTTCGGCGTCGAGTTGCCATAATGGTGCGCGATCCAGGGGACGTTCATCCAGTCCATCAGCGAATGGAAGAGCGAGACCTCGATATGCGTCCCCTCGCCCGTCCGGCCCCGCGCGATCAGCGCCTCGAGGATCGCCTCGTAGGCATGCATCCCGGTGGCGATGTCGCAGACCGAGACGCCGACACGGGCCGGCCCGTGCTCCGTGCCGGTGATCGAGGAAAGTCCGCTTTCGGCCTGGACGAGAAGGTCGTAGGCCTTGCGCTCGGCCATGGGGCCGGACGCGCCATAGCCCGATATGGCGCAGGTGATGAGGCGCGGATTGGCTGCGCGAAGCACCTCGTGACCAAGACCCAGGCGAGTGGCCGCGCCGGGCGCCAGATTCTGGATGAAGATGTCCGCGCCCTTGAGCATCTCGCGCACCATGGCAAGGTCGTCTTCGGCCCGCAGGTCGACGACGCAGCTTTCCTTGCCACCATTCAGCCAGACGAAATAAGACGATGAGCCCTCGGCAAAGCTGTCATAGTTGCGCGCGAAATCGCCCTCGGCGCGCTCCAGCTTGATGACGCGCGCACCCGCCTCCGCCAACCGTTCTGAGGCGTAGGGGGCCGCGACCGCCTGTTCGAGCGCGACCACGAGAAGACCGTCGAGTGGCTTCATGCGGTTTTACCTCCATTCGTTTGGACACGGATCGTGGTCGGCATTGCGGACCGGCGCCAATACTTATGCGCTATCTGGCCTATAACATTCTGTTTTGGCGCAGGCGCACGGCCCCAGGGATCGAAGACTCCTCAAGCGAAAGCCGGCTCGTAGAACCGGCCTTTCAAAGGGCAACTTGAGCGCTGCCGGAATGAGTCAGGCGGGCGCATGCACGAAAACGGGGCGCGTCGTCCTGAGCTGCGGTCAGATCGTACGGCCGCCATCCACTTCGAGGATGACGCCAGTGATGAACTCCGCCTCGTCAGATGCGAGATAAAGGCACGCATTGGCGATGTCCTTCGGTGTCGACATGCGGCCGAGCGGGATGGTGGAGACAAACTTCGCGCGGTTCTCCGGCGTGTCCTCGACGCCCATGAAGGCGGACAGGAGGCCCGTCGCGCCCATGACCGGGGCGATGCAGTTGACGCGGATCTTGTCCGGCGCAAGCTCGACCGCCATCGAGCGGGACAGAAGGTTCACCGCGCCCTTCGTCGAATTGTACCAGGTGAGGCCCGGACGCGGGCGGATGCCTGCCGTCGAGCCGACATTGATGACCGCGCCGCCGCCCTGCGCCCGCATGACCGGCACGACCGCATTGGTCATGTGGAAGATCGACTTGACGTTGATCGCGTAGACCTTGTCGAACTCTTCCTCGGTGACGTCGAGCATCGGCTTGTTGCGGTGGGTCCAGCCGGCATTGTTGACGACGATGTCGAGCCGGCCGTTCTGCGTGGCCGCTTCGACCGCGCGCGAAATGTCTGCTGCGCTGGTGACGTCGCCGCCGATCGCGACCGCGCCGTTGCCGCAGGCCTGCGCCTGGGTCTTCGCCCCGTCCTCGTTCAGATCCATGATGGTGACGCGGGCCCCCTCGCGCGCGAACGTCGCCGCGATCTCCGCTCCGAAGCCCGAAGCCCCGCCCGTCACCAGTGCCGTCTTGCCTTGCAAACGCATGTTCAGCTCTTCCCTTGAAAAATGGATGGCGGAGCGGCACGGCGGCCGCTCCGCAATGAGGATCGATCTAGTCGTGCTTGACGACGATGGTCTTGACGACCGAAAGGTCCTTCAGCGCCTCGAAGCCTTTCTCGCGGCCATGGCCGGACTTCTTCATGCCGCCGAACGGAAGCTCGATGCCGCCGCCGGCGCCGTAGGCGTTGACGTAGACCTGGCCGGCGCGCACCTTGCGCGCGACGCGGGTCGCGCGGTTGGCGTTCTGCGTCCAGACGCCTGCGACAAGGCCGTAATCGGTGCCATTGGCGAGCGCAACGCCATCCGCCTCGTCCTCGAACGGAATGACCGAAAGGACCGGCCCGAACACCTCATCGAGCGCCAGCGCGTTGTCGCGCGGCACGCGGCCGAACATCTTCGGGGCGACATAGTAGCCAGCTTCGGGCACGCCATCGGCAATCTTGCCCTCGGCGATGACCTCGATCCCGTCATTCCCGGCATTGCTGCAGAACCGCTCGACGCGGCGCTTCTGGCCGGGATTGATGACCGGGCCGAGGTCAAGGTCCATGTCGGGCGTGCCCGCCGTGAGCTTGGAAAAGCGCTCGGCGACTGCGCCGACGATCCGGTCGTAACCGGACTTTTCCACCAGGAGCCGCGAGCCGGCCGAGCAGGTCTGGCCGGCATTCTGGACGATGGCATTGACCAGCGAGGGCAGCGCCGCATCGAGATCGACATCGGCGAAGACGACCTGCGGCGACTTGCCGCCGAGTTCGAGTGTGCAGCCGATATGGTTCCTGGCCGCCGCGATCTGCACCATCGTGCCGACCTCCGGGCTGCCGGTGAAGGACAGGAAATCGAAGCCGCGATGGGCGGTGAGCGCCGCGCCGGCCTCTTCGCCCAGGCCCGGGACGATGTTGATCGCGCCTTCCGGAAAGCCGACTTCGGCGGCGAGTTCTGCAAGACGCAGCGGTGTGAGGCAAGCGTCCTCGGCCGGCTTCATCACGGTCGCATTGCCGACCGCGAGCGCCGGGCCGAGCGTGCGGCCGAACATCTGCGCGGGGTAGTTCCATGGGATGATCTGGCCGGTCACGCCATGCGGCACGCGCTCGGTCAGGGCGAGGTAGCCGTTGAGGAACGGGATCGTGTCGCCGTGCACCTTGTCGGCGGCGCCGCCGTAGAACTCGAAATAGCGGGCGCAGGCGGCGATGTCGGCGCGCGCCTGCTTCAGCGGCTTGCCGCAGTCGAACGCTTCGAGCTTCGTAAGCTCATCGGCATGGTCCTCGATCGCGCGCGACAGCTTCAGGAGCAGCCGTCCGCGCTCGACCGCGGTCAGCCGGCCCCAGGCGCCCTCCTCGAAAGCCCGACGGGCGGCCTTGTAGGCGCGGTCGACATCGCCTGCGCTGCCGGCGGCGATCCGCGCGACGACGGCGCCGGTCGCCGGCGCGTAGACGTCGACCGTCTTGCCGGTTTCATTGGCGTGCCACTTGTTGTCGACGAAGATGCCCTTGGCCTCCGCGATCTGGCCGGCGGCGGGCTTGGACTGGATGTTCATTGGTGAACGCCTCCACGAGTTCTGACTGCTGGATGTCGTGCCATATCGACTGGCAAGGATCGGGACTAGACCCTGGAACAGCTCGTGGGGTGGCACAAGCTCACTGCCCGTCGATGTCCGGAACTACCGGGGCTATGGCTATTGCCATCTACCCGGCGAGCGAACGGGCGATGATGATTTTCTGGATGTCGGACGTGCCCTCGTAGATCTGGCACACGCGCGCGTCTCGGTAGATGCGCTCAAGCGGGAAATCGGCCATGTAGCCATATCCGCCGAAAGTCTGAAGCGCGGCCGAAATCACGCGTTCCGCAGCTTCTGACGCGAAGAGCTTGGCGATTGCCGCCTCGGTGAGGCAGGGCACGCCCGCATCCTTCATCTGAGCGGCGCTGAGGACCAACTGGCGGGCGGCCTCGATCTGCGTGCGCATTTCGGCCAGGCGGAAGGCAACACCCTGATGCTCCATCAGCGTCTTGCCGAAGGACCGGCGCTCCCTGGCATAGGCGACGGCATGATCGAACGCCGCCTGCGCCATGCCGACCGACTGCGCCGCGATGCCGATGCGGCCTGTCTCCAGACTCGACAATGCGATGCGATAGCCCTCGCCTTCCTCGCCGATCCGGTTCTCCTCGGGGATCTCAAGCCCCTCGAAGCGCAGGGAGCATGTGTCCGAACAGCGCTGGCCAAGCTTGTCTTCGACTTTTGCCACGATGTAGCCCGGCGCATCGGTCGGCGTCAGGAAGGCGGTGATCCCGGCCTTCGGCCCCGCGCCCTCCATGCGGGCGAAAAGGATGGTAAAGCCACCGATCTTGCCCGACGTGATGAATTCCTTCGATCCATCCACGACATATCGATCCCCCTGCCGCCGCGCCCGCGACTTGAGCGCGCCCGCATCCGACCCGGCCTCGGCCTCCGTGAGCGCGAAGGCGCCGATGAACTCTCCCGCCGCCGCCGGGCGCAGCACGCGCGCCTTCTGCTCCTCACTGCCGTAGCGCTGGAGGATCGCATTGAACGGAGCATTATGGACGCTCATCACGGTGGAGATCGCACCGTCCCCCGCGGCGATCTCCATCAGCGCCAGAGCGTAGGACACATAGTCGGCGCCGACTCCGCCATCGGATTGCGGCACTGTCATGCCCATGAAGCCGAGTTCGGCCAGGCCCTTGATGACTTCGGGCTCGATGGTCTTCTCGATGTCGCGCCGCGCCGCGCCAGGCGCGAGCACCTCGCACGCAAACGCGCGTGCCGTATCGCGGACCATGGACTGTTCGTCTGAAAGGATCATCGTTCCCTGCCTCGGTTTGCCGGCAAATCTCCGTGCAGCTGCGGTGACTTGCGCACGCCCGGCCGATCTTGTTGCCATCTATCCTCGCCAGACCTATTCAGCGGATCGGCGGATCGGTCAAGCGTTCGGCACGATGCCGTCTTGACACTCGGCGCGTTTCTCGCCCCCTAACGGCACGTACCCACGGAGAGCGAATGGCACAGAAGAAGGCGCACGAGGTGGACGGATGGCTGGCACGACCGCCTGGCGCCTTTCCGATCGTGCTAATCTACGGCCCTGATCGCGGTCTCGTGTCGGAACGCGCGACGCTGTTCGTGCGGCAGGCGGGCTTCCAGGCGGACGATCCCTTCTCGGTCACGCGGCTCGACGCCGGCGAACTTGAAGGCGATCCGGGCCGCCTGATGGACGAGGCCAACACGGTGGCGATGTTTGCGGACCGGCGGTTGATCTGGATCAAGGGCGCGGGCGCGCACAAGGCGCTGGGCGCGGCGCTTAAGGACCTCTGTGCAAACCCGCCCGCCGCTACCATCATCCTCGTCGAGGGCGGCGACCTGAAGAAGGGCGCGCCCATCCGCGCGGCGATCGAACAGGGATCGGCCGGGATGGCATTGCCTTGCTATGTGGACCAGGCACGCGCGATCGACCGCATCATTGATCAGGTTCTGGCACGCGATGGGCTGACGATCGCCGCGGACGCGCGCCAGGCGCTCAAGGCATCACTCGGCGGCGATCGGCTCGCCAGCCGATCCGAGATCGAGAAGCTGGCGCTCTACGCTCGCTCCGACAGCCGGATCGAAGTGGCCCATGTCACGGAGGTCATTGGGGACGTATCCGCGAAGTCACTTGATGACGCGACCGATGCAATACTTGTCGGCGACATCGCGGCGTTCGACCGCGCCTATTCCGGCTGGGTTAACGCAGGAAACGCACCGTTTCAGTTGGTATCGGCCGTGATGCGCCAGTTTCAGCAACTTGAAATGCTGCGCATGGCGCTAGATGGCGGAGCCAGCGCCGCCTCCGCCGTAGGCGCCGCAAAACCTCCGATCTTCTTTAGTCGGCGAAATACAGTCGAGCGCGCGGTGCAAAGATGGACGGCGGCAGCAATTGCGCGCGGGCTTGATCGACTTCAGGCGACCGTGCTGGCGATGCGTACGCGCGCACAGCTCGATGAGCCAACAGCCCGCCAAGCGCTGCTTGCACTGGCGGTCGAGGCACGACGCCTGCGTTGACTTTCCGGCTGTTTCACGTGAATCCCGCTCAATTCCGCTGAAGACGATGGCAGATCGTGTCCAACTGCTCGAGGCTCGAATATCGGATCTTGATGTCGCCGCCGCGCTGGCCATGCGTGATCGACACCTTGAGACCGAGCGCATCGGACAAGGTCTTCTCCAGCGCAATCGTGTCAGCATCCTTCTCGGAGGGCGCGCCACGCTCGCTACGACCCGTGTCGACGCGCGGCGGCTGCTGCGCAAGTGCCTCGGCTTGGCGCACGGACAGACCCTCGTCGACGATCCTTCGCGCAAGGCTTTCCGGGTCGAGCGCCGTTACCAGCGTACGCGCATGACCGGCCGACAGCGACCCGTCAGTTACCATTGAGCGAACATGTTCCGGCAACTTCAGCAGGCGTAGCGTGTTCGCCACATGGCTACGGCTCTTGCCGATCACCTGCCCGAGATCTGCCTGGGTGTACTGGTGCTCATCAATAAGCTGTTGATACCCTAGAGCTTCTTCAACCGGATTAAGATCGGCTCGCTGGACATTCTCGATGATGGCGAGTTCAAGCGCAACGCGATCCGACACATCCCGGATGACGATAGGTACGCTTGTCAGACCGGCGCGTTGTGCGGCACGCCACCGACGCTCGCCCGCGATGATCTCGTAGCGATTGTCCGGCATCGTCCGCACGACCACAGGCTGAACGATCCCGTGCTCTCGAATCGACTGCGTCAGATCCTCAAGATCTTCTTCCCCAAACGAGCGGCGAGGATTGCGCGGATTCGGCGAAACCAATTCGATCGGCGCCGAGCGGTCGGCGCGGATCTGCGGGGATTGCCCGGCCGGAGAGCTCGGCTTGTCGAGATCGCCGATCAGGGCAGCTAGGCCGCGCCCGAGGCGCTTGCGGGACAGGTCTTCGTTCATCTCGCTCTCCCTCCTATGCGGCGCGCAAGGTTCGCTCGCGGCGGATAACTTCCGACGCGAGTTGCAGATAAGCCTGGCTGCCAGAGCATTTCAGGTCGTAAAGGATCGCCGGCTTGCCGTATGACGGCGCCTCGGACACACGAACATTTCGCGGGATGACCGTGTCATAGACTTTGTCACCCATATGCGTACGCACATCCTGCACGACCTGATTGGCCAGATTGTTCCGACCATCGAACATCGTCATCACGATACCCTGAATTGTAAGGCGCGGGTTAAGGTTGGCGCGCACCTGGTCGACTGTATGCAGGAGCTGGCTGAGCCCCTCCAGTGCAAAAAACTCGCACTGAAGCGGCACGAGAACGGAGTCAGCCGCGGCCATCGAGTTGAGCGTCAGGAGATTGAGGGAAGGCGGGCAGTCGATAAGAATGTAGTCGTATGATGCGGCGCCGCCATCGGCCGACTGAATCGCATTGCGGAGCCGCACAGCACGGTCTGGCTTGGCCGAAATTTCCATTTCGACCCCAAGCAGGTCCAGCGTCGAGGGCACGACCGAAAGCCCGGGCACCGCAGTCTTGACGGCCGACTGCGCTATCGTCGCCTGGCCGATAAGCAGGTCGTAAGAGGAAATTGCGCGCTCTGCCCGCTCGATACCAAGGCCGGTGCTTGCATTGCCCTGCGGATCGAGATCCACAATGAGGACGCGCTCGCCTATGGCTGCAAGCGCCGTCGCGAGATTGATGGCGGTTGTCGTCTTGCCGACGCCGCCTTTCTGATTTGCCACCGTGATGATCCGTGGCTGAGAGCCCACCATGATCAATGCTCCAGACGCTGGACGTTCGACAGTTCGAGAACGCGACTCATCGCGTCAACCACGCTGCCATGTTCTATCAGATCGAATCGCCAATGGTCACGCGCCTCTTGAATTTCCTGTTGGAAATCTCGGCCCTTCGGAAACAATGCTCGTCCCCGGCCGGGTCCCAGCCATATCTGCGTCAAATCCAGGAGCCGCGAAAGCGGGGCCAAAGCGCGCGCCGAAACGATCGAGGGCGTTAGTACGCCCGTGGCTTCTTCAATACGCTCTGCTCTCACCGTCGCTGGAAGACCCAGTTCAACCGCAGCAGCGCGGAGAAAGGCTGCCTTCTTATGATTGCTTTCGACAAGCGTTGTGCGCAGCCCGGCTGATTTCCCCAGCGTGGCGATAACGATACCAGGCAGCCCGCCGCCGCTGCCTATATCGGTCCAGTCCCTTTCGTGCGCGCGATATCGCCAAAGTTGCGCCGAATCAACGACGTGCCGAGACCAAAAGTCCTGTGCTGCTCCAGCAGATGCAAGGTTGATGGACTTGTTCCAATGGTGAAACAGCCTCTCGAACTCCACAAGCTGGGTATAAGTTTCACGTGAAACGTCTCCAGCCCCCCGGCAAAGTTCGTCATACTGCTTCATGCAGCCTCCGAACCACGTGTACGCTGGATGTGTGCGAGCAGCAATGACAGGGCCGCCGGCGTCATTCCCTCGATCCTCGCAGCCTGCGCAATTGTCTCAGGACGTGTCTTTTCAAGCTTCGACTTGGTTTCGTTTGAGAGTCCCGCGATTGCCCCGATGTCGAGATCACGCGGTATTGTCAGCCTCTCCTGCTTCCGAAGGCGATCAATATCCTCACTTTGGCGCTCTAGATAAACGGCGTAGCCGGCCTCGATCTCGATGAGGTCTCGGGTCGGCACGGCGAAGTTTCGCAGTCCGGGCCAAATACAATCCAAGTCGGCAAGCGATATGCCGGAGTGACCGAGAAGCTCATAGCCGCTGCGGACCTTGCCATCGGCGTTAACTGGCAGACCCGCGCGAATTGCGGCGGACGACGACAACGCCGATGCCGTGAGCAGCGCCCTGATTGAGTTGAGTTCGTCGGAGCGCTGCGCGAACATGGCCTCCCGACCCGAACCAATCACGCCCCACTTCACGCCGATTGGCGTCAGCCTCTCATCGGCATTGTCCGCCCGGATGGACAGTCGATACTCGGCACGCGAGGTAAACATGCGGTACGGCTCAGTGACTCCGCGGGTCGTCAAATCATCGACCATGACACCAATGTAGGCGTCAGAGCGAGACAGATTGACAGGCGTTCCACCGCCGGATCTCATCGCCGCATTGATCCCCGCCAGGATGCCTTGCGCCCCGGCCTCTTCATACCCTGTCGTGCCGTTGATCTGGCCCGCGAGGAAGAGCCCCAGACAGGCGTGCAGCTCCAGCGCCGCCGACAGATCGCGTGGATCGACGTGGTCATACTCGATCGCGTAGCCCGGTTGCATGATCTCTGCCCGTTCCAGCCCGGTCATGGATCGGATGAATGCGACTTGAACATCGAGCGGCAGAGATGTCGAGACGCCGTTCGGGTAAACGAGTTCGCTGTCGAGACCTTCGGGTTCGAGAAATATCTGGTGTCCGTCCCGGTCACCGAAGCGGACGATTTTGTCTTCGATCGACGGACAGTAGCGCGGGCCGACGCCTTCGATCGCGCCACTATACATTGCGGATCGATGCAAATTGTCTCGAATAATTTGGTGCGAGGATCCGGTTGTTCGGGTGATCGCACATTCGATCTGCGGCGTCGTGATCGATTTGGTCATCGTGGAGAATGGTATCGGGTTCTCGTCTGCGGCCTGCTTCTCGAGAGCGGTCCAATCGATAGACGCGCGCGCGATCCGCGGCGGCGTTCCAGTCTTCAAACGGCCGAGACGGATGCCTAGCCTGCGGAATGTCAAAGCCAGGCCCGACGTCGCTTGCTCGCCCATGCGCCCGGCTACCGTTGTATCCGCACCGATATGGATCAGCCCGCGCAGGAAGGTTCCGGTCGTCAGGACCACCGCCCCGCAGCTGATATAGCCCAAGTCCTTCAGATGCGCTCCGCGAACGTGACGCGCGCTAACGTCGAGATCGACCACCTCATCCGCGAGTACGTGGAGATTCTCCTGAGCCGCGACGAGTTCCTTGACCGCGCGGGCGTAGAGTTTGCGATCGGCTTGCGTGCGCGGGCCACGCACCGCTGGGCCCTTGCTGCGGTTGAGGAGCCGAAACTGGATACCGGCCATGTCCGCTGCACGACCCATGACGCCGTCGAGCGCGTCGATCTCGCGAACGAGCTGGCCCTTTCCAAGACCCCCAATCGCGGGGTTGCAGGACATGACTCCCAGATTGTCGGCGCTCAGCGTGACCAAAGCCGTCACAGCACCCATCCGTGCTGCCGCAGCAGCGGCTTCGACGCCCGCATGCCCTCCGCCCACAACGATCACATCGAAGTTGGAACGATCCTGTTTCACGTGAGTCATTTCCCTATGCAGAAGCGGGAGAATATATCGCCAAGCAGATCCTCGACATCTATCGATCCCGTCAGTCGTCCCAGCGCATCCGCAGCCACACGCAGCTCTTCCGCCACCAGCTCGAACTCGACCATCTCGCCGGCCCGGCCGAGAGCATCTATGCAGTCGGTGAGATGCGCGACGTGTCTTTGACGTGAGGGAACCGTATCGTGGATTTGCGTGTGAGAATCAAGAATGTTGCCAACGCGTGCCAGCAGCTCTTCGATCCCGGCGCCCGTTTGCGTTGAAATTGCCAGTTTCCAACGCCCGGAAGCGCGCAGGTCCGCTTTGCTGTCGACAACCAAAACATTCGTGGACTCGATTTCGGGCAGAGGCTGCACGCCATCGTCCAGCACGATAACGAGATGGGCCGCGCGCATGGCTTGGTGGGCGCGATCGACGCCGATCTTCTCCACCACGTCACCGGTCTCGCGCAGGCCGGCCGTATCGGTGATGCGAATCAGCCGTCCGTTGAGATCAAGTCGGACATCGATGAGATCACGGGTCGTGCCGGGAATATCGGTGACAATCGCGACCTCACGCTTCGCCAAGTAATTGATCAGGCTTGATTTACCAGCGTTCGGAGCACCAGCGACGACTATGTGATAACCGTCGTTGATGATCTCCGCTATTCTATAGCCGGCTAAGTGCTTTTCGATCGCCTGCCTAAGGCTATCGATTTCGATGCGGACCCCATCGCCAAACTCAGGCGGCACATCGTCCTGATCGGAGAAATCGAGATCTGCTTCGATCCGCGCCCAGATCGACAACAGGCTTTCCCGCCAACCCTCGTATAGCCGACGCTGCGCGCCATCGGCATTGGACAGAGCCAGGCGGCGCTGCAAGTCCGTCTCGGCGACAATCAGATCGGAAAGTGCCTCGGCCGCGGTCAAGTCGATGCGCCCGTTGAGAAATGCACGCATGGTGAACGCGCCTGGCTCGGCTGGTTCCAGCCCCTCGAACATGGAAAGGCGGCGGAATAGCGCTGCGGTAACGGCCCGACTGCCGTGAAGCTGGATTTCCAGCACGTCTTCTCCCGTAAAGCTCGCAGGCGCGGGAAAGAGGATGCATAGCGCGTCATCGATCGGCGAAGCCGCATCATCAAGGATGGTGCACAGCGCGGCCCGGCGCGCCTGGAGCGAGGTGCGGCCGGTGAGCGGTTCGATAAGCGAGGTTACGTGCGGACCGGACATGCGCACGACCGCAACGCCGGCGGGCAACGCGCCGCTCGAAAGCGCATAGATCGTCGTCGTCGAACGCATTCGTCACTCCCAATGCGAAACGGCGGGCATGAGTTGCCCGCCGGATCGATAAGCCTGAAATGGCGACCGAAAAACGGTCAGGTGTTCATGGAATCGAAGAAGTCGCCATTGGTCTTGGTCTGCTTCAGCTTGTCCATGAGGAATTCGATCGCATCCGTCGTGCCCATCGGCGCGAGAATGCGGCGCAGGACGAAGATTTTCTGCAGGTCCTGGCGCTGGACGAGAAGGTCTTCCTTGCGGGTGCCGGACTTGAGAATATCCATGGCGGGGAAAATGCGCTTGTCGGCGACCTTGCGGTCCAGCACGATTTCCGAATTGCCGGTGCCCTTGAACTCTTCGAAGATGACTTCGTCCATGCGGCTGCCGGTATCGATCAGCGCGGTCGCGATGATCGTCAGCGAGCCGCCTTCCTCGATGTTTCGGGCCGCACCGAAGAAGCGCTTGGGGCGCTGCAGTGCGTTGGCGTCCACGCCGCCAGTCAGGACCTTGCCGGAGGACGGCACGACCGTGTTGTAGGCACGGCCCAGACGCGTGATCGAATCGAGCAGGATGACAACGTCACGGCCATGCTCGACAAGGCGCTTGGCCTTCTCGATGACCATTTCGGCGACCTGCACGTGACGCACCGCCGGCTCGTCGAAGGTGGAGGAGACGACCTCGCCTTTGACCGAGCGCTGCATGTCGGTCACTTCTTCCGGCCGCTCGTCGATCAGAAGGACGATCAGATAGGCTTCCGGGTGATTGTGCGCGATCGAATGTGCGATGTTCTGGAGGAGAACGGTCTTGCCGGTGCGCGGAGGTGCGACGATCAGGGCGCGCTGGCCCTTGCCCAGCGGTGCGACCAGATCGATCACGCGCGCCGACATGTCCTTCGAGGTCGGAACCTCGAGTTCCATCTTGAAGCGCTCATTCGGATAGAGCGGCGTCAGATTGTCGAAATGGATCTTGTGGCGGATCTTCTCAGGGTCTTCGAAATTGATCGTGTTGACCTTGAGAAGCGCAAAATAGCGCTCGCCTTCCTTCGGCGAACGGATCGGGCCTTCGACCGTGTCGCCGGTCTTCAGCGAGAAACGACGGATCTGGGACGGCGAGATGTAGATGTCGTCCGGGCCTGGCAGGTAGTTCGCATTTGCCGAGCGCAGGAATCCGAAGCCGTCCTGAAGAATTTCGACGACGCCTTCGCCGATGATCTCGACATCCTGCGCCGCGAGCTTCTTCAGGATCGCGAACATGAGCTCCTGCTTGCGCATGACGCTCGCATTCTCGACCTCGAGCGATTCGGCAAACGCAATGAGGTCGGTCGGACCCTTGCTCTTGAGCTCTTGTAGTTTCATTTCCTGCATATGCGCACTCGACTGGCGATTGGGGAGTCTGGAAGAGACGTAGGAAGGTTGCGGCGCGGATGGGCCGTCAAGAAACAAGCGGGCCGCGCGGCGAAAGGAAGGACCGATCTCTTAGCGCCGCACCTGAAAAAGCGCAAGCGGGGCGCGCGTGCCTCAGAACGGCTTTACCACGACCAGGACGACGATGACAATCATCAACAAGGTCGGGCCCTCGTTCATCAGCCGCCAGTGCCGCGCCGACTTTTCGTTACTATCTTCGGCGAAGAGACGGACGGCCTTGGAGAAATAGCCGTGCAGTCCGGACATGGCCACGACGAGTGCGATCTTCAAGTGGAGCCAGCCGCCCGAAAAGCCGAAACCTTGCCAGGCAAGCCAGAAACCGAGCACCCAGGTGACCGTCATCGCCGGATTGATGATGACGCGCAAAAGGCGCTGTTCCATGACCTTGAAGGTTTCCGACTGCGGCGTGCCGGGCCCCACCTCCGCATGATAGACGAACAGGCGTGGCAGATAGAGCATCCCCGCCATCCACGAGATGACGGCGATGACGTGCACGGCCTTGGCCCACAGATACGCCTCCGCCGGAAAGAAAAACAACGCGGCCGCCGTCAGGACGAGAAAGGCGGCAAGCGCGATGCCCGCCCGCGCGCCCGGTCCCGCCTTCGTCTTCCCCGCCTCGGTCACCGCTTTGCTCCCCGAACCTGAGCGATCATCGCCTCGACATGATCGATTGGCGTTTGCGGCGTGATGCCGTGGCCGAGATTGAAGATCAGCGGCCCGCCGCCGAGATTTTCAAGAATGGCCTGCACGCCCTCACGGAGCGCCTCGCCGCCCACAACGAGCCGCAGTGGATCGAGATTGCCCTGAACGGCCCCTTCAGCCTGCAAGCGCCGTGCCTGGCTCCAGGGAACGCTCCAGTCGAGCCCAAGCGCGGTGACGCCCGTCTTCGCCCTGTAACCGTCGTAGAGCGCGCCTGCCCCCTTCGGAAAGCCGATGATCGGCATGTTCGGATGAACCGCGCAGACCTGGTCGACGATCCGCTTCATCGGCTGAACGCAAAACGCTTCGAACGAGGTCTCGTCGAGGACGCCGGACCACGAATCGAATATCTGGACGCAATCCGCGCCCGCATCGATCTGGCGGATGAGATAATCGGCGGAAAAATCGGCGAGGAGCGCGAGCAGCATTCGCATCTCCGCCGGGTGTCGATAGCCAAACAGCCGTGCCGGCGCCTGGTCCGGCGTTCCGTGCCCGGCGATCATGTAGGTCGCCACCGTCCAGGGCGCGCCGCAAAAGCCGATCAGCGTCGTCTCTGCCGGCAGCTCGGCGCGCAGGCGCCGCACCGTCTCATAGACCGGCGCGAGATGATCGTGGATCCTGGACCCGTCGAGCCGCTCGACCTCATGCGCCTCGATCGGCGTCATCAGCGGACCGCGTCCTTCCTCGAAGCGCAGATCGCGGCCGAGCGCATGCGGGATGACGAGAATGTCGGAGAACAGGATCGATGCGTCGAAACCGAAACGACGGATCGGCTGGAGTGTCACCTCGACCGCCAGATCGGGATTGTAGCAAAGGTCGAGGAAACTGCCGGCCTGTCGGCGTGCTTCCCGATACTCCGGTAGATAGCGCCCTGCCTGTCGCATCATCCAGATCGGAGGCGGAAAGACGCTTTCTCCCTGCAAGACCTTCAGCATCTTCCGTTCGATCGACATTCGCGGCCTCTCCGTCGAGCCCCTTAAGAAATTAAAGAAATTTTTAAGGAGTCTTATGGTTCTTAGAGTCTGTTGGAATCGGGGTTTCCCGCTTCTCCCCGAACGCGTGCGCGTCGGCCAGTGGTTATATCGCCGCAAGGCGAATTGCGAAACCTGTTGACGATCAACGGGGACGGGCGTGATTCGTCTTTACTGGCCAAGCACTTGCACTCGCCCATGCCAATGCGCCTTCATAACCCGGCCTGTGAAACCGGCGCCGTTGCCCACGCAGTTTCCCACAAGCGCGATTCCGATCTCACAGGAGAGCGAATTGTGGAGAAACCGCCATCTGATACATTGGCCCGCGATCGGCCCTGCCGCTCTCCCGCTTTATGCACAGTCGCCCACAGGGCAGGCAGAATCCCGTGAACAAACCGCAGAACTTCTTCCATCTTCACCTGATTTCGGACGCGACCGGCGAGACGCTGCTGGCGGCCGGCCGCGCCGCGGCGGCGCAATACAAGAACGCACGCGCGATCGAGCACATCTACCCGCTGATCAGAACCGAAAAGCAGCTCGAAAACGTCTTTGTCGACATCGAGGAAGCGCCGGGCATCGTGCTCTATACGGTGGTCGACCAGGAACTGGCGGCACGGATCGATGCGCATTGCCAGTCACTCGGCCTGCCATGCGTCTCCGTACTCGAGCCGGTTTTGCTGGTTTTCCAGTCCTATCTCGGTACGCCGGCAGGCCGCCGCGTCGGCGCACAGCATGTTCTCGATGCGGATTATTTCCGCCGCATCGACGCCCTCAACTTCACCATGGAACACGATGACGGCCAGTTGCCGCCGGACATCGAAGAAGCCGACATCGTTTTGATCGGTATTTCCCGCACCTCGAAGACGCCGACCTCGATCTATCTCGCCAATCGCGGTATCAAGACAGCGAATGTCCCGATCGTCATCGGGGTGCCGATCCCGCCGCAGATCGTCACCGCGAAAAAGCCGCTGATCGTCGGCCTGATCGCGACGGCTGAGCGGATTTCGCAGGTGCGCCAGAACCGCATGCTGGGCGGGGCCGGTTTCAATCATGGCGACTATGTCGACCGGCTTTCGATTTCGGAGGAACTGGCCTATGCCCGTCAGATCTGCAACCGGCATGGCTGGCCGATGATCGACGTCACGCGGCGCTCGATCGAGGAAACCGCAGCAGCCATCGTCGCGTTGCGCAACAAGAGCCATCGCGAGGAGGCGCTGTGAGACAAGAGATTATCCTGGCTTCGGGGAGCCCGTTCCGTCGCAAGATGCTGGAAGACGCCGGCATTGACCTTAGCGTGGAACGACCGGCCATAGACGAGCGCGCGGTCGAGGATGCAGTCGGTGGTGCAGGTCTTCGCCCTGACGACCTGGCGCAAATCCTCGCCGAGGCAAAAGCCGTGGATGTCAGCCAGAACCATCCGGGCGCCTTGGTCATCGGCTGCGACCAGACCTTGTCGTTGGGCGAGGAACTCATTCACAAACCCGCTGACATGGAGGAGGCGCGCCGACGGCTCCTGATGCTGTCCGGCAAGACGCACCAGCTGAACAGCGCGGTGGTCATCGTTCAGGATGGCGAGACGATCTGGCGTCATCTGTCGGTCGCGTCGATGACGATGCGCGAACTCGATCCGTGTTTCGTCGGTCGCCATCTGTCGGCAGTGGGAGACGTGGCCTTGTCGTCCGTGGGCGCCTATCAGATCGAGGGCAGGGGCATCCAGCTCTTCGAGAAGATCGAGGGCGATCACTTCACCATCATCGGCCTGCCCCTCCTGCCGCTCTTGAAAAGGCTGCGCGAACTGGGCGCCATCGATGGCTGACATGACCAGCGCTTTCGTGATCGGCCATCCGATCGCGCATTCTCGCTCGCCGATGATACACGGCCATTGGCTGGCCGCGCATGACATTGCGGGCGAATATCGGGCCGTCGACGTCGCACCGGGCGACCTGCCCGGATTCCTCGAAAGCGTGCGGCGCGGCCTGTTTTGCGGCGGCAACGTCACCATCCCGCACAAGGAGGCCGTCTTCGAGGCCGTCCATCGCCGCGACGCTGCCGCAAGCGCCATCGGCGCGGTCAACACGCTCTGGCTCGACAACGGCCAACTCATCGGCGGCAACACCGACGCATATGGCTTCGCAGCCAATCTCGACGCGGGCGCGCCGCACTGGCGCGCGGCGGAGACGGCTCTCGTGCTGGGCGCGGGCGGCGCGGCGCGGGCGGTGCTTCATGCTTTGCGCGAGGCGGGCATCGGCAAGGTCACGGTGGCCAACCGTTCGGCCGCGCGGGCCGGCGAGCTGGCGCTGGCCTTTCCGGGCGTCAAGCCGGCCGGGCTCGACCAGGCGTCGGCCTTGCTTGCGAAAACGGATCTGCTCATCAACACGACGTCGCTCGGCATGAAGGGCCAGCCGCCGCTCGACCTCGACCTCGACGCACTCCAGGACCACGCGATCGTGACCGACATCGTCTATGCGCCTCTGACAACGCCGCTTCTGGCGCGCGCTAAATCACGCGGCTTGAAGACGGTCGACGGGCTCGGCATGCTGCTGCATCAGGCAGTGCCCGGGTTCGAGCGCTGGTTCGGCGTCAGGCCGGCGGTTACGCCGCAATTGCGCGCGATGATCGTCGCCGATCTGGAGGGCGCGAGATGATCGTCATCGGGTTGACCGGATCGATCGGCATGGGCAAGTCGACCACCGCGCGGTTTTTTCGCGAGGCGGGCGTGCCGGTTCACGATTCGGACGAGGCTGTGCACCGGCTCTATGCCGGCAAGGCCGCACCCTTGATAGAAGCCGCCTTCCCTGGAACCGTGAGGGACGGCGTCGTCGACCGCACGCTTCTCGGTGCGTGCATCCTGGGCGACGCAGCGGCGTTGAAGACCGTCGAGCGCATCGTCCATCCGCTGGTGCGGGCCGATGCCGACGCTTTTCTCGCCGAACATCGCTCGGCGGGACGCAAGCTGGTGGTGCTCGACATCCCGCTTCTGTTCGAAACCGGCGGGGAGGGGCGGGTCGACCGCATCGTCGTCGTCTCCGCGCCGGCCGAAATCCAGCGCGAACGGGTGCTTGCGCGGCCCGGGATGTCGGTGGAGAAGTTCGAGGCGATCCTTGCCAAGCAGGTGCCCGACGCCGACAAGCGACGACGCGCCGATTTCATCGTCGACAGTGGCGGAGGGTTGGAGGCGGCGCGGGCGGCCGTCGAGGCGATCGTGGCGAAACTCGAGGCAGAAGCGAGATCCGATGCGTGAGATCATATTCGACACCGAAACGACCGGTCTCGACCCGAACGAGGACAGGATCATCGAATTCGGCGGTATCGAACTCGTCAACCGCTTCCCGACCGGGCGCAGCTTCCACGTCTATATCAATCCGCAAGGCCGGCAGGTGCATCCCGAGGCGCTGGCGGTTCACGGCATCACCGATGCCTCGCTCGCCGACAAGCCCACCTTCGACGGTATTCTCGCCGACCTGCTCGCCTTCACCGAGGGCGCGCATCTGATCGCGCACAATGCCAATTTCGACATCGGCTTTCTCAATGCCGAGTTCGGCCGGCTTGGCGTCGACATGATCGAACCGGCTCGTGTCGTCGACACGCTGGCGATAGCACGGCGCAAGCACCCGATGGGACCGAACTCGCTGGACGCGCTTTGCCGGCGCTATGGCATCGACAATTCGCACCGTACCAAGCACGGCGCGCTGCTCGATTCGGAACTGCTTGCGGAAGTCTATATCGAACTGATCGGCGGTAGGCAGGCCGCGCTCGTGCTCGACGTGCAGGCGAATGGCACTGGCGAGCGTTCCGATGGAATGGCGGTGATCGATATCCGTCCGCGCCCTCGGCCGCTCGCGCCTCGTCTCAGCGAGGACGAGATCGCAGCCCACGCGGCCCTCGTCGGCACGCTTGGCGACAATGCGATCTGGCGGGTGGTGGAACCGTCATATGCAGCGTCGGCCAACGGCTCCTGAAACAAAAAACCCGGCGCTAAGGCCGGGTTTCTGGTTCTTGGTGCAGTGATCAGGCGGTGCCGGTCGGCTGCGCCACCTTGGCGCGTGCCTGTTCCTCGGCCATGCGGCGCTGGAACATCTGCGCAAAATCGATCGGGTCGATCATCAGCGGCGGGAAGCCGCCCTGGCGCGTGATGTCGGCGATGATCTGGCGGGCGAAAGGGAAGAGCAGGCGCGGGCACTCGATGAAGAGCAGCGGCAGCATGTGTTCCTGCGGGAAGCCGTCGATCCGGAAGACGCCGCCATAGACGAGCTCGGCATTGAAGACGACTGTGTTTTCGACTTCCGCCTTGGCGTTGATCGTCAGGACGACGTCGAATTCCTTGTCGGCGATCGGGTTCGCATTGACATTGACGTTGATGTTGATGCCGGGCGGCTGAGTGCGCGTGCGCAGCGACTTGGGCGCGCCCGGGTTCTCGAAGGACAGATCCTTCACATATTGCGAGACGACGTTGAAGGTCGCCCCCTGCTGGGGCTGCGCGCCGGGCTGTGCGGCGCCGCCGCCGTTTTGACCATTGGTGTTTTCGGGCGTTTCGGCCATCTCGTCGTTCCTCTCCTCGTCCGAACCAGGGGCGTCCGGACGGCTGTTGCTCCAATAAATCGGGCGTTCGCTAACATGCACGCCCGATCGTTACAAGTTCAGCGCGGCGGCAGGCGCGGATCGGAGGGCGAGCGCGTGGGTTGCTCGCCCGGCGCCGAAAGGTCGCTGTAGTCATCGGCATCGAGATCGACCACGCCGTCGCGCGTGCGGCGCCTCGCCTGCCATGCGGCACCGCCCTGGACAGTGGTTACGCGAATGCGCTCGCGCAGCAGGCGCCAGCCAAAATCGCGCACCGGCGGCAGAAAGAGGAGGAGGCCGATGGCGTCGGTGACGAAGCCTGGAATGATCAGGAGGAGGCCGGCGACCACGATCATCATGCCGTGCACGAGGTCGCGTCCGGGCGAGCCGCCGCGATCGAGCTCGGCACGGATGCGCTGGATCGTGCTGAAGCCCTGGACGCGCACGAGAATGATGCCGAGAAAAGCCGACGCGAAGATAAGTCCGAGCGTCGCCAACACGCCGATCTGGCTGCCGACCGCGATGAAGGTCGCGATCTCGACCAGTGGCATGGCGAGGATGAGAAGGGGGATCAGCGAAAATCGCACAATAGAAGCCTCAAAGTCGGTTCGCCGATATATAGGAAGGGCCTGCGTCCATTTGAATGCAGCGCTGCGGCGATCTATATGCAAAAGATGGAACGGGCGCTTGAATTCGCGCCAGAGGGCTTCACCTAGTGCGCAACCACGCTCCAAGCGTGGATTTGCGATCCGAATTGAGTAGCGAGCATCGGGCATCGCCGGGCGACCGGCAGGAATTCGATCCGGCGCTCCAGTGTAACGACAAACAGGGTCTTGGCGGACGACATGGAATTCTTCGATTTCGGAACCATCTTCTTCCTCGTCGCCGCCGCGGTGATCTTTTATCAACTGCGCAGCGTGCTCGGCAGGCGCACGGGCAACGAGCGGCCGCCGCAAGATCCCTACACACGGCCCGAGAGCGACAAGCAGGCGGCTCCCGAGAATGTCGTTTCGCTGCCGCGCCGCCGCATGGGCGACGCTGCGCCTGCTCCCGACTATGCGGCGATCGACGCCGTCGCGCCGGAAGGCACGCCCGTCAACAACGGCCTGCGCGCCATCAGGCAGGCCGATCCGAGTTTCGATCCCGCGCAGTTCGTCGATGGCGCCAAGATGGCCTACGAGATGATCGTGATGGCCTATGCTGACGGCGACCGCCAAACGTTGAAGAACCTGCTCTCGCGCGAGGTTCATGACGGTTTCGTCCAGGCTATCGCCGACCGCGAGGCGCGGGGCGAAAAGGTGCAGTCTTCCTTCGTCGGCATCGACAAGGCGGAAATTGTGGGTGCCGAGCAGAAGGGCTCGGAGGCGCATGTCACGCTGCGCATCGTCAGCGAACTGATCTCGGCGACGCGCAATGCATCGGGCGAGGTGATCGACGGCGATCCGGAGGCTGTCGTTGAGGTCAAGGATGTGTGGACCTTCGCCCGCGATACGCGCTCGCGCGACCCGAACTGGAAGCTGGTCGCCACCGAAGCGGAAGAATAGATCCGGTTCCGCTGGCATGAACACGCCGGCTGCTCTCGATTTCCTGAGGTTCGACGACATCGCGAACTGGCGCAGCGACGAGCATCGCGCCGCCTTTGGCGCATTCCGCCGCTCGGCTTTCCGCAATCTGGAAAAGCGCTGCAAGACGGGCGCGTTCGGCATTTGCGCCGAAGATCTCGAGCCTGCATTCGCTTGCGCGCGAGACGGCGTGGACGATGCCCGCGCCTTCTTCGAACGGCATTTCCGTCCAGCGCGAATCTTGGCCGAGGGTTTCGTCACCGGCTTCTACGAGCCTGTGGTCGAGGCCAGTCCCAAACGCACCGCGCATTTCCGCCATCCCATCCTGACGCGGCCAGCGGACCTCGTCGATGTCACCGACGAGAATCGCCCCGCCGGGTGGGATGCACAAATCGTCTTCGGTCGGCAGACCGCGGCGGGCATCGTTCCGTTCTTCGACCGAGGCGAGATCGAGCGCGGCGCGCTTGAAGGGCGCGGCCTTGAAATCGCGTGGCTGGCCGACAAGGTCGATCTGTTCTTTATCCATGTCCAGGGCGCGGCCCGACTGATGATGACGGATGGCAGCGAGCGGCGGGTAACCTATGCGGCGAAATCGGGCCACTCCTTCGTCGGACCAGGGAAAATTCTCGCGGACCTAGGCGAAATTCCGCGAAAAGACGTCACGATGCAGTCGATCCGGGCCTGGTTTGCCGTCAATCCGGCCCGGATCGACGAAATTCTTTGGCACAATCGCTCGTTCATCTTCTTCAAGGATGTCCAGGTCGACGACCCGGCTCTCGGCGCGATCGCAGCCGCGAAGGTGCAGCTGACGGCGGGGCGGTCGCTCGCAATCGACCGCAAGCTGCACACATTCGCCACGCCGTTCTTCGTCGAAGCGCCTGACCTGGATTTCGCGCGGCTGATGATCGCGCAGGACACCGGTTCGGCGATCGTCGGTCCGGCGCGGGGGGACATCTTCTGCGGTTCGGGAGACGAGGCGGGCGAAACCGCGGGCGTCATCAAGCATCCGGCCGAATTCATCATGCTGGTGCCCAATGCGGCCGCGGAGCGGCTGACATGACGCGGCGCGCCAGGGGACTGAGCCGGGAGGACCGCCAGCTCTGGTCGAAGGTCGCGCGGTCCGTCGCGCCGATGCCGGGCAAGAGCTTTCCCGAAGAGATGGAGGAGGGTCTGGCCAGTGACGAGGCCAAGGCTTCACCGGCTCTGCCGCCGGTAATCGCCGACGCCAAGCACCAGGCCGAGGCCTTGCGCCGCGAGCCAGTGCAGCGGCCAATAATCGATCGGCCGACGAAGAAGAAGCTCGCCAAGGGGCGGCTCGCGATCGAAGGCAAGGTGGATCTTCACGGCATGACGCTTGCCGAGGCCCATGGCGTCCTCCTCGCTTTCCTGCACAATGCCTATGCGCAGGGGCGGCGCCATGTTCTGGTGGTGACGGGAAAGGGATCTTCGATGGGCAGCGACGGCGTGTTGCGCCGGCAGGTGCCGCAATGGTTCGCAACGCCCGCTTTTCGCGGCCTGATTTCGGCGCATGAGGATGCCGCACGCCACCATGGCGGGCAGGGCGCGATGTATGTGCGCCTGCGCCGGCGTCCGGGAGATGCGGCGTGACGCCGTTCGGCGAGAAGTTGCGCGCGATGCGCACGGAGCGCGGCATCGCGCAAAAGGAGATGGCGGCCGCGCTTGGCGTCAGCCCGGCCTATCTGTCGGCACTGGAGCATGGCCGGCGGGGCGTGCCCAACTGGGCAACGGTGCAGAAGATCATCGGCTTCTTCAATGTGATCTGGGACGAAGCGGAGGAACTGGAGGCCTTGGCGGCCCGGTCCGATCCGCGCGTCACCGTCAATACGGCCGGGCTGTCGCCATCGGCGACGGCGCTAGCGAACCGCATGGCGCTGCAGATCG
This sequence comes from Aliihoeflea sp. 40Bstr573, assembly GCF_024105655.1. Classification (GTDB taxonomy): domain Bacteria; phylum Pseudomonadota; class Alphaproteobacteria; order Rhizobiales; family Rhizobiaceae; genus Aliihoeflea. The sequence continues at coordinate 203,932 of NZ_JAAAMH010000004.1, forward strand.
GTGCGCTGGGCGAGGACGACATCGCGCGGATCGTCGCGCTACTCGACGAGATCGATCAGAAAAGCGCTTCCAGATCCTCGAGCCGATCGTTGACCAGCCAGCCATAGTAGTTCTCTTCGGGAAGGCGAGGGGCTTCTCCGCGCGCGGCACGCTGGCTGTTTTCAAGCTTGAGGCCATAGGCGCGCTGCTCGGGATTGCCGACGTTGTAGAGGGTCGAAGTGACGCCTGGATTGTCGGAAATGTCGAAGCCGGCGATGCGGCGGTAGGCGTCGATCGAGGTCTTCAAGGTCGCGGCGACGTAGGCGAGCGTCAGGTCCGGGTCCATGATCGTGCGGTAGACAGCCTGCGGGTCGGACGCATCGAGCTTCGGCAGGCCGGAGACCTGGTGGACGAGGTCGCTCATCTGCAGCGCGGTCAGCGGGTTGAGCTGGCCGATGCCGAAGGTCTGGCCGGCATAGAAGGGTTGAAAGAAGACCGCGCCGAACCGATCGTCGGGGTAGGAGCGGCCGTCCACGGTCCGGCCACGGAAATCCCGTTCCCAGACGACTTCGCGGCACGACCACAGATCATAGCTGTCGGCGGCGACGGCGTTGCATTCGGCAAATTCGGGTCGGCCGACGAACGTGGCGATGTTTTCCCCGCCATGGGCGAACTGGAAGCTGGTCGACAGGTAGGAGACGGCCTTGACGTAGTAGGTCTGCAGCCGGTCGTAGGCGTCGACATTGTAGGTGTGCTCGCCAATAATGGCGCCCGCCATGTGAACGGGATCGAGGCCATAGCTGGCGGACACCTGTCGGATCTTGGAGCGAAGCGTCTCGTCCTGTTGGAAGAGGCGCAGGACGCGCTGGTACTTCGCCTCGTAGGTCGTCGACAGCGCACGGGTCCGGCTTGCGGAGCCACCGGGAACGCTCGGCTGCTCGACATTGCGGTTGCCGGGCGGAACTTTCGTGACGGCCTGCGCCTCGCCCGCAACGAGCGCAAGCGAAAGGGACAGAACCAGTCCGGCAAATGCTTTCATGAGATTCGGGGCCCCGGCCAAAGCGCCGCGAACATAGTGAGCGGTCATCGACCCGTCGAGCGCGGATTGCGCCCGACGGTTCGTGATTCGCTCACTTCGTCGCGAGGTGTTGCCAAACGGCCTACAGAATGAAACGGGACAAATCTGTGTTCTTGGCAAGATCGCCGACGTATTTGCGCACATATTCGGCGTCGACCGTGACCGTGGAGCCCGATTTGTCCGGCGCCTCAAAGGAAATCTCGTCCAGCACGCGTTCCATGACCGTCTGGAGGCGCCGCGCGCCGATGTTCTCGACGCTGGCGTTGAGGTCGACGGCGATGCCGGCAAGTTCGTCGATCGCATCGTCCGTGAAATCGAGCGTGACGCCTTCGGTGTCCATCAGCGCAATGTATTGCTTGATGAGGCTCGCCTCGGTTTCCGTGAGGATGCGGCGGAAATCGTCCTTCTCGAGCGCGCGCAGTTCGACGCGGATCGGCAGACGGCCCTGAAGCTCTGGCAGGAGGTCCGACGGCTTGGCGACGTGGAACGCGCCGGACGCGATGAAGAGGATATGGTCCGTCTTCACCGGCCCGTATTTGGTTGCAACGGTCGTACCCTCCACGAGCGGCAGGAGATCGCGCTGGACGCCCTCGCGGGAAGGCCCGGTGCGGCTGTCGCTGCCGGCCACCTTGTCGATCTCGTCGAGAAAGACGATGCCGTCATTCTGCGTCACGTCCAGAGCGCGGGCGATGACCTCGTCATTGTCGAGAAGCTTGTCGGACTCGTCATTGATCAGGTGGCCGTAGGATTCCTTGACGGTCGTCTTGCGGGTCTTCGTCTTTTGTCCGCCCATCGCCTTTTGGAGCATGTCGTTGATGTTCAGCACCTGCGCGCCGGGCATTCCGGGAATCTCGAATCCGCCCATCGGCGCACCGGTATCGGCGACTTCCACCTCGATTTCCTTGTCGTCGAGCTCGCCGGCGCGCAGCTTCTTGCGGAAGGAATCGCGCGTCGCGGGGCTGGCCGTCTTGCCGACCAGCGCTTCGAGAACGCGTTCCTCGGCATTGATATGCGCACGCGCCTTGACGTCCTCGCGCATCTTCTCGCGCGTCAGGCCGATGGCGGTCTCGACCAGATCGCGGATGATCTGCTCGACGTCGCGGCCGACATAGCCGACCTCGGTGAACTTGGTCGCCTCGACCTTGATGAAGGGGGCGCCGGCGAGCTTGGCGAGGCGGCGCGAAATCTCGGTCTTGCCGACGCCGGTCGGCCCGATCATCAGGATGTTCTTCGGCATGACCTCTTCGCGCATCTGTCCGTCGAGCTGCTGGCGGCGCCAGCGATTTCGCAAGGCGATGGCGACGGCGCGCTTGGCGTCCTTCTGGCCGATGATGTAGCGGTCGAGTTCGGAAACGATCTCGCGGGGGGAAAATGTGCTCATGAGTTTTCGATGTCCTGCGGTGCGTCCAGCGCCATCAGGTGGGCCGGACCAAATTGTGAGTTGCGCGTGTCGATATGGCGGAAGCCGGCCTTCTCGTAGGCGCGGATCGCGCGGGCATTGTCGGGATGCGGGTCGATGACGAGGCGCGGCGCGCCTTCGCCGAAGAGTTCCGCGGCGAACTGCGCGACGATCGCGCTGCCGTGTCCCTTGCCGATGAGATCGGCTGCACCGATCGAGATGTCGAGACCGAGTGTGCCCATGGGCTGGTCGGCGTAGGGATGCTCGTCCTCCAGATGCGGATCGTAGGACTGCAGGTAGGCGATCGGACTGCCGTCGAGCTCGACGATCAGCGGTTCGGTCGAGATGTCGTCCATCGCCGCTTCGATCTCGGCCAGGCCCTTGTCGGGATCGCCCCACCATTCGCGTACATGTGGCGCGCGCAGCCAGGCGCGGAGCATCGGCAGATCGTCGGGCTCGAGCGAACGGAACGCGTAGCGCGGCCTATTCGGCATCCAGCACTTCCATGACGACGTTGGAGTTGGTGTAGACGCAGATTTCGCCGGCGATCTGCATGGCGCGGCGCGCGATCTCCTCGGCGTCGCGGTCGGTGTCGATCAGGGCGCGGGCGGCCGCGAGCGCATAATTGCCGCCGGAACCGATCGCCATGACGCCCTGCTCGGGTTCGAGCACGTCGCCATTGCCGGTGAGCGCGAGCGTCACCGACTTGTCGGCGACGAGCATCATGGCTTCGAGGCGGCGCAGATAGCGATCCGTGCGCCAGTCCTTGGCGAGTTCGACGCAGGCGCGGGTGAGCTGGTCGGGATACTGCTCGAGTTTGGCTTCAAGCCGTTCGAGAAGGGTGAAGGCGTCGGCAGTGGCGCCGGCAAAGCCGGAAATGACGTTGCCCTTTCCGATGCGGCGCACCTTGCGGGCGTTGCCCTTCATGATTGTCTGGCCAAGGCTGACCTGCCCGTCTCCGGCGATCACGACCTTGTTGCCCTTGCGCACGGTGACGATTGTCGTCGCGTGCATGGAAGTCTCGTTGGACATATCTTCTCCGATACTGTCTCCGGCAGGCCCGACGGCGCCCGCCACTCGGCTGGTTATGTATGCTGCCGGTAAGCGTTTGCAATCGGCGCACCGAGGCTGGTATGAGGCAAGCGCTTATCTCATGAGGGCAGGGACGCCACGATGGCCGACGGCAAGGGCGCGCGCAGCGCGACGATCGAGCGCAAGACGAAGGAAACGGAGATCGCCGTCACGGTCGATCTCGACGGCACGGGTCGCTCGCAGATCGCGACCGGCGTCGGCTTCTTCGACCATATGCTCGATCAGCTTGCGCGCCATTCGCTGATCGACATGACGGTCAAGGCGAAGGGCGACCTCCATATCGACGACCACCACACGGTGGAGGACACCGGCATCGCGATCGGCCAGGCGATCGCTAAGGCACTCGGCGAGCGCCGTGGCATCGCGCGCTATGCGTCGATCGACCTTGCCATGGACGAGACGCTGACCAAGGCGGCGATCGACGTGTCGGGCCGGCCGTTCCTGGTGTGGAACGTCTTATTCTCCGCACCGAAGATCGGCACGTTCGACACCGAACTGGTGCGCGAGTTCTTTCAGGCGCTGGCGCAAAATGCCGGGATCACGCTGCACGTCCTCAACCATTACGGCGTCAACAACCACCACATCGCCGAGACCTGCTTCAAGGCGGTGGCGCGGGCGCTGCGCATGGCGGTCGAGCCCGATGTGCGGCAGGCGGGCATGATCCCGTCGACCAAGGGCACGTTGAAAGGCTGAGGCAATGGCAAGCTTTGTCGTGATGGAGCCGCCGGTTCGCGACCCGGCCGAAAAGGCCGTTCTGGTCCGCGACGGCTTTCACTTTTTCGGCTTTCTCGTGCCGTTCGTCTGGTTCGCGTTCCATCGCATGTGGCGGGAAGCGGCAATTGCGCTTGTGGCCTCCATGGCGCTTTCGGTGGCAGGCGCCTATGCAGGGCTCGGGGGCGCGACGGCCTGGCTGTCGCTCCTCGTCGGCATCTATGTCGGGCTGGAAGGTTCGGCGCTGCGCATCGCCGCCCTGAAGCGAAACGACTGGAACGAGTGGGGCGTCGTCGAGGCGCGGAACGCGGCGGATGCCGAAATCCGCTATCTGGCCGATCGCGACGTGATCGCGGAAGCCGAAACGCCGCCGCGCGTCATGGCTCCATGGTCCCGCCCGACGCCGGCCGTCCGCCACAGCGGGCCAGCGCTTGGCCTGTTCGGCTATCCGGGAGCCAAATGATGCGGGTTGCGATCATCGATTACGGGTCAGGCAATCTGCGCTCGGCGACCAAGGCCTTCGAGCGCGCCGCGCGTGAGGGCGGCACGAACGCGCAGATCGAACTGACCGACGATGCCGGGCGGGTGGCGAGCGCGGATCGCATCGTGCTGCCGGGCGTCGGCGCCTATGCCGATTGCCGCCGTGGGCTCGATGCCGTACCGGGCATGGTCGAGGCGCTGACGGAAACGGTCATCGACAAGGGGCGCCCCTTTCTCGGCATCTGCGTCGGCATGCAGCTGCTCTCGACGCGCGGCCTCGAGAAGACCGTCACTGAGGGGCTTGGCTGGATTCCCGGCGACGTGAAGGAAATGGAGCCGGCGGATGCCGCGCTGAAGATTCCGCAAATCGGCTGGAACACGATTCACGTGAAACAGGACCACCCGCTTTTCGCCGGCATTCCGACCGGCGAGGGCGGCCTTCACGCCTATTTCGTCCACTCTTACCAACTCGCCGCCCACGATCCGGCCCATGTTCTGGCGGCGACCGATTATGGCGGGCCGGTCACAGCCGCCGTCGGCCGCGACAATATCGCCGGCACGCAGTTCCATCCCGAAAAGAGCCAGACGCTTGGCCTGGCCCTGATCGCCAATTTCCTCAGGTGGAAGCCTTAGTCAAAGAACAGACTGGCTTGACCGTCAGGTTTTGGCAGTGGGCGTTGCGTTACCCGGCGGGTAGGAGTGTGAGGGGTTGGATTTGTTCGCTTCGCCAAAGATGGATCTTCAGTCATGAGCTCCTGATAGGCCGCTTTACGCGACCCCTCATTTCTTTCTTCGCTCCAGACCTCATAGAAGCGGAACGGGTTCTCACCATAGCGCGCAACAAGCGACTGGACGGCCTCACCGCGCCAGCGCGCTTTCCAGATATCTTTGGCCTGCTTGTCTGAGAAGTATGTCATTCGTGTAACTCCTGGAAGGACAGGAAGCATCGGCGAATGTCAGGCGTTGACGGTGAATCGGCGATATGCTTTTTGACCGTTGTAGGAAACATCCTATTGCCCCACGACGCTTCTAGTTTCGGGCGCAAAAAGCCGGGCCGGAATCCCGGCTTTTTGCATTCGCGATTCAACTTTTACGGGTGAGTCGCTCAAGGAGTCCAGAGACGAAAGCTTTCATTCACATGTAGACTTGTTCTACAAAGGTTCTGCTGGATACAAAGCTAATGATCCTCTTTCCCGCCATCGACCTGAAGGACGGTCAGTGCGTGCGCCTGAAGCTCGGCGAGATGGACTCGGCGACCGTCTACAATCCCGACCCCGCCGCGCAGGCGAAGGCCTTCGAGGACCAAGGCTTCGAATGGGTGCATGTCGTCGATCTGAACGGCGCGTTCGAGGGCCAGTCGGTCAATGGCGCGTCGGTCGAGGCGATCCTGAAGGCGACGAAGAACCCGGTACAGCTTGGTGGTGGCATCCGCACGCTGGCGCATATCGAAAGCTGGCTGGAAAAGGGTCTCTCTCGCGTGATCTTGGGCACGGTCGCCGTACGCGACCCGGAACTGGTGAAGGAAGCTTGCCGGCTTTTCCCGGGTAAGATCGCCGTGGGCATCGACGCAAAGGGCGGCAAGGTCGCGGTCGAGGGCTGGGCGGAAGCCTCGACCCTCGGTGTCGTGGAACTTGCCAGGAGATTCGAAGGCGCGGGCGTTGCCGCCATCATCTACACGGACATCGACCGCGACGGCGTCCTGACGGGCATCAACTGGGATTCGACCATCGGGCTTGCCGACGCGGTGTCGATCCCGGTGATCGCGTCGGGCGGGCTCGCCTCGCTCGCCGACATCGTGCGCATGACCATGCCGGACGCGCAAAAGCTCGAAGGCGCGATTTCGGGCAGGGCGCTTTACGACGGACGGATCGACCCGGCCGAGGCGCTGGCGATCCTGAAGGGCGAGAAGCCGGCTCCGCCCGCGCTGTTCGAGGAGCCGCGTTCGTGACCCTCAAGGCCCGTGTCATTCCCTGTCTCGACGTCAAGGACGGCCGTGTCGTCAAGGGTGTCAACTTCGTCGACCTGATCGACGCCGGAGACCCGGTGGAGGCGGCGAAGGCGTATGACGCGGCGGGTGCGGATGAACTGTGTTTCCTCGACATCACAGCCTCGTCTGACAATCGCGAAACGATCTTCGACATCGTGGCGCGCACCGCCGAGCAGTGCTTCATGCCGCTGACTGTGGGCGGTGGGGTGCGGCAGGTTGCGGATATCCGCAAATTGCTGCTTGCCGGTGCGGACAAGGTCTCGATCAACACCGCAGCCGTGAAGAACCCGGACTTCGTCGCCGAGGCCGCCGACAAGTTCGGTAACCAGTGCATCGTCGTGGCGATCGACGCAAAGAGGGTTTCGGCCGAGGGCGAGCCGGATCGCTGGGAGATCTTCACCCATGGCGGGCGCGAGAAGACCGGCATCGACGCGGTGGAGTTCGCGCGCAAGATGGTCGATCTCGGCGCAGGGGAGCTTCTGCTCACCTCCATGGATCGCGACGGCACCAAGATCGGCTACGACCTGGCGCTCACACGGACCATTGCGGACGCCGTGCGCGCGCCGGTGATCGCATCGGGCGGCGTCGGCAATCTCGACCATCTGGTCGAGGGCGTGCGCGACGGCCATGCGACGGCTGTGCTGGCCGCCTCCATCTTCCACTTTGGCACCTATACGATTGCGCAGGCCAAGGCGCATATGGCACAAGCTGGATTGCCCATGCGGCTCGATCCCGCCGCCTGAGCCGTGGAGGCTTGATGACCGATTTCACGCTCGCCGATCTCGAGCGCATCGTTTCCGAGCGCGGGCGTTCGGGCGCCGCCGATTCCTGGACGGCGAAGCTTTTCGCCAAGGGGCCTGAGCGGGCTGCCAAGAAGATGGGCGAGGAGGCGGTCGAGGCCGTCATCGCCGCCGTCAAGGGCGACCGCTGCGAGCTTGTTTCCGAGACGGCCGACCTGCTCTATCATCTGACCGTGGTGCTGGCGCTCGCCGACATCCCGCTCTCCGACGTGATGGCTGAACTAGAGCGGCGGACGGGACAGTCGGGCATCGCCGAAAAGGCCTCGCGACCGCAATGAGCGCGCGCAAGCGACCACGCAAGGAAAAGGCGGGCGGCATGGACCAGCTCACGCCGGACCAGTTCTATTCTCCCTATCGCCGGTTTTCGGCCGAGGAATGGGCCGGCTTCCGCGCCGACACGCCGCTGACGCTGACGGAAGACGAGATCCGGCGCCTGCGTTCGATGGGCGATCCGATCGACCTGGAGGAAACGCGGCGCATTTATCTCTCGATGTCGCGGCTCCTGTCTGCCCATGTCGAGGCGAGCCAGCTTCTCTTTCGCCAACGGCAGATTTTCTTCCGGTCCGAGGCGGCGACCAAGACGCCGTTCATCATCGGCATTGCCGGCTCCGTGGCGGTCGGCAAGTCGACAACGGCGCGCGTCCTGAAGGAGCTCCTTCAGCGCTGGCCGTCGAGCCCCAAGGTGGACCTGGTGACGACCGATGGCTTTCTGCAGCCCAATGCCGAGCTGCGCCGGCAGAACCTCATGGAGCGCAAGGGTTTCCCCGAAAGCTACGACGTCGGCGCGCTGCTGCGCTTCCTCTCCGGCATCAAGTCCGGCGCCCGTAACATGCGCGCGCCGCTCTATTCGCACTTCACTTACGACGTGCTACCGGGCGAGTTCGTCACCATCGACCAACCGGACATCCTGATCTTCGAGGGAATCAACGTCCTGCAGACGCGCGATCTGCCGAAGGACGGCAAGGTGGTGCCTTTCGTCTCGGACTTCTTCGACTTCTCGATCTATGTCGACGCCGAGGAAAGCCAGATCCGGCAGTGGTATATCGAGCGCTTCATGCGCCTGCGCGAGACCGCCTTCCGCAACCCCGAGGCCTTCTTCCACAAGTATTCGCAGCTTTCCGAAACGGCCGCGCTCGCCATTGCCGAAGGGCTGTGGACCAACATCAACCTGAAGAACCTGACCGAGAACATCCTGCCGACCCGCCCCCGCGCCGATCTGATCCTGCGCAAAGGCGGCGATCATCTGGTCGAGGAAGTCGCGCTGCGCCGCCTGTGACCGCCGCGATCTACATCGCAGCGGCGTTTGCCGAAATCGCAGGCTGTTTTGCATTCTGGGCATGGCTGAAACTGGACAGGTCGCCGCTCTGGCTCATCCCCGGCATGCTTTCGCTGGTGGCCTTCGCCTATCTGTTGACGCTTGTCGAGGTGGAAGCCGCAGGTCGCGCCTATGCGACCTATGGCGGCGTCTACATTGCCGCTTCGCTGGCCTAGCTGTGGGCTTTCGAGGGCATGCGGCCGGATCGCTGGGACGTGACGGGCGCCGCGATCTGCCCGATCGGCGCCGCCGTCATCCTGTTTGGGCCCCGCACGGCTTAGGCGTTACGCGCCTCAGCGTCAGATTGATCCGACCGCCATTCTTCAAGAGCGTCGACGTGCCGGGGTAGATGCGATCGACGCCATGGAAGGCCAGTCGGCTTTGCTCGCCAAGAATGACAACGTCGCCGGAGGAAAGTCGCAGCGAGCGCGTCGGATCGGAACGACCAACTCCGCCGATGCGGAACAGACAATCGTCGCCGAGCGAGACGGAGACGACTGGTGCCCCGAACTCCTGCTCGTCCTTGTCCTGATGGAGGCCCATCTTCGCCGAGGCGTCGTAGAAATTGACAAGGCAGGCCTGCGGCGGGGGGGCGAACTGCGCCTCATTTTTCCAGAGTTTCAGAAGCGATGAGGGGATCGACGGCCAAGGCGCGCCGGTCTCGGGATGGGTCGGCTGGTAGCGATAGCCGCGCTCCTTGTCGGTGACCCAGCCCAGATCGCCACAATTCGTCATCCGTACGCTCATTTCCTTGCCCGAACGCGGCATGCGCGGAACGTAGAGCGGCGCGGCGGCGACGACGGTACGGATCTCGGCGACGAGCGCTTCCTGCGCGCTGCGGTCGAAATAGCCGGGCAGGTGCCGGAAACCGGTCGGAAGGGCAAAGCTCCCCATCAGTCGAAGCCGACTTTGCCGCGGTTCTTCTTGATGGTGGAGCGGCCCGACTTGGCCTTCAGGCGCCGCTCGACCGAGCCCTTTGTCGGCTTGGTCTTCCTGCGTGGCTTGGGCGGCGGTTCGGCGGCCTTGGCGATCAGCTCGGCCAGCCGCGCGCGCGCGTCGTCGCGGTTCTGTTCCTGCGTGCGGAAGCGGCCGGCCTCGATGACGATGACGCCGTCCTTGGTCGCGCGCTGGCCGGCGAGCTTGATCGTTCGTTCGCGCACGCGCTCGGACAGGGTAGGCGAACTGGCCGCGTCGAAGCGGAGCTGGACGGCGGTCGCGACCTTGTTGACGTTCTGGCCACCGGGCCCTGAAGAACGAATGAACTGCTCCTCGAGCTCGCTCTCGGCGATCTCGATATTCGGCGCGATGAAAAGCCCGTCGCGCGTGCTCATGTCTTCCAGACGATGATGTCGCCGGCGGACTTCTTGCCGATGTCCGGCACCAGCGCGCCGTCTTCCGGATAGCCCACGACAAGCAGGATCAGCGCCTTCTCATGCTCGGGCCGGCCACAGATCTCGTTGAGGAAACCCATCGGCGAGGGCGTGTGGGTCAGCGTCGCAAGCCCGGCATTGTGAAGCGCGGCGATGAGGAAGCCGGTGGCGATGCCGACCGACTCGGGCACGTAATAGTGCTTCACGCGCTTGCCGTCGGCCGCGAGGCCGTAGCGTTGCGCGAAGATCGCGACCAGCCAGGGCGCGGTTTCCAGGAAGGGCTTGTTGGCGTCGGTGCCGATCGGGGCGAGCGCATCCAGCCATTCCTCCGAGGCGCGGCCGGCGTAAAACTCGCGCTCTTCCTTCTCCGCCGCCTCCCGGATCGCCGTCTTCGTTGCCGGATCGCCGATGCACACGAAGGTCCAGGGCTGCTGGTTGGCACCCGACGGCGCGCCGCCCGCCGTCATGATGCAGGTCTCGATCAGTTCGCGCGGGACGGGCCGCGGCGAGAAATCGCGCACGGTGCGGCGTGCCTTCATCAGCGCCCGGAAATCCTGCGCGCGGGCCATCATCTCGGCTTCGTCGCGATGCCTGAATTCGAGCGGTCTGTGCGGCGTGTGCTTCATGGATATCCTCCCGATCAAGCGAGATTTGCACTGGCCGTGGTCAAAAGAAAAGGCCCGGTCGATGCCGGGCCTTTCGTTGGAATGGTGGGAAGGTCTATTCGGCCGCTTCCTGGTAGCGCGGCGCGGCGTCCTTGACGGTCGCGTCGACATGTTCCTCGAACTTGGTGAAGTTGTCCGTGAACATGGCCGCGAGCTTCGCCGCCTGACGGTCGTAGGCCGCCTTGTCGGCCCAGGTCGAGCGCGGGTCGAGAATCGACGAATCGACGCCGTCGACCGCGACGGGAACCGCAAAGCCAAAATTCGCATCGGTGCGGAACTCGGCATCGCGCAGCGAGCCGTCGAGGGCAGCAGCGAGGAGCGCGCGCGTCGCCTTGATCGGCATGCGCTTGCCGACGCCATATGCGCCGCCGGTCCAGCCGGTGTTGACCAGCCAGCAATCGACGTCGTGGCGGGCGATCAGATCCCTCAGGAGATTGCCGTATTCGGAGGGATGGCGCGGCATGAAGGGCGCGCCGAAGCAGGTCGAGAACGTCGCCTCCGGCTCGGTCACGCCCTTTTCGGTGCCGGCAACCTTGGCGGTGTAGCCGGAAAGAAAGTGGTACATGGCCTGCGCCGGCGTCAGCTTCGCGATGGGCGGCATGACGCCGAAAGCGTCGGCCGTCAGCATGATGACGTTCCTTGGGTGCGGCGCGACGCCCGTCTCGCTTGCATTGGGGATGAAATCGAGCGGGTAGGCGCAGCGCGTGTTCTCGGTCAGCGATCCGTCGTCGAAGTCCGGCACGCGGGCCTCATCGAGGACGACGTTCTCGAGCACGGTCCCGAACCGGCGCGTGGTCGCGAAGATTTCAGGCTCGGCTTCGGCCGACAGCTTGATGGTCTTGGCGTAGCAGCCGCCTTCGAAATTGAAGATGCCGTCCTCGCCCCATCCATGCTCGTCATCGCCGATGAGCGTGCGGGTCGGGTCAGCCGAAAGCGTGGTCTTGCCGGTGCCGGACAGACCGAAGAAGACAGCCGAATCGCCGTCGCGCCCGACATTGGCCGAACAGTGCATCGGCATGACGGATTTTTCCGGAAGCAGATAGTTAAGCGCGGTGAAGACCGACTTCTTCATCTCGCCCGCATAGGACGTGCCGCCAATGAGGACGATCATGCGCGAGAAGTCGACCGCGATGACGGTTTCGGTGCGCGATCCGTGACGCGCGGGGTCGGCGCGGAACGAGGGCAGGTCGATGATCGTCAGCTTGGGAACGAAGCCGGCAAGATCGGCCGCGTCGGGGCGGATGAGGAGGTTGCGGATGAAGAGCGAGTGCCAGGCATATTCGGTGACGACGCGCGTCGGCAGGCTGTGCGCGGCGTCGGCGCCGCCGATCAGGTCCTGCACGAAGAGGTCCTTGCCTTTGGCGTGCTCGAGGAAATCGGCATGGAGCCGGTCGAACGCCTCGCGCGACATCTTCTTGTTGTTGTCCCACCAGACGCGGGACGCCGTCATCTCGTCCTCGACGATGAACTTGTCCTTGGGCGAACGGCCGGTGTGCTGGCCGGTACGGGCAACGAGCGCGCCATGGGCCGTCAGTTCGGCCTCGCCGCGCCGCAGCGATTCCTCGTAGAGTTCGGCAGCGCCGAGATTGTAATGGACCTTGCCGAGGTCGTTCAGACCGCTGGCGTCGATCCCGCAGGCGGGGTTGCGCTTACCGATTTCCGTCATCTGCTCCACCTAAAAAGCCGCACCGAAGAAATAGAGAAACCCTGCACGACCCGCGCCGCTCCGGCGACCGATATGCAGGGTTCAATGGTCCAGAAACAGAAAAGCCTAGCGATATCAAATCATTAATCGATTTAAAACTTCGGGCCGTGCGTTAAATCGGTTATATCTACTTTAAAGCTGAGGTGGCGTTGCCATATGGCGGCGGGAAGGGCCGGCACTATTTGGACGCAGGCTGTGACACGGCGCGAAATCTGTGCCACATTTTGTACCAGATTTGTCCCCCAAGAGACGGGCCGCGTTTCTTTTGAGAGCAAGGGACAGCCGCCTATGAAGGAGCCGCTTGAGATGGCAACGATCGCGCTTGTCGATGACGACCGCAACATTCTCACGTCGGTCTCGATAGCGCTCGAATCCGAGGGCTATCGGGTCGAGACCTATACGGATGGAGCGTCGGCGCTCGAAGGGCTCGGCGCACGCCCGCCGAACCTTGCGATCCTCGACATCAAGATGCCGCGCATGGACGGCATGGAACTCCTGCGCCGGCTGCGCCAGAAGACCGACCTGCCTGTGATCTTCCTGACCTCCAAGGATGACGAAATCGACGAGCTTTTTGGCCTGAAGATGGGAGCCGACGATTTCATCCGCAAACCGTTCTCCCAGCGCCTCCTGGTCGAGCGGGTCCGCGCGGTTCTGCGCCGGGCGAGTGCCCGCGAGCCGGGAGCCAAGCCTGCCACGCAGCAGGCGCGCTCGCTCGAGCGCGGCCAGCTCGTCATGGATCAGGAGCGGCACACCTGCACCTGGAAAGGCGAGCCGGTCACGCTGACGGTGACGGAATTTCTGATCCTGCACTCGCTCGCGCAGCGACCCGGCGTCGTCAAAAGCCGTGACGCGCTGATGGATTCGGCATATGACGAACAGGTCTATGTCGACGATCGGACCATCGACAGCCATATCAAGCGGCTGCGCAAGAAGTTCAAATCGGTCGACGACAGTTTCGACATGATCGAAACGCTCTACGGCGTCGGCTACCGCTTCCGCGAAGCCTGAGCCGCAGGGACCGGAGTAGCCGGATGAGACATGGCGGCTGATACGGACCGACCCGTCAGGACGCTGCCGCGTGCAGCAAGGCCAAGCGTGGTGCGCTGGACGCGGTCCTGGCGCGCGATGCGGCGCCTGCTCGGCCAGTACATGTTCTCAAGCCTCACCAAGCGCATCCTGTTCCTCAATCTGGCTGCGCTGGGCGTGCTCGTCGTCGGCATCCTCTACATGAACCAGTTCCGCGACGGGCTGATCGATGCGCGCGTGGAAAGCCTGATGACGCAAGGCGAGATCATCGCCGGCGCGATCGCCGCCTCGGCGACGGTCGAGACCGATTCGATCACCATCGACCCGGAAAAGCTGCTCGAACTTCAGGCGGGCGAGAGTCTGCCGCCGGACCAGCGCGCGCTCGACAGCCTCGAATTTCCGATCAACCCGGAAAAGGTGGCGCCGGTGCTGCGCCGCCTGATCTCGCCGACTCATACGCGCGCGCGCATCTTCGATCCGGACATGAACCTGCTGCTGGATTCGCGTCACCTTTATTCGCGCGGCCAGATCCTGCGCTATGACCTGCCGCCGGTGGTGCCGGCGGAACCCAGCTTCTTCGACCGGTTGCGGGTGATGTACACCGAATTCTTCCGCCGCACCGATCTGCCGATCTACCGGGAGCAGCCCGGCGGCACCGGTACGGCCTTTCCGGAAGTGGTAGCTGCGGCGAACGGCACGCCCGGCTATCTCGTGCGCCTCTCCGAGAGGGGCGAACAGATCGTCTCGGTCGCGGTGCCGATACAGCGCTTTCGGGCGGTTCACGGTGTCCTGATGCTGTCGACGCAAGGCGGCGACATCGATCGCATCGTGGCGGCCGAGCGCCGCGCGATCCTGAGGCTTTTCGGCGTGGCCGCGCTCGTCACCGCGATCTTGTCGATGCTTCTCGCATCGACCATTGCAAACCCGCTGCGCCGGCTTTCCGCGGCGGCGGTGCGCGTGCGGCGCGGCGGCAAGAACCGCGAGGAAATCCCCGATTTCTCCGACCGCCAGGACGAGATCGGCAATCTCTCGGTCGCGCTGCGCGACATGACAAACGCGCTCTACGCGCGCATCGAGGCAATCGAGAGCTTCGCCGCCGATGTCAGCCACGAGCTGAAGAACCCGCTGACTTCGCTGCGCAGCGCCGTGGAAACCCTGCCGCTGGCCAAGAACGATCAGTCGCGTGCGCGCCTGATGGAAGTGATACAGCACGACGTGCGCCGGCTCGACAGGCTGATCACGGACATTTCCGACGCCTCGCGCCTCGACGCCGAGCTCGCGCGCGAGGATGCCGGCCGCGTCGACGTCGAGAAGCTGGTCGGCGACCTGACGCAGCTCATCTCGCAGCAGAGCCGCGCCCACGCCAAGGCGATCAGGCTGGATTTCAAGGTCGAGAAGGCACCGCACCAGAGCCGCGGTTTCATCGTGCACGGTCACGATCTGCGGCTTGGACAGGTCGTGACCAATCTGGTGGAGAATGCGCGCTCCTTCGTACCGGAGGAGGGCGGCCGCGTGACGGTTACGCTGGCGCGCACGCAGCGCTGGGTGCTGATCACCGTCGAGGACAACGGACCGGGCATCCGCATCGAAAACATCGACCGCATTTTCGAGCGCTTCTATACCGACCGGCCATCCGGCGAGGCCTTTGGCCAGAATTCGGGCCTCGGCCTGTCGATCAGCCGCCAGATCGTGGAGGCGCATGGCGGCACCATCACGGCCGAGAACATTCCAGGCGGCAAGCCGGGCGACCTTCGCGGAGCCCGCTTCACCGTCAGGCTGCCCGCCGAAGACTGATCCGGTGGCCGAAAACATCCATGCCACGCTTGTAATCCTCGGCGACCGCGGTGTCCTGATCACCGGTCCCTCCGGAAGCGGCAAGTCGAGCCTGGCGCTTGACCTCATCGCCCATGCGCGTGGTTTCGCGCTGCTCGTGAGCGACGACCGGGTGTTGATCGAGCGTGGAGCCGACGGCCGGCTGATCGGTCGCGCACCTTCCGTCATCGCTGGCCAGATCGAGATGCGCGGGATCGGCATTGTCGCGCGTTCCTTCGAGCCGCGCGCCGTGGTCGACCTCGTCGTCGACTTGGTCGATCCCGAGAGTGTGGAGCGCATGCCCGATGCAGCGTTCTGGAACGGAGTGCCGTTTCTGCGTCTCCCATGGCGCGCATGCACCCCGGCGCGTCAACATGTCGCCTTCGCGCTCATGCAGCCGAAATCGGGACTTTAGGCCACACTCAAGTCTCAAATCATGCGAAAGCAGGCCGACTGCGGCGGATTCGACCTTGTCAACCGGCGTAGTCGTGACAAGGATACCGGCCCTGTCGCAGGGAACAGACCGGCGCCAAACTGAGAAGAGATCAGATCCGGTCTGCCGGCACGGCATTCGGCACGACACAAAGCTTACGGAGCACCAATTGACCGAGACACGCACCGCGCTGTGGGGCCGGCGGAAACGTGCAGACAGAACGACCGGCAAGGGGAAACGCCCGGCATGATCGGCATCGTGCTCGTCACGCATGGGCGGCTGGCCGATGAATTCCGATCGGCGGTCCAGCACGTCGTCGGCCATCAGGACCAGCTCGAGACGGTTTCGATCGAAGCCGAGGACGACATGGAGCAGCGTCGGCTCGATATCGTCGAGGCCATTCGCCGGGCCGACAGCGGAACAGGCGTCGTGGTCCTCACGGACATGTTCGGCGGCACACCGTCGAACCTCGCCATATCGGTCATGGAGCCGGGCAAGGTCGAGGTCATTGCCGGCGTCAACCTGCCGATGCTGATCAAGCTCACCAGCGTGCGCAAGGGCGACGACATGCTGAAGGCCTTGGAAGAGGCACAAAATGCCGGCCGCAAATACATCAATGTCGCAAGCCAGGTTCTGAACGCCAAATGAGCGAGACGACCGACCGCCCATCCATCGTCCGAGACCTGCCGATCGTCAACCAGCGCGGCCTGCATGCCCGTGCGTCGGCGAAGTTCGTCCAGACCGCAGGCGCCTTCGACGCGACCATCCACGTCGAGAAGGATGGCACGACGGTCGGCGGCACCTCCATCATGGGACTGATGATGCTGGCCGCCAGTCCCGGCTGCTGCATCCGCGTCTCCGCCTCGGGTCCGGAGGCCGAAGAGGCGATGCGGGCGATCGAAACGCTGGTCGCAGACCGCTTTGGCGAGGAAGTCTGAACCTCGGCGTCAGTCGCCTCTTCATGACATAACGATGTCTTTATGTGCCATTGCCGATCGGCTGTCGGTCTGCTAGTTACCGCGCCATGAAAGGCCGTGCGCGGCCGATGACCCTTCACCGATATGTCAGACAGGGAGCCGTTCATGGCCGCCAATGATTATGTAGTCGCCGATATTTCGCTGGCCGATTGGGGCCGCAAGGAAATCGAGATCGCCGAGACAGAAATGCCGGGCCTGATGGCCTGCCGCGAAGAATTCGGTACCGACCAGCCGCTGAAAGGCGCACGCATCACCGGCTCGCTGCACATGACCATCCAGACGGCGGTGCTGATCGACACGCTGAAGGCGCTTGGCGCCGACGTCCGCTGGGCTTCGTGCAACATCTTCTCGACGCAGGACCACGCCGCTGCCGCCATCGCTGCGGGTGGCACGCCAGTCTTTGCGATCAAGGGCGAGACGCTCGAGGACTACTGGACCTACACCGACCGGATCTTCCAATGGCCGGACGGCCAGCCCTCAAACATGATCCTCGACGATGGCGGCGACGCGACCATGTACATCCTGCTCGGCGCGCGTGCCGAGGCGGGCGAGGACGTGCTTTCGAAGCCGGGCTCCGAGGAAGAAGAGATCCTTTTCGCTCAGATCAAAAAGCGCCTCGCCGAGACGCCGGGCTTCTTTGCCCGCCAGCGCGACGCGATCAAGGGCGTAACGGAAGAGACGACGACTGGCGTCAACCGGCTCTACC
The DNA here is from genome assembly GCF_024105655.1 of Aliihoeflea sp. 40Bstr573. Taxonomy (GTDB): domain Bacteria; phylum Pseudomonadota; class Alphaproteobacteria; order Rhizobiales; family Rhizobiaceae; genus Aliihoeflea. The sequence goes on from NZ_JAAAMH010000004.1 coordinate 221,467, forward strand.
AGCTCCAGAAGGCCGGCCTCCTGCCGTTTCCGGCCATCAACGTCAATGACAGCGTCACCAAGTCGAAATTCGACAACAAGTATGGCTGCAAGGAATCGCTGGTCGACGGGATCCGGCGCGGTACCGATGTGATGATGGCGGGCAAGGTCGCCGTCGTTTGCGGATATGGCGACGTCGGCAAGGGCTCGGCCGCTTCGCTGAAGGGCGCCGGCGCACGCGTCAAGGTCACCGAGGTCGATCCGATCTGCGCGCTTCAGGCGGCGATGGACGGATTCGAGGTCGTGACGCTGGAAGATGCCGCGCCGACCGCCGACATCGTCATCACGACGACCGGCAACAAGGACGTCGTCACCCTCGAACACATGCGCCTTTTGAAGGACATGGCGATTGTCGGAAACATCGGTCATTTCGACAACGAGATTCAGGTCGCCGCGCTGCGCAACCTGAAATGGACGAACGTCAAGCCGCAGGTCGACATGATCACCTTCCCCGACGGGAAGCGCATGATCCTGCTGTCCGAGGGGCGTCTGCTCAACCTCGGCAACGCGACCGGCCATCCGAGCTTCGTGATGTCTGCATCGTTCACCAACCAGGTGCTGGCGCAGATCGAGTTGTGGTCGAAGGGCGAGCGCTACCAAAACGAGGTTTATGTGCTGCCCAAGCACCTCGACGAAAAGGTTGCGCGGCTTCACCTCGACAAGCTCGGCGCGCGGCTTTCCACCTTGTCGGACGAGCAGGCCGCCTATATCGGCGTGACCCCGACCGGTCCGTTCAAGCCGGAGCACTACCGCTACTGACGTCCGCGACGCGACGCGCGCGCAACACCTGGGAATTTCTTCGGCGGCTTCATTGCCGCCGAAGTTGTTTCAAGGTGCCGCAAGCTTCACGCAGTCCGGACGAGGCGATACATTGGCTTGATTCGTGGGGCCATGATTCGTGGGGGCGATCCGGGAGCTCGGGAGCACTTGGACAGCAGACAGGTCCCATTTGAGCGGCTGAGAGGTGGGACGTTGGCACGAGGCGAAGCGGCAGCATTGCGGACGGATGCGCGCCGGCGAGCGGGAAGGCTCGGCCTGCGCGCCGCAGCCGCCGTGCTGGGCGCGACGACGGCACTCGCCCCCCGCGCCGCCTTCGCACAGGCCGGCGACGGTCTGGAGGTCAGCAGCGTGGCGCAGTTCGCCCTTCTCGCGGGCGTCGTTTCCGCTGCCTTCATATCCGCCTTCCTCCTTATCCGCGAGCGCGGCCGCATCGACCGCGAGAACCAGCAGCTCAAGGCGCGGCTCAGCGATCTCGGCACGTCGCTTCAGCGCGCTGAGGCGCTCCTCAATCTGCGCGACCAGCGCGTCGTCGTCTGGAGCGACCGCAACGCGCGGCCTGAACTGATCGGCGCGCTTCCCGCCGATGCCGGTGCGCCCGAGGAGCGCGCGACCTTTCTCGCCTTCGGCCGCTGGCTGACCCCACAATCGGCCTCGGCCCTGGAGCGCGCGCTCGCCCAGCTTCGAGAGAAGGGGGTGGGTTTCGAACTCGTCATCGAGACGATTTCCGGAACCGTGATGGAGGCGCAGGGTCGCTCCAGCCTGTCGCATTGCGTGGTGCGATTCACCGCCCTGTCGCGCCGCCAGCAGGAATTGGCCGAGCTGAAGCTCGATCACCAGCGCGTGTTGCGCGACCACGAAACGATCTTGGCGCTGATCGATGCGCTGCCGGCACCGTTCTGGCTGCGCGACGGACGCGGCAAGCTTGAATGGGTCAACAAGGCCTACGCGCGGCTGGTCGAGGCCACCTCGCCCGAGGCGGTTCTGCGCGAAGAACGTGAGCTTCTGTCGGAAAATGCCCGGGAAGCCGTGGCGCGGCATCATCTGGCCCGGCCGATCTTCGAGCAGACACTGTCAGTCGTCGTCGGCGGCGAACGGCACATGTATGCGGTGACGAATTTTTCCGCGCCGGACGCGTCTGCCGGCCTGGCGCTCGACAAGACGGAAGTCGAGGCGATCCGCGAGGAATATCAGCGCACCATCATCAGCCACGCCGACACGCTCGACCAGCTCCAGACGGCGGTTGCGATATTCGATGCCGACCAGAAGCTGCTCTTCTTCAATCAGGCCTTCCAGAAATTGTGGGCACTCGACCCGGCCTTTCTCGAAAGCGCGCCCGATCAGACGCTGTTGCTCGACAGGCTGCGCAGCGACGGCAAGCTGGCCGAACAGCCCGAATGGCGCCGCTGGAAGGAGACGATCCTTGCCGCTTACCGCGCCATCGATCCGCAGGAGCACGTCTGGCATCTGCCCGACGGGCGCACGCTGCGCGTCGTCGGCAATCCGCAGCCCAAGGGCGGCGTGACATGGGTATTCGAGAACCTGACCGAACAGCTCAATCTGGAAAGCCGCTACCATTCGGCGGTGCGCGTGCAGGGCGAGACGCTCGACAATCTGGCCGAGGGCGTCGCGGTGTTCGGCCCGGACGGCAAGGTGCGCCTTGCCAATCCCGCCTTCTCTCATCTGTGGAACCTTGCCGAAGGGCTCGTGAAGACCGGCACCCACATCGCCGTGATCCGCGCCGCATGCGAGGGACACGCCATCGACAGCCCGTGGGGCGAACTCGTCTCGGTGGTGACCGGGTTCGACGAGGAACGCCGCGACCGGCACGGACAGGCCGAAATGCGCGATGGCGCGGTGTTGCGCTATGCCGTCATCCACTTGCCGAATGGCCAGGTGATGACGACGTTCGTCGACGTGACCGACAGCGTCAATGTCGAGCGTGCGCTGAAGGATCGAAACGAGGCGCTGGAGCGCGCCGACCGGCTGAAGAACGACTTCGTCCAGCACGTGTCCTATGAACTGCGCTCGCCGCTGACCAACATCATCGGCTTCACCGAGCTTTTGTCGCTCGGTGGGACCGGTCCGCTCAATGAACGCCAGCGCGAATATGTCGGCCATATCGGCTCGTCCTCGGCGGTGCTGCTGACCATCGTCAACGACATTCTCGATCTGGCGACGGTGGACGCGGGCATCATGGAACTCGATATCGGCGAGATCGTCATTGATGAAGCGGTCCGTTCGGCATCCGACCTCGTTGTCGAACGGCTGCGCGAACATAACATCAAGCTCGCGGTCGATCTCTCGCAAGCGCCTGCCACGATCCACGCCGACGGGCATCGACTGCGCCAGATTCTCTATAATCTCCTCAACAACGCGGCGAACTATGCCCCGGAAGGATCGACCGTGAGGCTGGACGTGACGACGCTTCGAGGCGAAATGGTCGAATTCCGCGTCAGCGACGACGGGCCCGGCATGTCCGACGAGGTCCTGGAAACGATCTTCCAGCGTTTCGAGTCGCACGCGAATGGCGGTCGCAAACGCGGCGCGGGGCTCGGCCTTTCCATCGTCAAGAGTTTCGTCGAGCTGCACTCGGGGAAGGTGGAGATCAGGACCGGCCGCGATCAGGGCACGACGGTGATCTGCCGCCTTCCGGCTGTCGCCACGCAGAACCGCGCGGCGGCGGAGTAGGGCCGTATGATCGACCGCCTGCTTGCAGACGAAGCCGCGACGCGGCAGGCCGGCAACGACATTGCCGCTGCGCTGAGGCAGGGCGACGCCGTTGCGCTCCATGGAGATCTTGGCGCCGGCAAGACGACGCTGGCGCGTGCTATCATCCGTTCTCTTGCAGCCGATGCCGATCTCGAAGTGCCAAGCCCGACATTCACGCTCGTCCAGACCTATTCCGGCCGGCTGCCCGTGGCGCATTTCGATCTTTACCGGATCGGCGACGCTGACGAGATGCAGGAACTTGGGCTCGACGAGGCGCTGGCAGACGGCGCTGCGCTGGTCGAATGGCCGGATAAGGCGGGCGTCTACCTTCCCGAAACCACGATTCACGTGAAACTTCTGGAAGACGGCCTTGGCCGGCGAATGACGATCGATGGCCCGGAGGCAGCCATTGCGCGGTTCGAGCGCACCTTCGTCATTCGCGAATTTCTCGACAAAGCGGACCGCCAAGGCGCAGTTCGTGGCTATCTGGCAGGCGATGCCTCGGCCCGCAGCTACGAGACGGTCGATCGCAACGGCGCATACGAAATTCTGATGAACGCTCCGCGCCAGCCCGACGGACCACCAATCCGCGACGGCAAGCCCTACAGCCAGATCGCGCATCTGGCCGAATCCGTGCTGCCCTTCGTCGCCATCGGGGAGGCCTTGCGGGCGAACGGCCTCTGCGCGCCGGAAATCAGGGCCACCGATCTTGATGCGGGGCTGCTTCTCATCGAGGATCTCGGCCGCGACATCGTGCTCGACGCAGACGGCAAGCCGATCGCGGAACGATATCACGCCGCTGCCGATGTACTCGCCACCCTGCATGAGCGCCAGTGGCCGGCCTCCGCCCCTCTGGCGAGCGGCGAAGCATATGTTGTGCCGGCTTACGATCGCGGCGCTATGGCGATCGAGACCGAACTCTTGATCGACTGGTATCTGCCCTTTGCCGCAGGTCGCCCAGCGACCGAGGCGGAACGGCGCGCGTTCCAGGCGGCGTGGCAGGCGTTGTTCGATCGTCTGGAGACCGCCGAGAAGAGCCTTGTCCTGCGGGACTTCCACTCGCCGAACATCATCTGGCGCGAGGAGGAGGCGGGAACCGGTCGCGTCGGCATCATTGACTTTCAGGACGCACTCATCGGACCTGCAGCGTACGACGTCGCGTCACTCGCCATGGACGCGCGCGTGACGATTTCCGAGGTGCTGGAAGCCGATATCGTCAATGCTTATGTCGAGGCGCGAGGCGCGGCTTTCGATCGCGCCGGTTTCGATGAGGCCTATGCAATCATGGCGGCGCAGAGAAATTCGAAGATCATCGGTATTTTCGTGCGCCTGGACCGGCGCGACGGCAAGCCGCACTATCTGAAGCATCTGCCGCGCATACGTGACTATCTGGAGCGCGCGACGCGGCACGAGGCGCTGGCCGAGTTGCGCGCGCTCTACAGGTCCATGAAGGTGCTGCCGGAGGGATCGGTGTGACCCCGGCGAACATGAACGCGATGGTGCTGGCGGCGGGTCTGGGCACGCGCATGCGCCCGATCACCGATACGATCCCCAAGCCGCTGGTCGAGGTGGCCGGCCGTACGCTCCTCGACCGCGCGCTCGATGCGCTGAACAATGCGGGCATCGAATCGGCAGTGGTCAACGTTCACCATCTTGGCGACCAGATCGTCACCCATTGCGCGCGCCGCAACCATCCACGCATCATTATTTCCGACGAGCGCAACCGGCTGCTCGATTCGGCCGGCGGCATCGTCAAGGCCTTGCCATTGCTGGGTTCTGCTCCCTTCGTCCTGCTCAACGCCGACACGTTCTGGATCGACACAGGCCAGTCCAACCTTGCGGCGCTCGCCGTAGCGTGGGACGCTTCGCGCATGGATATGCTGCTGATGCTTGTTCCGGTCGCCCATACGACCGGCCATGGGACCAAGACGGATTTCCTGATGGACGGCGAGGGGCGTCTGGCGCGCGCCAAGGGCGATGCTGCGGGCTTCGTCTATGCCGGAGCGGCAATCGTCGATCCTGCCATTTTCAAAGATGCCGAGGCCGATCCGCACTCCTTGAATCTCTATTTCGACCGCGCGATCGACGCCGGCCGCCTCCACGGCCATGTCATGGACGGCCACTGGATCACCGTCGGCACACCCGGCGCCATCGCCGAAGCCGAAGCGGCGATCAGGACGCATCAGCCGGCACTGGCATGACGGATGCCCCGAACGTCCTGAACATCCCGGCGGCCGCGCCCTTCCTGCCGACCCTGATCGACGCGCTGCTCGATGGCCAACTGGTGGAGGGGTTCCGCCATGACGGCTCGCCGCTTGCGCTCGCCGATGTGACGATCTACGTCCCGACGCGACGCGCGGCACGCGAACTGCGCTCGAGCTTCGTCGACAAGCTTGGCGGCCGCTCGGCAATTCTCCCCGTGATCCGGCCCCTGGGCGAGTTCGAGGACGATGGCTGGCTGTCGGGCGATGGCGCGCTGTTCGACCTGCCGCCACCCATAGAGCCGCTGGAACGCATCGTGCGTCTGGCGCCGTTGGTGCAGGCATGGAAGCGCAGGCTGCCGGCACACCTGGCCGCGCTCTACGGCGAAGACCTCGCCATCCCCGCCTCGCTCGCCGATGCGCTCTGGCTCGCGCGGGACCTTTCGGTGCTGATCGACGAAATCGAGACAGAGGGCGGCGACTGGTCGCGGCTGTCCGAACTCGTGCCGGCGGACCTTGCCGGCTGGTGGCAGATCACGCTCGAATTCCTGCAGATCGTGACAACGGCCTGGCCCGCCTATCTCGCCGCCGCCGATCGTTCGAATCCGGCTACATATCGCGATGCGCAGATTCGCGCGGAGGCCAAACGCTTGGCAACGCGGATCAATCGAGGCCCGGTGATCGTCGCCGGTTCGACGGGCTCGATCCCCGCGACTGCGGAGCTGTTGCAGGCAATTAGCCGGCTGCCGCAAGGTGCAGTCGTCCTGCCCGGGCTCGATCGCTCGATCGATGTGAAGAGCTGGGAAGCGATCGGGCGCGCGGACGCGCCGCCATCGATCCACGGCCATCCACAGACGGGGCTGAAGAAACTGCTGCAGCGGCTGGGTGTCGATCGCAGCGAAGTCGTGGACATCGGGACGGCTGCGCCGGATCTCGCCGCGCGGATCGACCTTGTGGGACAGGCATTGCGCCCCGCCGAGACGACCGAGGCATGGTCACATGAGCGCGACGTTCTGGAGGCCGCGCTTCTCGCCGGCGCACTGGAGGGTGTTACCCTGATCGAGGCGGCCAACGAGCGTGAGGAAGCGCTGTCGATCGCTGTCTCGTTGCGGATGGCGATCGATGCGCCGGACCGCTCGGCCGCTCTTGTCACCACCGACCGTGAACTGGCGCGGCGCGTCGCCAATGAACTACGCCGATTCGGCATCGTCGCCGACGATTCCGCCGGCACGCTGTTGTCGGCTTCTCCGCCGGCGGTGCTGATGCGTCTTGCCGCCGAAGCGGCGCTGCGGCCTGGCGACCCGGTCGCGCTCTTGTCGCTGCTCAAGCATCCGCTGCTCCATGTCGGCCTCCCGCGGGGGCTTGTGCGGCGCGGGGCCGAGACCATCGACCTCGTGGCTTTGCGCGGCGGAACCGGCCGACCGGACATCGGGAAAATGGGCGAGGATTTCCCGGCGCGTCTGGCGTCGCACGACGCGGCCTCGCGGCGCGCCTTCTGGCTCGAGCGCCTCGGAGATGAGCGCCGCGGCGAGGCGGCCGACATCGCGACGCGGATCGCCGCCGCCGTCCAACCCTTGGCCGCGCTGCGTGATGCCGACGAAGTCGATCTGACTCAGGCATTGCGCGCTACGGTGCAGGCGCTGGAATCCCTCGGGCGCGACGAGACGGGCCGGCTCGACCCGATTTATGGCGGCGAGGCCGGAGGCCGTCTTGCCGATTTCCTGCGTGGCCTTGCCGGTCTTGAGGGCGCGCTGTCATTTGCGCCCGACGAATGGCCCGACATTCTGGCGGCGCTGATCGCGGGCGAGACGGTAAAGCCCACCCCGGCCGGCGATCCGCGCGTGTCGATCTGGGGTCCGCTGGAAGCGCGCCTGCAAAGCGTTGATACGATGATCATCGGCGGGCTGAACGAGGGGATCTGGCCGCGCAAGGCGGAACCCGATCGTTTCATGTCGCGGATGATGAAATCAGGCCTCGATCTCGAACCGCCGGAACGCCGGATCGGGCAGTCCGCGCACGATTTCACCATGGCGATGGCGAACCGAAACATCATCCTGACGCGCTCGGCACGCGCAGGCGAAGCGCCCGCGGTTGCTTCGCGCTGGCTGCAACGGCTCATCACATGCGCCGGGCCCGCCCATGCGGACGAGATGCGCGCGCGGGGTGCTGAACGGCTCGCCTGGGCCAGGCAATTGGACGAGGGGCCGGAAGTGCCGTTCGCCAGGCGGCCGGAGCCCAAGCCGCCGGTCGACTGGCGCCCGAAGCGCTTCTCCGTCACCGAGATCGAGACGCTGCGGCGCGACCCGTATGCGATCTATGCGCGTCAGATTCTGCGGCTTCAACCGGTCGACCCGTTGCTGCGCGATCCCGGCGCCGCCGAGCGCGGCACGCTGTTCCACGAAATCCTCCACGGCTTTGCCGTGGCGGCAATCGACCCGTTCTCGCCCGACGCGACGGCCGAGCTTCTGCGGATCGGACGAGAAGAGTTCGACAAGGCGACCCTGCCTGCCGACGTCGACGCCGTCTGGTGGCCACGCTTCCAAAAGATGGCGGGCCGCTTCGTTGGCTGGGAACGTTTGCGGCTCGGCGTCACGCACCGTTTCGCAGAAGCCCGTGCCGCTCCGACCGAAATCGGCGTCACCGGCGTAACGCTGCGCGGTTATGCCGACCGCATCGATGTGCGGCCGGCAGGGATGGCTGACATCATCGACTTCAAGACCGGCTCCAACCCGTCCAAGGGTCAGGCGCATACGCTGCTGGCACCGCAGTTGGCGCTCGAAGCGGCGCTTCTGGCACGTGGCGCGTTCGGCGATATCGGCGCGGCTATTCCTGCCGAACTCGCCTATGTCCGTTTGAGGCCGAATGGCGAGGTCGATCATGACCCCATCCACGAGTTCAAGAAGGAAACGAAGTCGGGGCCGGAACTGGCGCAGGACGCGTGGGACCGGCTGGAGAAGCTGGTCGCGCACTATCAGCGGCCGGAAGCCGGCTATCTTTCGCGCGCGCTGCCCTTCAAGGAGGGCGATGTGAGCGGCAATTACGACCATCTGGCGCGGGTCCTTGAATGGTCCGCCGGCGGCGATGAGGGAGGGGCCGAGGAATGAAATCGCCCTTCGTCGTTCCCGAGTCGACGATCCTGGACCAGGCTCGTGCGTCGGACCCGAAGAATTCGGCGTGGGTCTCGGCCAATGCCGGTTCGGGCAAGACGCATGTGCTTTCTCAGCGCGTGATCCGGCTCCTGCTCGACGGCACCGACCCGTCGCGCATTCTGTGCCTGACCTATACGCGGGCGGCGGCGGCGAACATGTCGAACCGCGTGTTCGCGACATTGAGCTCGTGGACGGCACTGGACGATACGGCGCTTGCCGCAAGGATCGCGGAGATTGACCGGCGCGCGCCGACACATGACCGCCTCATCCGGGCGCGGCGACTCTTTGCCGAGGCGCTGGAGACGCCGGGCGGTCTGAAGATCCAGACAATTCACGCGTTTTGCGAAGCGATCCTGCACCAGTTTCCGCTGGAAGCGAATGTCGCAGGCCATTTCGAGCTGCTCGACAATCAGATGGAGGCCGCGCTGATCGCGGAGGCGCGTCGCTCGATGATCGCCGGTGCGGCCGGCGGCAACGAGCCGGAACTGGCAGAGGCCTTCGCCGACATTCTCGACATCAGCGGCGAGGCAGGGCTTGAAAGCCTTTTGGGCGCGATCGTCCGTCGTCGCGACGACCTGCGGTCCTTCATCGATGAGGTTGCCCCGGAACCTGAGAACCACATGCCGCTCTTCGCGGCATTCGGCTTTACTGGAGCCGAGACGGCGGAGGACGTACTGGCATCGATCTGGCCGGACGCTCATTTCGGCCGGTCATTGGCCGAGCGTTTCGCCGACCGGGCCCTCGCCGCGGGCAAGGTCAAGGCGCAGCAATTCGCCGATGACCTTCTCGCTGCCTGCGATGCGGGCGACGCGGAAGCCTGCTTGCAGGCGCTGCGCCAGACCTTCCTGACGAAGAAGGGGCCGGTCTACGAACCGCGCGCGATCAAGCCGATCCTCGCCAAGGGCGTCGCGGAGCATTTCGCCGGTTTCGAGGAGGAGTTCGCACGCATGGCGGCCGCGGTCCAGGGGGCACTCGACCGCGCGGCCCTGCTCGCGATGCTCAAGGCCTCGCGTTCCGCGCTGATCGTGGCCGATTGGCTCATCGCGCGCTATGAGCGGTTGAAGAGCGCGCGGGGCTTTCTCGATTTCAACGACCTGATCCGGCGCACCGCGTCGCTGCTGGCGCGGCAGGATGCCGGCGCGTGGGTGCACTACAAGCTCGACAAGGGCATCGACCACATCCTGCTTGACGAGGCGCAGGATACGAGCCCGGAGCAATGGCGGGTCGTCAAGCGGCTTGCCGACGAGTTCTTCGCCGGAGAAACCGCGCGACAGGTGGAGCGCACCGTCTTCGCGGTCGGCGACGAGAAGCAGTCCATCTATTCGTTCCAGGGCGCCGAACCAGAAGCTTTCGCGGTGTCCGGCCGCGAATTCGCAACCCATGTCGAAGCGGCCGAGCGCAGCTTCGAGCGGGTGCGGCTCAGTCATTCCTTCCGCTCGACGCAAGATGTGCTTTCGGCGGTCGATCTCGTCTTCGCCCGGCCCGAGACGCGCAAGGGCCTGACGCGCGACATCGAGGACATCCGGCACAGCGCGATCCGGACCGATGCGCCTGGCCAGGTCGAGGTCTGGCCCTCGCTCGCGCCGCAAGATGTGGAGGCGCCTGACGACTGGACGCAGGCGATCGACCATACCTCCGCGCCGGCGGCCAAGCTCGCCGAACTGATTGCGAAAACGGTTGCGGGCTGGCTGGCGAAGGGAGAACTGATCCCCGACCGCAACCGCCGCATGACGGCGGGCGACGTGATGGTACTGGTGCGCAAGCGCGGCAGTTTCGTTCACGCGCTGTCGCGCGAGTTGAAGAACCGCCACGTGCCCGTTGCGGGCGCGGACAGGCTTGTGCTTGCAGATCACATCGCGGTGCAGGATTTGATGGCGATCGGCCGTTTCGCGCTTCAGCCGGAAGATGATCTATCGCTCGCCGCACTCTTGAAAAGCCCGATATTCGGCGTTTCCGAAGAGCGGCTGATGGAACTCGCCTATCGACGCAAGGGATCGCTCTATGCCGCGATCCGGGCGGAAGCGGAGAGCGATGTCGAGTTGAAGCTGGTCCGCGACCAGTTGCAGGTCTGGCGCGACGAAGTGGGCTTCATGCCCGCTTTCGAATTTTATGGGCGGGTGCTGGGGCGCGACGCGGCGCGGGCGCGGATCGTGGCGCGGCTTGGACCCGAGGCCGGGGACGTGGTCGACGAATTCCTGAGTTTCTGCCTCGCCGCCGAGCGCAGCGGTGCGGCCGGGCTCGAGGCGGTGCTTGCGCTGCTCGACGGCGGCGGGCCTGAGATCAAGCGCGAGATGGACCAGTCGCGCGGCGAGGTGCGGATCATGACCGCGCACGCGTCCAAAGGGCTCGAGGCGCCGGTCGTGTTTCTCGTGGACAGTGGCGCGGCACCCTTTTCCGACAGCCACCTGCCGACGCTGATGCCGTTCGACCCGCCGCGCGGGCTCTGGCAAGGGCCGGGCTTTCTTTGGCGCACGGGCGTCGAGACCAACAACGGTTTCGCCCGGCAGATCGCGGCAGTGGTGCGCGAGAAGGCGGAGGAAGAATATCGCCGGCTGCTCTATGTCGGCATGACGCGCGCAGAGGACCGACTGGTCGTCTGCGGCTATCACGGCAAGCGCGCGCCGGCGGACCTGACCTGGCATCGCATGGTGAGCGAAGCGCTGAATGATTCGGAGCATTCGCGCGCCGAACCGCATCCCGTGTCGGGCGACGAGATCATCGTCTATCGCGAGACCCCGCGCCGTCCGATGGCGGTGGAAATGATCGAGGCGGGGCCGCCCGTGGAAGCGCCGGCGCTTCCGGCTACCTTGCGCGCGCCGGTTCCGGCGCCGCCCGTTCTGCCCCGCCCGCTCGCGCCATCAGGCGTTGGCGCCGTGATCGAGGCGGCGAACGAGCCGATCGAGTCACAGGGCTCGCCGATTTTCGCAGCGGATGCCGGGCCATCGCGCGCGCTCGAACGCGGCTCGGCGATCCACCGGCTCCTGCAATCGCTGCCGGACGTGGCGGAGGACGAGCGCGAGGCGTCGGCGCGGCGCTATCTCGATCGCCTGGGCGAAGGCTGGAACAGCCAGGAACGCGACGGAATGTGGAGCCAGATCGCCGCGATCCTGGGCGATGAGGCGTTCGCCGGCGTGTTCGCTTCGGGTTCGAGGGCCGAGGTCTCCATCATGGGCCGGGTGACTGTCGGCGGCGCGGAGCGCGCAGTGTCAGGAAAGATCGACCGGCTGGTCGTCACCGACAGCGATGTACTGATCATCGACTACAAGACCAACCGCCCGCCGCCGCGAAGCCTTGGCGACGTACCGCCCGGCTATGTTGCGCAGCTCGCGCTCTATCGCGCGCTGTTGCAGCCGCTCTATCCGAACCGACAGATCCGCGCGGCGCTGCTCTTCACCGAAGCCCCGGTACTGATCCACGTTCCAGGCGAGGACATGGATGCCAGCCTTGCCGGCATCGCGGCGCAGGCGTCCTAGCCTTTCAGATCGCAGTCGATGATGATGTCGCTGCCGAGCCCATAGACTCGGGCGCGTGGTCGTTTGGCTTGCGCGAGCAGGGACACAGGGTTGGTCGTCAGGCCGGACGGGCCTGCGCCGATGATCAGCGGCGAGATGCCGACATGAAGCCGGTCGACCAGGTCCGCATCCATGAAGCGGCCGATCGTCTTGCCGCCGCCCTCGATCATGATGCGCCTGAAGCCGCGCTCGATCAGCCCGGCCACGATCGACACCGCATCGAGACCCTCGGCGGATGACGCAACCTTGATGGTTTCGACGCCGGCCGGCCGCTTCTGCTCGCATGCCTGGACGACGAGGCATCCCGCGCCGGTCAGCAGCGCCGCATCCTCGGAAAGACGGCCGCGCGGATCGATGACCACGCGCGCCGGGTTGTCGCCCTTGACGAGGCGGACCGTGAGGCGCGGATTGTCCTGAATCGCCGTGTTCGCACCGACGATGACGCAATCGGCAAGCGCCCGGCAGCGATGGAGATGCATGAGGCCCTCCGCTCCCGATACGTCCGCGGCGTCGCCGTCCACGGTGGCGACGCGGCCGTCGAGCGACTGGCCGATCTGAGCGAAGACGAGCGGCCGGTCGTCGCGGCCAAGAAGCGGCGCGTAGAGTTTCCAGGCCGCGCTTTCGGCGGTGGTCCAGCCTGGTGACGGGCGCGCAGCACCTGTTTTGCGCGCAGCCAGCAGCGTATTCCAGACGCGATCCGTGACCGCTGCGGCTGCAACTGGCATGTCGGCATCAGCTGGTGGACGGTCTTCCGCCTTGATTCGCTCATGCTGGTTCATCGCTGTCCGTTTCCCTTGGCTTCGGTGTCCCAAACGCATCGACGAAGCGCTTGCGGAACGCGTCCATCCGCCAGACGGGTGCGCCGGGACCGGGAATCGCGCCTTCATCGAAAGACCAACCTTCAATTGAATCCAATGTGGCGCGATCGCCGATGAAGTGAACGGGCACGTCGCGATTTTCTTCGTCTCCCGAGACGAAGGTCGCGGGCTGATGGTCACCGAGAACGACGATCAGCGGTGCTGGACGGCCCTGCCGCTCCACGAAAGAGGCAATGGTGCGCAGCGTGTAGACGATCGACAGGCCAAATTGCGCGCGCACGCGGTCGTGATCGCGCCAGAGGGTTTCGGGGCTGTCGCCTGCGCGCGCCTGATCGTTGAAGATCGCGCCGTCGCCGATCGCGTCCCAGTCGACCAGTTCCGGAATGGGCGTCCATGGCGCGTGCGAGGAGATGAGCGCGATCTCGGCGAAGACGGGCCTGCGACCCGGCTGGTCCAGCACCAGCCTTTCCAAGGCCGAAAGCGTGTACTGGTCTGGCATCGTCACCCAGTTGAAGGGAAGGCCGCGATAGCCAAGATCGTCCCTGGCGAGGATGCGGTCATAGCCGAAATAGCTCCCCTCCGGCCACGCCATGGTGATGGCGGGCATCACCGCCACGCTCTCCCAGCCGGCATCCGAGGCAAGTGCCATCAGCGATCTGCGCGAACTGGCGAGCATGGCGCGGTAGCGGCCCTGGCTGTCGATCCACAGGCCTGACAGGACGCTGGCATGGGCAAGCCAGCTCTGGCCACCGACCATGGGTGCGGTCAGATAGGCGGATCGGACGTCGAGCCCGGCTTTCCTCGTGCTGGCTTCCAGTTCGGTCAGGGCCGCCTTGGTGGAGGCTTCGTAAAGAGGGTTTTCCAGCGTCGAGCGGCCATAGGATTCGACGAAGATCAGAAAGACGTCACGACCGGCGAGCCCTTGCAGAAGCGGTTCGTTGGGGTCGATGTCGTCCGAGCGGGCCTCGACCTCCAGGGCCGTGATTTCGGCCTGGGCAGAGCGCGCTGCTGTCACATGCACGGCGAGAAGCTCGGTTGATGCAGTCGACGCGCGGCCGGTCAGCACCAGCGCGCCGGCGAAGATGAGCAGGATTGCCAGTGTCGGAATGGTGCGGCGTGCGGAAATGCGCGCAAGAACGCCTGTCGCCCACCAGGTTGCGGCCATTGCCGCGACAAGAGTCACCACGCCCGCGAGAAGATAGCGGCTCGCTGCGGCTCCGCTCGTTCCGGTGGCCAGCATCCAGCCCGCATGCAGCAGCGGCAGATCATAGGCGAAGTTGAACGGCCGGTTGAGCGAGGCATGAAGACCGAGATCCGCGCATTTGACCAGAAGCGCGATCCCGAGAAGCGCGGTAAAGAAGACGCGCAATGCGGACAGAACGCGACGGTTGCGCGGCACCGCGGCGAGCAGGCCCGCGATCAGCGCCAGTTCGACCGGAAACAGCGCAATATTGCCGAGATTGGCATCCTGCGGGCGCGACGGCATCGCAAGAATGGCAAAAACGAGCGCGCAGGCGGCGGCGACCGCCCCAAGGTGGGGCCGCTCAGACTGTCGCGCGGCGTGCATAGACATCTCCCGACCGACCCTCGTCGATCGTCGCAGCGACCAGTCGACGAATGGCAGCCCCGTCGACCCAGCCCGGCGACAGGAACTGCAGCCTCTCCCCGGTCATCAGGTTGAACTCGTAGCGGCCGAGATTTTCCAGCCGCGCGATGCAGGCCTCCGCCACGTCGGGCATCGACGGCAGGAACTCGAAGGCGAGCGCGCAAACCGGCCGGCTGAGCCCGGCAAGGACCTGATCTTCGAAACCTTCGACATCGATCTTGATGAAGGCTGGTGCGCCATGGTCTGCGATCAGTGCGTCGAGCGTCGTCATCTCGATCTCGGTCGTCTCGTCCCAGACGACCGCGTCAAACCCGGCATCCCCCTTCACCGCGCTGCCGATATCTGCGCGCAGCGAGGAAACGGTTGGATGGAGACTCGACACCGACATGGACGAGGCGCCGTTTCGCGGCCCGACCGCAAGCGGCAGGACGGTGATATCGGCGGGAAGGGTGCGCTTCAGGAAGCGGTAGAAAAGCGGCTGCGGCTCCAAAGTCACGACCTTCGCCCCGGTGCGGCGCAGCGCGCGCGAACGGTTGCCTACATGGCCGCCGATGTCGAAGACGACATCGCCCGGCCCTGCGAACTGGCTGTAAAATCGTCCCGTCCGGCCGATCCTGTGAGGCCGCGAATAGTAGATGATCAGCGAGCGCGCGAGGCCAGCCGCGCTGCGCAGTCCGCTCATGCCGGCACCGGCCGGCTGAGGAGATGGCGGATGTCGACGGCAAAGGAGCAGAAAAGAAGGCCGAGCGCGCTTGCGGCGATCCACACCGAATGCGGCGGCTCGATCTGTGGCAGCAGGAGCAATCCGAGCGCGGCGATCTGGATGACGCAGACGGCCTTTCGGCGCATCGACTCGGGCAGCGGTGCCTCGAGCTTGGGCGTCAGGCGGCCAGCGAAGAAGAAGGCATAACGCATCGCGCCGATGAGAAACACCCATGCGCCGGCCTTGCCGTTCGTGAAGGCGAGTGCCGACAGGACGAGGACGAAGAGCGCGTCGATCTCGAGATCGAACCTTGCACCGAACGTGGAAGCGAGACCGGTGCGGCGCGCCAGCCAGCCATCGACCCCGTCCAGTGCGAGGATGAGGAAAGCCAGCCCGCCGATGAGTAGCGCCGCGTCGCCGCTCGGTGCAGGCGCGAAAAGCGTCGCCGCGATAAGCGCGACGAGCCCCGCGCGGACGAGAGTGACTACATTTGCCGGACCAAAGGCCTCGTGCGGATGACTGGCCCCGATGCGCGTGATGATGCACGCCGCGACGACGAGATAGAGAACGATGCTCGCCGCCCCCCAGCCCACGCCAAGAGCATCGAGCCCCATGGCAGCGAGTGCGGTCGCCGCACCGACGGCCTGGATCCAAAGACCGGCGCGCGCCGCAAGGCCGTGCGGCCAACCGAATCCTGCTGCCCGGGTCGATGTCGTCGTCATGTCCTGCTCCCGATCGACGAGTATGCCGTGCCCTTTGCCGGCTGCAAGCCCGCTCTTTGCTCTAGACCTTTGACTTTGCTCAACACTGCGTCATTCTCTGGTCGTCCAATTGGATGAGATACGACGATGGGCTACGATCGGATGTCCCGCATCCTGCATTGGCTGACCGCGCTGATCGTGATGGCGATGATCCCGGTCGGCCTCATCATGACCAATGTCGACGACCGCGCGATTCAGGACCCGCTCTTCATCTTCCACAAGAATGCCGGCGCACTGCTGATCGTTCTGCTCGCCCTGCGGCTGGTCTGGCGCGCCACGCACCGGGCGCCGCCCCTTCCCGACAGCCTGCCGACAATCCAGAAGTTCGCGGCGCGCGCGACGCATGTTGCACTCTATCTTTTGCTGATCGTGATGGCGGTGAGCGGCTACGTCCGGGTCAGGGCTGGCGGCTTCCCGGTCGAGCTTCTCGATGCGATCGGCATGCCGAATTTCGTGCCGCGCGACGATGAATTGGCGCAGACGGCAAAAGCGATTCACGCCCGCGCCAAATTCGGCATCGGCCTTTTTATCGCGCTCCATGTCGCCGCGGCCGCCTATCACGGCCTCATTCGCCGCGACGGCGTATTTTCGCGAATGTGGCCGCCTACGGCGCCGGCCTCGGCTGCGCGAGTTCCTTGAGGCGCGGCGCGCCGGCTGCGATGTCGGCATCGGTCGGGTTGACGCCGGCGGCGAGCAGCCGGCGGGCGATCATGTGGTCGGCCGCGCGGTTGACCGAATCGACCGCCAGAAGCCGCGGTCCGGCAAAATGCCATACGGAGAACGCATTCTCCTCCGGGTTTCCCGAAAGCACGAAGCGATCGGCATCGAAGGACAGGCCTGCGGTCTGCAGTTTGATGTCGCCCTGGTCCGACCAGAACCAGGGAACGTCGCGATAGGGGCTGACCTTGCCGGTGATGGTGCGCGCAGCGTGCTTGGCCTGGTCGCTCGCATTCTGTACCGATTCCAGACGCACCGGCCGCGCAGCGTGCCAGTGATGGAAGCTCGCCGCATCGCCGAGCGCAAGGATGCGCGGATCGGCGGTGCGCATCGCCTCGTCGACGACGATGCCGTTGGCGATTTCGAGCCCGGCATCGGCTGCCAGCTCCACATTCGGCACGACGCCGGTTCCCAGGATAACGAGATCGGCCGGCACGCGCGAGCCATCGGCGAGGCGTACGGCCTCGACGTGGCCGTTCGAGCCTTCCAGACCGGCGACGCCCGTCGCGACCCGAAGATCGATGCCCATTGCCCGCGCCCGGGCATCCGCATAGGCCGAGATGGCCGGCGCCACCGAGCGCCCGAGGACGCGCGGCGCCATTTCGAGAAGCGTGACGTGCTTGCCGAGACTGGCAAGCGTGTGGGCGATCTCCATGCCGATGAACCCGCCGCCGACCACCACGGCCGATTGCGCGGCTTCCGTCGCCTGCCGGATGCGGCCGGCATCTGCGAAGTTGCGAAGGGCAAAGACGCCGTCGAGCGTGAGATCGTCGATGGGCGGCAGGCGCGGGCGGGAGCCGGTCGCGAGAATGATGTGCGAAAACGGCATCGACGTGCCGTCGTCGAGCGCTACCGTGCCGGCCTGCCGGTCGATCGATGTGACGCGGCGGCCAAAGACGAGATCGACATCATTGTCGCGGTAGAAACTTTCCGGCCGCAGCATCTGCGATCCGCCGTCGGCCGTCTTGAGGAAGGTCTTTGACAAGGGTGGCTTGTGATAGGGCAGCTCGGTCTCGTCATTGACGAGCGCAATCCGGCCCGAAAAGCCCTCCTGCCGCAAACTTGCGGCCGTCTGCGACCCGCCATGCCCTGCACCGACGATGATGACCCGATCTTCCACGCGCGCTCCAATCCGCTCGCTCACTTTGCCTGCTATGTGCGATGGGATGGCAGCATGTGCAAGGCGGCAACCGCCCTAGGCGGGCAGAGCCAGGACGTCGAGATGGCCAACCGTGCAACGGGTCGTCGGAGCGGCTTCGAGTCGGCGCTCGAGCCAGGCATCGGCCGATGCGACGCCGAGTTCGCGCGCGGCGTCCGCGATGCCGGTGACGAGCGCGCGCTGCAGTTCGCCCTCATCGCGACCGAGCCGCCATGGGCTTGCCGCCGTCGCAACGCCGTAGCCGCGCTCGCGCATCGCTTCGGCGAGATGGTATGCGCCTGAAGGACCGAGCGCGGCACCGAAGCCCTTGTCGCTGCGCTGATGCGTGTTGAATGCGGCTCGGACGGCTGCATCGTCCGCGTCAGCCGGGTCCCATTCAAGCACCCCGTCATAGCTCAGTGCGGCGTAGAGACCGATCCGGGATGCCGCTAGCCGGTCGGCGAGGGCATCGATCCATTCCGCGCTGGCAAGATCGAACAATGCCGATGCGGTGACGAGCGCGGCGCCTTCGAGGGGGATTTGCGCGGTTCTGGTGAGGTCGAGTTCGACCGTCTCGATGGTTGGAGCGGACCGTCGCGCAGCCTCCCCGAGCAGCGCCGGATCGTGGTCGACCAGCCGCCAACGTGCGGGAACGGTCCCGATGGCCCGCAGGGTCGAGCCGGTGCCCGAGCCGAGGTCGACGACCAAGGCAATTGGCCGCTGCGCGAGGAAGTCGCGAGCCTTGGCCAGCATCGACGAATCGCGCGCGGCGTTGTCGGCGCGTTCGCGAAGATCGAGCCATGCGGTGGAAAAGCTCATCGGCCGCTCTCCGTGAGTGCGCGGGCGACGATTGCCGTTGTGTCAGACCAGCGCGGTAGGCGTTCGGCGGCAAGGCGGGCGCCTTCTGCAGCGTCCTGATAGGTCGCGTCATCCGTGAGAAGCCGCCGCAATTCTTCCGCAAAGATGGTGGGATCGTCGGCGGGCACGAGGGCACCGGCCTCGGGCGGCACGACTTCGGGCACTGCGCCCACCGCGCAGCCGACCACGGGAAGGCCCGCAGCAAGCGCTTCGGCATAGGCCATGCCGTAGCCTTCGTGGCGGGTGGCGAGAACAAAAATTCCAGCTTGCGTATATTCCGGATCGAGATCGTTCAACGGGCCGGCAAAGTCGATCCGATTTTCCAAACCGGCATCCGCGATCATCTGGTCGAGGCGCGCGCGCCATTCGCCGTCGCGCGAGGGGCCGATGAAGCGGGCCGTCCAGTCGAGATCGGCAATGAGAGCGAGGGCTCTTATGAGTACGTCGTGGCCTTTGCGCGGGACGATGGATGCGACGCACAAGAGGCGGGTCCGACTTCGTTTATCCGTAAGCAATGACTTACGCGATGTTCCCGGTGGCGCGATGTGCAGATGCGAGGACGACACGCCGAAGTAATCCGCCAGCCGACGTCCCGTCGTTTCGCTCGTGCAGATGATCGCAGCCGCATGGCGCAGCGCTTCGCGTTCGTCCGCTTCGAACAGGGCCGCAGTCTGTGCGGGCAATCCTCCCTCGTCGGCAAGGGGATGATGGATCAGCGCGGCCAGCCGCAATCGTCCGGCATGGCGCGCGACCAGATCGGGAAGCCGCGCGAAGGCGAGCCCGTCAACCAGGACGAGGGCATCGTTCGGCAGCAGCGCAAGCGTTGCCTCGGCTGCGAGGCGGGTTTCGGTGTCCGTGTCGGGGTAACTGCCGGAAAGCGAGACGATGTCGACAGTCCAGCCCAGCTCGCGCAGTCCTGCCGCGATCTTGCGGTCGTAACCATAGCCACCGGTGGGTGTGTCTATGTCCCCCGGAACGATGAAATGCAGATGCGGCTTCGTCACAGCTCGCCTTCGTACCAGGCGCGCGCGACGTGGCTCTCATGAAGCTGCACGCGGATCTTGACGACCCGGCCATTGTCGCCGAGGCCCTTGGTACGCACCGTTTCGGAGAGTTGGTCGAAGATGTGCTTGCACAGGAACTCGGTTGTCGTGATGTTGCCTTTGAACGCGTCGACTTCGTCGAGATTGCCGTAACGCAGCGGGTCGAGCGCAGCCTTCAGCGCATCGGTCGCAAGGCCAATATCGACGGTCAGCCCGTTCTCGTCGATGTCCTGTGTGTAAAAGGCGGCGTCGACCACGAAAGTCGCGCCGTGCATGTTCTGCGCCGGGCCGAAAACGGGCGAGGGCAGGCTGTGGGCGATCATGATGTGATCACGAACTTCGACGGCAAACATTCAGTGTCCTTCGGAGGCTTGTGGATAGCTGATACGGTGGCAGAGCGTCGCCGGATCGGCGAGGATTTTCGAATAGTCGCGGTCGAGCATGGCAAATTCGCTTGTCCCGGAGATAAGCGCGTCAAGCGATTGGTCACTGGCGAGAAGATCTAGCGCCTTGGAAAGCCGTCGCCGGAAATCCCATCGCGCCGCCCGTGCCGCCGGGATCGAGCCGACCTGGGAGGAGACGAGCTTCAACCGCCCGGCGTGGAAATTGGCGCCCAGTGAAAGTTCGGCGCGCCTGTCGCCGTACCAGCTCGCTTCGACGATACGCGCCTCCCTGCCGGCGCAATCGAGTGCGCTTTGCAACCCCGCCTCGCTGGCGCTCGCATGGATGGCGATATCGCAGTCGGCGGGCGGCCGCGAAGCGAACGGAACGGCCAGCCGCTCGGCGAGCACGCGCCGCGCGGCGTTGACGTCGGCCAGTGTGACCTCCGCTCCGGGGATGCGATGGCAAAGCCAGGCGCAAAGCGCCCCAACGACGCCGGCACCGATCACCGCGATGCGATCGCCCGGCGCCGCGCGCGCATCCCATACGATGTTGAGCGCCGTTTCCATGTTCGCGGCAAGCACTGCCCGTGCAGGCGGCAGATTGGCCGGAAGCGTCACCAGGTCAGTGTCCGGAACGGCGAAACGATCCTGATGCGGAAACAGACAGAACGCGATTTCCCCCGCCCGCGGACCGGTTTTGATCCGCCCGACATTGGAATAGCCATATTTGACCGGAAACGGAAAATCGCCCGCCTGGTTCGGGCAGCGCATCCGCTCGCGCTCGGATTCCGGCACCGCACCGAGAAAGACGAGCGATTCGGTGCCCCGGCTAATCCCGCTGAAGAGCGTTTCGACTTCGACCAGATCGTTGCCCGCGGGCAACTCTTCCGGCCGCAGTGCACTCATATTCTTCCCGGTGATCCACAGCGCCGTCGGCATGTTTCCTCGCTTCGGCCAAAAAGCTAGATGCTTTCGGGCACTTGGCAAGGCGCCGCCCCGACTAAAGGCGAATTGGCCGAAGGTTATGCTCTATTGCAATGCAACAGACGACTGCTAGATTCGTTACATTACGATGACAACAGCCCCGACCGGCCAGGCAAGTCGCGGGCCGAGGCTCTTGGGGGCTAATCCATGTATTATCAGTTTTACGAATTGAACCATGCCGCGCTGCAACCGGCGCGCGCTTTCGCCGACGCGGTGAAGCTTCTCTATTCGAATCCGCTCAATCCGATGTCGCACACGCCGATCGGTCGCACGATCGCGGCCGGCGCGGAAATGTTCGAGCGCACGACGCGGCGCTACGGCAAACCGTCCTTCGGCATTACCGAAACCAAGATCGGCTTCGACAAGGTGGCGGTGAGCGAACGCGTCGTCTGGAAGAAGCCGTTCTGCAACCTGATCCATTTCGAGCGCGATCTTCCCAAGACACGCAAGGCCGATCCCAAGCTTCTGATCGTCGCGCCAATGTCCGGCCATTACGCCACGCTCCTGCGCGGCACGGTCGAATCGATGGTCCAGCATGCCGAAGTCTACATCACGGACTGGACGGATGCGCGCATGGTCCCGGTGGCCGAGGGACGGTTCGACCTCGACGACTATGTCGACTATGTGATCGAGATGCTGCACCACCTGGGGCCGGACACCCACGTCATGGCGGTCTGCCAGCCCTCTGTGCCGGTGCTTTCGGCCGTGTCGATCATGGAAGCACGGGGTGACCGTCTCGCACCCGCATCGATGACATTGATGGGCGGCCCGATCGATACACGCCGCAACCCCACCGCCGTCAACAAGCTGGCGGAGGAAAAGGGCATCGAGTGGTTCCGCGACAATGTCATCATGCAGGTTCCGTGGCCGGAACCCGGCTTCATGCGCAACGTCTATCCCGGCTTCCTGCAATTGTCGGGCTTCATGAGCATGAATCTCGACCGCCACATCATCGCGCACAAGGACTTCTACATGCACCTCGTCAAGGATGACGGGGATTCGGCCGAGAAGCACCGCGACTTTTACGATGAGTATCTGGCGGTGATGGACCTGACCGCGGAGTTCTACCTCCAGACGGTCGATACGGTGTTCGTGAAGCACGCGCTGCCCAACGGCACGATGCGCCATCGCGGCGACCTGGTCGATCCGACGGCGATCCGCAATGTCGCGCTGCTGACCGTCGAGGGCGAGAACGACGACATTTCGGGCATCGGCCAGACGCAGGCGGCGCACGACCTGTGCGTCAATATCCCGGACGACATGCGCGCCCACTACATGCAGCCGAAGGTCGGCCACTATGGCGTCTTCAACGGCTCGCGCTTCCGCTCGGAGATCGTGCCGCGCATCGTCGACTTCATGGCCAGCATCCGGGCGGCGGAAAGCGCCAGCGGCCGAAACCGCGCATCGTCTCTGCCAAGGGCTGATCAGCCGAAGACGAGCAGTGCGACGAGGCCGACCGTTCCGACGACCAGCCGCCAGATGGCGAAGGGCGTGTAGCCCCGCTTGGCCACGAAATCGAGCAGGTAGCGCACGACGATGACGCCCGCGATGAAAGCGGTGACGAAGCCCGCGCCGATGATCCAGAAATCATCCATGGTCAGGATGCTGCGGTTCTTGAAAAGGTCGTAGGAAAAGGCCCCGACCATCGTCGGCATCGCAAGGAAGAAGGAGAACTCCGCGGCCGAGCGCTTGTCGGCGCCCATCAAGAGCGCGCCGACGATGGTGGCGCCTGACCGCGACGTGCCGGGGATCATCGCCAGGCACTGGATGAAGCCGATCTTGAAGCAGACCGAAAGCGGAAACTCCGCGACATGGTTGTATTTCGGCTCGACATGGCGCCGGTCGACCCAAAGGAGCACGAACCCGCCGATGATCAGCATGACGCAGATCACCATCGGCGTTTCGAATAGAACCGTCTTGATGAAATCATGCGCCAGCGCCCCGATCACGGCCGCCGGCAGGAAAGCGATGAGGACGCCGGCGACGAAGCGCTGCGTCTCGCGATGCTTCGGCAAGGTCACGGCCAGATGCCATAACCTCGCGGAGTAGACGGTGAGGATGGCCATGATCGCGCCGAGCTGGATCAGGACCTCGAAGCTGCGCCCGGTGGACTCGAAGCCGAGGAAATGCCCGGCAAGCAGGAGATGACCGGTGGAAGAGACCGGTATGAACTCCGTCAGCCCTTCGAGAATGCCGAGAAGGGCTGCAACGAGAAGGGATTGCTCTTCCATGGAAACTCCACGCGGGCCGCGCTCAAAGGTCGCTTGTCAGGTGGGCCGCGCTTGCCTATAGCTGCGCGCGCATCGCCGCTTTCGAACCCGAATCTGCGCCGAGGATTAGCCATCGGGCCATCAAAAGGCCAGACTTTTCGGGCCGGTCCCCCTGCGACATACCCACCGAGTGCCCATGCTGACCCTGTTCCACCACCCGCTGTATGCGTCCTGCCGTTTCATTCGCCTGGCTTTTGGCGAATATGGCGAGGATCTCTCGCTGATCGAGGAAAAGCCGTGGGCGCGGCGCAAGGAATTCCTGCAGTTGAACCCGGCCGCGACGCTGCCGGTTCTGCTCGCCGAGGCCGACGAGCCGATCGTCGGGGCTTCGGTGATCGCCGAGTATGTCGACGAGACGCGCGGAGCGCTCAAGCGCGACAAGCGCCTGATGGCCGAAAACCCGATCACACGGGCCGAAATCCGCCGGCTGGTCGACTGGTATCTGGTCAAGACCGATGGCGAGGTGACCAGGCATCTGGTGCGCGAGCGCGCCCTCAAGCCGCATATGCCGCCCGAACATGGAGGCGGCTCGCCCAATTCGGCGGCAATCCGCGCCGCGCGCGCAAATGTGCGCCAGCATATGAAGTATACGAACTGGCTTGCGGGGACGCGAAACTGGCTCGCCGGCCCGCGCCTGACATATGCCGACCTTGCCGCCGCCGCATCGATCTCGGTGCTCGACTATATGGGCGAGATCGATTGGACCGAGCACTCTGCGGCCAAGGAATGGTACACGCGCATGAAGTCTCGCCCCTCGTTCCGGCCGCTGCTTGCCGACAGGATCCGCGGCCTCACCCCGGCCTCCCACTATGCGGACCTCGATTTCTGACATGAGATCGCCCCGAAACCCCGTTCCGGCGGCGCGTCTTCGGGAATTCATCGAAACCGAGGCGAAGGCGCTCGGCTTCGACGCCGTCGCCGTGACGCGGCCGGATGCGATCGCGGAGGCTGGTCCAAGGCTTGGCGCCTTCGTCGAGGCAGGCCGTCACGGCACGATGGAATGGATGGCTGAAACGCTCGAAAGGCGCGCCCATCCGAATGCGCTCTGGAGCGAGGCGCGCTCCGTCATCATGCTCGCCATGAACTACGGCCCGGACGAGAACCCGCTGGCGCTGCTCGACCAGCGCGACCGGGCTGCGATTTCCGTCTACGCGCGCAACCGCGACTATCACGACATCATCAAGGGCCGTTTGAAGACGCTCGCGCAGAAATTCGCAGCGCGCACCGGGGCTGACGTCAAGGTCTTCGTCGACACCGCGCCGGTGATGGAAAAGCCGCTCGCGGCTTCTGCGGGCATCGGTTGGCAGGGCAAGCACACCAACCTCGTCAGCCGCGAGTTCGGCTCCTGGCTCTTCCTCGGGTCGATCTTCACGGTCGCCGACCTGGGGGCCGATGCGGCGGAAAGCGATCACTGCGGCTCGTGCCGCGCTTGCATCGACATCTGTCCCACCAACGCATTTCCCGCGCCCTATCAGCTCGATGCGCGGCGCTGCATTTCCTACCTGACCATCGAGCACAAGGGGCCGATTCCGCACGAGTTTCGTGCCGCGATGGGCAACCGCATATATGGTTGCGATGATTGCCTGGCCGTCTGTCCCTGGAACAAGTTTGCTAAGGTGACGCGCGAGGCAAAGCTCGCCGCGCGCGACGACCTGGCCACGCCCGCGCTTGCAGAACTGCTGACGCTCGAAGATGCGGCCTTTCGCGAGAAGTTCGCCGGCTCGCCGGTCAAGCGGATCGGGCGGGACCGCTTCATTCGAAATGTGCTGATCGCGGCCGGCAACTCCAACGAAGCGCGATTGCTGCCGCTGGTGGAGACCCTCCTGGTCGATCCGTCGCCGCTCGTGCGCGGGGCGGCGGTGTGGGCCTTGTCGCGGCTGGCCGGGCAGGACGCGTTCGACCGCCTGCGGCTGGCGGCGAAGGAAGAGGATGACGACGTGAACGCCGAATGGATGCACGCGCTGGAGCCGGCATGACGAAGGCTTATTTCATCTTCGGCGCAGGCTATTCCGCGCGGGCTTTTGCCCGGAAGGCGATCGCCTCGGGGCACCGCGTGATCGGGACGACCCGCAGCCCTGAGAAATTCGCCGAACTTTCCGCGCTCGGCATCGAGCCGCTGCTCTTCGACGGACATTCGTCCGGCCGCGACCTCATCGCGATGCTTGGAGAAGCCACCCATCTTGTCGTCTCGGCGGCACCGGACGAGAGCGGCGATCCGGTGCTGCGCGCCGCACGGGACATCGTCCACACGCACATGCCTCGGCTGCGCTGGATCGGCTATCTGTCGACCGTCGGCGTCTATGGGGATCACGGCGGCGACTGGGTCGACGAGGAAGGCGATTGCCGCCCGGTCTCGAAACGCTCGCTCGCGCGGCTTGCAGCCGAAGCCACGTGGCGCGCATTCGCCACCGAGATCGGCAAGCCACTCGCGATCCTGCGTCTTTCGGGAATCTACGGTCCCGGCCGCAACGCCCTTGTCAATCTCGAAGCGGGCAGGGCGCGGCGCATCGTCAAGCCGGCTCAGGTCTTCAACCGGATCCATGTCGACGATATTGCCGGGGCGCTCGCACTTCTGGCTTGCCACCAGGCGGACGGCATCTTCAACGTCACCGACGACGAACCCGCTCCGCCGCAGGACGTCGTGGCCTATGCTGCGCACCTGATGGGCATCGAGCCGCCGGCCGAAACCCCGTTCGAGGCGGCAAGCATGACGCCGATGGCGCGCTCCTTCTACGGCGAGAACAAGCGTGTCTCGAACGCCAAACTGAAGGCAGCGGGCTACGTGTTCCGCTTTCCGACATATCGCGACGCTCTCGATGCAATGTGGCACGATCACACTTGGCGACAGCCACAGCCGCGTTAGGGTTTCGCTAACCTTGCCGGCCGCAGGCTCGGGCTGACGAAATCCGTGGAGAATCATCGATGCGTGCGAGGAACTGGATCAAGACCGCCTGTGTCGTCCTATCGATGACTGCCGCAACGAGCGCCGACGCGCAACTGGCGAAGGACCTTTTCGGCAACCAGCCGCTGCCGGCGGCCACCGAAGCCCGCGTCTACGGCTCCTATTCCAAGGGCTGTTTTGCCGGCGGCATGGCGATCGCCAACGATGGCCCCAACTGGCAGGCGATGCGCCCGTCCCGCAACCGCCGCTGGGGCCATCCGAACATGGTACGCCTCGTCGAGCGCCTGTCGCGCGACGCCACCGCCGATGGCTGGCCCGGCCTTCTCGTCGGGGACATCTCGCAGCCGCGCGGCGGCCCGATGCTGTCGGGCCATGCCTCGCACCAGCTTGGCCTCGATGCGGATATCTGGTTCCAGCCGATGCCGCAGAGGCGCCTGTCAGCGTTCGAGCGCGAGAACCTCGAATTCGTTTCCATGCTGCGTGAGGGCGAACTGACCGTCGACGATCGCAAATGGTCGCCAGCCCATGCCGGGATTCTGCGCCGCGCTGCGTCTTATCCCGAGGTCGAGCGCATCCTCGTCCACCCAGGCATCAAGAAGAAGCTGTGCGACACGGTGCCGGGCGAGCGTTCCTGGCTCGGCAAGGTGCGCCCGTTCTGGGGTCATGATTCGCATTTCCACATCCGTATCGGCTGCCCCGCCGGCTCCCCAGGCTGCCGCCCGCAAGAGCCGATAGGCCGCGGCGATGGCTGCGATTCCTCGCTCGCCTGGTGGTTTACCGATGAGCCGTGGCGCCCGGCGACGGGTCCGCAAGAGCCACGCGCCCGCGACGTGATGCGCATGGCCGACCTGCCGCGCGAATGCGCGGCCGTGCTGCAGGCGCCCGCGCCGCAGTCCGAAGCGATGGTGACGATCGGCGGCCCCGGTCGCACGACCGCCCAGACCGGCGCGCCGCCGATAGCAGCAAACGCCTATGCGCCGACGCCAGAGACCGCCATCCCGCTGCCCTTCCCGCGCCCCCAGCCTTGACTTGGCCGTCCGCGTGTGACCTTCAAATACCCTCTGTTTGAACAGCGACACGCGGCAGCCGCCTAGATGATTCCTGATATTGACGCCGCGGGCGTTCTGCAGTTTCCCGTTCTCGTCGGCGATATCGGCGGCACCAATGCGCGCTTTGCCATCCTGCCTTCGCGTGATGCCCCCGCGATCGAGTTCCCGACCGTGGCGACGGCCGACTATCCGGACATCGACATCGCCCTTGAACGTGCCATCCTGGCGCGTACGGATGTGAAGCCGCGATCGGCCGTGCTCGCCATCGCCGCGCCCGTGACCGGCGATGAGATCCGGCTGACCAATTGTCCCTGGACCGTGCGCCCGCGCGTCATGATCGCGCGGCTCGGCTTTGCCGAGGTCGTGATCCTAAACGATTTTGAGGCCCAGGCGCTGGCCGTCGTCGCCACCGGGTCTGGGCATCTGGAAAAGATCGGCGGCGGTGCGGCCGACCCCGAGGCAAGCCGCGTCGTGCTCGGCCCCGGCACCGGATTGGGCGTCGCCGGCCTCGTGCGCGCGGGCGAGGTCTGGGTGCCGGTGCCGGGCGAAGGCGGGCATGTCGACATGGGCCCGCGCACCGCGCGCGACTTCGAGGTCTTTCCCCATATCGAGCGCATCGAGGGTCGCATCTCCGGCGAGCAGATGCTGTGCGGCCGCGGCCTCGTCAATCTCTACCGCGCGGTCGCCATCGCCGATGGCAAGCCGTCCGAGTTCACCTCGCCGGCCGGCATTACGGCTGCCGCGCTCGCCAAATCAGATCCGGTGGCCGAGGAAGCGCTTGACATCTTCGTCACCTGTCTGGGGCGGCTCGCGGGCGATCTGGCGCTGATCTTCATGAGCCGCGGCGGCGTCTACCTGACCGGCGGCATCGCGCAGAAGATCGTGCCGGCGCTGCGCAATCCGCGGTTTCGCGCGGCTTTCGAGGACAAGGCACCGCATTCGGGCCTGATGCGGAACCTGCCGGTTTTCGTGATGACGCATCCGTTGGCAGCGCTCGCCGGCCTTGGCGCTTTCGCACGCACGCCGCAGACGTTCCATATCCGCACCACCGGTCGGCATTGGAGAGCCGTGTGAGGTCGATGCGGCGGATTGGCGATTGCATCGCCGGTCCCGAGGAGGCATAGGGCAGGCGGTCCGCGCTTGTCCGGCGGGCGAACAACGGGATTTCGAACACTTGGCCAACGCCGAGACAACGAAGCGCAGGGCCGAACCGGGCGAAATCGTCGCGGTGATGCGGCGGATTCTGGCCGAAAACGGCCGCGAATACCTGCCGCAATATGCGCTCGCCACGCTGTGCCTGCTTGCCGTTGCTGCCACCACCGCGTTCAGCGCGTGGATCATGCGCGACATCATCGACGAGATCTTCTACCGCGAGAACTATGCGCTCGTGCCATATATCTGCGCCGCGATCATCGCGGCCTTCGCGATCCGGGGCATTGCCAGTTACGGTCAGGCGGTGATCCTCGCGCGCATCGGCAACAATCTCGTCGCCCGCTACCAGCGCCGCCTGTTCGACCATCTGATGCGCCTCGGGCTCGATTTCTATTCGAATGCACGCTCGGGCCAGCTCGCCGCCCAGATCAGCCAGAACGTCACCGGCATTCGCGACATGCTGTCGATCACATTGACGTCGATCGCGCGCGACCTCGTCTCGCTGATCGGCCTCGTCGCGGTCATGGTCATGCAGGATCCGCTTCTGTCCGTAATCGGTCTCCTGATCGGACCGCCGCTGGTCTATGCCGTCAACTACCTCATGCGCCGCCTGCGCCGCGTCACACGTGAATCCGTCGAGGTGAACTCCCATCTCTTCGGCGCCATGCAGGAAACGGTGCAGGGCATCGCCATCGTCAAGGCGTTCACCATGGAAGAGCAGCTCGCGCGAAAGCTCTCCGAACTGGTGACGTCGGCCGAAAACCGCGCCAACAAGATCGCCCGGGTTTCCGAGCGCCTGACGCCCATCACCGAGATGCTGGCAGGCTTCGCCATTGCCGGCGTCATCGGCTACGCGGCTTTCCGTGCCGCCTCGGCCGGCCAGTCGCCAGGTTCGGTATTCTCGTTCATCACCGCGCTTCTTCTCGCCTATGATCCGGCGCGGCGGCTCGCCCGCGTCCAGGTCAATCTCGAGCGATCCCTGGTCAATGCGCGCATGATCTACGAACTGCTCGACCAGGAGCCGCCCCAGCGCGACGCGCCTGGCGCGAAGGAACTCGCCGTCGGTGCTGGCGGCATCGCCTTTCGCCATGTGTGCTTTGCGTACGGCCCCGATAGACGCGTGCTCGACGACGTGTCCTTCGAGGTCGAGCCCGGCAAGGTAACCGCCATCGTCGGCTCTTCGGGCGCAGGCAAGTCGACGATCGTCGCGCTGGTCCAGCGCTTCTACGACGTGGAATCCGGCCGTATCGAGATCGATGGGCAGGACATTGCCGGCGTCACCAAGTCTTCGCTGCGCAGCCGGATCGCCTATGTGTCGCAGCATCCGTACCTGTTCGAGGGCACGATCCGCGACAATATCCGGTACGGCCGCCCCGACGCGACCGATGCGGAGATCGAGACGGCGGCGCGGCTCGCCAATGCCGACGACTTCATCCGCGAAAGCCCCTTGGGTTACGAAACCTTGGTCGGCGAGAACGGCGTCACGCTGTCCGGCGGCCAGCGCCAACGCCTGTCGATCGCGCGTGCCATCGTGCGCAATGCGCCGATCCTGCTCCTCGACGAGGCGACTTCGGCGCTCGACAACGAATCCGAGGCGCGCGTCCAGGATGCGCTCGACACGGTCATGAAGGGCCGCACGACCATCGTCATCGCGCATCGGCTCTCGACCGTCGTCAATGCCGACAAGATCGTCGTCATGGAGGAGGGACGCGTTGTCGAGCAGGGTACGCACCGTTCCCTGATCTCCGATCCGACCGGTCTCTATGCCCGTTTCCACAGGCTGCAGGGTGATCGCAGTCTCGACCTGGTCGGCGATCAACCAGTTGAGGAGAACAACGCATGAGCGACATGGGTCTTGTTGTCGTGGGTGCCGCGGGCCGCATGGGACAGGCCATCACGCGCGCCATTTCCGCCATCGAAGGTGTCACGGTTGTCGGCGCACTCGACCGCAAGGGCGCGCCCGCCGTTGGCCGCGATGCCGGCGAACTGGCCGGGGTGGGGCATATCGGGGTTCCGATCACCGACGATCCGCTGCCACTCTTTGCGAAGGCTGACGGTGTGATCGACTTTTCCGCGCCTGCCGCAAGCGTCGAATATGCCGGCTATGCCGCACAGGCGCGCATCGTCCACATCATCGGCACGACCGGATGCTCGGTCGAGGACGATGCCGCGATCGCGGCTGCTGCCCGCCATGCGACCATCGTCAAATCGGGCAATATGAGCCTCGGCGTCAATCTTCTGGCCGCGCTCGTCGAGCAGGCCGCGCGCGCGCTGCCCGCCGCCGATTTCGACATCGAGATCCTCGAAATGCACCACCGCCACAAGGTCGACGCGCCCTCGGGGACCGCACTTCTGCTCGGCGAGGCGGCGGCAAAGGGCCGCGAGATCGCGCTTGCCGAACGGTCGGTCCGTGTCCGCGATGGCCATACGGGCGCGCGCGAGGCGGGTACGATCGGCTTTGCGACGCTGCGCGGCGGTTCCGTCGTCGGCGACCACTCGGTGCTTCTGGCGGGCACGGGCGAGCGCATTACGCTTTCGCATCACGCGGAGGACCGCGCGATCTTCGCGCGCGGTGCGGTGCAGGCTGCGCTTTGGGCGAAGGACCGCAAGCCCGGCCTCTATTCCATGCGCGACGTGCTGGGCCTGAACGACTGACGAAGCGTCAGTGGCAATGCCGGCGATTCTTTCGCTGTCGGGTGGTTTATCCGTTGACACCATCTTCCCGCCCGCTTACATCGGCGGCGCACCTGGCCCAGGTGGCGGAATTGGTAGACGCGCACGGTTCAGGTCCGTGTGCCGCGAGGCGTGGAGGTTCGAGTCCTCTCCTGGGCACCATCCCTTCGGATGGAAAGGCCGATTGGCTCACGATGCGGGACAAGCTGCTTCTCGAATTGATCCGGTATGAGCTTGTGCATCGCGGTTAGCCGCGATGCCTTCTGCATGGCTTACGCGTTGCAAAGCAATGTCTGCTTCAAGTGTCCGCCGCGCCATTCTCGCCCGCTATCGTTGCGTCTGTTTTGCACAGACCATGGTGGAGCAATGCACGAGGCTCGCGAGTTCGCGCCACCCCGCATTGTCCGCCTTCCCCGCTCTCCCGTGAATCGTTTCCACTAGTTCAATCCGTCCTTCATTCGAGGCGTGGCTCTAATCTCAGGTGGAGGAACTGTTCACGACAAGAAGATTGCGTGGCGGGTGGTGCTGGTTTTATCGTGCGCGACCCGACGCGCATCGTCGCCCATCAGCTTGCCTGGAAAGAAGCGCTCGGCCGGGTATAATGCGGCCGTCGCCGCCAAGTGAGGCATGAGGGAGACGAGCGATGAACCTCTTCAAGCCATTTCGCATCCGCTCCGCAGCGCGGGACGGGGAGACGGACAAGCATCGGTTCGAGCGGTTGTCCCTCGCGGTCGC
The DNA here is from genome assembly GCF_024105655.1 of Aliihoeflea sp. 40Bstr573. Classification (GTDB taxonomy): domain Bacteria; phylum Pseudomonadota; class Alphaproteobacteria; order Rhizobiales; family Rhizobiaceae; genus Aliihoeflea. The sequence goes on from NZ_JAAAMH010000004.1 coordinate 253,648, forward strand.
ATCATGCCGCGCCGAGATCGGGCGTGAAAAGGAAGGCTTGCGCCGCCGCTACGATGAAAGCCGCCGCGATGCGGGTTTTGCCATGGAGGTGCTGGAGGAAAGTCCGTCCAGCGGCAAGCTCGCGGCGGGACTGGACCAGCACAGCGACGCGATCCTCAGCTACGAGAAGCGCTTGCGCACGCTGGAAGCGCAGGACCAACTTCTCGGAAAGATCAGCGCTCTCACGGCGGAGCTGAAGACGTAGCTTGGCACCTGCATTGTGTTGCTGAGGATGACGCTGCGCCAATCGGTCGTCGCTTCGGTGCATTCTGGCCCGGGCTGGCTATTCCCCCCTCGATTCGTAGAGCCATTCTGCAGGCCGCCATCGCCCTGATCGTCGAGCGGACGAGGGTCCTCAACAAGGCAGCTGGAAAAGGCTGAGTTTCCTCGGGTCTGGCCCTACGGCCGGCCCGGACCTCGCCCTTGAGGCGTGGCGGGTGAGATGCGACAACAAGCACCTCCTAGGAAACCGAGGCACGCAATGCTCAAGACCCCCTATCTCCTCTTTCTCGGCGACGCGCCCGACCAGCTTGCGGCCAAGGTGGCCAATGGCATCAAGGACTGGCGCCCGGAGCTGTCGGTCGGGCAGTTCCGCATGGAAGGCTGCAAGGCCAACATGGGCCTGACCGACATGACGATCGCGCAGGCGAAGGCTGCGGGGGCCAAGACGCTGGTGATCGGCGCCGCCAATCGCGGCGGCGTGATCTCGAAAAGCTGGATCGCGGTGATGAAAGAGGCGATCGAGGCCGGGATGGACATCGCTTCGGGACTGCACGATCTCCTGTCGGAAGTGCCCGAACTGGTCGAAGCCGCCGAACGGCACGGCACGAGACTGATCGACGTGCGCATTCCGACCGTCGACTATCCGATCGCCAATGGCGTCAGGCGCGCCGGCAAGCGTTGCCTGGCGGTCGGCACGGACTGTTCGGTGGGCAAGATGTACACCGCGCTCGCGATGGAAAAGGTCATGCGCGAGCGCGGCATGAAGGCCATGTTCCGCGCGACCGGCCAGACCGGCATCCTGATCACCGGCGAGGGCGTGCCGCTCGATGCGGTGATCGCCGATTTCATGGCCGGCTCGATCGAATGGCTGACGCCCGACAACGATGCGAGCCACTGGGACCTGATCGAGGGGCAGGGCAGCCTCTTCCACGCCTCCTATTCGGGGGTGACGCTCGCCCTCATTCATGGCGGCCAGCCGGATGCGCTGGTTCTCTGCCACGAACCGACGCGCGACCACATGCGCGGCCTGCCTGGCTACAAGCTGCCCTCGCTCGAGGCTCTGCGCGATCTGGCGCTGACCATGGCGCGGATGGTCAATGCCGACTGCAAGGTGGTCGGCATTTCGGTCAATACGGCGGCGATGTCGGCAGCCGACGCCCGGGCGTACCTCGCAGACGTCGAGGCGAAGATGGGCCTGCCGGCCGTCGATCCGTTCCGCGATGGCGCGGAACGGCTTGTCGACGCGCTGGAGGGGTGATTACCCCTCGTAGCCTTCCATGATGGTCATCTCGGCATCCGCCACTTCCTGGCGGATCGCCTTGGCCGCCTGGTACTCGGCAGAATTGTAGCAGTCGAGCGCGTCTTTCATCGAGGCGAATTCGATGACGACGTTGCGCGAGCGGCCCTTGCCTTCCATGGCGTGATAGGTGCCGCCACGCGCCAGGAATTTCGCGCCATAGCGCTCGAAGGCTGGCTTGGCGGTCGACACGTAATCCTTGTAGCGCTCGGGATCGCGGACATCCACATGTGCGATCCAGTAACCCTTTGCCATCAGTTCCTCCTTTGGATGGTTTGCATTTCTTCGAGAATGGCGCGTGCGGCCGCGCGCCGGTCGGCAGCGGCGATGATCGGACGTGCGACGACCAGATGGCTGGCGCCGGCTGTGAGCGCGTCGGCGGGCGTCACCACGCGCTTCTGGTCGCCATGATCGGCGCCGGCGGGGCGGATGCCGGGCGTGACGACGGCCATTTCAGCTCCCACGATGCCGCGAACTCGCGCGGCTTCCGCCGCCGAGCAGACGATGCCGCCCATGCCCGCGACGCGCGCCTGCTCGGCGCGGCGGGTGACCAGCGTTTCGGGGTCATCGCGATAGCCGGCCTCGGCAAGGTCGGCTGCATCCATCGAGGTCAGGACTGTGACGCCGAGAAGGATGAGGTCGCTGCCGCGCGCAGCCTCCACGGCCGCGCGCATCGCCTTCGGATAGGCATGCAGCGTCAGCATGGTCACGCCCATCTTCGCAATGTTCTCGACGCCCTTCGACACCGTGTTGTCGATATCGAGAAGCTTCATGTCGAGAAAGACCTGCTTCCCCTCTGCCGCAAGGTCGCGCGCGAATTCCAGTCCACCGGCGAAGACGAGCTGGTAGCCGATCTTGAAGAAGCCTGCGATCCCGTCGAGATCGCGCACCGCCTTTTCGGCGTCGGCGATCGTCGGCACGTCGAGCCCGATGATCAGGCGGTTGTCGATGGTGGTCATCTCATCCTCGGCGAGAGCAGGCGCGCACGATCGATCAGCGTGCGGCAGACATTTTCCATGGCCTTGCGTGTGCGCTCGTCCTTGAAGCGGCCGGCCTCGTCGAAAGCATCGCCCGCGCGCGCGACCGAGCATTGCGGGGTGATGATCTCGACGCCGCAATTCATCAGAACGGCACGCAAATGGTAGAGCCCGCGAATACCGGCGAAATTGCCGTCCGAAGAGGAGCAGAGACCGGCGACCTTCCCGGCATATGGCTTGAACGGCCTGCCATTGTCGGCACGGACACGGCTCACCCAGTCGATGGCGTTTTTCAGGAGGGGCGGGATCGAGGAATTGTATTCCGGGCTCGCAATGAGAAGCCCGTCATGCGCCGCGATCTGGCGCGCCAGCCGAAGCGCATTTTCCGGAACGCCGTGCTCGCGCTCGAAATCCTGGTCAACGATGGGCAAAGGGTAGTCGGCCAGCGAGATGCGGGTGACGTCGGCGCCCTGCGCGCCGAGTTCGGATTGCGCCACGTCGGCGGTCTGGCCGCTAAAGGCGCCGGTCCGGATCGATCCGGCGAAAACCAGGATTCTGGGTGCTGCCTGCATGCCGCCTCTCATCGCTCGCAACGCGATTAAAGCGCCCGCCGGTGCTTGTCAAAGTGTCAGGCGAGGGGTCGTCGATAGAGCCAGAGCTGGCTAGGCGGGAAATTGCGGAACACGAAGTCGTGGTGCTCGACCGTATAGTTGCCGTGGCCGGACGGAACGGGAGATTTCGGACCGTAGCTGATCTGGACGACCGGGCGGCCATGGGGAACGCGCGTCAAGAGGTCTTCGACATAGGCAACGCGGCGCGGTACAGGAAAATTGAGGAGAGGCACCGCCGAAACGATCGAATCAAAGATGAGGCCGCTCTTGTCGCCGAGCGTCTTGTCGAGGTCGAAGGCGTCACCCTCGATGATGTTGACCTCCGGAAACTCAGCTTCGAGATGCTCGACGAAATCCGTCGAATATTCGATCGAATAGAGTTTTTGCGGCGCAATGCCCCGCTCCAGGATCGCCTTGGTGATGACCCCCGTGCCGGGTCCAAGTTCGAGTACCGGCAGGCCCGAGTCCGGGTTGATCACCGCCGCCATCCGTCGCGCGGTTACCGAACTCGTCGGCAGCATAGCGCCGACGGCGCGTGGCTGGTCGATCCACCCCTTGAGGAACTTCAGCTCTTCGTCGAAATGGCGCGTCAGCTTCTGCAGCCCGTTCTTCATGCGGCGTCGTCCCTCCATCTGGTGGGGCAAAGCCTACAGGCTAAGCGTGACCGAACAAGGACAATCCTGTCGCTCACACAGGATCGTGTGTCGCAACTGCGCTTTTCCTAGTTTCCGAACGATTCGAAAAAGTCCTTCATGCGATTGAAGAAGCCCGACGATTGCGGACTGTTTTCAGTCGAGGAGAGTTCCTCGAATTCCTCCAGCAATTCGCGCTGGCGCTTGGAGAGATTTTGCGGCGTCTCGACCGCGACCTGGATGTAGAGATCCCCCACCTGGTTCTGCCGCAGCACCGGCATGCCCTTGCCCTTCATGCGGAACTGGCGGCCGTGCTGGGTGCCCTCGGGAACCTTGACGCGGGTCTGCGTGCCGTCGAGCGTCGCGACTTCGAACGCACCACCGAGCGCTGCCGTCGTCATCGAAATCGGCACCTTGCAGTAAAGGTCCGCGCCGTCGCGCTGGAAGAATTCGTGCGGCTTGAGCGACAGGAAGATGTAGAGATCTCCCGATGGTCCGCCGCGCAGACCAGCTTCCCCTTCGCCGGCGAGCCGGATGCGGGTGCCGTCCTCGATGCCGGCCGGAATGTTGACCGACAGCGCGCGTTCCTCGGTGACGCGACCCTGGCCGGCGCACTTGCGGCAGGGATCCTGGATCGTCTGCCCGCGACCCTGGCATTGCGGACAGGTTCGCTCGATCGAGAAGAATCCCTGCGCCGCGCGAACCCGCCCGGAGCCCGAGCACATCGAACAGGTGACGGGCTGGGTGCCCGGTCTGGCGCCGGAGCCGGAGCATTCGTCGCAGACCATGGAAGAGGGCACGCGGATCTGGGCGGTCTTCCCGGCGAAGGCTTCCTCGAGCGTGACCTCCATGTTGTAGCGCAGGTCCGCGCCGCGATTGTTGGCGCCGCCGCGTCGGCGCGCGCCCATCATGTCGCCGAAGATGTCCTCGAAGATGTCTGCGAAGCCGCCGGCCTGGCCGAAGCCGCCGCCGCCACCTCCGAATCCACCCTGCTCGAAAGCGGCGTGGCCGAAGCGATCATACGCGGCGCGCTTTTGCGGGTCCTTCAGCGCCTCGTAGGCTTCGTTGATGTCCTTGAACTTGCGCTCCGCCTCGCCGTCACCCGGATTGCGGTCGGGATGGTACTGCATGGCCAGCTTGCGGAACGCGACCTTCAGCTCCTTCTCGTCGGCACCCTTCTGCACGCCGAGGGTTTCGTAATAGCAGGCCTTCATGGTCATCCCTGGTCAGATCTCAAGATTAGGCGAAGGGGGGCACGGCGGCATCGATGCGATGCGCGGCACATCTAGGCCCGATTTAGGAAGCCTAGAGCCGGTATGCCATAGGCAAGGCGCCACGCCATGCGTATTTCGGCAACAGATGGCGTTAAATCGCCACGAACGAAGAAACCCGGCGCACGGCCGGGTTTCGTTCTTTGAGCAAAGGAAGAATCAGGCGGACTTCTTCTTGTCGTCGTTCTCGTCGATTTCCTCGAAATCGGCGTCGACGACGTCCTCGCCGCTCTTCTGCGCGTCGGCCTTGGCGTCGGCTTCAGCCGATTCCGCCTGGCTGGCTTCATACATCGCCTGACCGAGCTTCATCGACACTTCGGCAAGATGATTGGTCTTGGCGGTGATCGCCTCCGCGTCGTCGCCTTCGGTCGCGCTGCGCAGGTCCGCGATCGCATCCTCGATCGCCTTGCGGTCTTCGGCCGAAACCTTGTCGCCATAGTCCTTCAGCGACTTCTCGGACGAGTGCAGCAGGCTTTCGGCCTGGTTCTTCGCCTCGACGGCCGCACGGCGCTTCTTGTCCGTGTCGGCATTCGCTTCCGCGTCCTTGACCATCTTCTCGATGTCGGCGTCCGAAAGGCCGCCAGAAGCCTGGATACGGATCTGGTGCTCCTTGCCAGTGCCCTTGTCCTTGGCCGAGACGTTGACGATGCCGTTGGCGTCGATGTCGAATGCGACCTCGATCTGCGGCACGCCGCGCGGTGCGGGCGGAATGCCAACGAGATCGAACTGGCCGAGCGCCTTGTTGTCGGCAGCCATCTCGCGCTCGCCCTGGAAGACGCGGATCGTAACCGCCGACTGATTGTCCTCGGCCGTCGAGAAGGTCTGCGCCTTCTTGGTCGGGATCGTCGTGTTGCGCTCGATCAGGCGCGTGAACACACCGCCCAGCGTCTCGATGCCGAGCGACAGCGGCGTCACGTCGAGCAGAAGCACGTCCTTGACGTCCCCCTGCAGCACGCCGGCCTGGATGGCCGCGCCCATGGCGACGACCTCGTCTGGGTTGACGCCCTTGTGCGGCTCCTTGCCGAAGAACTGCTTCACGACCTCATGCACCTTGGGCATGCGCGTCATGCCGCCGACGAGGACGACTTCGTCGATTTCGCCCGCATTGAGGCCGGCATCCTTGAGCGCCGCCTTGCAGGGGCCGACAGTGCGCTGCACGAGATCGTCGACGAGGCTCTCGAACTTGGCGCGCGTGAGCTTCATCGTCAGGTGCTTGGGACCGGTCTGGTCGGCGGTGATGAAGGGCAGGTTGATTTCGGTCTGCTGCGAGGAGGAGAGCTCGATCTTCGCCTTCTCGGCTGCTTCCTTCAGGCGCTGCAGGGCAAGCTTGTCGCCCTTCAGGTCGATGCCCTGTTCCTTCTTGAACTCGCCCGCCAGATATTCGACGAGGCGCATGTCGAAGTCCTCGCCGCCGAGGAAGGTGTCGCCATTGGTCGACTTCACCTCGAAGACGCCGTCACCGATCTCCAGGACGGAAATATCGAACGTGCCGCCGCCAAGATCGTAGACCGCGATGGTCTTGCCGTCCTTCTTGTCGAGGCCGTAGGCGAGCGCGGCCGCAGTCGGCTCGTTGATGATGCGCAGCACTTCGAGACCGGCGATCTTGCCTGCGTCCTTGGTGGCCTGGCGCTGCGCGTCGTTGAAATAGGCCGGGACGGTGATGACCGCCTTCTCCACCTTCTCGCCGAGATAGGATTCAGCCGTCTCCTTCATCTTCTGAAGGATCATTGCCGAGATCTGCGAGGGCGAATAATCGGTGTCGTGCGCGCGCACCCAGGCGTCGCCATTCGCCGCCTTGATGATCTTGTAGGGCACCATGCCCTTGTCTTTCTGCGTCGTAGGGTCGTCGAACGTGCGGCCGATGAGGCGCTTGATCGCAAAAAGGGTGTTTTCGGGATTGGTGACCGCCTGGCGCTTGGCAGGCTGGCCGACGAGGCGCTCGCCATCTTCCGTGAAGGCGACCATCGAGGGGGTCGTACGCGCGCCTTCGGCGTTCTCGATCACCTTGGCATCCTTGCCGTCCATGACCGCGACGCAGGAATTGGTCGTTCCAAGGTCGATACCGATTACTTTAGCCATTTTCTTTCTTCTCTCCGCTTAAGCAGGCCGTCTGGACCCAATGCGAGGCGTTCCGGACGACGGCCCCTGTTCAGTGAAAATTCCGCCACCGGCACCTGTCGACCAGGCCCGGCTTGACTGTGCGGCGTATATAAGAAGGCGACATTTTTGGCGCAAGTGACGGCTTGCGGCGTTTTTGAGCCGGATGTGACCGACCCTCAGATTTGCGCCCACCCGCCGCCTTCGCCGGCCAGGTACACGGCGTCTATGACCTGCTGATTGCGCACGGAATCCTCGAGCGTGAAGATCTGGGCCTCCTCGCCGCGCGCAGCCTGGGCGAAGGCTTCGACCTCGAGCCGGTACTGCCGCGTACCGGGGAAGCGGAAAACGCGAGCTTCGACCCGCCTTTGATCGTGCAGTTCGATCCTGTGGTGGTCGAAGTCGCCGGCGTTGAACGGCGCCTGGACCTGGATGAATCCCTCCTCGCCGTGGAACACCATTTCCTGCCGCAGAGCCATCTGCGTGGAGCAGTAGAAGGAAAGATCGAACGTGCCAAAATCGGCGGTGACGTTGGCGTAGGTATCCGTCCCGAAATCGCGGTCCCGCTCGATCGTGGCGCGGATGCGCCGAGGCTCCATGCCCGTTGCAATCCGCGTAGTGACGACGGGGTAGACGCCGATATCTGGCAGCGCGCCCCCGCCCAGCTCCGGCCGGTTGCGCATGTTGTCCGGATCACGGTTGAAATAGGAGAACGCGCCCTGCACGTGCCGCAGCCGCCCGATCGCGCCCGCTGCGATCAGTTCGCGTATCTTTGCCCATTGCGGATGGTAGAAGACCATGAACGCTTCGGAAACCATGACCTTGTTGCGGTCCCGCGCGTCGATGACCGGCTGGATGTCGGCCGCCCGCAACGCCAGCGGTTTTTCGACCAGCACATGCTTGCCGGCATCCGCCGCCTTGATCGCCCACTCCACGTGATCCGAAGTCGGTAGCGGAATGTAGACGCCCTCGACCGTATCGGACGCAAGCAACGCCTCGTAGGTGCCGAACGCGTACGGCGCCCCGAACCGGTCTGCCAAGCCACGGGCGCGCTCTTCGTCGCGGCTGGCGATAGCGGACAGCACGCCGTTCTCGGATTCGAGGATTGCCGGGATCACGTGGTCGCGCGCGATCTTGGCCGTCGACAGAACTCCCCAGCGAAACATGCTCACCCCCGCAAAGCGCCTCCCGTCGTCTTTTCGACATTCGCGACGATCCTGGCGCCGAGCGCTTCGAAATCCTCATCGGTGAGCGTCCGGTCGGTCGGCTGGATGGCGACCTCGATGGCGATCGATTTCTTGTCGGGTCCAAGAGAGGCGCCTTCGAACACGTCGAAGACGCGCACGTCCGTGACGAGCTTCTTGTCGGCGCCGGCGGCAGCTTTGACGATTGCCGCGGCCTCGACGCTCTTGTCGACGACGAAGGCGAAATCACGCTTGACGCCCTGGAAGGGCGACAGGTCGAGGCGCGGCTTGGTGCGCGTCGGCTTCGCCTTGGGTTCGGGGATCGTGTCGAGATAAATCTCGAAGCCGGCGAGCGGCCCGCTTGCGTCGAGCGCTTCCAGCGTCCGCGGGTGGAACTCGCCGAACGTTCCGAGCACGATCTTCGGTCCGAGCTTGATCGTGCCGGATCGGCCAGGGTGATACCAGGCCGGTCCGCTGGCCTCGACCTGCAGCTTGTCGACCGGCGCGCCGGCAGCTTCCAGCGCGGCGAAAGCATCGGCCTTGGCGTCGAAGACGCCGACGGCGCCCGCATTGCCGCCCCAGTGGCGGCCCTGTCCGTCGAGCTTTGCCGTGCCGCGGCGCACACCTGCGGCGACGCGGCGCTGGTTGTCGGCGCCATCGCCCTCATAGATGCCCGAAACCTCGAACAGCGCGACGTCGCCGATACCGCGATCAGCATTGCGCTGCGCGGCGGCTATGAGCCCGGGCAGGAGCGAAGGCCGCATGTCCGACATGTCGGCGGCAATGGGATTGGCAAGGCGGAGCGCCGGCTGGCCACCGCCGAAAAGCTTCGCATGTTCCTCGGGAATGAACGACCAGGTCACGGCCTCCATCATGCCGCGAACGGCGAGCGCGCGCTTGACGAAGCGCGTGCGGATCTGGATCGGCGTCAGCATCTTGCCGTTCACGGCACCGAAGGTGGGCAGCGGCGCGGGCGCAATCCGGTCGACGCCGTAAATGCGCATCACCTCTTCGACGATATCGGCCTTGCCGTCGATGTCCGGCCGCCAGGAGGGTACCGCGACCTCGATCGCATCGCCCTTGTCCTGGGGTTTGAAGCCAAGACGGTCGAGGATCGACATGGACTCGGCCTTCGGCACGTCGAGCCCGGTCAGGCGCCTGACCTCGGACACCGGCATCGAAATGCGCTTGGCCTCGTGCCCGGCATAGCCGACGACTTCCGTCTCGCAGGGCGCGCCGCCGCAAATGTCCGTGACGAGCTGCGTGGCAAGCTCGATGCCCGGTATCATGAATTCGGGATCGACGCCGCGTTCGAACCGATAACGCGCATCGGTGATGATGCCGAGCTCGCGGCCCGTTCGCGCGATGTTCAGCGGCGACCAGAGCGCGGATTCGATCAGTACGTCGGTCGTTGTCTCGTCGCAGCCCGAATGCTCGCCGCCCATCACGCCTGCGATCGATTCGACGCCGTTGTCGTCGGCAATGACGCACATCGAGGCGTTGAGCGTATACTCGCGGCCGTCGAGCGCGAGCACCTTCTCGCCATCCTTGGCCGGGCGCACGACAAGGTCGCCGGCGACCTTGGCCGCGTCGAAGACATGCAGCGGGCGGCCGCGGTCGAAGGTGACATAGTTGGTGATGTCGACCAGCGCGTTGATGGGGCGAAGGCCGATCGCGATCAGCTGCTGCTGCATCCACTTCGGCGAGGGGCCGTTCTTGACCCCTTTGACGAGGCGCAGCGCGAAGCCGTGGCAAAGCTCCGGATCGGCGATCGACACCTTGACCGGCGTCTCGCCCTTGCCGGCGACGGGAGCGATGGCCGGGGTCTTCAACGTGCCGAGCCCGGAAGCGGCCAGATCGCGCGCAATGCCGTAGACACTGGTGGCGTCAGGCCGGTTCGGCGTCAGGTTGATCTCGATCACCGGATCGTCGAGCCTGGCATAGGTCGCGAACGGCGTGCCGACGGGCGCATCGGCGGGCAGGTCGATGATGCCGTCATGCTCGTCGGAGAGCTGCAATTCGCGCTCCGAGCACATCATCCCGTGGCTTTCGACGCCGCGGATCTTGCCCACCGAAAGCGTCACGTCGATGCCGGGCACGTAGGAACCGGGTGCCGCGAACGCCCCGACGAGACCCTCGCGCGCATTGGGCGCGCCGCATACGACTTGGATCGGCTTCCCGTCGCCGGTATCCACCATGAGGACGCGCAACTTGTCGGCGTCGGGGTGCTGGACCGCGCTCACCACCCTTGCGATCACGAACGGCTTCAGCGCCGCCTTGTCGTCGACAGCCTCGACCTCGAGGCCGATCATGGTCAGCCGCTCGCAGATCTCGGCCAGCGAGGCATCGGTGTCGAGATGGTCCTTGAGCCAGGAAAGCGTGAATTTCATCGGTCTCGTCCAGTTGTATCGTCAGCGCTCGATCGAAAAGCCCTCAAAGCGCGGAAGGTCGTCGGCAATGTGAAGGAACGGCAGCCGCCGCTTCTCGAAGGCATGCATGGTTGGCGCATAGCGCTCCGGCTCGTCCATGAAGCCGAGCGACAGATAGGTTTCGCCCGGCAGTTTGTCATCGCGATAGCCGATCTGGCTGCCGCAATGGTCGCAAAAGCGCCGCTCCACACCGCCGGCCCGCCACGTCTTCGGCTCGCCGTGCCAGGTCAGGTCGCCGTCGCGAAAACCTACAAACGCCATCACGGGCGCGCCCGTCTGCTTGCGGCAGTCGCGGCAGTGGCAATAGGAGCGCCAGAAGGGTTCCGCGCTCGCCTCGGCGGAGATCAGGCCACAGCGACAGGAGCCGGAATGGAGGGTCATCCGTTGCTGAGCCCCCCGAACAGCGTCGGCATGTCGAGCGGACGGAAGCCGTAATGCGACAGCCAGCGTACGTCTGCGTCGAAGAAGGCGCGCAGATCGGGCATGCCGTATTTCAGCATGGCGATGCGGTCGATGCCCATGCCCCAGGCAAAGCCCTGATATTCGTCCGGATCGAGGCCGCCGGCGCGCAGCACGTTTGGATGCACCATGCCGCAGCCGAGGATTTCCATCCAGTCGTTGCCTTCGCCAAAGCGCACTTCGCCCGGCCGCGAGCGGTCGCACTGGATGTCGACTTCCATCGACGGCTCGGTGAACGGGAAGAAGGACGGGCGAAAGCGCATCTTGACGCTCGGGACCTCGAAGAAGGCTTTGCAGAACTCTTCAAGCACCCACTTCATGTTCGCGACATTGGCCGATTTGTCGACGACGAGGCCTTCGACCTGATGGAACATCGGCGAGTGCGTCGCGTCGGAATCCTGCCGGTAGGTCTTGCCGGGGATTACGATTCGGATCGGCGGCTTTTGCGCTTCCATGGTCCGGATCTGGACCGGAGAGGTATGGGTGCGCAAAAGCTTGCGCTCCCCCGCCTCGTCGGGTTGGAAGAAGAACGTGTCGTGCATCTCGCGCGCCGGGTGGCCTTCGGGGAAGTTCAGCGCGGTGAAATTGTAGTAGTCCGTCTCGATGTCCGGACCTTCAGCGATGGCGAAACCCATGTCGCCGAAGATGGCCGTGATCTCGTCGATCACCTGGCTGATCGGATGGATGCGGCCGCGCTCGGCCGGCGCCTGGCGCACGGGCAGCGTCACGTCGAGCGTTTCGGCGGCAAGCCGTGCGTTGATGGCTGCGTCGCGCAATTGGCTCTTGCGCGCTGTGATCGCGTCGCTGACGCGCAGCTTGAGCCCGTTGATCGCAGGTCCCATCGTTTGCCGCTCGTCGGCGCTCATCGCGCCCAGCGTCTTCAGCTTCTCCGAGATCGAGCCCTTCTTGCCCAGCGCCGCGACGCGCACGGCCTCGATCGCCTGCTCGTCGGATGCCGACGCGATGTCGCTCATCAGGCTCGCTTCCAGGGATTGCAGATCGCTCATCTTGAATTCCAGCTTTGAAGAAGGTTGACGACGATCCTTACAAAGGACCGGCCGCCCAAAGAAAAACCCGCGCCGGCACTGCCAGCGCGGGTTCCCGATATCAGGTCGAACGAGTTCGGGAAAGACGCTGACGCTTAGGCGACAACGCTTTCAAACTGGTTCGGGGTCGTGTCCTTGAGATAGTCGAGCGAAGCCTTCGACTTGACGACGAGCGCGGCGAACGCCTGCGGCTCGTGGATCGCCATGTCGGAAAGCACCTTGCGGTCGATCTCGATGCCGGCCTTGTTGAGGCCGTCGATGAAGCGGCCATAGGTCAGGCCATGCTCGCGGACGGCAGCATTGATGCGCTGGATCCAGAGCGCACGGAAATTGCGCTTGCGGTTCTTGCGATCGCGATACGCATATTGCAGCGACTTCTCGACTGCCTGCTTTGCGATGCGGATGGTGTTCTTGCGGCGGCCGTAGAAACCCTTGGCGGCCTTCAGAACCTTCTTGTGCTTGGCGTGGGACGTTACGCCCCTTTTGACACGTGCCATGTCATGATCTCCTTAGAATTCGTCGGTCCGAGAGGCCTTAGAGGCCACCGCCATTGGGCAGATAGTTGCGGATCACCTTCTTGGCGTCGGGCTCCGCGAGGACCATCATGCCGCGTGCGTCGCGGATGAACTTGTTGGAACGCTTGATCATGCCATGGCGCTTGCCTGCGGCAGCCGCCTTGACCTTGCCAGTGCCGGTTATCTTGAACCGCTTCTTGGCAGAAGACTTCGTCTTCATCTTGGGCATTTTGCTTCTCCGTTATTGTGCGCTCACACCAGTCGATTTACATCGGCAGCTCCGCGAGGGCGTCGGACGACCGACGGCAGCCGGTCGGCTGCTTCTCGCTTCGCTCGATATTCGATGAGCTTTAAGCATTTCGAGCCGACACGGCATGCCCTGCCGGACGGCTCACGAACGCGCGGTCTATAAACGCGCGGCGCAAAAAGCGCAACGGAGATTCGCAACGTCTCCATTACGCCTCGGATTCGATCAGCGCGGGGCCAGCACCATCATCATCTGCCGGCCTTCGAGCTTCGGCTCGGCCTCGACCTTGGCGATCTCGGCGACTTCTTCGCGCACGCGGTTCAAGAGCTTCATACCGAGCTCCATATGCGCCATCTCGCGGCCGCGGAAACGAAGGGTCAGCTTCACCTTGTCGCCTTCGTCGAAGAACCGGCGCACGGCCTTCATCTTCACCTCGTAGTCGTGGGTGTCGATGTTCGGACGCATCTTGATCTCCTTGATCTCGATGGTCTTCTGCTTCTTGCGCGCCTCGGCGGCCTTCTTCTGGCTGGCATACTTCATCTTGCCGAGATCGGTGATCTTGCAGACGGGGGGCGTCTGGTTCGGCGAGATTTCCACGAGATCCATACCCGCATCCTCGGCGAGGATCAGGGCCTCATTGATCGAGACGACGCCACGATTCAGGCCTTCGGCATCGATGAGCTGCACCTGCGGTACACGGATATCACGGTTTGAGCGCGGGCCTTCCTTGGTCGGCGCCGCGGCTTTGAACGGTCTGCGAATGGTCGTAGTCTCCTCAAATCATTGACGTTCGGGGTCAAAAAGTCGGTATTCGCGAAAAAGCTTGCGTTTCTGTCGCCGCATCATGGGGCGTGTCAATAGCACAAGCGGCGCGAAAAATCACGGGCTTCGCGAAAAAGTGGCGAGGGCGTCGTCCCATGCTATCAGATGGCGCAAAACGGCCGGATATCAAGGAGACGACCATGGAGCACGCCGCGCCCGCCACACTTGAAGTCGACGGGATCGACATCGCCTATCGCCGCCGCGCCGGCCGCGCCCCGGGCATTGTCTGGCTTGGAGGCTACCGCTCCGACATGCTCGGCACCAAGGCCGAGGCGCTGGATGCGTGGGCGCTGGAGACGGACCGCGCGAGCCTGCGCCACGACTATTCCGGTCACGGCGAATCCGGTGGCGCGTTCGTCGATGGGACAATTTCCAGATGGCTGGCCGAGAGCCTCGCGGTCTTCCGCAGCCAGACCGAGGGGCCCCAGGTCCTTGTCGGCTCGTCCATGGGCGCCTGGATCGCGCTGCGCATGGTGCAGGAACTCCAAAAGGCCGGAGAGAGCGGACGGGTCGGCGGGCTTCTCCTGCTCGCGCCCGCGCCCGATTTCACGATCGAGCTCATGGAGCCGAAGCTCACGAAAGCGCATCGGCGCGACCTCGAGACCAGGGGCTACATGGAGGAGCATTCCGAATACTCTCCCGAGCCAAACATCTATACGCGCGCGCTGTTCGAGGATGGTCGCGTCAATCGCGTGATGAACGGCATCATCGATACGCATTGCCCCGTCACCATTATCCAGGGACTGGCTGATCCCGACGTGCCGCATACGCATGCCTTGAAGCTCGTCGAGCACCTGCCTGCCGATGACGTCACGGTGTCGCTGGTCAAGGATGGCGATCACCGGCTGTCGCGGCCGCAGGACATTGCGCTGATCCTGAAGGCCGCCGAGGGACTTTGCGATCGGATTTCCGCCTGATGCGGCCATCGGTCGTCGTCTCCTCCCTTGTCGCGGCGGTGGTCGGCTTCGGCTCGACGCTGGCGCTGGTTATTGCCGCCGCCGCCGCGGTCGGCGCGACGACGCAGCAAACCGCCAGCATGGTCACGGCGGTCTGCCTCGCCAAGGCGGCCGAAGCACTGTTTCTCTCCTGGTGGACGCGCATGCCGGTCATCACCGCATGGTCGACGCCGGGCGCCGCCCTTCTCGGCGCGAGCACCGGCTTCACCATGGCCGACGCGGTCGGCGCCTTCATCGGTGCTGCGCTTCTCCTGATGCTGACCGGCCTCATGCGGCCGCTGACGCGCCTCGTATCGATGATCCCCTCCTCGGTCGCGTCGGGCATGCTTGCCGGCATCGTCGTCGCCTTCGTCATGGGCGCCGCGCGCGCCGTCGGCATGGACGCCATCCTCGTCCTTCCGCTGCTTCTCGCCTTTTTTGTCCTGCGTCTGTTCAATCCCGCCTTGTCGGTCCTGGCCGTGCTCGTGGGCGGGGCCGTGCTGGCTTTTGCGCTCGGCCGTGTCGGCAGCCTGCCGGCGTTCGAACTTTCGACGCTTGTGTGGACTTCGCCCGACTTCTCGCTGACCGCATTCATCGGTCTCGCCGTTCCCCTCTACCTCGTCACCATGGCCTCGCAGAACCTTGCCGGCATCGCTGTCCTGCGCGCCGCCGGCTACAATCCGCCAACCGGCCTCCTGATCGGCACGACCGGCTTCGTCTCGCTTCTCTCTGCGCCGTTCAATGCGCTGACGACGAACCTTGCCGCCATCTCGGCGGCGATATGCACGGACCCCGACGCCCATCCCGACGCGGGCAAGCGCTGGCTCACCGGGCCCTTCTACGCTCTTTGGTATGTGGTCTTCGCGATCTTCGGCGCCTCGCTCGTCGCTTTGTTCGACGTGCTACCGCAAAGCCTCATCCTGCTGGTGGCCGGCGTCGGGCTTCTGGCGCCGTTGACCAACGCGCTTGGTCTTGCGATGGCCGATCCGACCGAGCGCGTCCCCGCCATCGTCGCCTTCTCGGTCACCGCATCTGGGCTGACGATCGGCGGCGTCGGCGCGGCGTTCTGGGGTCTTGTCGCCGGGCTGTTCGTGCTCGTCCTCGACCGATTGGCAGCACGCCGGCGCAAGCGGCGTTGATCGCGCCATCTCCGAATTTTCTTGAAGTCGGATTACCCCGTTACCATTTCGAAATGAAGCAGCCGGATGGGCTGCGAGCCACCGAAAGGAACGGGTGACGATGACAAAAGCACTGATCCGTCCTGCATGGACGCCTGCCACCATCGCCTTGATGGTCATCGGCTTCATGGTGTTCTGGCCGCTCGGCCTCGCCATGCTCGCCTACATCATCTGGGGCGACCGCCTCGACGCCTTCAAGGGCGACGTCAATCGCGCGACGGACGGCTTCTTCTCCTCCTGTCGCAAGGCTTCCTATCGTGCGGGCGCTCCGCGCACCGGCAATGTCGCCTTCGACGAATGGCGAACCAAGGAACTCGACCGTCTCAACGAAGAGCGCCGCAAGCTCGATGAAGCGCGCGACGATTTCGAAGAGTATGCCCGCGAGCTGCGCCGCGCCAAGGACCAGGAAGAGTTCGATCGCTTCATGGCCAATCGTTCGCGCAACACGCCGCAAAAGCCTCAGGATGGCGAAATCTTCAATCCGGCCTAAGCCGCCGCGATTGGGATAGCATGCAGACGGCGTCGCGCGAGCGGCGCCGTTTTTCATTTTTGCTCCGCTGGTTCGTGCCGAATCGTCTAGATTGCAGTCATGGTTCTCGGCCTCTTCAAGTCACGCCCGCGCCCTCCAGCCGCTTCCATCGAGCGAATGCACACGGTTGCCGCGCGCACATTGCCGCTGCGCATCGTCGAGAACGCGCGCGCCCGGCGGCTGACGCTGCGGATCGAGACCGGTGGCAAGGGGCTGCGCATCACCGTTCCGCCCGGCATGGATCCGCGCGAGGTCGACCGCTTCCTCGACCGTCATCAGGTCTGGCTCGAAACGCGTCTGGCGAAACTGCCCAATGACGCGGCGCTGCGCCCGGGCGTGAAACTGCCATTGCGCGGAATCCCGCACCTGATCGTCCATGATCCAGGGCGCGGCACGGTGACGCTGGGTGAGGTAGAAGGCGAGCCGGCGCTCATCGTCCACGGCGATCGCGCGCATCTGCCGCGACGCCTGGCCGATTTCCTGAAACGCGAGGCGAAGCGCGACATCGAAATCCTTGTCGCCAGGCACACCGCCGCCGTCGGCCGTCGTGCAAAAGCGGTACGCTATCGCGACACGACGAGCCGCTGGGGCTCGTGCACCTCGGACGGCACGCTCTCCTTTTCATGGCGCATCATGATGGCGCCGAAGACTGTCATCGACTACCTCGTCGCGCACGAAGTGGCGCATCTAAAGGAGATGAACCACGGGCCTAAGTTCTGGGCGCTGTGCCGACAGCTTTGCCCCCGCGCCGATGAAGCCCGCGCGTGGCTGAAAAAGAACGGCGGCGTCCTGCAGGCGATCCGGTTCGAATAGCGCCCGCTTCTCGACTTCGCCGCGATTCCATGGCACTTGCCCGGCCATGACCCACGACATCAAGATTTGCGGCTTGAAGACGGATGCGGCCGTCGATGCGGCGCTGGAAGGCGGCGCGTCGCATGTCGGCTTCATTTTCTTCGAGAAGAGCCCCCGCCATATCGGCCCGAACGAGGCGGCACGCCTCGCCGCTCGGGGCAGGGGCAAGGTGAAGTCGGTTGCCGTCACGGTCGACGCCGACGACGCGATGCTCCATGCGATCGTTTCCGCGATGTCGCCCGACATGCTCCAGCTTCACGGCAAGGAGACGCCGGCTCGGGTCGCCGAGGTCAAGGCGCGCTTCGGCCTGCCCGTCATGAAGGCCTTTTCTGTCAGCGCTGCGGCCGACCTTGAGCGGATCGCGCCCTATCGCGGGGTTGCCGATCGCTTCCTTTTCGACGCCAGACCGCCCAAGGGCTCGGACCTGCCGGGCGGCAATGGCGTCTCGTTCGACTGGCGTCTTCTTGCCGCCCTTGACCCCGGGCTCGAATACATGCTTTCCGGAGGCCTCAACGCTGGCAACATCGCCGATGCGCTGCGGCAGGCGAACCCGCCCGGCATCGACATATCGTCCGGCGTCGAAAGCGCTCCGGGCATCAAGGACCCGGCGCTGATCGCGAAATTCTTCGAGGCGGTTGAAGCCGCCCGTGCCGGCCCGCCGGCTTCAAGGGAGTTGACGTCATGAACAGTCCCGTTGCGCCCAATTCCTTCCGAGCCGGACCCGACCCGGAAGGCATGTTCGGCATTTTCGGTGGCCGCTTCGTCGCCGAAACGCTGATGCCGCTGATCCTCGATCTGGAGGAACACTGGAAAGCCGCACGGGTGGATTCAGCCTTCCAGGCAGAGCTAGACCACCTCAACACGCACTATACCGGCCGACCCTCGCCGCTCTATTTCGCTGAACGCCTGACCGAGCACCTCGGCGGCGCCAAGATCTATTTCAAGCGCGACGAGCTCAACCACACCGGCTCGCACAAGATCAACAACTGCCTCGGCCAGATCCTGCTGGCGCGCCGCATGGGCAAGACGCGCATCATCGCGGAGACGGGCGCCGGCCAGCACGGCGTCGCGACCGCCACCGTTTGCGCGCGTTTTGGGCTTCCCTGCGTCGTCTATATGGGCGCGACCGACGTCGAACGGCAGGCGCCGAACGTGTTCCGGATGAAGCTGCTGGGCGCAAAGGTCATCCCCGTCTCGTCCGGCCACGGCACGCTCAAGGACGCGATGAACGAGGCCTTGCGCGATTGGGTGACCAATGTCGAGGACACCTATTACTTGATCGGAACGGCTGCCGGGCCGCATCCTTATCCTGAGCTCGTGCGGGAGTTCCAGTCCGTCATCGGCAAGGAATTGCGCGAGCAGATGATGGCGGCGGAGGGCCGCCTGCCCGATCTCTTGATCGCAGCCGTCGGCGGCGGCTCGAACGCCATCGGCCTGTTCCATCCCTTCCTGGACGACGCCTCGGTGAAGATCGTCGGCGTCGAAGCAGGCGGCAAGGGGCTGGACGGCGAAGAACATTGCGCCTCGCTGACCGCGGGCGCGCCGGGCGTGCTTCACGGCAACCGAACCTATCTGCTTCAGAACGATGACGGCCAGATCAAGGATGGTCACTCGATCTCGGCCGGCCTCGACTATCCGGGAATCGGCCCGGAACATTCGTGGCTGAAAGAGACGAACCGCGTCGAATACGTGCCGATCATGGACGACGAGGCGTTGGAAGCGTTTCAGCTCCTGACGCGGCTCGAAGGCATCATCCCGGCGCTCGAACCCGCCCATGCACTGGCCGAAGTCGTCAAGCGCGCACCGAAGATGGGCAAGGACGAGATCATCGTCATGAATCTGTGCGGCCGCGGCGACAAGGACATCTTCACCGTCGGCAAGATCCTGGGCATGGGGCTGTAAATCATATGACCACTCGCATCGACCGTCGCATGGCGGATTTGAAGGCCGAAGGCCGCCCCGCCCTCGTCACCTATTTCATGGGCGGCGACCCGGACTATGACACCTCGCTGTCGATCATGAAGGCGTTGCCGAAGGCCGGGTCCGACATCATCGAGCTCGGCATGCCGTTCTCCGATCCGATGGCAGATGGTCCCGCGATCCAGGCGGCGGGCCTGCGCGCGCTCAAGGCCGGCCAGACCTTGAAGAAGACGCTGCAAATGGCGGCGGATTTCCGCAGGCAAGACGACGCCACGCCGATCGTCCTGATGGGCTACTACAACCCCATCTACATCTACGGCGTCGAGAAATTCCTGACCGACGCGAAGGCGTCGGGGATCGACGGGCTGATCGTCGTCGACCTGCCGCCCGAAATGGACGGCGAATTGTGCATCCCGGCGCTGAGGGCCGGCATCAACTTCATCCGGCTTGCAACGCCGACGACCGACGACAAGCGCCTTCCCAAGGTGCTCGAGAATACGTCGGGCTTCGTCTACTACGTCTCGATGCTCGGCATCACCGGTTCGGCCCTGCCGGATACGTCGAAGGTCGCGGGGGCGGTTGCGCGGATCAAGAGCCACACCGATCTGCCGATCTGCGTCGGCTTCGGCGTCAAGACGGCCGAACAGGCGCGGGCGATCGGCGCTTCCGCGGACGGCGTCGTGGTTGGCACAGCCATCGTCAATGCGGTGGCAAATGTCCTCGGCCCGAAGGGCGAGAAGACCGCCGATCCGGCCGAAGCCGTTGCGACGCTGGTGTCCGGCCTCGCGCAGGGCGTTCGTTCCGCGCGCCTTGCACAGGCCGTCTGACACCCCATTTTCCAGATAGAACGGAAGGCTCCGCGATGAACTGGATCAACAATTACGTCCGCCCCAAGATCAACTCGATGCTCGGCCGGCGCGACATGCCCGAGAATCTGTGGATCAAGGACCCCGAGACGGGCGAGATGGTGTTCCACAAGGATCTCGAGAGCAACCAGTATGTGATCCCCTCGAGCGGGCATCACATGAAGATCTCCGCCAAGGAGCGGCTGCGCTACTTCTTCGACGATGGCCAGTACGAGACGATCGAGAATCCGAAAGCGGTTGTCGATCCGCTGAAGTTCCGCGACGAGAAGCGCTACACGGACCGCCTGCGCGACGCCAAGACCAAGACCGGCATGGAAGACGCCATCGTCAATGCCACCGGCACGATCGACGGCCTGCCGATCGTCGCCACCGTGCAGGATTTCGCCTTCATGGGTGGCTCGCTCGGCATGGCCGCGGGCGATGCAATCATTCGCGGCTTCGAGACGGCGGTCGACAAGAAGCGCCCCCTGGTGCTCTTCGCAGCTTCGGGCGGCGCGCGCATGCAGGAAGGCATCCTCTCGCTGATGCAGCTCGCCCGCACGACGGTCGCTGTCGACCGGCTCAAGGAAGCCGGTCTGCCCTATATCGTCGTCCTGACGAATCCCACGACCGGCGGCGTCACGGCTTCCTATGCGATGCTGGGCGATGTTCATATTGCCGAGCCGGGCGCGCTCATCGGCTTCGCCGGCCCGCGCGTCATCGAGCAGACCATCCGCGAGAAACTGCCGGAAGGGTTCCAGCGCGCCGAATACCTCATGGATCACGGCATGGTGGACATGGTCGTTTCGCGGCTTGAACTGAAGGCGACCATCTCCGGTCTCCTGAAGATTCTGACGCATACGCCCGCCGCGGATGTGCCGGCCTTGGCCGACATGTCACCGCCGGCGCCCGAACCAGCCGACAACCGCGCTCCAGCGTGATACCCGCGCCCGGAAACCCGCGATGAGCCTCCTGACCGCCGAGCAGCAGATCGAGCGGCTGATGTCGCTGCACCCAAAGGGCTTTGACCTCTCGCTGGATCGAATCCTGCGCCTCCTCGAAAAGCTGGACGATCCGCAGGATCGCCTGCCGCCGGTGATCCACATCGCCGGCACCAATGGCAAGGGATCGGCGGCCGCGTTTTCGCGCGCGATGCTCGAAGCGGCCAGCCGGATCGTGCACGTCCATACTTCGCCACATCTGGTTCGCTGGCATGAACGCTATCGCCTCGGCCAGCCAGGCGGCGGGCAGTTTGTCGCCGACGCGGTCTTCGCCGATGCCATCGCTCGTGCAGCCGAGGCCAACCACGGCCAGACCATCACGGTCTTCGAAATCCTGACGGCGGTCGGCTTCGTGCTCTTTTCCGAGCATCCGGCCGACGCGGCGATTATTGAAGTCGGCCTCGGCGGTCGCTTCGATGCGACCAACGTCATCGCGCGGCCTGCCGTGTCGGTCATCATGCCGATCTCACTCGATCACGAGGCCTATCTGGGCGACCGGGTCGAGCTCATCGCGGTCGAAAAGGCCGGCATTATCAAGCGCGGCGTGCCGGTCGTCATCGGTGCGCAGGAGCACGACGCCGCGCGCGACGTTCTTGTCGACACGGCCGAACGGCTCGGCTGCCCGCTCCTGGTCTACGGCCAGGATTTCATAGCCTATGAGGAAAACGGCCGGATGATCTATCAGGACGAGGGGGGTCTTCTCGACCTGACGCCGCCTCGCCTGGTCGGTCGCCACCAGTTCGCCAATGCCGCGACCGCCATCGCCGCCATCAAGGCAGCCGGCTTCGACGGATCGCTGCGTGTCGCAGACCGCGCGATGAAGAAGGTCGAATGGTCGGGACGCATGCAGAAGCTTGCGGACGGCGATCTGGTCGACCTCGCGCCGGACGGCTCTGAAATCTGGCTCGACGGTGGCCACAATCCGGGTGCCGGCACGGTCATCGCAGAAGCCATGGCCGAACAGGAGGAAAAGCGTCCGCGACCCCTCTTCCTCATTGCGGGCATGATCAATACGAAGGACCAGTCCGGCTATTTCGGCGCCTTCAAAGGCATGGCGCGTCACGTCTTCACCGTGCCGGTGGCGCATTCGGATGCCGGCGTTCCCAACGACGAACTGGCGGCGCGCGCCATGGAGGCGGGCCTGTCGGCCGAACCCGTTTCGTCCGTCGAAAGCGCGCTGCGTCTCCTCGCCGATACCTGGAACGGCCTTGAAGTGCCGCCACGCATCCTGATTTGCGGCTCGCTCTACCTCGCAGGCGAAGTGCTGGAGAAAAACGGCACCCTGCCGCGCTGATCTGCCAAAGAAAAAGCCCGGCGCGCAGGCCGGGCTATTGGTATTCCGATCCTATCGATCAGACGTTGCCGCTGATCCAGGAGGACAGCGCCGTCTTCGGCGCCGCGCCGACCTTCATGTCGGCCACTTCGCCGCCCTTGAAGAGCATCAGCGTCGGGATCGAGCGCACGCCGAACTGCGCGGCCAACTCGGGATTTTCGTCGATGTTGATCTTTGCGATCTTCACCTTGCCGCCCATCTCGGCGGCGATTTCGTCGAGCGCTGGCGCGATCATCTTGCAGGGGCCGCACCATTCAGCCCAGAAATCCACGACCACGGGCTCCGCAGCCTGCAGCACGTCCGTCTGGAAGTTGTTATTGTCGATCTTGACCGTGGCCATTGGGGTCTCCTTGGGAACCGTCGTCGAGGCTTGATGTGGTGCTGCGGGCTGGCGGCTTCAAGCCGGCGGCGCGCAGGGAATCGCATCGTCGGACCTCAGCATAATCGGAGCGCCCGTTCAAACCCGACTCGCAGCGCTACGTGACGGCAAATGGGTAGACGGCCTCTTTTCTGGCGCCGTCAATCGGCTATACCGTCAAGGTGCTGGTGGCGGGGGAGCGAGATTGTTGAACCAGACGGCCAACGCAGTCGACGCTGGCGAATTCGACTATGTGATCGCCGGCGCGGGATCGGCGGGCTGCGTGCTCGCCAATCGTCTGTCGGCCGATCCGAAAAATCGTGTTCTCCTCCTGGAAGGCGGGGGGCGCGACAACTGGATCTGGTTCCACATCCCGGTCGGATATCTCTTCGCCATTGGTAATCCGCGGGCCGACTGGATGTTCAAGACAGCGCCCGAACCCGGTCTCAATGGCCGCAGTCTTGCCTACCCGCGAGGCAAGACCCTTGGTGGCTCGTCGGCGATCAATGCGATGATCTACATGCGCGGGCAGGCGCGCGACTACGATCACTGGCGCCAGCTCGGCTTGCTGGGATGGGGATGGGACGATGTTCTGCCCTTCTTCCTGAAGCATGAGGATCATGAAAGCCCGCCGGATGCTTTCCATCGTGCCGGCGGCGAATGGCGTGTGGAGCATCCGCGGATCCAATGGGACATCCTCGATCGCATCCGCGATGCGGCGCAGGAAGCCGGCATTCCCAAAATCCCGGATTTCAATACGGGAGACAACACCGGCTCCTCCTATTTCCAGGTCAACCAGAAGCGCGGCCGCCGTTGGAGCGCCGCGCGCGGCTTTCTGAAGCCGGTGCTGAACCGTCCGAACCTGAAGGTGGAGACAGGCGTTCTGGTCGACCGCGTGATCGTCGAAGATGGCCGTGCGAGCGCGCTCGTATTCAGGCGGGCCGGCGAGGATCACGTCGTCCGGGCGCGCGGCGAGATCGTGCTTTCGTCAGGGGCGGTGGGTTCGCCTGCGATTCTCGAGCGCTCCGGCATCGGCGATGCGGCGCGCCTCGGTGCGATCGGAATCGAAAGCATTGTGCATCTGCCTGGCGTGGGCGAGAACTTGCAGGACCACCTGCAGATCCGGCCGATCTACAAGGTCACCGGCATCCGCACGCTGAACGACCAGTATGCAAACCTGTTCCACCGGGCACTGATGGGCGTCGACTATGCGCTTCGCAGGCGCGGTCCCCTGACGATGGCGCCCTCGCAGGTCGGCGCCTTCGTCAAGTCGAACCCGAGCTTCGAGACCGCCAATCTCGAATTCCACTTCCAGCCGCTTTCGCTCGACAGCTGGGGTGCGGGCCTCCACGCCTATCCGGCTTTCACCGCCAGCGTCTGCAACCTGCGTCCGACCAGCCGCGGCGGTGTCCATGTCACCTCGCGGGCGCCGGAAGAGATGCCCGAAATCCGTCCCAACTATCTGTCGACGCCGGAAGACAGGGAGGTTGCGGTGGAGTCGCTCGAATGGGCCCGGCGCATCGTCACCCAGCCCGCCCTCGCGCCTTACGCGCCCGAGGAAATGAAACCCGGCGCGCATGTCGCCTCCCGCGAGGATCTGCTGGTCGCAGCCGGTGACCTCGGAACGACGATCTTCCATCCGGTCGGTACGGCGCGAATGGGAGCCGACGACGACAAAGGGGCCGTTCTCGACGGCCGGCTGCGCGTGCGGGGCGTGGCGGGGCTGCGCGTCATCGACGCGTCCGTGATGCCGACGATCACGTCGGGCAACACCAACTCGCCGACCATCATGATCGCGGAAAAGGGCGCGGCGATGATGCTGGAGCGATAGCAGCAGCAACCTGCAGCTTGGATGGAAATCGGCTCATCCGGGGTCGAACCGATTTGAAACGGAGCATGACGCGGCGCGGCCTGTGCGGCGTCGCGAGCATAGGTGGTCGCATCATACAGCTTGATTTTCTGACCGAAACGCTCGCTCAGACTGTCGATAGACGAGCGCGGCTTCGGTGCGGTTGTTGGCGCCGAGTTTGTTGATGATGTGATGGACGTGAACCTTCACTGTGTGTTCCGATAAAGCAAGCCGGGCGGCGATAGCCTTGTTCTGCAGTCCTCCTGCCATGATGGCGAGTATCTGAAATTCGCGACGCGTGAGGCCTGCAAGCTTCGTATCAATGACGGTGAAGATGGCCTGTTCTGCGTTGCGAGGCGAAGCGGATCGTGGACCGGAGGCGCCAGGGAGGCCAGCGACCGGCGTCCCCAGCATGGAAGGGGGATAGTACTGACCTCCATTGACCAGGAGACCAACCACCGACAGCCAAAGGTCCAGTCGAAGGTTCATGGGCAGAACTGAGTGAAAAAGTCGCGAACTGCGCGCCAGTCGCGACACCTGCCCGGTATCTGCCAGGTCGTGATCCATGATCGCGAACATCGCTTCGGGATAGCGTCGCAAGAGATCCCGCGCCATGTCTTCGGCGTTCACGGCCATGCGCTGATCGATGGCCACCAAGGCGACGGGATGATCGGTCAAGCGGCACAGGTCGCACAACGATGCAACATGTTTCGCCGCGAGCCACGCCAGTTCTGAGCGGAGCGCCCGAAGCAAGCTGTTCGGAACACAATGTTGCGGACCCACGAAAAGCGCCCATGCATGAATATCTGCTGCGGCGGTCATTGTCATGCCGGACCTTTCCGGCCCCTGTGCTACAGCCCATGTCCTGTTCATGGGAGATCTGGGCCAAGTGCCACCCTATCGGCCTACCCGGTGCTTCACTATGCGTCACAACGGATAGCCGGCCGCCGCCGATTGCTCCGTTCGATGACGATCCGATGGTTGGGTCATCCCTTTGGCCAATGCGGCCCTTGGCCTTGCGTTCCGTATCTCCGTCAAGCGACAACCCGCATCTCGATCCATCGTCAGTTGCGCGCCGCCCCATGAGCATTCGGGTACTCGGTCATCCGAACAGATGAGTGAGGCATCCGTTGAACGCTCTTCAGCCGCTTGTTTGGCGCCATCAGTATGAGGAGCACAGCGGCGGCAGCCAATTGGCTTGGCCTCGTCCAACTACGTCGGAAACCGCGACTGGATATGCCCATGCTAGCTCGATTCCCGTTGAAACCACTCCTGGTGGCTGCCGAAGTAGTGGTTGCCATGGCGCTCGCCTCGCCGGGACAGGCTGACAGCCTGATTGGTCCCGAGACAAAGATACGGATCGACGTGTTCCAGTGGTCTGCGATGACGTCTGCCTATGAGCAATGGTCTGCCCTGGGCGGCGCATTCACGGTTTCGGCGGACGGCAGCATCGACACGCCTGTGGTCGGCGTGCTGGACGTTGCAAACAAGGAGCCAGGCACCATCGCGACCATCTACGCCGAGCAGTTGCGAGCGAAGAGGGGCCTGGTGTCGCCGCCGGAAGTGACGGTCCAGATCCTCGAATACGCCCCGATCTACGTTATCGGTGATGTCGAATCGCCCGGCAGGTTCGAGTTTCGGCCCGGCCTCACCCCGCTCCATGCCCTGGCCCTCAGCGGCGGCGAGCGGAAGGATGAGACGCAAGGAATTGGAGCGCTGCTTGGTCGCGCCCGGGCCAAAAGCGACCTCAGCGAAGCAGAAAACGCGATAGCGTTCGGGCAGGCGAGGCTGGCGCGGCTCGAGGCGGAACGAACCGGTGCGAAGACGATAGCATTCGCGCCAATGACGTCGCGTGAAGTCAGCGCACAGTATGCAAGCGAGTTGGTTGACCGGGAGCGAGGGATTTTCGAAGCCAGGGCACGCGAGCTTGCGCGGCAGCAGTCGTCTATCGGCGAGTTGCGCGAACTGCTGCAGGCGGAGATCGGCGTACTTGAGCAGAAGATCGAGATGTCGGACAGAGGAATAGAGGCCGCGCAGACCGAACTGGCCTCAGTATCCAGCCTTGTCGACCGCGGTATCACTGTCGCCTCTCGACGTACGGATCTCGAGCGCCTGCTGGACAGCCTGCAGGCAAGCCGGCTCGATCAGACGACTGCCATCATGAGGGCACGCCAGAGTATCGCAGCCGCGACGCGCGATTTCGACGGGGTGCAGGACCGTTTCCAGACCATCGTCGCCCAGGAACTACAGTCCGAGCAGGCGAATCTCGAGCAGGCGATCATCAAGCGCGATCTCGCTTTGCACTCCTTGGCTGTTCCGGGTGGAGAGGACCTTTCCGATCGCGACGGTGCGCCGCAGCAGCCAACCTATGCGGTCGTACGGTCAAACGGCGGTGTCGTGACGACGTCTCCCGCAGCCAGCGATGCTCTGCTAAGGCCAGGCGACCTCGTTCAGATCGAGTTTGACCCGAAAGCAATTGCGATCGAACCGCAAGCTGCCATGCGCGATGGCCTCGAGGCAGCCAGTATCTCCGCCGCTCGCTAAGAATGAGCTTCGGCAGTCGCCAGAGCAGATTCGACTTCTTACGGGTCATATCCGACTGCCTTGAGGACGCTCCGGCGCTTTCTCGATCAGGCCGAAAATGAAGCCATCATGCGCGTGGAGATCGCGATCGAGAGGCGACACGCCGCCTCCCGCATGGAATTGCCATCATCAATCGCGGCAATCACCCGACTGCACAGGTCGCGCTCAGCCTCCTCTGTCATCAGCGCCTCCTGGAGCATCATTAGAAAATGTGGGGTCAATGCCGACGAATTGGAGCAATTCATGGCACAAGCCGAACGCCAATTCAGCATCGACTGATGAATGATGTTTAGACATTTTAGATTAGTTCATAAAGGAAGTTTGGAGGCGTATATCTTTTTGAACGACATGAAAAATGGTTGGCCATTTGCACAAAAACTCGGCGATTCGAAGTTTCATTGCAATTTATTCAATCAAGGGAACGGCCATGAGTGTTCAAATAAGATCAAATCCAGTTCGGGATATTGCTGGGCTGGAGGCTATGCGCGGGTGGGAGAATTCGGTCGATGACTTGGCTGGACACTTCGAACTACCGGCATTTAGTAGACCGTAGGGCCGCGATTTGAGTTCTGCACGGCCTGACATGTGGCTGCGGCTTCGGCATCGGTCATCTGGGTTGGTGCGGGGCACCGATTTTCGGCGT
>NZ_JAAAMH010000040.1 GCF_024105655.1 Aliihoeflea sp. 40Bstr573
ACAATCAACATCCAAAACACAAATGCCTCCGATGAAACCGGAGGCACTTTGATGACCCCACGTTAAGGGGTCCCGTTTGGACGAAAATCACCCCTTAAACAGGGTCCTCATTCCACGAAAAATCACATGCGGCTGATGGTGGCGCGGTGGACTCGAAGCAGCCGGCCGACATCGGCGGTTGGCCGGCCAGCATCCAGCATGGCAAGGATTTCGGCGCGTTGTTCGGCTTGAGCTTGGGGCGGTGGCCGCCGCGCCGGCCCTGAGCGCGCGCAGCGCTGAGGCCGGCTTGTGTCCGCTCGCGTATCGCGGCGCGCTCGAATTCGGCGAAGGAACCGAGCATGTGCATCATCATGCGGCCTGCCGGTATCGTGGTGTCGATTGCCTCGGTCAACGAGCGGAAGCCGGCGCCGGCTTCTTCGATCATTTTCAAGATCAGGAGAAGATCCTTGAGCGAGCGGGAGAGTCGGTCGGGTTTCCAAACAACGAGTACATCAACTTGGCTCAGTCGGTCGAGCAGGCGGTGCTGTTCGGGCCGATCCCAGCGGCCGCCGGATTCTTTCTCCTCGTACATCCGCGAGCAGGCCGCTGCTTCGAGGGCATCGATCTGCGGCGTGCGCGGAAAGGAGATGGCCGACATCTTTAAGAGCGAGCGCATCCCCTCGACCTACAACTGGCAGTTCTCGCCATCCGGCCAACACATGGATCTCGGCATCGCCGAGATGAACCTCTTCACCATGCTATCGGCGCTCGGCCTGTCGCATTCGATCTTTGGCGAGAGGCTGCTGCCGGTCGGCACGCTCCACGAGCCCTTTATCGAGCGCGGTCTCGATGCCCTGAACTACGCCTGCCAGGATGCGCGCTTCATCCTGGCGGCCACGCCCTCCGGCGTCACCCTCGCCCGACGGACGCTATCCTGCCGGCCGGGCTCCAACGGAATTGTGGTGTCGTCGGATGCCGGCCGCAACGAATACATCCTGCACCGGTATTTCGCGCCAAGGCCCGGTGAAAACATGGAAATCCTGATCGACAAGGCGATTGGCAAAAAAGTGAAATCCGAGGTCGTGCAGAGCGAACCTTGGCGGCCGCAGTTTCTCGTGGCCAAATCCTTCGGCCGCGGCCGCGTCTTCATCGCCGCCTGCGACGCACCAGTATATGCCTACCGGGGGCTGGGCCCGAACTAGGGGGTTGGGGAGGGTGCAAGTAACTTCGCCCCTGGCATTTTGCGAAAGGCGTTGGTTTCCCAACCAGAAGATCATTCGAGTAGCCCTCGAAAGAACAAGTCGAGGGAGGTTGTCAGGATCGCGTCGATATCGCGCGGGTGGCGGTCGGCGAAGACGATGCCCCACAGATTGGCGACGATGGCCGGCCCTATCAAGACTTCGGGTGAAGAAGCCAGACCGGTTGACTTGAGTTCACCGCGTTCGATGCCGGATGTGATAAGTGATGTGATCCGATCGAGCGCAGGCGCCAGGAACTCTGCAAAGTACTGGTCGAGCAGCTCAGGAAAATGCCGGCCCTCCGATATCAGGAGATGGAAGACCCGCTTCGCATCCGGATTGATGGCGACCGCTTCGTAGAGGACGGCAAGGTAGGTCGTGAGCTGCTCACGGACCGGCCGATTCTTATCGATAGGCTCGCTCTCGCTGGCAAGGTTCGGGCTGAAGCTGCGGATCGTCTCGGCGAACAGCTTCTCCTTGGTGTCGAAGTAGAAATAGACCGTGCCCTTGGTGATGCCGACCTTGGCGGCGATGTCCTCGACTCGCGCGGCCCAGAAGCCCTTGAGCATGAACTCATCCAGCGCGGCGGCGAGAATCGCGCGCGGCCGCTCTATCTTCTGGCGGGCGCGTTTGCCGAGAGGCTTGTTGCCGGAAGGATGTGACTGGTCTGCGGAACTCATTCATTCCATCATATTATTGACTTTCGAATCAGTCAATAATATGTAGCGGCGGTTTTCAGGCGAAATGATGGCGATGAAGGTGAGAACGGCGATAGCGGGGACGATGACGGGTCTGTTGATCCTCGGACCGGCGCTGTTTCCGGCAATGGCCGAAGAAGCGCGGGCGGTCCCAGTGGTCGTCCGGCAGATTCAATACGAGGCCTACGCGCCGTCGCTGGAGATGACGGGCAGCGTACAGCCGGCGAACTCCACCGACCTTGGCTTCAGGGGCGCGGGGCGGATCGGGGAACGTTTTGCCGATGTGGGCGACCGCGTCGCGGCCGGCGAGCCGCTCGCACGTCTCGACGCCATCCAGCAGGAGGCCGCGCTCGCGGCGGCCGAAGCGGCGGTGCGGGCCGAGCAGGCGCAACGCGATCAGGCTGAGGCCGACCATGCCCGTCTCGCCGCGCTGCTTGAGAGCGGCTCCACCACCAGAAGCGCCGTCGATCGGGCCTACGCGACGCTTCAGGTCGCGTCCGGCATTGTAGAGGCAACCGAGGCGGAGCTTGCGCTGGCCCGCGACGCGCTGGCCAACACGACGCTATCGTCGCCGGTGGACGGTTTGATTACGGCCCGCCATGCCGAGGCCGGCGAGGTGGTCCAGCCGGCGCAGCCAGTGTTCACGGTGGCGGAGGACGGCATCAGGGACGCCGTGTTCGACGTGTATGAGGCCGGGCTTCTGACGCTCGACGAGGATACCGGCATCGAGCTGCGGGTGATGTTCAACGGCGAACACGGATTTGCCGGCCATGTCAGGGAAATCTCTCCCTCTATCGATCTGCGTACCGGGACGATCTTGGTGAAAGTGGCGATCGATGCGCCGCCCGAAGTCATGCCGCTTGGGGCGACCGTCGTAGGCCGGGCGTCGTTGCGCCCGCGGCAAGCCATCGTGCTGCCGCCCACCGCGCTGACGCTCGGCAAGGACGGCGCGTCGGTGTGGGTGGTGACGCAGCCGGAAGGTCGGCTGGAGCTTCGCCCGGTCACGGTTCTTTCCTTTGAGAGCGACAAGGTGGTGCTGTCGGGAGGCGTCGAGGACGGCGAGACGGTCGTGACAAGCGGTCCGCGGGCGATGCGCCCCGGTCTGCCTGTCGATCCTACCGAGGAGGCGGCGCGATGAAAGCCGCCGTTCGAGGCGCCGCCGTCGCAGTGCTGGCCGCTTTGCTCGCCGCTTGCGGCGAGGAGCGGACCGGCCAAAGCGATCCCGGCGAGGATGTTCCGCCGCTTGCGCTCACCGTTGTCATCACCCCATCGCGCGGGGACGACCTGATCCTTGCTGGCGCCGTGATGCCACAGGCAAGCTCCCAGCTTGGCTTTCCGATGCTGGGCCGGCTGATGTCGCACGAGGTGTCGGTCGGCGATGTCGTCAGGCGCGGCGACCCGCTGGCCGCCCTCGACTCGACCGGGCTCGCCGCCGCGCTGGAAGCCGCGCGCGCCGATCTGCGTTCCGCCCAGGCGCAGCTCGAGAACGCCTCCGACACCCATGAGCGCCAACAGACGCTGGGCGCCAGCGGAACGGTGCCGCCGGCAGCGCTTGAGGCGGCGGAGCTGCAATTGAAGACCGCGCGCGCCAAGGTCGAGAGCGCGACGGCCGGCCTCTCCCAGGCGCGGGACCAGCTTGCCAATGCGCAGCTCGTCGCCGGCTTCGACGGCGTCGTGACGGCGGTATCCGGCGAGATCGGCCAGGTGGTCGCAGCCGGTTCTCCCGTGGTGACGCTCGCGCGGCCGGAGTTGCACGACGCGGTGGTCGACATGACCGAGCGCCTGCTGTCCGGCTTGCGGATCGGCGACACGTTCGAGGCGGCGCTCGAAATCGATCCCGCGATCACGGCGCAAGGCAGGATCAGGGAGATCGCCCCGGCGGCGGATGCGGCGACCCGGCTGCACCGCGTGCGCATCGCGCTCGACGAGCCGCCGGCCGCTTTCCGGTTCGGCACCACCGTGCTGGTGAGACCCGTTGCGCCGCGCGCCGCCCTTCCGTCCGTTCCCGCGACGGCCGTGATCGAGGGCGAGGACGGCGCCTTCGTCTGGATCGTGGAGCAGCAGGACAGGAGGGTCTCGCGCCGTGCGATCGTGATCGCCGAACGAGCCGGCGACCGTGTGACGGTAGAAGAGGGGCTGGATATGGGAGAGCGGGTCGTCGTGGCGGGCGTCCGCTCGCTGGTCGAGGGGCAGGCGGTGCGCGTCAGCAAGGCGGAGAGCCGATGAAAAAGGAACGCTTCAACCTCTCCGACTGGGCGATCGGACACGCCTCGCTGGTCTGGTACTTCATGATCGCCTTCGTCGTTGCCGGCGGCATCTCCTATCTGAACCTCGGGCGCGAGGAGGACCCCTCCTTCACGATCAAAACCATGGTGATCCAGACGCAATGGCCCGGCGCGTCGGCGCAGGAGACCGCGCTCCAGGTCACCGACCGCATCGAGCGCAAAATGCAGCAGATCGACACGCTCGACTTCACCCGCTCGATGACGACCGCCGGACAGTCGATCGTCTTCGTCAACCTCAAGGACGACACGCCCGCGGCCGAGGTGCCCCAGACCTGGCAGCAGGTGCGCAACCTGATGCAGGAGCTGGCCGTCGAGTTACCGCAAGGCGTGGTCGGCCCCTTCTTCGACGACCGCTTCGGCGACGTCTACGGCAGCGTCTATGCGTTGACCGGCGACGGGCTCACCTGGCGGCAGCTGCGCGATCATGCCGAAGACCTGCGCTCCGCCATCGTGACGGTGCCGAACATCGGTCGCGTCGAGATCGTCGGCGACCGCAAGGAGGTCGTCTGGCTGGAGTTTTCGACCCGCAGGATCGCCGCGCTCGGCCTCGACCAGCAGAGCATCGTCGCCTCACTCAGAGAGCAGAACGCGGTCGTGCCTTCGGGCGTCATCCAGGCTGGGCCGGAGCGGATCGCGCTCAGGCTGGGCGGACACTTCACCTCGGAGGAGAGCCTGCGTGCCATCAACCTGCGCGTCAACGACCGCTTCTTTCCGCTGACGGACGTCGCCACCATCCGCCGCGGTTACCAGGATCCACCACCCGACCTGTTCCGCTTCGACGGCGAGCCGGCCATCGCGCTCGCGATCAGCATGAAGGCCGGAGCCAACCTTTTGGAGTTCGGCGCGGCACTTGAGGCGGTGATGGCGAATGCCGCGCGCGACCTGCCGCTGGGCGCCGCGATCCACAAGGTGTCCGACCAGCCGCAAGTGGTCGACCATGCCGTCTCCGGATTCACGACGGCGCTGTTCGAGGCAGTGGCGATCGTGCTGGCGATCAGCTTCGTCAGCCTGGGGCTGAGAGCCGGCATGGTGGTGGCGATCTCGATCCCGCTGACGCTGGCGATCACCTTCCTCGGCATGGAGTATCTCGGCATCTCGCTCCAGCGCGTCTCGCTCGGCGCGCTGATCATCGCGCTCGGCCTGCTCGTCGACGACGCGATGATCGCCGTCGAAATGATGGTGGCGCGGCTGGAGGTTGGCGACACGCTGCGCAAGGCCGCGACCTATGTCTACACCTCCACCGCCTTCCCGATGCTGACGGGCACGCTGGTCACCGTGGCGGGCTTCATCCCGATCGGCCTCAACGACAGCCTCGCGGGCCAGTTCGCCGGCTCGATGTTCACCGTCATCGCCATCTCACTGGTCGTCTCCTGGGTGGTGGCCGTGGTGTTCACGCCGCTGCTGGGCGTCACCATGCTGCCGAAGACGATGAAGCACCATGCGCAGAAGAAGGGACGCATCGCCGGCGCGTTCTCGAAGGCGCTGATCGCCTGCCTGCGCTGGCGCTGGGCGACGATCGGGCTGACCGTCGCGGCGTTCTTCGCCGCGGCTGCGAGCATGGCCTTCGTACAGGTCCAGCTCTTCCCGCCGTCCGACCGCGCCGAGCTGGTCGTCAACTTCGACCTGCCGCACGGCAGCACCATCGCCGAGACCGGCCACCAGATGGCGCAGCTCGAAGACGAGGTGCTGAAGGGGGACGGGCGCATCGACCATTGGTCGACCTATGTCGGACGCGGCGCGATGCGCTTCCTGCTCACGCTCGACCCTCCGGCCCCGCATGTCTCGATGGGGCAGATCGTCGTCGTGACGAAAGGTCTCGACGTCCGCGACGCCGTGCGCGCCGACATTCAGGAATATGTCGAGCGCACCTTCATCGGCACGGACGTCGATATCAGGCTGCTGGAGATCGGCCCGCCGATCGGCATCCCCGTCCAGTACCGCGTGTCGGGGCCGGACATCCAGACGGTGCGCGAGCACGCGCAGGCTTTCGCCAACGTGTTGGACGCGCATCCCGACCTCGGGCGCGTCACCTTCGACTGGATGGAGCCGGCGCGCGCCGTGCGCGTCGAGCTGTTTCAGGACAAGGCGCGGCAGCTCGGCGTGACCTCGCAGGACATCGCCACCATCCTCAACAGCATCATGGAGGGGGCGGCCGTCACCCAGATCCGCGACGGAATCAATCTGGTCGACGTCGTCGGCCGCGCGTCCGCCGAGGAGCGTGGCTCGCTGGAGACGCTGCGCAACCTGCAACTGCCCGCCGGCGAAGGCCGCTCGATCCCGCTCGGCGCGATCGCTACGCTGCGCTACGAGATGGAGCAGCCGGTGGTCTGGCAGCGCTCGCGCATGCCGACGCTGACGGTCCGCGCAGAGGTGACGGGCGAGGTCAAGCCGCTGCGGCTGATGTACAGCCTGCGCGAAACGGTGGCCTCGTTCGAGAAGGGCCTTCCCGCGGGCTACACGGTGACGGCCGCCGGCGAGTGGGAGGAAAGCTTCAAGACGCTGATGCCGGTCGTTGGGGTGATCCCGCTGATGCTGATCGTCATGGCGACGATCCTGATGATCCAGCTGCAGAGCTTCTCCCATCTCTTCCTCGTCTTCACCACCGCGCCCTTGGCCGTGATCGGCGTGGCGTTGGCGCTGGTGCCGACCGGCGCGCCGCTCGGCTTCATCGCCGTCCTCGGCATCCTCGCGCTCGCCGGCATCCTGATCCGCAATTCGGTGATCCTGATCGACCGCATCGAGGTCCTGAAGGCGGCTGGCAAGCCGGCGTGGGACGCCGTCATCGAGGCGACCGACCATCGCATGCGGCCGATTGTGCTGACGGCGGCGGCGGCCAGCCTCGCGCTCATCCCGATCTCGCGCGAGGTCTTCTGGGGGCCGATGGCCTATGCGATGATGGGCGGCATCATCGTCGGCACGGCGCTGACGCTGCTGTTCCTGCCCGCGCTCTATGTGACATGGTTCGGGATCAGGGAAACCGAAACCGTCGAAGCCCGAGCAGAATGATGTCGACACCATTCGTCCAGCGGATCGGTTTCATGGCTCTGGTTGTGCTGGTGACGCCGCCATTCGCTGCGGTGTTGTCGCCGCGACCTGCCGTCGGCGCCTTCCTCGTCTAAGTGCCGGCCGCCGTCTATCAGCTTCAATCCGACCAGTATCTGAAAGGTGCGATCCTGGTTGTCTTTGTGTTCTCCATCAGCCTGAACGACAATCTCCTGCATCCACCACTGATCGGCAAGGGCATACGCCTTCCGGACTACGTGGTGCTGTCTCCGCCTTGCGCGGCATCGCGCTCTTTAGCATCACCGACTTCGTCATTTGCCCGATGATCGCTCGTCGCCGTCTTGTCGCTATAGCGCGACAATCAATCTAAACGAGAATGGTGTCGCGGCGATGGTGATCGATCGCGGCATTTATTGCCGCGCGCAAGAGCCTTACGTATCGGTCGCAGGGTGAAATCCGCGATCGCACGGCGGAGGGACAACATTACAGGATCGCCGGCCTCAACCTCCTGATCTCGATCATCGTCTATTGGAATACCGTCCATCTCGGCCATGCCGCCGCAGAGTGCGGAACGAAGGGCTCGACGTGTCCCCCGAGGAGAGAAACGCTTAGAGTCCGTGCCGAAACTGCTCATGAGTGGCGTGCGATGCGTCTGACGAGGATCATGACGGCAGCGGCGTAGAGGAAAGCCGTTGCGGACCCGATGGTCGCTTCGGCGTCCTTCCATAGGCG
>NZ_JAAAMH010000041.1 GCF_024105655.1 Aliihoeflea sp. 40Bstr573
GGCTCTTCAACAAACTCAAGAACTGGCGGCGCGTCGCCACCCGTTATGACAAAACAAAGGAATCCTATCTCGGCTTCGTCGCCATCGCAGCAGTCAAACTATGGATACCCTTTGTCCACGAGCGCTAACTGCTGAAATCGTTTCGGCATATGTTTCCAATAATCCAGTTCCAGCTGCGGAGCTGCCCGCGTTTATCGCATCTGTTCATTCCGCTCTGGTGTCGCTGACGACGCCATCTGCGGTCGAACCAGCAGAGGCTCCAAAGCCCGCCGTGAACCCGAAGAAGTCCGTCTCCGACGACTACATCATTTGCCTTGAAGACGGGCAGAAGTTCAAATCGTTGAAGCGTCATTTGATGACGCACTACAATATGACGCCTGACGAGTACCGGGTGAAATGGAACCTTCCCTCCGATTATCCGATGGTCGCTCCCAACTATGCCGCGGCTCGTTCCGCCTTGGCCAAGAAGATGGGACTTGGACGCAAACCCGGTACGAAGATGCGCGCCAAGGGCCGTGCCAAGGCCGCATAGAAGCCGCGCGCGCCGACTGTTAGCGTGTTCCCATCATGTCATACCTGACCGAAGCGCCCGCGGTGATAGCGTGGTGTTCTTGAGGATGGTGTAGACGCCGTCCGCTGTCACCACCTGATCAGGCGAGTGCCGCCGACATCTTCGCCCGTTCTGCAGGTTATCGACCGCAGTGCGTGCAGGGTCGTCAACCGCCGTCGTACTCACCGGCCCAAGGATTGCACCGCCGAACGACGCCGTACGCTGGATGGCTCCGGTCCGTCTGGATGCCCGAGCAGGTGATCGGCCTTCGCGGCTCCCTTGCATAATCGAGGCTAGCCATCGATACCTCGGATCAATTCCATGAATTCGGTGTTGGTCCCCCATCAAAGAGTGGAGGACGCTATGAACACCGCCAACCTGCAACTTGAGGGACTTTGCCTCGCCATTGCAGCAATCAATCACGAGCTCGTCGCAAAGGGTGTTCTTTCACAAAACGAAATCGACATTGCCCTGCGCAAGGCCGAAGCCGCGGCAGTTGGCGACAATCGACATACCGATCATCTATCACCCGCAAACCGAGATGCGATATGTTTTCCCATTCGGTTCCTGCAGCTCGCAAACACGACCAGTGCTGAACATCTCTGGACGTTTTCGCATCTGGCCAAAATGGTGGGCGAGACCAAACGGCCCTACAACGACCAGCAGTAGAGGAGTGCGGAACATGAAAGAGAGTATCACCACCGACGATGCCCAAGACGACGGCCGGGTCATCGAAGTGAACAAGTGCGGTGTAGCGGAGATCCGAGAGAAGGAGGGACGGCAGATGCCCTCCGGTCCAGATCTGCCATATGACGTAACTGAATCGCATTCGACCAAAGGCGAACCTGCGGCCGACACGGCAACAGCGTCAGCCGAACACCAAGTCGCAATGCGCGAAGCGAAGAAGAGAGCTGGTTTGGTGAGTGAGGATGCATACTACAACATCACCTCACCGGTGCGACCTGCGCCTGAGTAAAGCAACGTCGCCGGCATCGCGCACCACGACTGCGAGCGATCCCTTGATGGCCGGCAACGCGGGCGCCGCGCGGACGCGATCGAGCGCGCTTTGAACTCTTGCGCACCAAGGTGCGCCCCAATGCACTCGTGGGTGCGCCCCAATGCACTCGATCTGGTGGGCGGGACTGTTTCTCGACACTGTCGGGATCGTCGACGATCCTTTCAGTGCCACTAGCCTTCTCTTGGGTTGCAACCACGACGTGTCGGCATAGGATGCCGCTGAATAGCGAGTGAGTATGAGGTGTCAGTGCCTCGGATTACGGAGATGAGAATGGAAATTCGCCGCAGTGGCTCGGTATCTTCACGACGGGGGCCGGCAGACTATTTCACGGGCTCCGTGTGGCAAGATCCGATCATTGAAGCAGAAGCGCCCGCTCGTGTGCGATCTGTTATTGTTCGTTTCGATCCAGGCGCGCGAACCAACTGGCACACGCATCCGCTCGGCCAGACGCTGCATGTTGTAGCTGGGTCAGGCCTCATCCAGAAGGAAGGAGGGCCCATCCAGCCGATCAATCCGGGCGACTCAATCTGGATTGCTCCAGGTGAGAAGCACTGGCACGGTGCCCGCCCCCACACGAGTATGACGCACATCGCCATCCATGAGGCGATAGACGGCAGCAACGTCGAATGGCTTGAGCCTGTCAGTGATGAACAGTACTCGGCATTGCCACGCGATGATCCTTCATAAGAGGGAGGCGCAGCCATGCAGATTGTTGAAGTGTTCTTGCCGCTCGATACCGGCAGCGGCGTGCCGATCGACCCGGACGTCATCGAGGGAATCATCGGCGGGCTCGCCGATCGCTTTGGTGGCGCTACAGCGTTCACGCGAGCGCCGGCCGAGGGGTTATGGAAAGAAACGGGGTCAATCGAGAAGGATCGCATCTTGATCATCGAAGTGATGGTCGACGAGCTCGATGAAGCATGGTGGAAGACCTATCGCAGCCGGCTAGAGGCCGAGTTCGAGCAGGACGAGGTGATGATCCGCGTCACGTCGTGCCGGACAATCTAGACGCTCACCGCATCAGGCTTCCACTCTCCGACATTCCATGCTTTTCTTTCCCACGGACGGAGAGGACAGTCTTGACGAGATCTAGTGTTTCGCTTTTGGGACGCGAGGCAGGCGATGCTGTCGACCTCGGCAGCTTTGGTGCCCGCTACATGCTTGAGGCG
This sequence comes from Aliihoeflea sp. 40Bstr573, assembly GCF_024105655.1. Lineage (GTDB taxonomy): Bacteria > Pseudomonadota > Alphaproteobacteria > Rhizobiales > Rhizobiaceae > Aliihoeflea. The sequence goes on from NZ_JAAAMH010000041.1 coordinate 2,738, forward strand.
CTGGCAACCGAGGGACGCGTCTCAATCCTTGAACATTGGGTGCCCGCCAAGACGTTGGCCGCGCCTCTGCATAGGCATTCGCGGGAGGACGAGTACAGCTTCGTTCTGAACGGGCGAATGGGCGCCTTCATTGGCGGACGAACGATCGAAGCCAAGGCTGGCGAGTTCGTGTTCAAGCTGCGGAACGACTGGCACACCTTCTGGAACCCCGGCGAGGATGAATGCCGGTTGCTAGAGATTATCTCGCCCGGCGGATTCGAGGCCATGTTCAAGGAAATGGCCGAAAACCCCGACGCCATGACAGGTGAAGCCGCCGCAGCGCTAGACGCCAAATATGGTCTGGATGTCGACTACGGCAGCATCGAGCGGCTCTGTCTTGAGCATGGTCTTTCGTTTCCCCAGTAGCACGATAATCTCGCCGCCCCTGGCCGAACATGAGTGGCCGCCGCCCTTCAGGTCGACGGCCGCTGTTCAGCCCGCGCGGATATGTGGATCGATGCGCAAATTGGCGTCGACGGCAAAGCGCCACGCCGTGAGCGGCTGGTTCTGGATGGCAAACGCTACAGCGTGGCTGTTCGAACTCAGGTTCGCTACTTCGGTGCTGCGCATGTCGGCAACGACAAGCGCCCTCGCATCGAGCGGGGCGAAATCCGGCCATTCGAAGGACACGCTGTGTGCCGGCTCGTTGTCGATGGCGCGAGCCGGAGCGTGCATGAACATGGCCGCTGCGAGCATGGCCAGACCGCCGAAGAAGATGCTTCGGAGATGCATGGTCATCCTTTCAGTTGATATGCCGAGCAATCTTGCGCGGCGGGGCAGAGCTTGCTCAGTAAAGCCGCTTCCTGCGGGCTTAGCGTGGCATCGACGAGCGACAGTTTCGGCTTAACGATCACCTCTTCAGGCGCGGCGCCGATCATGATCGCAATATGCCAGAGCGCCTTTTGCAGCCCCTGCGCACTTGCGAGCGCGATCGAGGTCAGCGTTGTGGTCTGAGCCGCATACCGGATGCGAAGCGTCGCCGCTCTCGGCCGACTTCTTCTCGCTGTCAAACAACCTGGCGCCGACCGTAGCCGCATTGCCGCGCTCGTCCTCAATGGCGACCCGGTGCGCATCAATGCCGGTTCCGGTAGGCCCAACATACTTGGCGTCGGGCATGTGATCGTCTTTGCTCGCCAACAATGTCAGGACGACGCCGGCACCAAGTGCCGATGGCGCATCACCATTGATGATGATCAACGTCTCCTGCCCGCTCATGTAAAGCTGGTGGCGATAGTCAGCATCGAGGCGATACATCGCGAGCGCGGCGCGCAACGCCGATCCGCGGCGTCTCGTCGGGCGATACGGATAAGTCTTTCGACCCGATCACGACGAACGGGATCTCGGTCAGTCCGGCATCGCCGCGAATTGTTGGCTGGGCCTCGGCTCCGTCCTTCTCGATGCCCGTGTAGGTTTCGACCGAATATCGGTCTTCCTCGAGCCGGAGGACGCGATATGCCTGCTTGATTCCACTGGAAACCATCGCGCTTCAACCCGCTCTCGTCGAGCACGAACAAGTCTCGCTCGGGCGACCAGTTGATCAGCGCCTCGGTCGTGTATCTGGCGAGCCAAGGCAGGTCCCAGCCCGTTGAAGAGGCATCGGCCAAGAGCGCATAACGGCACATCAGCAGCGGCTCGCCGGTGATACGCCGTTCGAACGCCTCGAGCGACATGCCGCCGGGCGTTGCCATTTCCACAACCCTTCCATCGCCTTGGGCATGGCGATCTGTGCCTCGGTGCGATGGATGACGTGAATCTAGGCGCGTCGATCTCCGAGAACTGCGCCCGCTCTGGTAGGCGGCGTACATCGCGCGGCCGCCATCGTCGTGCACCCGAAAGCCGGAAGGCTTGGGCATATAGTCCTCTCCTGCTTCCTTGAGGGCTTTCTCACCTCCGGCAGTGGCGCGCATCATCACCCACTCGTCCTGGCGATCAATCCAGTCGGGATGTTACGTGTCGACGCCGGCCATATTCATTTCACTTCCGTCGGTGCATCCCAATCGAGGGCTATCGCGTTTGCCCTCGGCAATGTGCTGGAGGAAGACATGAAACATGAACCTGCGATCGTCATCTGGCTCCCGGCTGGCGACGTTCCCCACTCCACGTCCTTCGAAGGCGCAAGCACTACAACATGCAATTCCCTCGCTGACGCATTGGTCACGGCCAGCCGTCGGTCCGCGACGCGTCCAGAGCACCCTTGGATACTGACCAGGGATATCGTTTTCGGCCCGGAGCAAATCCGCATCCTTGTCGACACGATGATCGACTCAGACGCCTAGACATCCCGGTCACTCTCGTGATAGCCGTTTCGATCTCGCGTTTCACGACAAGCCGCGCCAAGGCACCTGACGAGGCGTCGACCTGATCCTTGATGCTGCCACCCGGAAACAGGCAGAGCTCGTCGAGATAGCTCTCGTTCCAGTCACCCTGGAGGAGATAGACATTCCCCGCTTCGCACTGGGACGAGAACGGCTCGGCCCGTGTGACCCCTGTCGCCCGTTCCCGGCACGGTTTTCACCTTCCAGCCCGCCAGCATCGCGACCATGTCCTTGGCCTGCACCTTGCCGGCCTGACCCGGAACCTGCGGAAGGCTGATCTCGACGTCCCCGCCGTCGATCTCGGCCGTGGCCTTGATCAGCGTGCGGACCTTGTTGCCCTCGTCCTGAGTCTTCACGACGTGGCCGACGACGAATGACCCGTCAGGGGTCTTGCCGAGCTTGATGCCTGCCGTACGTGCCGCGGTGGCCTTCTTCGTCTCAGGCCAAAGATTACCTTTGATTTATTTCAAGCAGGAGCGGAATGTTGCAGAACATCGATAGCTAGGGGCCCGTCGCCTAGTCGCAAGATCGGCCTGCGACCGGATAGCAGCGCGAGGTATTTTCACTATCCGAGGGCGCCGCTAAAGCCGCGAGAGGTGTAACCCTTTAACAGCAGGTGATGAAACCATAGCGACCTGCAAGGCTTGCCTCCGTGGAAGGAAACCGAGCGGAGAAGCAGATATGCCCCGATTATCTTTAGCCGTTGATATCGCGGACACCGTGGATGGCGCGCGTTTTAACGCGAAGCAGATGAATATTGGCGAGACGGCAGCGGCGCTGTTAGCCAGGCATCCTGAAGCCGATGCAAGCCTGCGAGACGTGGTCGACGTTCTTCAGGATGAGGCTCAGGCAAAACCGCGCGATGACAAACGAGTCTGATTTACACTGCCTCCTGCGCCCCGCTGGTATCAAAACTAGAATATCCCGACTGCGAGGTGTGCCCAGGTGGCGAGCGCGGCGGCAAGCACACACCCGGCAAGAACGTATCGCGCGGGCCGCGATCGAACTTTCGTCATCACGATCCACCCTGCGAGCGCAGCACCTCCAGTTAGTGCCGCTGCGGCCGCGAAGTCCTCAACGCCCCAGTTCATCTGCGCGCTTTCCCCGACTGATCAGCCCATAAAGACCGGTGCGATCTAGTGCATTAAAACGCAGACGTGGAACAACTCATACACGGCGCATCGGCCGAACAGCAGAGACACCACCGTTGCTCCCATAAGAACCGACGCAAACGTTGCAGCTGACATAGACATCCGCGTCATCGCATCCCCTCCAAGCTTGGGGTGCCAACCGATGTCAGCCGACGGTGTTCCGAGGCGAAGCTTGTCAGGCTTAACAGTCTATGACTGCGGTACCTTTCGGAACGCCCGGCGAATTCAGTTGGTGGTCACTTTCAACCCGAAGGAGATAACCATGGCTGAGAATAAGGACACACGCCGACTGACCGAGACGGATCTGGCCTCCGAGCGGATGGGGCGAAACAAGCTCCAGGGCGATGATCAGGCGAACGTGCAGAACGAAAGACGAGCCGTCCCCGACGTTACGCAGGAAACGGATGACGTAGTTGAGAGCTTCGAGAAGCTCGATAAAGACAAGAGAGCTCGCGAAGACCTCGGCAAGGGCAACCGGAGTTCGGGCGACCGAAGCTAGTGTCCATTACGAACTCTTCCTTAAACAAAGTCTGGCTCCAGCCACGTATACGGGAACAACTTGGCTTAACGAATGTTAGCCAGGCGGTCCGACGGAAGAATTGTACGAAGGGCTGAATTGCGCGGTCACCAGGAGGCATTGTCCCTTCTCTTCTGGTGACCGTCTTCGTATTGGATCAGCGTTAACCGGCACTGTCCGTCGTCAGGACATTTGGCGCAATGGGCATGGAGATTTAGCGGAGTTTCGGCCTCGCCCCTTGGTTGACTTTATGCGGCGAGTTTTCGGTGCTGCAAGCGCCGGAGTTCGATTGTCTGTCGTT
>NZ_JAAAMH010000042.1 GCF_024105655.1 Aliihoeflea sp. 40Bstr573
AGGACTTCAACCTGCCGAAGCTTCGTGACGATCTCTTCCGGCTTGTGTCGTTTGTTGCTCATCGTGGTCCTCCTTCATGGTCAAAACCATAACTCAAGGTGGACCCGTTCAGTGGGGCTGGATCACACCACCATTGCCGTGACGAACGATCCACGCGGCATCCATGCCGCAAAGATGGTCGCGCAACTCAAGACCGCATCTCATGCAGGAATAAGATCAGCTTCAAAGTGCTAGTCTCGCCAAGACGAGCGAGGACCAGCCGCGCATGGCCCTTGGGCTTCGCCGTGGCGCAGTGCCGCGAACGCCATCAAGGCGAGCGCGCGTTGGGATTCGTCCCTGGCGTTTTTCAGTCCGCTTTGCGCTCATTGACTCAGCCTGCATCCGTCGGCATCTTCTGTTCTTCACCAGGGGGGTCCCGACAAGGGGCTGAGATACTGCTGGCCTGAAGGCAGCGCAGTGACCCGTCGAACCTGATCCAGTTCATACTGGCGTAGGGACGGTGCGGATGCCTTTTCGGTCGTTGCGCGACCTCGATTCGTTCAGGCGTTCTTCCTCCATCCCGTCAGAGCTGGGTCTCCATTGCTGCCAAGCGAGGAGCCTGACATGACATCTACTTCAGCCCCCACCGTCACAACCGGTCCATTGCCGGCCTCCACCAAGGTCTTCATGCCGGGTTTGCTGCACCCCGACATCCGCGTGCCGATGCGCCAGATCGCCGTGCATCCGAGCGCCGGCGAGCCGCCGGTGACCGTGTACGATTCGTCCGGCTCCTACACGGCCGACGGCGACATCGCCATTGAGCGCGGACTGCCGCGTCTGCGCGAAGGCTGGATCACCGCCCGCGGAGACGTCGAGTGCTATGAGGGGCGCCACGTGCAGCCCGCTGACAACGGCTTCGTCTCGAAGGATCGGCTGACGCCCGAATTCCCACATCGTCACCGCCCGCTGCGTGCGAAGGTCGGCAAGGCGGTCAGCCAGATCGCCTATGCCCGCGCGGGCATCGTCACGCCGGAAATGGAGTTCGTCGCCATCCGCGAGAATCTCGGCCGTGAGGCGATGCGCGAAAAACTCATGCGCGACGGCGAAAGCTTCGGTGCCTCCATTCCCGACTTCGTCACGCCGGAATTCGTGCGCGAGGAAGTGGCGCGCGGCCGTGCGATCATTCCGGCCAACATCAACCATCCCGAACTCGAGCCGATGGCGATCGGTCGCAATTTCCTCGTCAAGATCAACGCCAATATCGGCAATTCCGCCGTCACTTCGTCGATGGCCGAGGAAGTGGAAAAGATGGTGTGGGCGATTCGCTGGGGCGCGGACACGGTGATGGACCTGTCGACCGGGCGGAACATCCACAACATCCGCGAATGGATCATCCGCAACGCGCCCGTCCCGATCGGCACCGTGCCGATCTATCAGGCGCTGGAGAAGGTGGGCGGCGTCGCGGAGGACCTGAACTGGAACGTGTTCCGCGACACGCTTATCGAGCAGGCCGAGCAGGGCGTCGACTATTTCACCATCCATGCCGGGGTGCGGCTTGCCCATATCCCGCTCACCGTCGATCGCGTCACCGGCATCGTCTCCAGAGGCGGCTCGATCATGGCCAAATGGTGCCTGCATCATCACCGCGAAAGCTTCCTCTACGAGCATTTCGAGGAGATCTGCGAGATCGCGCGCGCCTACGATGTATCGTTCTCGCTCGGTGACGGCCTGCGGCCAGGCTCCATTGCCGACGCGAACGACGCGGCGCAGTTTGCCGAGCTGGAGACGCTGGGCGAATTGACGCAGATCGCCTGGAAGCATGATTGCCAGGTGATGATCGAGGGCCCCGGCCACGTGCCGATGCACAAGATCAAGGAGAATATGGACAAGCAGCTCGAAGTTTGCGGCGAGGCGCCGTTCTACACGCTCGGGCCGCTGACGACCGATATCGCGCCGGGCTACGACCATATCACCAGCGGGATCGGTGCGGCGATGATCGGCTGGTTCGGCACGGCGATGCTCTGCTACGTCACACCCAAGGAGCATCTGGGCCTGCCCGACCGCGACGACGTGAAGATCGGGGTCATCACCTACAAGATCGCCGCGCATGCCGCTGACCTCGCCAAGGGGCATCCCGCCGCGAAGATTCGCGATGATGCGCTCAGCCGCGCGCGCTTCGAGTTTCGCTGGGAGGACCAGTTCAACCTGTCGCTCGATCCCGATACGGCGCGTAGCTTCCATGACGAGACCTTGCCCAAGGAGGCGCACAAGGTCGCGCATTTCTGCTCGATGTGCGGGCCGAAATTCTGCTCCATGAAAATCAGCCACGACATCCGCGACGCCGCGCGCGCGGAAGCGGGCATGGCGGACATGGCGCAGAAATATCGCGAGGGCGGCGACCTTTACATGCCTGTCGAAGCGCGTTCCCGCGTGGCGGGGGAGTGACGTGCACGCGCTCGTCAGGGGCGCGGGTGTCGCAGGGCTCACCGTCGCGTTCGAGCTTCGCCGGCATGGTCATGCGGTCGAGATCGTCGATCGTGCGGGGTACGTCGGCGCGGGCGCTTCCGGTCTTGCCGGCGGCATGCTCGCGCCGTTCTGCGAAGGCGAAAGCGCGCCCGAAAGCGTGACGCGACTCGGCAGGGCCGCCGCCGAATGGTGGGAGGCTGCCCTGCCCGGCCATGTTGGTCGTAACGGAACGCTCGTCGTCGCGCCACCGCGCGATACGGGCGAACTGAAAAGGTTCGCCACGCGCACCACCTGCCACGAATGGCTCGACGAAGACGGCATCGCCGTGCTGGAGCCGGCACTGGCGGGGCGGTTTCGAACGGCGCTGTTCTTCCGCGACGAGGCTCATCTCGATCCGCGCGCCGCGCTCGGCGCGCTCAAGGAGTGGCTGGCCGACGACGGCGTTCGCTTCCGTTTCGACGCATCGTCGCCAGGAACGGATTTTGACGCTGTGTTCGACTGCACCGGATCAGCTGCCATCGGGACGGTGCCGGGCCTGCGCGGCCTGCGCGGCGAGATGCTCTATCTGGAAACCGAAGAGATCGCCCTGTCGCGTCCCGTGAGGCTCCTGCATCCGCGTCATCCGCTTTACGTCGTGCCGCGTGGCGGCAACCGTTTCATGGTCGGCGCGACGATGCTCGAGGCAAATGTCGGCGGACCGATCTCCGCGCGCTCGCTGATGGAACTGCTCAACGCCGCCTATGCGCTCCACCCCGCCTTCGGCGAGGCGCGTGTTATCGAGACCGGCGCGGGTGTGCGCCCCGCATTCGACGACAATGTGCCGCGCGTCCTTCGCATCGGGAATGCGATCCACGTCAACGGTTTTTACCGACACGGCTTCCTGCTCGCCCCGGCGATGGCGCGGGAGGCCGTGTCGCTTCTGGAAAGGGTGCCAGCATGAGGAACATCATCGTCAACGGGGAAAAAAGGGCGGTGGAAGCCACGACGCTCGACGCGCTGTTGTCTCTGCTCGACTATAAGGGAAGCTGGATCGCAACGGCGGTAAACGGAGAGATCGTTCGGCGAGCGGAGCGCAACGCATATGCGCTCGCCGATGGCGACCGGGTCGAGATCCTCTCGCCCATGCAGGGAGGCTGAGATGCTCGATCTTTACGGCGTCGAGATCACATCCCGCCTGTTTCTGGGCACGGCACGATATCCGTCGCCCAAAATACTCGCTGATGCGGTGCGTACGTCGCGGACCGAAATTGTCACCGTTTCGCTTCGCCGTGAAACCGCGGGCGGCAAGGCAGGTGGCTCGTTTCTAGACCTGATTGCCGCGCTCGGCGTACGCATCCTGCCGAACACGGCCGGCTGTCACAGCGTGAGGGAGGCGGTGACGACAGCGCAGATGGCGCGCGAGATCTTCCAGACCAACTGGGTCAAGCTGGAAGTGATCGGCCATCACGACACGCTCCAGCCCGATGTTTTCGCGCTGGTGGAGGCCGCGCGCATTCTGAGCGAGGACGGATTCGAGGTCTTTCCCTATACGACCGACGACCTCGTCGTCGCCGAGCGTCTTGTCGAGGCCGGGTGCAAGGTGCTGATGCCGTGGTGCGCGCCGATCGGCTCGGCGATGGGGCCGGTCAATTTGCCGGCGCTGCGGGCCATGCGCGCGCATTTTGCCGAAATACCGCTGATCGTCGATGCAGGGCTCGGCCGGCCCTCGCATGCGGCGGCCGTCATGGAACTCGGCTATGAGGCCGTTCTCCTCAACACGGCGGTGGCGAATGCCAGCGATCCCGTCACCATGGCCGGCGCGTTCGCCGATGCCATCGAAGCAGGACGAGCCGGCTTCAAGGCGGGTCTTCTGGAACCACGCGACATGGCGGTGTCCTCCACGCCCGTGATCGGAAAGGCAGTGTTCTCATGAAGCTCGATCCGTTCTACCTCATCGTCGACAGCGCCGACTGGATCGCGCGTCTCGTTCCGCAGGGGGTGAAGCTTGTGCAGCTTCGCATCAAGGATGCCGATGAGGCGACGCTGCGCCGCGAAATCCGGTCGGCGAAAGCCGTATGCGAACGCCATGGCTGCACGTTGGTCGTCAACGACTATTGGCAACTGGCGATCGAAGAGGGTTGCACGTTCGTCCATCTGGGCCAGGAGGATCTCGCAGAAGCCGATCGTGACGCCATCATGCGCGCGGGCATCGGCCTCGGCGTGTCCTCTCACGATAGCGTGGAACTCGAAGCCGCACTTGCGGCGCGGCCGGACTATGTCGCGCTCGGACCGATCTACCCGACCATATTGAAGAAGATGAAATGGGCACCGCAGGGGCCGGCGCGGCTGGCGTCATGGCGTGACCGGATCGGCGATCTGCCGTTGGTCGCGATCGGCGGGCTGACCCCCGAGCGCCTGCCGGGCGTGTTCGAAAATGGTGCCGACCATGCCGCCGTCGTCACCGATATCACGCTCAATGCCGATCCCGAGGCGCGCACGCGCAAATGGATCGCGGCGACCGAGCGGTGGCGTCACCAATAGCGGTGGAAATGGTGCAGCGGCCCATGGCCGTGACCGACATCGAGGCGGTCCGCTGCGCCGAGCGCGCCCTGAAGATAATCCTTCGCCTTGCGCACCGCGTCCTCGACGCCGCCCGACGGCAGTCGCGCGGCGATCGCCGCCGACAATGTGCAGCCGGTGCCGTGATCGTTCTTCGTCGCGATCCGGGGTGCCGACAGCTCGATTGTCGTCTCTCCCGAGTGAAGAAGATCGACGCTCGTTTCGCCGCCCGCATGCCCGCCCTTCAAGAGCACCCAGCGGGAGCCTAGCGTGTGCAGATTGCCGACCTGCCGCCTCATCTCGTCCAGCGACCACTCCGGATCGATACCGAGAAGGACGCCGGCTTCGGGCAGGTTGGGCGTGATCACGTCTGACAGCGGCACGAGCACGTCCCGCACGGCCGATACCGCGTCGGGCGCGAGCAAATGGTCGCCGCTCTTGGCGACCATCACCGGATCGAGTACGACGTTTCGCGCGCCATGATGGCGCAGGCGTTCCGCGATGGTTCTCGCGATCCCTTCATTGGCCACCATGCCGATCTTCACCGCATCGACGCGCACGTCGTCAAAAACGGCATCGATCTGCGCGGCGACAAATTCGGGTTCGAGGGCCACGAACGCCCGCACGCCTTGCGTATTCTGCGCCACAACGGCCGTGACCACTGACATCGCGTAAGCGCCCATGGCGCTGAAGGTCTTGATGTCGGCCTGAATGCCTGCGCCGCCGGTCGGGTCCGTGCCGGCGATAGTGAGCACGTTGAGTGGGGATTCCAGCATTGGCGGCCTTTCACGAGGCCGGCAAAGGAGCGAGGCAGCTACCCGTCCCTTCGCCGGCATGATCCGGATCAGGTTCTAAGGGTCATTGCGCTGCCGACTGGCCAGCAATTTCTCAGCCCCTTGCGGGACACCCCTCGGTTCGAGAACCGTAGCATGCGTCCCGGCCGGAAGGCGAGGCTTGATGGTCCCCATAGACGAAGTGGAATAGCCATTGGGTTCGTGGACGGCTTCCTCCCCGATTCTCGAGGCAACGAGGTCGTGACTCGGTCTGGCGTCGTGTGAAGAAGGACCTGGCTCGCGCTACCGAGGAGCGCGACATCTTGAAAAAAGGCGACCGCGTATTTCGCCAGGGATGCAAAGTGAGATACGCGTTGGTTGCCGAGCATCGCCAGCAGTTCACCGTGCGGGCGATGGACTGCCGCTGTGCATCGTGTTTCGGGGATTGCCATGACGAACAACTTCCCATCGAAACCATTCGGTCCGCGCATGGAAGCCGACATTTCCGGCTTTTGTGTCATCGGCAACCTGAAATGGCGGGCATGGAGCGGCCTCGTCGCCGATCTGTGGGAGGTCGATTGTGCGGATGGAGCGCGAGGCGACTATGTGGCCGCTGATCCACGCCTCTTCATTCCCGTTGCAGCAAGCGGCCCTGGTACATTCGTTTTGGGTGATGGTCACACGTCACAGTCATACGCCGATCCGGTAGGCAACGTCTTCAGTTACGTGCCGGCGGGCCACCCGACATGCAGCGAAGTATCCGGGGTGCTGAGGCTCCAACATCTCGATCTCCACATCAGCGTTGCCGGTCTGACGCGAAGGTTCGGGCGTGCTTTGCCCGTAAGAATTCTGGACGAACCTCGACTATCCCTTGAGAACGATCGCGTTTGGACGCTTGCACAATTGATGGCACGGGCTCTGGCCAGCGAGGAGATCTGCCATGACCTCTATTTCGACGGGCTTGCGAATGCCATGCTTTGCGCCCTGAACCGCCCCGGGTTTGCCGGAGGCTCCAACTTCCAAATAGGATGGAGCCATGACGAGCAAGACGACGAACAAGTTTTCCCCTGAGGTGCGCGAGCGCGCTGTGCGGTTGGTGTTGGATCACGAGG
>NZ_JAAAMH010000044.1 GCF_024105655.1 Aliihoeflea sp. 40Bstr573
GGCGCCTATGGAAGGACGCCGAAGCGACCATCGGGTCCGCAACGGCTTTCCTCTACGCCGCTGCCGTCATGATCCTCGTCAGACGCATCGCACGCCACTCATGAGCAGTTTCGGCACGGACTCTAAGACTGAAACCGGACCACCCGATAGGGGCAGGCCAGTCGCATTGTTTGGAAACTGGCCCGCCGGCTCATCCGGTAACCTTCGCAGTTATTCCCTTTTCTGCGTTTCCTCTCGGACTCGGTCCTCGGATCAGCTTTTCACTTTAACGCTTTAATCGGATTTGTCTCTAATTTAATTCTGAGATTGATCGTTATATTGCACTTGAGACGGTTAATCGTCCGCGTGTTCGTCGGCTTCGAACAATCACCGGGCATTTTCAGGGACGGCTTGATTCGTGCCAAACGTCCAGCGGGCCGCATCCGTCAAAGTCAGTCTAGCAGTTGGGCCACCTCCTCCCAGCTTTGAGCGTCGTGGCCGCTTCATAGATGTGCTTCCTGGTCATCACGCTCCCCTGCTTGGAGATGCGCCCGTTTCGGCTTGTCTCGTCAGACTCGTATCGTCGGGGTGTCAGGCCGAGATAGGTACCGGCGCTCGATGATCGACCGAAGCGCGATCCATCGTGAAGGACGAGGTGACGGACAAGGCCGTGATAACGCCAACGCCGGGCATCGTCATGAATAGGCGCGGTCGGGTTTGCCTTCGCGACTTCATCAGGCGACGGTCCAGATTCTTGATCTGATCGAGCATCAAGGCACTGGCCTTCATCAATGTCTCGGCAATGAGACGAATCTCTGGGGATACGTGGAATTCGCCGGCGATGATCTCGTTGGCCCGTCTGGTGAACCCGCCGACGCGCTTGCCGAACAGAACGCCGAAGGTGCGCAGGAGACCACGGATCTCGTTCTCGTTCTCGATCTTGACCCGGATCCGCACCAGCATCTCGCGGGCGACCAGAAGCGCGCGGACTTGATAGCTCTCGCGGCTTTTGATGCGCACTTGCTTGAACCATCCGGTCCGCATGATCTGGGCGAGGCCAGCTGCGTCGTTGCGATCCGTCTTCAACGGGCGCATCTTCAGTGCTGCGTTTGGCATGACGCATCGATGCACAGGACCGAAGACGACGCGCAGCGAGCTCGTTCCAAAGCCACACGGCCAACCGCCCGGTCTCGAACCCGACGCCGACAACATCTGCGTCAGCGTGAACGGCCGCATGACCGCCTTCGAGCATGCGGCGCTTCCAGGCGAAGAGCTGGGAGGGGGAAATGCCGGCACGACGTGCCACGTAGCAAACGCTCATTCCCGGCTGCATGGCTTCCTCCACCAGCCGGACCTTCTCGGCCACTGACTAGCGCCGGCGGCGCTGCACGGAGGTGATGACTTCGATCCGCTGAAACGGCTCATCAGAACTCTTGGACATAGTCGTACTCATAGGCGAATGCCTATGCCTTATCGGCTATGCCGCTGCTGCTCGAACAGAACGACGGGTGGGCCGTCCAGCGTGCCCGCTACATGACACTGGAAAGCGTCGGAAAGTTAAGCGATCATCCGCTGATCAGCATGCCAGCCGTGGCGCGCTGATCAGCCCGGCAATGCCGGAAGCACGGCGACCAACGTCGTCAGCTACACCACGACGTGGGACACTATCCGCGGATCGGCGACAGGACATATTGAAAGCTTTCCAAACTGCCTCGAGCATGACAGTGATCGCGTCCATCTGGTCCCATCCTTGCCTAATCGGGCTTAGCATACGGCCCAGGCGACTGTCCGCGGCCGGTGGAGTGGCGGACGCGGATCGCGTTCCCAACGTGCTTGGTCCCCTTTGGAAATTATCGATCTCACATCCGCCCCGCATCGGAAACACTACACGTGCGGCAGAAGGGAAGTTACATGGGCGCTAAATTTGGACGTCGGCAACTTGAAACCCCAGATCGGAAGGATACGGCCGCGCCAGCGTGCGTCGTTCCCATTACCTTTGCGAGATGTAGCCAGTGGACACAAGCTGACGCAATCCGATGAGGTCGGGCCGAAGAAGATCGGCTTTCGGGGAGGGTTGGAGACATTTCGTCCTGCTTATGCTCAGCGGAGCGCTTTACCTCCTCGCCTTTATGACGTTTATTGGCAATTCACCTCAGGCTCTGCGTTCATCATGCTGATTCTCCCCGCCGCGTTTATTGCTGTCGCCGCATGCGCTTCATATTTGGCCACTGCCACCGCAGGACCGAAAGGTGGGGCTGGTCGGTGGCAACCCGCTTGGCCGCACTTCTGCTCGATCGCTCGACTGCGCGGCATCGCCTTTCAACAACCACTTCATCGGCAAATTCCTTGCCCTCAATGTTCGCGTCCAGGGCATCGACTACATCACTTTCGTGCTTGCGGCGCGCAGATAGCTGCGGAAAGGCAGTCCTTAGCGCTCCTGCCCAAGATTCGTCCGGTTGTCCTGGTGGCACTGATGCTGGCCGGTTGCGCCACGCCGCCGGGGGCGGAGGTGCTTCAACTGGTCTCTGAAACCGCGCCCGGCGCGCGCACTGTGGACGTTTTTGTTGCCACCACGCGCGAGCGCGAGGCGAATGGTGAGAACGTCTTCACTGCTAACCGCTCCGACCAGACCAACTACGCCACCTACACCGTGTCCGTCCCTCCTAACCATCAACCCGGCCGCGTCGAATGGCCGCAGGGCCGCATCGATCCGCGCACGACCTTTGCCGTTGTCGCAGAGGAGACTGTCTCGCCCGAGCGGTTCTTCGACGCGATCGCGACCGCGCCGGGCGCGCGCAATGGGGTGGCCTTGTTCGTCCACGGCTACAACCAATCCTTCGCCGAAGCTCTCTATCGACTGACGCAGATGACTGCCGACGCCGATCTATCGGCCGCGCCAGTTTTGTTCGCATGGCCTTCTCAGGCAGCGGTGGCCGGCTACCTGGCGGATCGCGATTCTGCCATGTTCTCGCGCGATTCGCTTGTCGACCTCCTAACGCGGCTCGCGCGCGATCGATCGGTGGGCGAGATCATGCTCATGGCCCATTCTATGGGCGGTTGGCTCACTGTCGAGGCGCTGCGGCAACTGCGTCTGTCCGGACGTGGCGACGTGCTCGACCGTCTAACGGTGGTACTCGCCTCTCCCGACATAGACATAGATCTGTTCCGCAAGCAGATGACCACGGTCGGGCCGCTCTCCCCGCCGATGACGATCCTGACCTCGCCGGACGACCGCGCGTTGCTTGTTTCAAACCGACTGAGCGGCGTGTATGGCCGCGTCGGCGCTCTCGACGTTTCCGATCCGCGCGTCCAGAAAATCGCGCGCGACGCGCGTGTGGCGATCGTCGACATATCAAGCTTGGAGGCGACGGACGGATTCAGTCACGATCGGTATGTCGGTCTTGCCTCCGTCTACCGGGAACTGGCTGCGTCGGGCCGCGCTGGGCCGCAGAGAGGCCTTGGCATCCGACAGGCTGGAGCCTTCGTCTTCAAAACAGTGGGGACCACGCTTTCGAGCCCGTTCATGCTCGTGGGCGGCGCGCTCGCCGGTGAATGACGCGCACGGCCAAGACCGAACGCAAAGGATTGGAAATTGTTGACAGCAGCCGGATTTGTCGGGCCACATGGAAGACTTGCCAAGACATCGGCGAACATCTCGAACGTAATTGGATAGACAGCCGAGGCAGTTCCCGCTTATCCTGGATGCCTGATCACGGCGGGTCGTTGGCTATGCTATCGGTCGCTCGATCGACGCACGGCTTACGTTGGCCGTTGCGATCGAAGCGCGCAAGCCGATGCCCGGCTGCGTGCATCACTCCGACCCCGGTTCGCAATATGTGCGGTAGCCTACCGTGATCATCTTGCCACCCATGGGCTAGTCGGCTCCATGGGCCGGCGCGGCAATCCCTATGACAATGCGAAAGCTGAAAGCTTTAGGAAGACGCTCAAGGTTTGACCCCGCATTGCCTCGCATTTACTGCTACCCGAAGCTTTGCTGAGATGCTCAGCCCCGAACGTGGCGGATCGCCGCCGGCAGGAGCAGTGGAGCCATCGGTTTGAGCCGCTTCGAACACAACCGGTCGGACAGATTCCACAGCACCAGCAGCGCCGAGCGGACTTCGTCGCCGTAGGTCGGGCGACGCCCACGACGGCCGCCAGCCAGCTTCGGCGCGAGCCGCAGAAGCCTTAGCGCGTGCTTCCGATGGTAGCCGGTGAGTTGAACGAACTCGTTCAGTATTAGGCTGCGCTCGGCGCGCCCGACCGCGCGGTACCGACTCCCAACCACATGCACAACCTCGCTCCGCGTCGCATGCTGATCCTCCGAACCATGCCCGCCCCGCCCGTGACCGAAGCTCCCTTCTTCCACTTCGCCACGGTCTTCTGATTGATCCCGTAGCGCTTGGCCAGGGCCTCTCTTGATGGGGTGGACGGCGCCCGCAACGGCATCATCCTCGTGAGAGGCGTGCCAAGATGGCTGCTGTCGAGCACTCATCTGAAGGAGCACCGTCCATGGAAAAGACTAACGCCGATCTCAATACTGTAGCCACCATCGGCCTGGATCTGGCCAAGCACGTCTTCCAGGTCCACGCTGTCGACGCTGCCGGCCGGGCCGTCACGAACCGAGCGCTTAGGCGCAAAGATGTGCTGGCATTCTTCGAACGTCTGCCGTCATGCCTGATCGGCATGGAAGCATGTGGCTCGGCCCATCATTGGGCTCGCGAACTGGCAAAGTTCGGCCATGATGCAAATTCCGAGGGAAGTCGCCCCCCGATTCCGAAATGATGTCGCCCCCTCGTTCCGAGATTTAACCGCCCCCTGATTCCGAAATGAAGCCGCCCCCTGTCGGCGGTGTTTTGGACCGGTGCTCTGCTGGTGAATGTTCCTCCTTTGGCTGTGGCTTGGGAAGGAACGAAATGCCTGCGGAGAGAATGGCGATGCGGCGTGTCCGCGAGATTTTGAGATATCGATTTGAGGACGGCCTGGGCCACAAGGCGATCTCGTATCGTGTGGGCGCTGCGCCTTCGACGGTGCGCGAGACGCTGCGGCGTGCCGAGGCTGCCGGTCTTTCCTGGCCGCTCGGCGAGGAGATCACCGACACGGTCCTGGAGGCCTCACTTTACCGGTCGAACGGGACGAAGACGGGCCACCGCCGCAGCATCGAGCCGGACTGGGCGCATGTGCATCGCGAGTTGAAGCGCAAGCACGTGACGCTGCAGATCCTGTGGGACGAATATATCGCGCAGCACCCCGACGGCTACCGGTACAGCCGCTTCTGCGATCTCTACCGGGGCTGGGCGGTGAAGCTGCCGGTGACGATGCGCCAGAGCCATGGCGCGGGCGAGAAGCTGTTCGTCGATTATGCCGGTGACACGGTGACGGTGGTCGTCGACCGGCTGAAGGGCAAGACGCGCCAGGCGCATCTGTTCGTGGCGGTGCTGGGCGCTTCGAGCCTGTCCTACGCGGAGGCGCGCTGGACCGAGACGCTGCCCGACTGGCTCGGCTGCCACGTCAATGCGCTGGAGGCCTTCGGCGGCGCGCCGGCGCTGTTGGTTCCCGACAATGCCAAGGTGGCGGTGATCAAGGCCTGCCGCTACGATCCGCAGGTCAACCGCAGCTATGCCGGAATGGCCGATCATTATGGCAGCTCGGTGCTGCCGACCCGGCCGCGTCGCCCGCGCGACAAGGCCAAGGTCGAAGCGGCGGTGCGGATTGTCGAGCGCTGGCTTCTCGGTCGCCTCCGTCATCGCGTCTTCCATAGTCTGGCCGAGGTGAATGCCGCGATCGGCGAATTGCTTGCCGACCTCAATGAGCGCCGGGTGCTGCGCCGTGTCGGATGCACGCGGCGGCAATTGTTTGTCAATGACCACGGAATCGGGACCCTGTATTTTCGCGCAAAAGGGACCCCGGTTTAGAGCTGGTGAAGGGCGCGCCGGTTAGCGCCCGATCAGGCGAAGCTGGTCGGGGTTTGCACAGCCTGATCG
>NZ_JAAAMH010000045.1 GCF_024105655.1 Aliihoeflea sp. 40Bstr573
CGCGCCGCTAGGCGAGGCCGTCCGCCAACAGGCGGAGCGTCGTACCGAGGTCCGGAAGGAGCGCCAGCTCACCGCGCCGATCAGCGGCGTCGCGAATCTGCTGCACGACGATCTGAAGCGCGCCCCCGGGCGACGTCGGTCCCGGCCGCCGGATCTGCACCTGCCTAGCCCGCTGAGCCAGCTCGAGCGCGGAGGCCCGATCCGGCGGCGGGGACCGACGCGGCACGTCTTCAAGCCGGTCCAGGGGATCGAGCCGGTCCATGACGGCGGAGATGCCCGCCCAGTTCTCGCCGCGGGCAACGGCCGCGAAGACAGTGGGCACGTGACCGTGCCGGAGGAGCCTGTGCCAACGCGGCCGATCGATCTCGCCGAGCGTTTCGGCGTCATCCGCTGGCTCCTCGCCCGGAGCGTCGTCGTCGGCGTCGGGCTCCATGCCGAGCTTTGCGGCAAGCGCGGCAGTGATGACGCAAGACCGGGTGCCCGGCATTTCGTCGGCATACTCGAAGAACAGGGCGGCTGCCTGGCGATCGCCAGCAGCTCCATCCGCGGCGAGGTCCCAAGGCGTCCGGCCACCAGCCCGGGCCTTCTTGCCCGTTCCAGCCGCAGCGACTTCCCACGCCGCGCTGCCCTTGGCGAGATAGCCCTGGAGGTCTTCTCGCCGCCACACCGCCACAACGTCCTGGCCTTGACGGAGCGCTTTACCACCCGCTGCGGCGACGGCTGCCAGGTAACGGTCGAGGATCGCCCGGCCGGCCGCCTCGGCGGCGGCAGGATCGACCGTCGACACGATCACGGCCAGGTGCTGGTGGTAGTGCCAACCATGCTCGCCGTAGGTGACCTCTGGGCCGTTGATGACGCCCTGGATGCCGTGATCTTCGGCGAGCCGGACCCAGGACCGGCCCTGACGGGCCTTCCGGCTCGCGCCGGCCACCAGGCCCATGAGACCGGCGAGACGATCGCGGCGCTTGTGCGCCGCCGTCAGCGTCACGAAGACAAGCGACCAACCTTTCCGCTCCGCAGCGTCGAAGACCCGCTCGAGCCGCTCCTTGCGCTGCGCTGCTCGACGCGGCGCGCAGGAAGGGCAGAGCCACGGCGAATCGCAGAACAGGACGCCCTGCGCACCCGGACGCCCGTCCGCATGACGGACCAGGCCGACCGCGTCGCGGTCATGTCCCGCCGAGCCACATTTGCAGACCCCCGGCGTCTTCTCACCTTCGACAGCCCGACTGCGGAGAAGCGTCGCGACGGCATGCTTCAACCTCCAGCGCGAGACGACCTTCGGCTCTTCCCGCGCCTCCTGCGGAAACGTAGCCCCTCTTGTATCAAGGCGCGGCCCTTCGGGGCCGCTGGGAGAGCCATAAACAGCCCTCTCGGCCGCAGGAGCGGCCGAGGCGTAGGATTCATCGAAAATGCGTGAAACGGCGCTAGAATGGACCATCGGCCGCCGATCTGGCGGCCGCGATGTTGTCAGTCTGCTCTGTGTGCGCTATATGCATCATCTGGTTCTCGGCACTTCGGAGCCGAGCCTTATCGGGGCTTCCTTTCTCGTTCTCCGGCCAAAGAGAAAAGCGAGACTGGTCGCCGAGAGCCTACACAAGCGCCGCTCCGAATCGGGGCGGCGTTTTTGTATGCTGACTTCAAAATCCGCCTGAGGCAAACCGCCGGCCGGTTGCATCCTGCACGAACCGGCTACACCATGATCTTGCGACCGTTGCATTGCGGTCGTGGACCTCACAAGAACTACCCGCCGTTAAAGCCCTCGCATCGGTTTCCGACGAGGGCTTTTTCGTACGCAACAGTCCCGTTGGTGATGGACTCGCCCTCACGGGGCTCTGCCCCGCCGCGCGCTACGCGCTTGGCTCCCCCGGGATATTTGGACAAGGGAAAGCCCTCTTGTCGCCTGCGCCGAGCTGATGCATCCTTCTCAAGCGGTACAGCCGGGGACGGCGATGACCGCCCAAGGGAAAGGCCCGCTTCGCGAGAGGCGGGTTTTTTCTTGCCCGCCGCGCCGCAACGCGTCCCCGGCCTGCCGGCCGCGCGGCACATTCCATCTCGCCCACAAGCCGAATTCGTTAGTAACGAAAACAAGATTCGTTACTAACGTACTTGACACAACTCCTGCTATTCGTTACTAACGACAGCAAGAAACGTTACTAACGGAGCCACACCATGGCAATGACTGTCGCCGAGCGCCAGGCGCGCTATCGGAAGCGGAAAGCATCTGCCGAGATTCGTGCCGCGGCGCTTGAAGAAGGGCTGATCAGCCTCTTAGAGAGAACCAAGGAAATTCTCGCCTCAGCGCAGCCCCCGGACACTAAGGTGGACCAGATGAGAGAAGAGATTCCGATCTACATCGAGATTGTACTCAAAGCGGCCCGGGAACGCTCAGCCGGCTAGCCGCTTCCACCAGGGCCGGACGGCAAGATCGTGCCACCTATCACGGTCCGCTTCCGCCGCCTCGGCGCGACGCCGTTCTGCCGCTACGATCTCACGCAGCGCGGCGATCTGGACCTCCAGCACGGCGAATTCGGCGTCCCGGTCATCTTCCCGGGCACTGTCCTGGGCAGGCTCCCGGTCAGGTGCCCGGGTACCTTCCAGGTACTCGACCGGGACACTGACGCGGACCTCGCCATCGTTCCCTTTCCGCTTCTGCCATCGGCGGCGCTTCACCAATTTTCGCGCAGAATCAGGCTGCGTGCCCAACCGCTCGGCGAGTTCTTTGTAGGTGAGGCTTTCGGTCTCCATGAGGGCTCTCCTGGGCATGATCCCGGTCACCTTACCGGGCAGGCGTTAACGAAGGATTCGCCATGACCCCCAGGTCATCCCGGGTCGATTTCGCCCGCCAGCGGCCAAGGAAACGCGACAGATTATTGCGCGACCCCTCCGATCGGCCGAAAACGGCGAGCGGGGTTGCCTGGCGGCCCGGCGGCATAGACTCGTCCAGGTCAGGTCGAATGGCCTGACCGTGCCCGCAGGGCGGAGAGTCGCCGGGTGGCCTGGCACCGAGCCGCGGGGCCACGTGTCTATGCGGGAGGAGCGGCGCGCCACAGGCGCGTGAGGGCGGGGCAAGCGACCCGCCCGAGAGCTCCGGAGCATCGACATGGGGCAAGGCGAGGGAAACCTCCGAGCTCTCACATCCGGAAGCCCGGCGGATTCGGATCTTCGGTCTCCGGCCGCGACGTCCGCCGCGAGACCTGGGCCTCGCGAATCCTGTTACGCAACAGGTCTGTCGACGCCTCAGGAACTTGGATGGGCTCCGCCGGCCTGGCTTCGCCGAAACGAATACGGAGACGGATTTCGGAGATCGTCGACCTCAGGTCCCATGAGAGCCGGCGGACGCGGTCGAGGCCGCCACCCAGCCGACGGACGAGCAGCGCGGATCGCAGCGCCGGGAACCGCCCGGCGAAGCTGCGGACATGGATCTCGGCCGCCGCGGCCCGGGTCTCCGGCGTCGGCCGAAACCCTTTCAGGGCCGTGTTAAGGCGGGCCGTCTGGAGGCGGCCATGGCGTCCATCTTTGCGTGCAGGTCCTCGAGGGAGAGGTGGAGCTGGCGCTGTCCGAGGACGATGGTTTCCAGGATCTCCTGCAGCTGCTCGATCGGCGACGTCTCGCCCTCCGGCTGCTCCAACAAGCTCAACAGCGGCTCGAGCTTCTGGGCCGCTTGGTTCGCTCCCCGGCTCTGGTCGTAAACCGCCTTCAGGGCGTCCATCGGGGATTTCGCCTGTCGGCGCGGGGGCGGGGTCTGCTGCATGGTCGAGTTCCTTCATCCGTTGCGCCACGGCGGCGCGCTTGGTTTTCACGATACGGTCGAGCGCGCCGATCTCGGCGTCGCCGGCACTGACGACGAAGACGCCCGGCTTCCGGCCCTCGGTGACATCGAATCCCATCCCGGCGAGCGCGCTCCGGAACGCGGCCGGGCCGTCCGCCTGCTTCCAGGCGCTCCGGACAGCTTCCTGGGCGGCGGGGAGATCTACGCCCGCGCGCTCGGCCGCCGCCCGGCGGCGCGAGCTCGTCGAGGACTGCGGCGGTTCCGGAGGCGTCGGCAGGACGTCGGCGACGTCGGCGCGACCCATAGTCCGCAGCTCCGCAGCAACAGACGCCGTGCGGCGGGAGTGGGTCAGGGCCTCGCCGAAATCATGCTCGATCGTCCGCGCGACCGCTTCCAGCTTCCGGAACGAAAAGGCGTCGTCGATCGCCCTGCCATCCGGCCCGACATGCGAAACCACGAGGTGGAAATGCTGGTCGGCCGCAGCCCGGGACCTGGCTTTGCCATCGTGCTCCCAGAGCACGAACGCATGGTCCTCGGCCCCGAAAGCCCGGAGGATCCGCTGAACGGCCTCGTCGCGCTGTTCCGGCGACAGCCGGCGCATCGGCGACAGGGCGACATGATGGCAGGAGACGGTCGCCCGCGACCCGTCGCGCAGGGCCTCCATGTAGCGCAGGGCGTCGTCTGAATTCGACAGCGGCACGCCGCCGATCGACACGACGCGGGCCTCCTGCCCCACCTGCCTGTTCAGGTGGGCGGCAAGGTTCCGCATGTCGCGCCGGGAGCGGCCGTGGCGCGTCGAAGTGATGATCAACGGGCGACGTCCAGGATGGCCCGCGTGAGCTTCCCGAGCTCCTGGCGCAGCCCCTCGGCGTCCGCGGCGGCACGGGCGTCGCCCGTCCGGTTTGCGACCCTGGCGATCTGGTTGACGTTGTTGCCCATCCGCCCGATCTCGCCGAGCGCCTGGCCGACGAGCTTCGACAAGGCGTCCGGCTTCCTCCGTATCTCTGGACGGGGCAGGCCGGCGGCCTTGCAGGTCGCGATCCGGGCGAACGAGCTCGGCCCGAGGCCTCGGGCCTCGCCCGCAGCGACCACCTTCGCGTGGTCCTCGGGCGTCAGCCTGATCGTCACCAGCTGCGTCGTCTTTCTCGTTTCCGATCCCATCGATCTCGCCTCCCAGCAGGGGTTCCACAGGGGCGGCACGCCCCTTGGCCAGCAGGGCGGACGCCGCGAAGCGGTAAGTCCGCCCATTGCTGGCTCACCTTCGAGGTCCATGATGCATCGAACAAAACGGGGCCGGTCCGCCGGCGGGAGCGACCTTGCGCAAAATTCAGATCTTCTGTATAATTCAGAAGATTCGAATTTATGAGGGCGCTCTAATGAAGGAATTTACATTCTCCGACCTGAGCCGCCGGTCCGGCGACGTCCTCGACGCCGCCTTGGTCGAGAAGGTGGCCCTTGCGAAGCGGGGCAAGCCGAAGGTAATGATGATGCCGATCGACGAGTACGAGCGCCTGGAGCGCATGGCAGCGGGACGTCGGGAACGGAACGCGTTCACCCTCGCCGACGCCCCCCAGGAAGATCTCGACAACCTGGCGGCCGGCTTCCAGCAGATCCTCGACGAAGCCGGAGAACCTGACGCATGAACCGCGGCGAGGTCTACCGCTTCCACTACCTCTGGGGCCATGAGGCCGCCCGAGGCGAGGAGAGCGGGCGCAAGATCCGCCGCGTTTGCCTGATGATGGAGGTCAACGGCTGGCTCTACCTGTTCCCCATATCCGGGCAGGTTCCGCAGCCGCGCGAGCCCGGCGAGCAACGGATCTACGAGGTCGTTCCGGAGACCGAGCAGCGGCGGATCGGCCTGGGATCGGAGAAGGTGAGCCACCTGATCCTCGACGACTACAACCGTGTCCGGACGGACGAGCTCTACGATTTCGAAAGCCTCATGCCCACCGGCGCATTCAGCGCGCGGTTCCTCGAGAAGGTCGCCAAGCGCTTCATGGACGCCATGCGCGAACGGCGGCCGATCGCCGGGCTGACGCGCCGCTAGGCGAGGCCGTCCGCCAACAGGCGGAGCGTCGTACCGAGGTCCGGAAGGAGCGCCAGCTCACCGCGCCGATCAGCGGCGTCGCGAATCTGCTGCACGACGATCTGAAGCGCGCCCCC
>NZ_JAAAMH010000046.1 GCF_024105655.1 Aliihoeflea sp. 40Bstr573
TCAGCCGTACATAACGCTCGTCAATATCCCAGAACCCAACCTGTCCCCGCATCTGCAGCCTCCCGCAAATCACCGGAAGATTGAATCATGAAACGGGCGAGATGGGGAGGTTCTTCGAGGTCTCCAGTTCACCAAACGTGCTCTGCAGGAGGTCACGGAATTCCAGTCGTATTTCCCTGTCGAATTCCTGCCACAAGTCTCGTAGTTCTTGTACCGTAGGCAACCGCAGCAACACCATCTGCTCTCCGCCGTTGAAAACGCTACCCGGCTCAAGATCGGAAGCCATAATATTGTCGTCGTCGATGAACTTTAGCTTCATTGCGCTACCCTTCCTGGGTAAACTAAAGCATTCATGGCTTCGAAGAGATCCGAAGTCCTTTTGCCGTAAACGCGTTGGCTAAGGGGGCTGCGATGTCGTAACATAACCTGTATTATGTCTTCTCCGAGCTTCAGGATATTTGTCGCATACCAGCGATAGTAGTGGCGCAATCCATGCAGGCTGGCTCCTGGTGAATGAGGCTCGATAGCGGCGCGCTTGCATGCGCGCGAGAACGCCTTTTCCACGTTGCCCATTTTGAGCGGCTCGCCGAGGTACTGGATGTTCTTAACGCTGATGAACAAATATGGGTGCTTGAGGTCGGTCTTGGCCGCCAAATGTATGTCGTGAAGCCTTGTCACGAGGTCTGCGAATTCGCTGGCTCGCGCGTGACAGGTCCATGTGCCATGCGTCAACATTCGCTGGGGCTCGAAGACGCTCATCCCTTTCCAGCCCGCACGTCGCTTGTCGGTTAGGCTGGGCCTCGGCTTCAGCCCGAATGTCCGGCGCAGGTGCTCTTCTCGCGTCTTGGACGGCAACCCGCGCCCAAACGACCCGAGGTATGTGGACTCCCTCGGGTCCGCAAAAACAATCACAGGACCCACTACGTCAGCGTTGAAGAGCCTTCGGGCATAGGAACTGTCGAGTACGTCGCAGCGCCACAGGTTAAGCGCCTCGCTGATGCGAGGGCCCGCGTATGCCAAGAGTATCCAAAGAGCTTTGAACGCAACGTTCCGCTCAAGATCAATGATCGCATCGACCTCCGCCATCGACAGCGACGTGTCGTACGTAGAACGCGCAAACGACCTGTTGCCTGCAATTCGCCGAATACCCCTTGCGACTACCGGACGATCACCACCGGTCAGCGCGCTCCAGCGCAGACGTTGGGCCCGAAGATGTGATAGAAGATCGTCGGCTGATATATTGCAGTTCACTAACTCCCAGACTTTTCTGGATTTTCTGAAAGCAGATCCTATGATCGACGACTCGCCCGCATATTCTCTGCAGAAACGTGCGAAATCAACGATGTCCCTGAACTCGCCGATTACGGTATTGTAGCCGACGGGATGCCAATACTTGAACGATCGAGATTGCAGGTCGGGTGGAGTTTCGAGTCGTGCTCTCAGATATTCGTAAACTGCTACATCGATAAAGCCGTCTTGTTCAATGCGGTGATGACCGATCGAACTCGTGAAGTCGAACAACCGGCCTACTGCATTCAAGCCCCGCCGTATCGACGCAGCCGGCACGATCTCGTCAGTGAGGTGCAGCGCCCAAGCCAAAGCTTCCTTCGGGACCACGATTTCGTCGTCATCGGCGGTGCAGATCAAAAGGACAGGCAAATGCGCCCGGTGGGCGACAGTGACATTGGGCGACAGCAGAGATGGTCGTGCACGGTCGATTGGCAGATTAATCACAAGAAACGAAGGCACGTCACGACAGGTTACGTGTGGGTCCGTCCAATCCATTGGCGTTCGCTTTCATTAATCGGGAGGGCAAATTCCGCAGCCTTCACGACACGTGGAGTTATGTGGAACGTCTTCCATAGATTTTAGCGGCTCCAACCAGAAGCTGGCGGAGCGCCGGTTCGTTTTGAATGCGCGACATGCTTATCGCCGAGCGATCCTTGAATTGCGCAGCAGTTGACCTCGGTGTTGGCCTGCAAGCCGCTTGAGAAAATACGGGCCGATGCATTGGCGGCAGCATGCGGGCAGCGACGCCGCTGCTCGCTCCCGGCATGTAATAGGGCCATGATTCGACATCCCGCTATCGGCGGTAGCGTCCGCGCTCGTGCTGAAATTTCATGGGGAGAAGCGGATAGCCGAAATTGAGCTGTTTTCCTGTTCCGGGTGAAAGCAGAACGATTCCGCTCGACCCCGGCGGGATCAGTTTGATCTTGCCGTCAATGGGGTGGTTTTCTGTCGCTCGGTCTTGGGGCCGAACTTTGGATATCGGTTTGCGGTCTGGCATTTGCAAAGGGCGACCCCCCGATCAGCCGTAAGCAGACTTGATCAAATCTCGACCGGGAATGCAGGGCTCCGTGTCGGGCTCTGAAACTTGCTCGCTCGTCAGCTCGTATCTGCACGGTCAACGAAAGGGAGAAAATTCCATGAACCTTATCAAGATTGCACTCGTCACCGCGATTGCCGCCATGCCGGCAGTGGCCCACGCCGACCACCTCAACATCGACGTCGAAGGCGCGACGATCGAAGGCAATTCGGTGGTGTTCCCTGCGGTCAAGATCGACAAGGACGGCTACGTGGTCATCCATGCTGTAGAAGGCGGCGAACCCGTCATCCCAGCGTCGATCGGACACACGGCCGTGCCTGCTGGAGACAGCGAGAACGTTTCCGTCGAGATCGAAGGCGGAGCGATGGAAGGCACCGATTACGTTGCGATGATCCACTACGAGACCAACGACAACGACACATATGATTTCGCCGAGGGTATGACAGACGTCGACACGCCCGGGATGCGTCCGGACAACACGCCCTACGCACTGCCCTTCAAAGTCGACGGCATGTAAGGCAATCGAAGCGGGAACTGTGGCGTACCCGCCGCACCTGCCCGACAGGGCGCTGGCGGCAGTTAAGCGTCCCGCATGGGTCTTCAGATCCCATGCGGGACGCTTATTGCCGAACTTGATCCCCACAACCACAGCCGATCGCCAGGTACGCTTCTCCTGCTACGCTATCCTCGATGGCTTCGCTCCCGCAAAGGCACTCCAACGCGCAAAGAAGGTGCTCAGCCACGTCAGGTCTGCCCGCGGCGCGCGCGTTCCTGAACGCTGCGAGAATGGAGCGGTCCAGACATCGATTTCGCTGTCGCTTTCCGTTGGCTTTTTTCATCGATGAACCATGCGCCTTCCAGCGGGTGGAAGGTCAAGGGCCAGATGCGTCATGGGAAGCGTCGATCCTTAGGCAGGCACCGCAGCTAGCGCGACGAAGTCCGCCGAGGGCTCGTCCACCACGAGTCCGTGCTTCCTCGAAGCCGGCGACAACTCACTTCCAGGCGGGCCGGCCGCGCCAGACGTCAAGGCGTCTCTAACCGCTTTTTGGCGGCCTCCCCAAATGCGGTGGCTTGCAAGCACGGCCACCGCAAACCCCGAGCGCGACAGAGAACAAGGCCAGCTCCGCCGCATCGGACCCCCTGTCCGTGCGATGGTGGAGTCCGCGTTCCAAACCAGCGCTCCGCATCGATTGCCCCCTCTAATCCATCGCGTAGGCCGTCACAGTCTTGCCGTCCTTGGTCACCGCGAAAATCGCAAACGTTCCGGCTTTCTCGCCGCCCATGCCGGGTGATCCGAGCGGCATGCCGGGCAACGTAATTCCAGCAATGTCAGGGCGTTCGGACAGGAGTTTCCGAACTATATCGGCCGAGACGTGTCCGTCGACCACGTAACCATCGACGAACATCGTGTGACATCCTTGGGCATTTTCTGGAACCCCTGCGTCGAGGCTGATCCGGGAGAGTTCGTTGGTCGGCTCAACCTCGATATCGAATCCATTTGCGCGCAGGTAATCGGCGTAGCTCTCGCAGCACCCGCATTGGGGGTTCTTGTAAAGGGTAGCTCTAAGGACTTCTTGGGAATTAGCGGCGACACCTGTGGCTAGGAGAATCGTGGTCATCATGATGGTGCGAAGCATGTGGGTTTCCTTTCAAGGTTTTCGTTGCTGACTATCGACGGTCCTCTGCGTCGGCGACGCGGAGGACCGTCATCAGTCCTGTCATTTGGTGATCGGTGACGTGGCAATGCAGCATCCAGTCACCGGGAGCGTCCGCGACGAAAGCGATCTCGATAGTGTCCTCGGGAGCCATGAGCACCGTGTCCGCCCACCGTCGATGCGGAACCGCGGCCCCGTTTCGCGTGAGTACCCGGAAGCTGAAGCCGTGCAGGTGCATCGGATGCCACCATGCGGTTCGGTTGCGCATCGTGATCAGGTGGGTCTTCCCCCGCCCGAGCGTCAGTAGCGGTGCCATGCCTGCGTGCCCGTCCCCCGTCATGGATGTCCCGTTGATGGACCAAATCGCCTGCGCCATGTCCGTCGTCAGGACATTTGGCGCAATGGGCATGGAGATTTAGCGGAGTTTCGGCCTCGCCCCTTGGTTGACTTTATGCGGCGAGTTTTCGGTGCTGCAAGCGCCGGAGTTCGATTGTCTGTCGTT
>NZ_JAAAMH010000047.1 GCF_024105655.1 Aliihoeflea sp. 40Bstr573
TGGGGTCGGTTCCGGCTGAGGGCGAAATGACACCCTAAGCATTCTACTTCTTGGGCCACAGATACTCGCCAGTCAGCAGGATGTGCGCCCAGCCCAGCGGGGATATGTGGGCTAGCAGTTCGGGCGGCACGTCGAGTCCTTCGTCCCGCCGCTCTGCGACGGCATGGCCGAGATGGACGGTATTCCAATAGATGATGATCGCCGTCAGGAGGTTGAGGCCGGCGATCCGGTAATGTTGTCCCTCTGCCGTGCGATCACGGATTTCACCCTGGCGACCGATACGGAGCGCATTCTTGAGGGCATGGTGGGCCTCCCCCTTGTTGAGTCCGATCTGGGCGCGTCGCTGCATGTCCGTGTCAAGTATCCATTCTATAATGAAGAGTGTGCGTTCGATGCGGCCGACCTCGCGCAGCGCGACCGCGAGATCGTTTTGGCGCGGGTAGGAAGCGAGCTTGCGCAGAAGCTGGCTGGGCCTGATCTTGCCGGCGGCCATAGTGGCGGCACAGCGGAAAAGGTCAGGCCAGTTCGCAACGATCAGCTCTTCACGGATTTTGCCGCTCACCAGCTTGCGCAACTCTTTGGGTGTCGCATCGGGATTGAACACGTACAGCCGCTTCGACGGCAGGTCCCGGATGCGCAGGACAAGCCGGTAGCCGAGCATGGCGCTGGTCCCGAACAGATGATCGGTGAACCCGGCAGTGTCGGCATATTGCTCGCGAACCTGGCGGCCAACCTCGTTCATCAGGAGGCCATCGAGAATATACGGCGCCTCGCTGACGGTAGCCGGAATCGTTTGTGAAGCGAACGGTGCGAACTGGTCGCTGACATGAGTGTAAGCCTTGAGGCCGGGATCGGCGCCATATTTGGCGTTGACCATGTTCATGGCCTCGCCCTGCCGCGCCGCCGGGAAGAACTGGCCATCGCTCGATGCCGTCATTCCCATGCCCCAGAACCGCGACATAGGCAATTTGCTCTGGGCAGCCACCACCATGGCCAGCGCCTGGTTCATGGCATCGCTTTCGACATGCCAGCGGGCAAAGCGTGAGAGCTGCCAGTAATCATGCGTGTTTGTCGCCTCCGCCATCTTGCGGAGACCCAGGTTCAGCCCTTCTGCGAGCAGGACGTTGAGGAGACCGATCCGGTCGTCGCACGGCACCCCGGTTCTCAGATGGGTAAATGCATCGGTGAAGCCGAGGGCGGCATCGACCTCGAGAAGAATGTCGGTGATCCGTACGGGCGGCATTCGGCGGTAGAGATCGAGTATCAGGTCTTCAGCGCTGTCCGGAACGTCTGCTGTCAATCGGTCGATCCGCAACGTTCCTTCTTCGATACTGCCGTGGGGGATGGTTCCGTTGCGTGCGGCCCGAGCAAGCCGCTTCAGAGCGTCGGCGAGCCGCGCCTTGCGATCCGCCAGCCAGTCTTGCGGGTCGAGCGGCACGGCCAACCTCGCGTTCTCTTGCTCTTGCGCCGTAATCATCGGCACCAGCACCTGCTTGAGATCGCCATAGCGGCGCGAATGAGCGAGCCAGATATCCCCGGAGCGGAAAGCATCGCGGAGGTGGAACAGAACCGCGACTTCCCAGAGCCGATTGTCTCCTTTTTCCTTCGCTCGCAAATGACGGTGCCATTTCGAGTTGGGCCTAAGGAAGCTCCCATCCGCTGATGCTGACGCCCGTATTTCCCCGATCGCCGCGGCTGCCGCAACCAATGGCTGGGCGACCGGCGCGGACTCCATATTCAGGCATCGCAACATGCGCGGTGCATAGCGGCGGAAGCGATGGTATCCCTGTCCGACATGAGCCAGCGGCTCATCGGCCAGCGTGTTGCTGAGCTGGGCACCTGTCGCGACCAATTGATCGAGCCGGTGCCACTCCGCCGAATTGGCGACCGCCATTTCCAGCGGCACACCATCGTTGCGGGCCTCTAGCAACGAGGCGCCCAATGCGGTGAAGGCGCGTATCGTGTCGGTGAGCGCTGCCTTGGAACCGGCAATCGTCTCGTCATGCAGCCGTTTCGCCTCCCGCCAGGTCTTCCCTACGATCCGATCATGGGTTTCGACGACAGTATCGGCAATCGCCGCTTCCCACTCCACAACGCATACGGCAAGGATCGCCCAGCGCCGGTCCGAGGTGATGTCACGCAAGCCGTCCGTAAAGTAGCGTTCGCCCTGCCGGCGCAGGCGTGCGACACGGTGCGATGGGGTGCCGGCGAGAACCTGATGATCGAGATTCAGATTGCGCAGAAACTCCAGTCTGTCGAGCAGGCGGTTTGCGGCAGCCGAGTTGTTGCCGACCTCAAAATTGCGAAGCCAGATAAAGCGGCTAATATTGCCGGCCAGCATTTCGGTCAGAAGCCCGTCCAACCGCTCGCGCGCGTCAGCATCCAGCTTTTCCGCAATCCGCGTTTCGATCCTACGCTCGGCGGCGACCAGGGCATCCGCGCACAGGCGTTCGATTGTCGATACGGCTGGCAGAATAGTCGACGTCTCCCGGCATCGCGCGACAAAACGCTGGGCAAGGTCCTCGTTCGACCGGGCATCTTCAGCTTGATCGAAAAGCCAGTCTCGCAGATCACGGGCGCCACGGCCCGAGAACGTCTTGTAGCCGTAGATTTCGCGCAGCGTGTCCATGTGCTGCTGGCGGGTCTGACGCCTGGCGGCATAGGTCAGAAGCGCATCGGCCGGAGTGCCGAGCTGAGCGCCAATATAGGAAAGGACTTCGTGCGGAATCATCTCGCCCGGAGCAAATGCACGGCCAGGATATCGCAATGCGCAAAGTTGCAGGGCAAAGCCGAGCCTGTTTTCCGGTCTGCGGCGCTGCTCGATGTTTTCCAGATCGTCGTCGCCCAATGTGTAGTGCTTTAGCAGCGACAGATCGTCCGTCGGCAGATCGAGTAGCGCCGATCGCTGTCGCTCGGTGAGAATATGGCGTCGTGGCATTCGATCTGTCCCTATTGAAGTATAGTCTGTTCTGGACAACACTCAGCCCGTGCAAATCAAGGCTTTCCGGCGCCCAAATCCATGAAGGTTCAATTGGGACAACGTGCCGCCATCTACTGTCGCGTTTCAACAGTCGATCAGTCGTGCGGGCGGCAGGAGCGTGACCTGTCGGCATTCGCCAGCCGTGCCGGCTACGACGTGGTGGCAACTTTCAAGGAAACGGGCTCCGGCGCAAAACTCGACCGGGCCGAACGGAAGAAAGTCCTGGCCCTTGCCCAGGCCAGGCAGATCGATGTGATCCTGGTCACGGAATTGTCCCGGTGGGGACGCTCGACAATCGACTTGCTCAATACGCTGCGCGAACTGGAGAACTGGAAGGTTTCCGTCATCGCCATGAACGGAATGGCGTTCGACCTGTCGTCGCCGCATGGGCGGATGCTGGCGACTTTCCTCTCCGGCATCGCGGAGTTCGAACGCGACCTGATCAGCGAACGGGTCAAATCCGGCCTCGCCGCAGCAAAAGCACGCGGCAAAAAGCTCGGTCGCCAAGCCGGCGAGCGACCTAAATCGGATCGGCTTGCATCGAAGGTCATGACACTGAACGCCGAGGGCCGGAGCTACCGCTGGATCGCTCGCGATCTCGGTATTAGCAAGAACACCGTCGCTGACATCGTCAAGCGCAACAGATTTTCCCTGGCTCCAAAGATAGAGACCTCACCATGAGCAAGCGATCGAGCCGCGCCCCAACCGATCCATATCGCAAGGCTCGCTTCAGGGAAATTGCACACGAGATAGTCGCGAAGGACCGCTACAATCGGAAATACGGGCTTTCTGTCGATACCGCAGGCGCGATCGCTAATGCGCTCGAGAGGGCACACCGTGAGGGGATCCGTGACGGTGAACACGGACCCGCTCCCGTAGTCGCGCAACCGGACAGCGGACCGATGGAATGGGCGCTGATACCGCCGCGACCGAGAGACGCCTTCTGGACCATTTGCCTGTTCACCCTGTCGCGTGGCGACCGACCCGCCTCGGGCGGACGCCTTGTTCCTGCCGTCACCGAACGGGGAACGTCGGGGTGGATGCTCGACTTGCAGGAGCGGACTTATGAAAAATTGTTCGGTGACAGAACCATCGCACCCCTCGTGCGCCTTGGCCTCATCGAGGCTGCTGCCGATGATCCCGCGCACCGGGTCGTCTCGAAACGAGGAGAGGAAACCTGGAGCCAGTTCGTCCGGAGGGGCGGTCAATACCCGGACGATCTGACCAATCTCTAGCCGCAACCGACACTCGCACTCAACCCTGCTCATGCTTAGGGTGTCATTTCGCCCTCAGCCGGAACCGACCCC
>NZ_JAAAMH010000048.1 GCF_024105655.1 Aliihoeflea sp. 40Bstr573
TCAGGCTGTGCAAACCCCGACCAGCTTCGCCTGATCGGGCGCTAACCGGCGCGCCCTTCACCAGCTCTAAACCGGGGTCCCTTTTGCGCGAAAATACAGGGTCCCGATTCCGTGGTCATTGACAAACTGAGTTCGAAGCAAAGCCGACGGAGGTCACGAATTCGACGCTGGACGATCCCTCAAAGCGAACGGCGTCCGCCTTCAACCCTCGCTTGATGACGGCTGAAGGAGTTGCAAGCTATCTGGATGTGAGCGTCTCCACAGTTTGGCGTTTGCCGCGCAAGGATTCCGAGTTCCCCGCTCCCATAAAGGTCGGTGGTTCGACGCGCTGGGACCGGTCGGAATTGGACCGCTATGTTGCGGCCCGAAAAGCGCTCCGGCAGACCGGTCGCTGATCATGTCCAGCAAACACGATCCGAGCAAGGCACGTCGCCACTGGGTCTATTCTCGTAACGAAGTCCGCTCGCTGTACGACGTGAGTGACGGAACCATCTCGAACTGGATACGTGCCGGACTGAAGCCGATCGACAGCAGGCGTCCTCAACTGCTTGCGGGATACAAGCTGCGCCAGTTCTTGACAAAAATGCGCTGGCCGGATGGTCGCTCGCCACAAGAGGGACGCTTGCTCTGCTCGACCTGCATTGGCTTCAAGGCGCTGATTACCGGCACGATCAAGACCACTTCGGCTGACATGAAATGCGTATCAGTGACAGGCATGTGCACGGATTGCCACAACATGCTAGAGGTCGATTTGCCGCCTGACGAAATGCCTGAAGTCTTTGCCGCTTCCATCAATATCCCCGGAGACTCCTCCGACGTAATTGGTGAAGCGGTCTCGGGGGCTATTGGCAGAAACGGGGCCTCGATCCCCACCGAAACCAGCAGTTCCAATTTGCGCTGGCTCTACGACTTCCGGATCTATCTGGAAAGCAACCGCGGATGGGATGCCAGAACAGTAGATGAATACCTACGCGCTGCCGGACGCATGAGCGCATTCCTGGGCCACAAGCCATTCGAGCAGATCGGCATCGCCGATGTGCGCAGGTTCAAGGACGAGCTTCGCAGGAGGCGGGAGCTTGGCGGCAGTCAGGGGCTAAGTTGGTCGACGGTTCTGCACACTCTGGATCGCTGCGGCGGTCTCTTCAGATGGCTGCAGCGTCGGCCGGCCTTCGAGATGGATCCCGACCTTCCCGGCTATTTCAGACTGGCTCGCAAAGAACGGGCAGCCGAGGCGGGCATGGTGAAGGGAACGAGCCTCACCTTCGATAAGGTGTTGTACATTTTTGCGACCATGCCCGCATCGACGCCGATCGAGCTTCGGGACCGAGCTATTGTCGCAATGTTCATCGTGACTGGGATTCGCGTTGCGGCCCTCATCACGCTCCGCGGCAAGCACGTGAACACGAACACAAGATGGGTCAATCAGGACCCGCGCGAGGTAAGCACAAAATTAGGCAAACACATCCGGACCTACTGTCTGGATCTTGGCTCCGGACTGCTTGATGCAATCCAGCAATGGGCGCGATGGCGCAGCGCGAATGGCTTTGACGACGAGGCGCCATTCTTCGTCCCGGATCGATACATTCAACCAAATGGCATCGGACTGGGCTACCGACCCGCCGAAGCCGAAGCGACACAATGCTGGAAATCCGATGCACCGGTGCAACGGATCATCAAGGATGCAGCCCGAGCCGCCGGAATTCCAGAAGACGCCATCTCGTCACATGACTTCCGCAAGGTCCTCCATCCATTCCTCTCAAAACGAGGTAAAATGCAGATCAGCGAGGAAGTGGCCTTGCAGCTCAATCTTGGTCATACGCCGCAAGAGACAATCCGCAGGCACTATGCTTCCATGCAGGAAAGTGAGCGGGAAGAGTTGCTTGACGATCTTTGCCGGCGGGCTCTCTCCCTCCGCAGTGAGGTCGAGCTTTATGCTGGATATCACAACGGGAGGATCAACGAAGCAGATCCCGACTACGCGCGAGCAAGAGTCATCTATCAGCGATATGCGGAGGGTTAGGCTTGTCGCTACGAGGGCGCGCTTCGCATTGTCGGGACCGGGGCCGTTTCCGGATGGTCCGCTTTTGGGGATCGCTCGGCGGTTAGCTGCCGTTCGGGTCCGCCTTGTCAGGCAAAGTTTGCCTGGTCAGCACACGACCCCATTCCGGTCATCTAGCTTGTGGCTTTGCAGTCCCGAAAGCCGACATCGACCCTAGCGCTGTGAAAGCGAGATCTTGGCGGTATTGACGACGTGTTGCGTCAACTCCGGAAACTGGGTCTGAGCCCAGCGACTAACTTGCCAGTAGAGCGGGATAGCCGTGGTTGCGCCGGGGATAAGCTCAACAAGACGCCCGGCCTCGATATGGGCCGCCACAAGGTCTATCGGGTTGAGGCTCCAGCCAATTCCGAGAATACAAGCATCGACAAATCCATGCGTCGATGGGAGCCAATGCGTCGGCGGCGCTGGGTTTGATCCAAGATTGGCTGCGAGCCAATCCCCTTGCATGGTGTCCTTGTTGTTAAATGTGAGCACAGGTGCTTGCGACATCGCTTCCGCTTTGACCCCGTCTGCGAAATACCTTTTCATGAACTCTGGGCTGGCTGTTGCGACGTAGCGCAGATGACCTAACGCCGTAACGGTGCAGCCCGCCGCTGGCTGCGGCATTGACGTTACGGCGGCGAGAACCCGGCCTCGCTTCAACCAATCGACCGTGTAGTCCTGATCGTCTACGGCGATGTTGAGCATCACATTGGAGCGCCTGGTGAAACCCGCCACTGCTGGCAAGAACCAGGTTCCGAGGCTGTCTGCGTTCACAGCCACATCGACAGTTACCGGTCCGCTCGAAACATCGCCAAGCTCGGGCAGTTGTACGACCAGATCGTTCTCCAACTGACCGACCAATTCCATGTGCCGACACAGCCATGCTCCCTTGTCGGTGGCGCGGCACGGTACGCCACGCTCTATCAGCACCGCTCCCATACGTTCCTCAAGCTGCTTCACGCGCTGCGAAATGGCGGAGGGCGTAACGTTGAGGGCTTTCGCAGCCTTTTCGAAGCTGCCCGTGCGCACGATCGCCGCAACTGCTGCTGCGGCACTGTAATCAAGCATAATTAGCCAGCCTTATGCTGCGTTAGCTACTTTAACTGGTCTAATGCAAGTTTGGCGTTTACGCCAACGCGGATGCAGCACGAATTTTCACCATGAACCCATCGATTTTCTTCACCGGCCTCGGAATGGGCCTGAGCCTTATTGTAGCCATTGGTGCGCAAAATGCCTTCGTCCTGCGACAGGGGCTCAAAGGCGAGCATGTGCTTGCTGTCAGTCTGACTTGTGCAGTCTCTGACGCTGTGCTGATCGTAATCGGCGTTACCAGCTTTGCGCGGATAGCGAACTGGCTACCTTGGGTCGATCCCGTGATGAGGCTCGGCGGCGCGGCGTTCCTCGCATGGTATGGTGCAAGAAGTATGATGTCCGCCTTGCGCTCTACGAACACCCTTTCTGTCGAGAGCGACCAAGCTACCAAGCCGCTTTTGCCGACGCTGCTGACGTGCCTCGCCCTGACGTGGCTGAACCCCCATGTCTACCTCGACACGGTAGTCCTGCTGGGTTCAATTTCCACCCAGTTCGGTGAGCAACAATCTGCGTTTGCCGCTGGCGCAGTCACAGGATCGTTTCTGTTCTTCTTCGCCTTAGGCTTCGGCGCTTCGCTGCTGCGACCGATCTTTGCAAAGCCAGTGGCCTGGCGCATTTTAGAGGCCATAATCGCTTTGGTGATGTGGGCGATCGCGCTTAGGCTCGTCACCGGCGCATAACGTTTCTGATCGGAGCGACTGATGTACCTACCCGACCATTTCAAGGAAGTTGATCCCGCCGAAATTGCGTCGATCATTGCCGGCGCACCCTTGGCCTGCGTGGTTGCAAATTCTTCGGAGGGTCTGGTCGCCAACCATGTGCCCCTCATGTTCGACAAGGCCGGCGACCTGATTGGGCACTTTGCTATTGCCAACGAGATGCATCGCACAGTTGCGGATGGTCAGGAGGTTATGGCCATCTTTCGGGGGGTCGACGGTTACATTTTGAATCGCCCCGGGTTTGCCGGAGGCCGTTTGAATTAAGTTACGCTGCCATGTCTGGCTGCTCCAGCATGGCGTAGTAGCGTTCCTCGGCTTCGGCCGGCGGGATGTTGCCGATAGGCTCCAGCAGC
>NZ_JAAAMH010000049.1 GCF_024105655.1 Aliihoeflea sp. 40Bstr573
GGGAAATTGGCCGCCATCAGCTGGATGCTTTCAACTGCCAGGGAAGCTTCATCTACAGATCTATCACGCGCGTTCGTGCTTCGTTCGGTCTTAACGTGTCTGTGGGAACAGTTCTTGTTCCGACCCCGCGTCGGCCGGCAACCCGGCCGGTCGAAAAAAGCTGATTCCGGAGGTGTTAAGGCATCGGCGGCCAGGCCCGAACGGTTTCGGCAAACCACTCTCGGGCAAGTTCAGCAGGGCCGGCGGGATGAGGCGGACGAACGACGACTGCAACATCAGCATGGTGAAGCGCGAGTTCGCAAGCTCCGACAAGTCGACCGTCAGTACCCTCCTCGACCGTCAGGACAGCCGTGTCGACGTTGAATATCTGGGTAACATCAGTCAGCAGGTCGTAGGCCAAAGACCGCTCGAACAACTCGCGCGGCGTCCGGTGCTGACCAAGCTCCCCGCTCGGCCATGATCGGAACTCAACGCTAATGAGATGCTCGCGAGCCTCATCGAATGGCTCCGGCATGAGCGCGTACGACAAGCCTGCTGGAGCGAGATGAAGTGCGATGTCCGTCATGTAGCGATGCTGCATGCCACAGATGCACGTGACAACAGCGGCTATCCCTTTGTTTCGTCCAATGTTGCGGATCGGCGCATGCAGATCGGGATTAGCCTGCAGGATTAGAAGCGCATTGCTGTCGATCGACGGCTCTTCTATGCCCCGAGCGCTGTCAGAAGGACTTAGCGGAATCCTCTGCAAATCCTGCGTCTCGTGGAATCACAAGGCAAAGCTTCGCGGGCTGGATTTCTGCGTCCTCGCGACCTAGAGGTTGTGAGACAACCGACAGGGATTCGAAGGCTTGGCTGGCGCGAAAGGCATTCAATATCCACCAGTGCCTGGTCAGGTGCTCATCTGCGACTATCGCACCGGATTTCGTGAGCCGGAAATGGTTAAAGAGCGGCTTGTAGTCATCGTGTCACCACGATTGCCGTATCGGGACGGTTTATGTGCGGTCGTACCCCTAAGCCAATCTCCACCCCGATCGGGCCTGCGATATCAGTGCAAGATCGAACTGCCGTTCGAGGCTCCCAAGCCATACGAAGGCACGTTCAAATTCGCGAAGGCCGACATGATTGCCACGGTGGCATTCAGGAGATTGTCGATGCCTTATACCGGGCGCGATCCGATATCCGGCAAGCGCAAATATCTGAAGATCATCCTCGCGGCGACGGAATTTCAGAAGGTCCGTGCATGCATCTTGTACGGACTTGGATTGGATCACTTGACGGAACATCTGTAGCGCATCATATTCACGTCGATCGCGCTTGCGGGTAATTCCGTAGTGCGCCTCAAGTCCACTGAAAGGTGGCGAACCTGTGCCGGCGAAATCAAGCCAAAGAGGTTGACAGCCCCGACTTCCGAGCCGGGGCTTTTCTTTTTCAGCCTAACACGTCGCCAACGGCATGCGTTCCCGCGTCATAGAGGAGCAAGCCGGCCGTTTTGCGCGGCCAAGTTCATGCCTCCAAAGGTAGCTCGGCTTTCAAACTAGATATGTCCGGCGCGAAGATTATTGCTATTGCCAGACCATTTACGGGTTTATCGCGCTCTTGCCCTTTTCAGTTGGCGGAATTGCCTAGTTGAACCCTCAGTCCTGCATGTTGACGCCATTAAAGCCGTTATGCAGTGCGGGGAACCCAATCGGTGATATTCAGCGCGTTGCCACCTAAGGCGGAAAAAGCCCGCTGCCGGCATGAGAAGACGATGATCTGCTGGTCGCGGGCCTGCCGATGCAAGGCATCGAACATGCGCTCAATACGATCGTCGTCGGAATAGACCAAGGCGTCGTCCAGGATGACGGGCGTCGGACGGCCATCTCGCGCAAGCAGCCGGGCAAAAGCGAGCCGAGTCAGAACCGCAAGTTGTTCGCGCATGCCGCCGCTTAATCGCTCAATTTCCTCGGTCTGGCCCTTGCGCCGGATGCTCCGCGGCAAAAGCGTCTCATCGTCGAAGTCGATTTCGGCGTCTTCGAACAGCAAAGTGAGGAGAGGTTTCAATTCGCGCATGATCGGCTCGAAATAATGTTCGCGTGCGGACTGGCGGGCCTCTTCCAGCGTATCGCGCAGTCGGGTTAGCGCAAAGACCTCCCGCTCGACGCGGGCGACCTCGATCTTGGCTGTTGCCAACGTCCCGCTAACCTCCGCAAGCTCTTCCTCGACGGCTTCCTGAGCGCGCGCGTCGATGCGCGCGTTCAAGCCGGCCAGTTCCACATGCAGCTGCTGACTTTCGCGTGTAGCGGCCTCGACGACGGATCGCGTGCGCGCAAGTGTTGCCTCCACGTTCGCCATGTCCGGCTTCTTCGCGTTTGAATCCGCAAGTGCGGCTTCCTTGGCGTGCAAATCGGCGTTCGCTGCTTCATACGCAGCACGCAGTCGCGCGCCCTCCCCCTCACGCATCTCGACCGGGCCGAGCCGGTTTTCGATGTCTACCAGTTCGCCGGCGACGGCCGCGAGAGCCCTTTCAGCTTCGATGAGCGACTCGTCGGCGGCCTTGCGCGCCGGGCGCGCTTTCCACGCCGAGGCCCGAACCTCCTCAAGTCGCGCGTTTGCCAATTCGGTTTGAGCGCGCGCGGTGTCGCGGTCGCCCTCGACCGTTTCGACCGACGCGACCCGGGTTTCCAGTTTCATGATCTCGTCGGAAAGTGCAGCCATTCCGTTCGGAGCCAGAAAGGCCAGTGTCCGCCGCTCAATTTCGATCTCGGTGCTACGCCTCAGAAAGGCAGCGTCACGCGCGTGGATTTCTGCCATGGACGCCACGTCCAGACGCTGGAGGAACGCGGTGCGACGCGATATCGCTTCTGCCAGTCTTGTCGCAGCACCAGATGCGGGAACCTCGACCGTCAGCCGACCGATCCCGGCAATCGCAATGATGGTGGCACCAGAGATCGGCCGCCGTTCACCATTACTAAGAGGGTCGCCGTCAACGCTGACGCTGCCATCTGGGCCTTCAGTATAATCAATGGCGACGGTCGAGGCATTCTGAGCAGCCGCCTTCAAACCGGCAATCTCGACGTCGAGGTCGTGCGCTGCGCGGACGGTTCCCTCAGGCAGTTGAAGGGCCCGCAATTCCGCCTCGCCGGCCTCAACCTCTCTGCGCGTCTCCTCCGCTGTTGCGAGAGAAGTGCGCAACTCGCGGAGCTTATCCGCGGCCTGACTGGCTTCGAAGGAACGGTTAAGGCGGCGCAGCAAATCCTGCGCCACGTCTTGTGCGGTCTCCGCTGCCTGCAGTGCTTCGTCAGCCGAAGCTTCGAGCGCCAAGGCCTTTTGCCTTTCTGCCATCGCCGTGTCGCGTCTGGTGCGCGCGGTGTCATTTGCCGTACTCAGCGCGGATTGGCGAGACAGGAGAGTGTCGTGCAGATCGAGCGCCGCCTTCGCCGCATCACGCTTTTCCCGAGCATAGACGGCTTGGCTTTCGGCAATGCCAAGCTTTTCCTCATGCAATTTCGCCGCGTCGAATGCTGCCTGCGCCTCGCCCCAGGCGCGGCGACGCATCTCGACGTCCTCGGGGCGTTCCAATTCGGAAAGTCGCGCCGCCTTGGATCGGCGCAAGTCGAGCGCCTCGCGCAGTTCATCGACATCCGACTTCAGTTCATCCGCTTTTTCCGACAGGGTTCTGACGCGATCGGTAACGGCCAGATAGATGCTGCCGCTTTTGGGTCTGCCTGTCGGGGTGACGTACTTGTCCAGTTCCCTTTTGCAGGCTTCGAGGATCAGCGCGATCCGGCGTCCCCCGGTAATCGCCTCGACCTCACCCTGCACCGAGGTCAGCACCGTTTCGCGCACGCGGGCCTCGGCTTCCATATCCGATTTGGCGCGCCGCTCGATGCCCGTTATTCCCTGCCGCACCCAAAGGAGACCGGCGGGTCCGCCGGCACCGCCGTGAACTAGCGTTCGTGGACAAAGGTTGACTGCGGAATCTGGTTTTGATTCAAGGCTTCCATTTGGAGGCAGCCTTGGGCGAACGGATTGGTTTGACGGACGAGGAATGGGCGCTGATCGGTCCGCTT